>DATBPD010000064.1:0-18497 GCA_036561525.1 Candidatus Dormiibacterota bacterium | reverse complement strand
GGACGGTGTGCCAGACCAAGCCGGGGGCAGGTCAAGCGGTGTCGGGGGATGTTGAACTAATCGCAAAACATTACTCGTGCACCGACTCGACACCTATTCCGATTCCGTCTGATACTGTGCCGCCGCTCTCCACTGCAGTGTCGGCACCCACTGTTCCTCCCCCTGCACCGGTAGGGCCAGCCGATGCATGCCATCAAGGTGGCGTCACGTATTGCGTGCTGAATCTAGCCGTTACCCAAGCAACCATCGGCAGCACGATCTGTGTCTCAGGATGGACTTCTACGGTTCGCCCGAGAGTAGCGTCCACTGGGATGATCCCCGTGATGTGGATAAGTAGCCGTAGTAATCGGGGGATGAGGGTGCGGGGGAAGGGGGGTGTACACCGGTGGACGGTGTGGACAAGCCATCGCTCACGCGTAGCGCAGCCACCATGAGCACGCCAGTTGTCACCATCGGCACCGGAGAGTCTTTCGCACGGGCCTGACCCCAGCGTCCACCGGCCTCGTGCCTTCCGAATGATTTGTCGACCCGCCGGCGGAAGGTTCTCCGGTGCCGTCAGTGGAGCGGAACGTGACCTTATAGAAGCGTGCTCACCAGCTCGTCCCAGTGCTGTCCGCCCGCCCCACTGACTCACCAACCCAGTCAGATCCGGGTGAAATACCGGAACACGAGGACATGAGGATGGCTTCTCGCAGCATCGCACACCGAGAGCGCGTCGGCATCACTGTTGGTGTCGATACTCACGGCGAGGTCCACGTCGCAGCGGCGTTCAGCACCGATCTCGGTCGCCCGTTGGGGCAGCGTGAGGTTGCGACCACTCCCGCCGGGTACCGCAGCCTGCTGACGTGGGCGCGCGGGCTGGGCTCTGAGCCACAGTTCGGCCTTGAGGGCACGGGGTCGTACGGGGCTGGCCTGGCGCGCTTCCTGCGTGACGCCGGCTGTCTCGTGCTCGAGGTCAATCGACCCAACCGCCAGACGCGGCATGCCCGCGGCAAGTCGGATCCGGTCGATGCCGAGGCGGCCGCTCGTGCCGTGCTCTCTGGCGAGGCCACGGCCGTCGCCAAGCGTGATGACGATCGCGTCGGGATGATTCGTTCTCTGCGCGTGGCGCGACGATCGGCGGTGAAGACAACTACCCAGATCACCAATCAGATCACCGCACTGATCGTGACCGGGCCTTCCGAGCTGCGTGAGCAGCTGCGTTCGCTCTCCGGCGACCACCTCATTGACAGCGCGGCCGCGTTGCGACCAGGTCCGATCACGACACCGGCCGCAGCTGTCAAGCTGGCACTCAAGGGCTTGGCCGGGCGCCACCAGTTGCTGACCGCCGAGCTGACGATCCTGAACGCCGAGCTTGCACGTCTCGCTGCTGAGGTAGCGCCCGCACTGTGCGCCATGAAGGGTGTCGGCAGTGATGTCGCCGGCGCCCTGCTGGTGGCGGTTGGCGACAATCCCGAGCGGATGCGCTCCGAGAGCGCCTTCGCTCATCTCTGCGGCGTGGCGCCACTGCCGGCATCATCCGGCAAGACAACCGGTCGCCATCGGCTCAATCGCGGGGGAGATCGCCAGGCGAATGGAGCGCTATGGCGCATCGTCATCGTTCGTCTGGCTTGTCATCAGCCGACCAGGGATTACATGGCTCGTCGCACTCAGGAAGGACTCTCCAAGAAGGAGATCATCCGCTGCCTGAAGCGCTACGTCGCGCGTGACGTCTACCGCGTTCTCGTCCCGGTGCGCGTCGTTGCTCTGGCCGCTTGACAACCAATAGAAGCATCGTACGTGGTGTATGAAGGGGTGGAGAGCCACCCACAAAGAACGACCACCGCGCCATCCTTGATGAAGCTCTACCAACTTCAAGGAGACGACAGTGGCCACCAACAGCATGGATGCTCTGACCTGGTTTCGCAAGCAGGTGGAGGCAGCGGATGCTGACCTGCTGCGCGAGATGATCACCACGTTCGCCGGCGCGCTGATGGAGGCCGAAGCGGGGGCGCTCTGCGGCGCCGAGTACGGTGAGCGCACCCCGGAGCGTGCCAACTCCCGCAACGGATATCGCCAGCGCACCTGGGACACGCGTGCCGGCACCATCGACCTCGCCATTCCCAAGCTGCGCACCGGCAGCTACTTCCCGGACTGGCTGCTCGAGCGGCGGCGCCGTTCCGAGCAGGCCCTGGTGCAGGTGATCGCCGAGTGCTACGTGCGCGGAGTCTCCACCCGCCGGGTCGATGGTCTGGTCAAGACGCTGGGCATCGAGGGCATCTCCAAGTCGCAGGTGTCGGAGATGGCCAAGAGCCTCGACCCGATGGTGGAGGCATTTCGCAGCCGGCCGCTGGACGCCGGTCCATACCGCTATGTGTGGATCGATGCCATGGTGCTGAAGTGCCGCGAGGGCGGCCGCATCGTCAACGTGGCCCTGATCTGCGCCACCGCGGTGAACGGCGAGGGCCAGCGCGAGTTGCTCGGTGTGGACGTGGTCACCCGCGAGGATGGCGCCGCCTGGACGGCCTTCCTGCGCTCGCTGGTGGCGCGCGGCTTGTCCGGCGTGGAGCTGGTGATCTCCGACGCCCACGAGGGCCTCAAGGACGCCATCGGGGCGGTCTTGGTGGGTGCCACCTGGCAACGCTGCCGCACCCATTTCATGCGCAACCTGCTGACCCGCGTTCCCAAGAGCGCGCAGCCGATGGTGGCGACCTTGGTGCGCACCGTGTTCGCCCAACCGGATGCGGCCTCGACGTGGGCCCAGCTGAACCGGGTCGTGCAGCAGCTCGAGGGGCGCTTCGCCGACGCCGCCTCCATGCTCACTGACGCATCCCCCGACGTGCTCGCGTTCACCGGCTTCCCCAAGGCGCACTGGCGCCAGGTGTGGTCCAACAACCCGCAGGAGCGACTCAACAAGGAGCTCCGCCGGCGCAGCGACGTGGTGGGCATCTTCCCGAACAGGGCCGCCGTTATCCGCCTCCTTGGAGCCGTGCTCGCCGAGCAGCACGACGAGTGGGCCGTCACCCGCCACTACATGAGCGCGGAATCACTCAGCGCCTCGTACACCACCATCGACACGGAGGGCTGGCCAGCGATCACCGAGACGGCAGCGTGAACGACTCAATCGACCGGATGACGTCGGTCGTTCGTACACCACTTGACAGGACATGGCCGTTGGCGCTTTCCGGCGGCTCCCGAAAGTTGACCCCTTATCTGACCCCTTCAGGAGGTCAATTCAGGGTCATTTGGGGTCACTCAAGAGCACCAATTCGAATACGAATGGCCCCGTCTGAGAGTGCCCAGGAAGGGACTCGAACCCTTACAACCTTGCGGTCACCAGCCCCTCAAGCTGGCGTGTCTACCAATTCCACCACCTGGGCATCGCCGGCCGGCGGATTCTACTTGACCGGCTGACGACCGACCACCGCTCGTGGCGCGTCTTGTATTGAGCCCCCACGACTACTTACTATGTGTGAAACGTTATCTGGCGTTATGCACTGGGATGAGAGGCCATGGCAGTTGCGATCCGCCAGCTCCAGCCTGCGTTCGCACCCCTCGAGAAGCAGGCCGCGGCACGGATCCCCGACCCGCTGCGGCGGCAGCTCCCGGCGCTTGCCGCAGCCCTGCGGGCGACCGCGCTTCCCGCCGGAACGCGGGTCGGCGCGATGTCGGCGTACCACATCGGCTGGACCGACGCCGACGGCCGGCCCCGCCGCGACGGGGGCGGCAAGTTCCTCCGTGGCTGCCTGGCACTCTGGGCGGCTGAACGCTGCGGGCGAGGCGACGATGCGCTGCCCGTCGCCGCCGCCGTCGAGTGGATCCACAACTTCACCCTGGTCCATGACGACATCCAGGATGGCGACCGCGAACGCCGCCACCATCCCACGGTGTGGGCGGTGTGGGGGCAGGCGCAGGCGATCAATGCCGGCGATGGCATGCATGCGGTCGCCTACCGGGCGGTTCTCTCCGGTCGCGATCGCCCCCAGGCCCGGCTGCGCGCTGCCGCGGCGATCAACGGCGCAATCCTCCAGGTCATCGAGGGCCAGTGCCTCGACCTGGCGCTGGAAGGCCAGATCGACACAACCGCAGCGACATACCTGCGCCTGGCACGGGCCAAGACCGGGGCGCTGATCGGGGCAGCGCTGGAGGCTGGCGCGTTGATCAGCGGCGCAGACGCGCGCCGGGCGAGGCAGCTGCGCCGCGCCGGCGTTGAGCTCGGCGTCGCCTTCCAGATTCGCGACGATTGGCTGGGCACCTGGGGCGACAGCGAGGTCACTGGCAAGGGATGCGGTGGTGACCTGGCACGGCGCAAGCTCACCTACCCTGTGGTCGTCGGCCAGTCGCGCCTCCGCGGTGCGGCGCGGCGCGAGCTCCGGCGTCTGTACACCCGGTCGGGCGGAGACGAGGACCGCATCCTCGCGCTTCTCGACGAGGCCGGGGCCGCGGACGCCGTCACCCTCGAGCTGAGGCGCAGGAGCCGGTCGGCGCTGCAACTGGTGGCCGCGTGCGGGCTCGCTGACGACGCCGTCGCCGACTTTCGCGAGATCGTCGAGTTCATCGTCGAGCGGGCCGCCTGAGTTGGCGCAGACCAGCCCGACTCCACAACCGGATGGTGTGCTGACGTCAGCCCGCAAGGCGGAGCACCTGCGCATCAACCTCGAGGAGGACGTCGCGGCCAAGGGTGTGCGCACGGGTTTCGAGTGCTACCGGTTCATGCACTGCGCGCTCCCCGAGATCGACTTCGCCGACGTCAGCACGGCAACCGAGGTTCTCAGCTGGCGCCTCGCGTCACCGCTGTTCATCTCGTGCATGACCGGTGGCACGGAGACCGCTCACCGGATCAATTGCGTGCTCGCCGAAACTGCCGAGGAGCTCGGCATCGCGCTCGGCCTCGGCTCCGCTCGTGTGCTCCTTGAACGCCCCGAGGCACTGCCGACGTTCGCCATCCGCGACCTCGCACCGTCGGTGCCCCTGTTCGCCAACCTGGGCGCGGTGCAGCTGAACCGCGGTGTCACCAGCAGTGACTGCAGCCGGCTCATCGACATGCTCGGCGCCGATGCGCTGGTCCTGCACCTCAACGCGCTGCAGGAGGCGCTGCAGCCCGAGGGCGACACCTGCTTTGCCGGTCTGCTTGCTCGCATCGAGACCGTCGCAGCCGACCTCGACGTCCCCGTCGTGGTCAAGGAGGTGGGCTGGGGGATCGCCCCAGAGCTGGTCACAGCGTTGTTCGACGCCGGCGTCGCCGCCGTCGACGTGGCCGGCGCCGGAGGCACATCGTGGAGCGAGGTGGAGCGTCATCGCCTTGGTGACGGACCGTCGGCGCGGACCGCCGCGGCGTTCGCCGGCTGGGGCATCCCGACTGCCGTGGCCCTCACCCAGGCCCGCGGTGCTGCACCGGCTGGGGTCATCTTCGCCAGCGGCGGCGTTCGCCGCGGACTGGACATCGCCGTCGCCTGCGCGCTCGGGGCTGACCTTGTCGGCGTCGCCGGGCCGTTCCTGCGCGCAGCCGCGGAGGGGACGCAGGCATGCGCGGAGCTCGGGCGCGAATGGATCGACGTGCTCCGCATCGCCATGTTCTGCACGGGCTCCGCTGACCTGCAGTCATTGCGCGCCGGTGCCCGCCTGGTCCGCGACGACGGCGTCCCCGTGCCCGGCGCCACGGATGGGGTGACGCTGGTGACGAGCCTCATCGAGACCATCTCCGACCTGCGCGGCACCCAGGTGACACGCACCGCCGCACGGTGATGACGCTCCTCTCGCCGGCCCCCCCGCTGGCCGAACTGGCCCACGCGGACGCGTTCTGCCGCCGTCTCGCGCGTCGCCACTACGAAAACTTCACGGTTGCCTCAGCGATGCTGCCGGCGGAGTTGCGCGTCCATCTGGCGCGCATCTATGCGTACTGCCGCGTCACCGACGACCTCGGCGACGAGAGCCGGTCCGATGTGCGTCTGCACGCCTGGTGCGACGAAGTGACCGCGGCGCTCACCGGTGAGAGCGTGCCCAGCCATCCCGTGCTGCTGGCCCTCCGCGAGACGGTGGCGGAGTGCTCCATCGCGGTGCAGCCGTTCCTCGACCTGGTCAGCGCCAACCTGCAGGACCAACGGGTGACGCGCTACCGCACCTGGGCCGAGCTCGACGCGTACTGCCACCTCTCGGCAGCGCCGGTGGGACGCATGGTGCTCGCAGTGATGGGCATCCGGGGCGCGCGGGCGGAGCAGCTCTCCGACTCGGTCTGCATCGGCCTCCAGCTCGCCAACTTCGCCCAGGACGTGGCCATCGACGCTCGCCTGGGTCGCTGCTACCTGCCCGAGGACGAGGTCAACGCGCTGGGGATCCGCGGCGCGGTGCGCGCGCTGTGTGAGCGCGCCGAGACCCTCCTCGATGAGGGCCGCGAGCTCGAGGCCATGACGGTGGGCCGGCTGCGCGCCCAGCTGGCCATGTACCGGCTCGGCGGCAGCGCGATCCTCGAGGCGATCCGGCGCGCCGCGTTCCGCACCGACGTGGTCCGGCCACAGGTCAGCAGCACCATCAAGGCCCGGGTGGCCGCCGAGGCGATCACGCTCCTCGCCGGCGACAAGGAGGTCAGCGCGGCCACCAGCCGTGGCATCGTCGAGGCCGAGCGGGTCTGCCAGCGCCTGGCTCGGCGCGACGCCGCCAACTTCTACTGGGGCTTCATCGCGCTGGCCCGGCCACAGCGAACCGCGATCTATGCGCTGTACAACTTTGCGCGCCAGGTCGACGATGCGGTCGACTCGCCCGGGGTGACCGATCCACGCCCGCGGCTCGAGGAGATGCGACGTCGCGTGCGTCGCGCCATCGCCGGTGAAGCCGACGACGAGGTCACCACGGTGCTGGCCAGGGCGGTGGCGGCGTATCGCATCCCGCTGACCGAGCTCGATTCGCTCGTTGACGGCGTGGAGCGCGACCTGACCACCCTGCGTTACGCCAGCTGGAACGACCTGGCCGATTACTGCGGGCTGGTGGCGTCGACGGTCGGGCGGATGTGCGTGCGCATCTTCGGGTTCGACGACGACATCGCGCTGGCTCACGCCGACGACCTTGGGCGAGCCATGCAGCTGACCAACATCCTCAGGGACGTGCGCGGCGACCTCGAGCTTGGACGGGTCTACCTGCCGGCTGACGAGCTCGCCAGGTTCGGCATCAGTGAGGCCCAGCTCGGCGCCGGCGCGACGTCGGCCGGATGGGAGGACTTCGTCCACTTCCAGGCTCAGCGGGCACGTCGACTCTTCGCGTCAGGGCTGCGCGTCGAGCGTCACATCCCGCAGCGCGCCGGCGTCTGCGTTCGGACGATGGCCGGGCTGTACCAGCGGATCCTGGCCGAGATCGAGCGGCAACCCGAGATTCCGCTGCAACGCCGCTTGTCGCTGACCTCGGCAGCCAAGGCAGCCGTGCTGCTCAGAGCGGGACTGCCCCGCAGCAGGCGCACGCCCCGCGTTGACGGTGCGCGGCCGGTGCTCGACTGATGCGCGTCATCGTCGTCGGCGCGGGACTGGCGGGACTTGCGGCGGTGTGCCGGCTGGCGGAGCAGGGCTGCGAGGTCGTCCTTGTCGAGCGCAGCCGCCTTCTCGGTGGCAAGGCAACGTCGTTCTCCGTCGACGGCGTCGAGGTCGACAACGGCCAGCATGTGCACCTCGGCTGCTGCGCGGAGTACCTCGACTTCGTGGCCAGCCTGGGCCTGTCCGATTCGCTCTGGACGCAGCCGCGGTTCGAGGTCACCGTGCTGCGCAGGGGGACACGCCCGGCGCACCTTCGTGCCGCGCGCGGGCTCCCTGCAGCGCTGAGCCTACTGCCGTCGTTCGCGAGATATTCGCACCTGACGCTCTCCGCCAAGGTGCAGGTGGCGCGGGCGCTGCGACGCAGCGGAGATGCGCCGCACTGGGGCGAGACATTCGCCGAATGGCTGTTGCGGCACGGCCAGGGGACGGCCGCGATCGAGAGCTTTTGGGACGTCTTCGTCGTCCCCGCCCTCAACGCCCGCATCGACGAGGTCAGCGCGGAGGATGCGCTGTTCGTGGTGCGCACGGCGTTCGCCGGCGACCCTGCCGCGGCGCGTATCGGCTGGTCGCGCGTGCCGCTGGCGCGGATCGCGGAAGCCGCAGCCGCGCGTGCCGGCGCCGTCCGCACTCGCACCAGCGTGGCCGCCCTGCTCGATGGCGGCGACACCGTGTCCGGGGTGCGCTGCGCGGACGGCGAGGAGATCGCCGCGGATGCCGTGATCCTCGCGGTGCCCCCGGCTCGCCTCGCCGCTCTGCTCGGTGATCCCGCGGCGTATGGCGTGGATGGTCTTGGCGACTTTCGTTCGCGCGCCATCGTCGATGTTCACCTCTGGTTCGACACCCCCAACGCCGGGCTCCCGTTCGCGGCCATCCTCGGGTCACCGATCCAGTGGGTGTTCGAGAAGCGGCCCGGCTACCTGTGCTGCAGCCTCAGCGCCGCCGATGACCTGGTGGCCCGACCCGAGTCCGAGCTCGTCGAGCTGGGCTGCGCCGAGCTGGTCGCGGTCTGGCCGAGGTTGGCGGGGGTGCGGCTGGTGCGAGGCGCGGTGACGCGCGATCCCGACGCGACGTTCGTGCCAACTCCGCGGTTGCACCGCCCGGGACCTCGGACCACGCGGAGCAATCTGTGCATCGCCGGCGCCTGGACGGCCACCGGCTGGCCGGCCACCATGGAGTCGGCGGTGAGGAGCGGCCGCGCCGCCGCCGACGGCCTGGCCCCTGGGCTGGCCCACGTACAGCGCGCGCTCGAGGCCGTCCGTGGCTGACGCCGTGCTCGCCCGCGACGATGGCGTCGGTGCGCCGCTTGGCGACGTCGTGGCAAGCGCCGTTGGACACCTCCTCGACACCCAGGACGCCGACGGATGGTGGTCGGGCGAGCTCGAGACCAACGTCACCATGACCGCCGAACACGTGCTGTTGCTGACCTTCCTCGACGTTGACCTCGACGACATCCGCGAGGGCGCCATCCGCCACCTGCTGGGAGCGCAACGCGAGGACGGCTCGTGGGGCCTCTACCACGACGCCGCCGCGGACTTGAGCACGACCATCGAGGCGTACGTCGCGCTGCGTGTCCTCGGGGTGGACGCCTCGCGCCGCGAGCTGCACGATGCGCTGCGCGTCATCCTCGAGCAGGGCGGCGTCGCCAACGCGCGTGTCTTCACCAAGATCTGGCTGGCGCTGTTTGGCGCGTACCCGTGGGAGGGCGTGCCCAGCATGCCGCCCGAGCTGGCGTGGCTGCCGCCCCAGGTCCCGCTCAACCTCTACGACTTCGCGTGCTGGGCGCGGGGGACGGTGGCGCCTCTGCTGATCGTGCTCTCGCACCGGCCGCGGCGTCCACTGCCGTTCAGCCTCGGCGAGCTTGTGCTTCCTGGCACCGAATGGCGACTGCACCGTGTCGAGGGCAGTGGTCCCTTCGCGTGGGCCGACCACCTCCTCAAGCTCTATGACCGCTCGCGTCTCCAACCGGGGCGAAGCGCAGCGCGACGCCGCCTGGTGCGATGGATCAGCGACCGGCAGGAGGCCGACGGCAGCTGGGGAGGCATCCAGCCGCCATGGGTGTACTCGCTCATCGCGCTGCACCTCGAGGGGATGCCGCTGACCCACCCGGTCATCCGGCGCGGGCTCGAGGGCCTGCAGCGGTTCGCCGCGGCGGGCGCGGAGGGATGGCGGCTGCAGGCGTGCATGTCGCCTGTCTGGGACACCGCGCTTGCTGTCCTGGCGTTGCGCCGAGCCGGCGTCCCGGCAGACTCGGCGCCGCTGCGCAGAGCGGTCCGGTGGCTGCTCGACGAACAGATCCGCGGCGGCGGTGACTGGCAGGTGCGCTGCGCGCCCGGCGTCGAATGTGGTGGCTGGGCGTTCGAGTTCGACAACGACATCTACCCCGACGTCGACGACACCACCATCGTGGTGCTCGCACTGCTCGCCACCGAACAGACCCCAGCGGTGCGCTCGGCCATCGACCGCGCGCACCGCTGGGTGCTGGCGATGCGCTCGAGCAACGGCGCCTGGGCCGCCTTCGATCGCGACAACGTCCGCACCGTCGTCTACAAGCTGCCGTTCGCCGACTTCGGCGCCATGCTCGATCCCCCGACCGAGGATGTCACCGCGCATGCGGTCGAGATGCTCGCCGCCCTTGGCGAGCGCGCTGATGGTCCGGTGCTGGCGCAGGCGATCGACTATCTGCGCGCCACGCAGCGAGCGGCGGGCTCGTGGTTCGGCCGCTGGGGCGTCAACCACCTCTACGGCACCTGGTGCGTGGTCACGGCGCTGGCACCGCTGCGCGTCGCCAACGCAGAGGTGGCCCGCGCCGTCGCCTGGACCACGCGCGCGCAGAATCGCGACGGCGGCTGGGGCGAGACCTGCCACTCGTACAAGGACGATTCCTTTGCCGGCGTCGGCGACAGCACCGCGTCGCAGACAGCGTGGGCGATGCTGGCCCTGCAGGCCGGCGGCGCCGGCGACGGTGACGCCGCCGCTGCCGGGGCGCGCTTTCTAGCCGAGCGCCAGGTCAACGGCTCCTGGGAGGAACCGCAGCACACCGGGACGGGTTTTCCCGGCGATTTTTACATCAACTACCACCTCTATCGACACATCTTTCCGTTGATGGCGCTGGCCCCGTACGCCAGCACCGACGCCTAGGAGCGAGCCATGGCCATGCCTCTCCGTCAGAATCTCCGCATCGGCGCCTACGTGATGAACCAGAAGCTGCACCGCCGCGAGAAGTACGCGTTGGTGCTCGAGCTCGAGCCGCTGTACCAGTGCAACCTTGCCTGCGCAGGGTGCGGCAAGATCCAGCAGCCTGACGACATCCTGGCGCGCCGTCTGAGCGTGCAGGAATGCATCGATGCCGTCGAGGAATGCGGCGCCCCCGTCGTCTCCATCGCCGGCGGCGAGCCGCTCGTCCACCGTGAGATCGACCAGATCGTCGCGGCGCTCGTGCAGCGAAAGAAGTTCGTCTTCCTCTGCACCAACGCGCTGCTCATGGAGAAGAAGCTCGACAAGTTCAAGCCCTCGCCCTACTTCTCTTGGATGGTGCACATCGACGGGTTGCGCGAGCGTCACGACGAGTCGGTATGCCGCGACGGCGTCTTCGACAAGGCGGTGGCGGCAATCCGCGAGGCCAAGAAGCGCGGTTTCCGGGTCAGCACCAACACCACCTTCTTCGGTCAGGATGATGCCACCACCGTCCGCAACGTGCTCGACTATCTGAACGACGACCTGCAGGTCGACATCATGCAGATCTCGCCTGGCTATGCCTACGAGCGCGCCCCCGATCAGGAGCACTTCCTCGGTGTTGAACGAACGCGCGCCATCTTCCGCGAGGCGTTCGCCGACGGGAACCGCAAGAAGTGGCGTCTCAACCACTCGCCGCTGTACCTTGACTTCCTCGAAGGGATCGTCGACTTCCCATGCACCGCCTGGGCTATCCCCTCGTACTCAGTGCTTGGTTGGCAGCGCCCGTGCTACCTGATGAACGATGGCTATGTGCGCACCTACCGGGACCTCCTCGACACCACCGAATGGTCGCTGTACGGGCGTGGGCGTGACCCGCGCTGCGAGAACTGCATGGCCCATTGCGGCTATGAGCCGACGGCGGTCATCGCCACCACCAAATCCCTCAAGCAGACCCTGCGAGCCGCGTCCGACACCCTGGTGGGATCGCGCGCGCGGTGATCGGGGACGAGGTCTTCCTCACCGGCGCAACCGGATTCATCGGCGGCCACGTGCTCGACGAGCTGCTTCGCAGCGGCTACTCAGTGCGCGCGCTCGTGCGCGGGCCGGGCCGGCTGGCCAGGCAGCCGAACCTCCGCGAGGTGGCGGGCGATGTGACCCGGTCAGGCGAGCTGGTCGAGCCGATGCGGGGCTGCCGCTTGCTTGTGCACTGCGCGGCCGCGTACTCCTTCTCGCCCGCGGACCGTGGCCGCATCCACGCAACCAACGTCGTCGGCACCGCCGGGCTGCTCGAGGCGGCACGTCTTGCCGGCGTCGAGCGAGCCGTGGTGACCTCGAGCTCGGCGACGGTCGGTCCGTCGCGAAACGGACATCCGGCGACGGAGGCGGACCATGCTGACGCGCACGGCGACTCCGTGTACCACGACTCCAAGATCGTCGCCGAGCGCGTTGCGCTGGCCGCGCGGGTGCCCGCCGTTCTCGTGCTGCCGACGGCCCCGGTCGGCTCGCGCGACTGGAAGCCGACGCCGACCGGGGCGGCGCTGCTGACCTTCCTCCGCGGGCGTGTGTTCGCCAGCGTCGAGGGGGGCATCAACGTCGTGGCTGTCGCGGACGTGGCCCGCGCTCACGTCGCTGCACTCGAACGAGGCGAGACCCGCCGCCGCTACCTCGTGGCCGGCGAGAACCTCAGCTTCGATCAGCTCTGGTCCCGACTTGGCGCACTGACGGGTCGGCGGGCACCCCGCCGGCACCTCCCGCATGCGGCTGCGCTCCTCGCCGGTTATGTCGACGAGGCGCGCTGTCGCCTGCTGCCCGGATCCCAGCCCCTGGTGCCGATCGAGGGGGTGCGCATGGCACGGCACCGCATGTTCGTCGAGTCGCGCCGCGCCCAAGACGAGCTGGGTGTGGTGGCGAGCAACGTCGACGACGCGCTCGCCGGGGCCGTCCGCTGGTACAACGACCACGGCTACGTGGCCGCGTGACGCCGGCTGCTAACCGGTCTGAGCGTCGTCGAGAGGGTCGGCGAGGCGAGGCCGCGGCTTGCGAATCGGCCGTTGCGTCTGGTCGGACGTCCTCACCGAGACCGAGAGGTCGAGGCCGAGGTAGGTCCGGGCCACCAGCTCGGCGAGTCGGGTCACCTCGCTGACCTCGAGGTTGGCGATGAGGCTGTGCAGCGCATCGCGCTGGACGTCGATGGCGCGGGAGAGGGTGCCGTCACCGGCCGAGGTGGTGCGGACACGCACGTGGCGCCTGTCGGGGCCGTCGCGAACGGCGTCCACCAGGCCGGCATCGCTGAGCTCGCGGACCAGCAGCGAGATCCGCGACTCTGGACAGTGGAGCCCCCGCGCCAGCACACCCTGGACGGTGCCGTCGGCGCCGCCGGCGGCTACCACGAGAAGGAGGTGGTAGCGCTGCTCGGTGAGGCCGAACTCGGCCAGCGTCTGGCCCATGATCGACTGGGCGTCGGCGAACGCGGTGCGCAGTTGCGCCACCAGCTCGATGTCTGCAAGCGCGTCACGGGCGAGGCGCACACCCTCCAGGGACATGGTGAGAATGTACACGCTCGGAGCACTGGATGCAGCCCGATGAGATGCAGTCCGCGGGCGTGATCGCGGGCCTGTCCGGCCGCTCCGTGGTGATCACGGGGGGAGCGGGCGGGCTCGGCGTCGCCATCGCAACAGAGCTGCACCGGCAGGGAGCACAGTTGCTCCTGGTCGATGTCGACACGAAGGGGCTGGGCGATGTCCGCGAGAGTTTGGCCGTGGAAACCCTGGGGGCAGACATCGCCGATCCCGACGACCGAGAGCTGATCTCCATCCTGTGCGGCAGGCTCGGTATCGTGCCGGACATCCTCATCAACAACGCTGGTGTGGAGAGGGCGAGCGAATTCGTCCGGGTCGAGCGAGCAGAGATACGCCACGCCCTCGACGTCAACCTGGTCGGCACGATGCTGTTGACCCACGCACTGCTCCCTGCGATGCAACGGCGGGGCGAGGGCCACGTGATCACCATCGCGTCCATGGCCGGGATCAAACCCGTGCCGTTCAACGCCGTGTACAACACGGCCAAGGCCGGGCTCGTGGCCTTCTCGACGTCGCTGAGCAAAGAGCTCGATGGCACCGGCGTCCACGCCACGGTGATCTGTCCAGCCGCGGTGACGGGGGTGGGCATGTGGGCGCGCGCAAGTGACCGGCTGACCGCCAACCGCTTCGTGGACTCCTCGACGGTGACACCGGACGCGGTCGTCGCGGCAGTCCTCCGCGCCATCGCGCGGCGGCCGCGACGGATCCTTGTCGGGTCACCGCTGGTGCGCGCCGGCGCGCTTCTGTCGGCGCTGTCTCCACGGCTCGACCGAGCCACGGACCGGCTCAGCCGGATCGAGGCGGTGTACCGCGAGAGGATCGACACCGACCGCGACAACCGCCTCTGAGGGGGCTACGCTCCACGCCGCTCACGGCGCAGCCCGCGCAGGTAGGCGAAGAAGTCGATCTCCATGGTGTGTCGAGGTGACGCCACGAATTGGCGCTCTCGTGCCTCGCGCTCGCGGGCGATCTGCGCCAGCATCACGTTGCGAGACGGCAGCGTGTACCCACCCGCGAGATGGTCCGCGACCCACTCGGCCTGCGCCTGGGCCACCGGCATGAGCGCCCCGAAAGGCTGCACCAACCCGATGAACATGAGGCCGGGCACGTCGGGCGGGAACACCTGGTGGAACAGGCTCACCCGGTTGTCGACGACATCCATGACGTCGCGGCCGAGGAAGGGAAAGCTGACGTTGTACCCAGTGCAGTAGATGACGGCATCCGCCGCCACCGACGAACCGTCGGTGAAACGCACCGTGGTGCCGGCGAACGCAGCGATGTTCGGTTTGGGGACGACCGCGCCGGAACGAACGCGCGCGGTGATGGTCTGGCTGACGGTCGGGTGCGCCTCGCCAAGACGGTGATCGGGGGTGGGCAGGCCGGCGTCCTGCGGGCGACCGATGGTGCCCCGCACGATCAGGTTGAAGAGGGCGCGCTTGACCGCCCACGGGACCGGCAGCGCGGTGTTGAACATGTCGATCGGCCGGCCCATCGCGAACTTGGGAACGATGTGGGCACCGCGCCGGCTGGCGAGATACACGGCTTCCGCCACACCGCTGAGCTCGACCGCGATGTCCATGGCGGAGTTGCCCATGCCCAGCACCACCACCGACACACCCTCGAAATCATCGGGCCCCGCGTAGTCGTGGGCATGAAGTTGCCGGCCATCGAACTCACCTGGAAAGCCAGGATCCGGCCAGCGCGGCTCGCGGTGATGCCCGTTGGCGACCACCAGCGCGTCGAAGTGGGCCACCCCACCCGGGTTCACCTCGACGTCCCAGCCCCCGTCCTGAGCGCGGGTTGCCCGCCGCACCTCCCTGTTGAACCGGATGCGGTCGCGGAACCCGAAGTGATCGACGTACGCGTCGAAGTAGGCCGCCATCTGCCGGTTGTGCGGGTAGGCCGGGTAATCCTTGGGCATGGGGAAGTCGGAGAACTGGGTACGGCCCTTGGAGGTGTTGCACTCGAGCGACGGGTAGGACGCCTGGACGTCGCCATCGGTGATCGCCCACAGGCCGCCCACGCAGGCGCGTCGCTCGAAGCACTCGAAGTCGAGGCCACGTTCGGTGAGGGCCTTGGCCGCCGCAATCCCGCTGGGTCCCGCGCCGACGACGCAGACGCGCTTAGTCGCCCCTGCGGTGCTCATCCGCCGATTATCCGAGGCGGCGCCCCGACCCCGCCCGCTACGCCTAGCGTTCGATGAACATCCAGCGGTGGCCCTCGAGGTCCTCCGCGCGGTAGCGGGTGCCGTGCTCATCTGTCTGTGGTTGGGTGAGGAGGCGCGCGCCCGCCTCCTGTGCTCGCCGGGAGTGAGCGGCGACGTCCGCGACGTACACGAGCACGCCGTCGATGATGTACGGGACCTCCGACCACGCCGCCGCGGCTGCGCACCCCTGACGATGATGTGCGGGGCCCTCGTAGCGCGGCGATGGAGTGGCGAGCATGATCAGGCCATCGCCGGCGTCCATCTCGCCATGGGTGAGCCGGCCGCTGGCGTCGGTCATGCGCGTGCGCTCGCGAAAGCCAAAGGCTTTGGCCAGCCAGTCGAGCGCAGCCGGGCCGTCCTCGTACGCCAGCATGGGCACGACGCCCGGGTGGGAATCAGCCACCGGTGGAGTCTATCGAGCGGCCGCGGTGGAGGCGCACGGCGGGCCCCCGCCGGTTGGCTGCTTCGAGGCCGAGATCAGCCCTGGTCGTCACCGCGCTCGAAGGGCCGGAGGAAGACGGTCGGACGGAAGTGAAGGAACGCCGCAGAGGTGGGAACGATGGTCTGCCCGACAGCGAAGACATTGGCCTCCGGCCCGAGGGCGGCGGCCTTGGTGTTCATCAGGCTGGCATCAGTGGAGTCGTCCCAGTGGCCGGTCTTGAGCCGGCCGATCAGCGTCTGGAATGCGGTGATGGTCTCCGCCGGTGTGAAGGCGCAGTGCCCCGCGCGGTGCACGTACGTCTGACGCAGGAGCGAACTGTCGCCCGCCTCGGTGACAACGTCGCGATAGGTTTGCTCGTTCTGGTTGACGACCAGCCCGTCGCCGGTGGTGTGCATGGTCAGCACTGGGATATCGAGATCGCCGTTGAAGGTGATGTTGTTCGCCAGGTATCGCGTCGACGCCGCGTTGTCGTGGATTCGCGGCGAGGCGTTGAGCGCGTCCAGGTCGGCATTCAGGTCGAGGCCCGCGGCCCTGTACAGCGCGCGCACCTCAGCCCGGCTGGGCGACCGCTCGAGCTGCGTCTCGTAGTCGACGTCCGTGTTCCAGGAGGGGTTGCCGCCGGCCCGTGTCTCCAGCTCGGCCCTCAGGGCAAAGGCGAACGGGAAGTCGACCTGCGACGCCCACATGTACTGATTGGCCTCCTGGGCGGCGTAGGCGGTGGCGGCCGGCTCCGCGCTCAACGGCGTGAACCAGCCCGGGGTGTCGCCGAGTGCGGCCGACAGGGCGAGCCGTGCCTGGCCCTGTGCTGTGCCCTGCGCGGCGGCGGCGATGCCCTCAGCGAGGCCCAGGTTGGCCGCGGGGTTGGTGATGTTGACCAGCTGGATCCCGCTCCCCTGCCCGAGCAGTCGCTGGAACGCAAAGGCACTGTCCAGAGCCTGGTTCCACGTGCCCACGCCGCCGGAGACAACTCCACACATGGGGAGCGCGGCGTCGAACGTCCCCGGGTACTGCTGGATCAGCCCGGCCGTGATGATCCCCCCGAGAGAGTGCCCCCAGGCGATGGTGTGGGTGGGATGCCCGACCTTTGTGTTGAAGATTGCAAGGGTCTGGATCTGATCAGGCAGCGCCTGCTGGATCGCCCAGCCGGTGGTGCTGTAGGACGATCCGGCCAGTGCGTATCCGTGGTCAAGGAGCCACTTGCCGGTGACCGGGTCACCGACGTCCAGCGCCGGGTTGACCGGCCCCGGGGTGACATAGCCGTGGCTGTAGAGCACCAGCGTGTGGTTCCACGACGCGGGGACCTCGATGAGGTAATTCACGGTGCCGACACCATCGTTGAAGGTTCCGTTGATGGTCGTCGGAGGTGGTCCGGCCTCAGCCCGGAGGGGTGGAAGGGTCAGAGCCCCGATGGCCACCGCGGCAGCGAGGGCAAGAAGGCGGCGTCTGCTTCGCATGTCCGATCACCAACCAAGCTGCGGCTGATGAAGACGGGTTGAGGCCAGGCTGCAGATTACCCCTTGTCCTGGCGCCGGCGCTGCCCCACAGGGCCGGAGTTCGGGCGCGAGCGCTGTGGGCCGTCGATTCGGCGACCGGACCCGATAACCTCGCAGACCACGCCGCCGTTTACCGCGCAGCGTCGCTCGCAGCCTCAACACCGTCACCCCATTGGGTCCAAACCATGAGCCGCCCGGACGACCTCGCCACCTTCGGCCGCCAGATGGCCGCGGCTCAAGGCGTCCTCGACGACCGCTCCCAGCGTGACTGGTTTGCGTACGGCCAGGCGTGCCACGACGCACTGGCGCAGCGCCGTCCGATGCCCCTTTTGCGGCCGGCGAGGCGACGTCCCTGGCTGCCCAACGTCGTCTGGGGTCTGATGTGGCGCTACGGCGTCCTCGGCGCGCTGGTGATCGCCGCCCAACTTCAACCACAGAAGCCGTGGTCGGTGATCGCTGGCGTGCTGGTTGGCGGCGTGCTGCTCGGCCTCTGGCGGCGACGTTGGGCGCTGGCGCGACTCTGGCGCACCGTGGTCGTCGCGGGGGGAGCCGTCTACATCGCGCCGCTCTTCTCCGTCTACCCCGACGCTCTCGCCGGCTCCATCGGGGCGCTGACCCTGGCGCCCCTGCTGGCCACCTGGCGCCGGCGATAGGCGCACCGTTAGGGCAACAAAAAAAGAGATACCCGGCAATGACCTACTCTCCCGCCCCGTTGCCAGGGCAGTACCATCGGCGCGGACGGGCTTAACTACTGTGTTCGGGATGGGAACAGGTGTGACCCCGTCGCTATGGTCACCGGGTATCTCTCTTCTTGCAAAGGGAGATGAAGTCTGCGAAGTGCGTCTCCGGACGCGTTTGCGAATGTCTACACGTCTGCCGGCGCTGATGCGCCATCGGGCCGCACTCCCACGGGAGGCGCTCGACATCAATTCTCGTTGCAGCTCCAGATCCACTGAAAAGTGGGATAGAAAGGTCAAGCCCTCGACCGATTAGTACCGCTCAGCTCAAAGAGTTGCCTCTCTTACACCCGCGGCCTATCAACCAGATGGTCTCTCTGGGGTCTTACCCGGTTAACCCGGTGGGAGATCTTATCTTGGAGTGGGCTTC
>DATBPD010000063.1:0-2309 GCA_036561525.1 Candidatus Dormiibacterota bacterium | reverse complement strand
TCGATCGCGGACTCGGTGCGGTCCCAGACGGCCACGCCCGCGGAGCAGGCGGACCCCTGCGGGGTGGCGCGGCGCAGGCGCTCGATCACGGTCAGGGCGGTCTCGAGGGGCCGTCCCGGGATGAGCGCGGCGAACTCGTCGCCGCCGTAGCGGGCCAGGACGTCGCTCCCGCGCAGCTCGGTGCGCCACGCCTCAGCAGCCTGGGCGAGCAGCACATCGCCGGCCAGGTGGCCGCGCTGGTCGTTGTAGCGCTTGAAGTCGTCGAGGTCGAGCACCGCCACGCACACGGGATGGCCGTCACGCGTGGCGCGTGCGAGCTCGCGGCCGAGGGTCTCCTCCCAGGCACGCCGGTTGGGCAGGCCGGTGACCTGATCGGTGAGGGCGGCCGTCTCCAGCCGACGCATCAGCGCGTGGCGATGGTCCAGGATGCCCAGCAGCTCGCCCACCTGGCCGCCGACCGTGGCCAGCGCACCGATGATCGCCTCGTCGCGCACCCGCACCTGGGCGCAGAAGAACTCGAGGACGCCGACGATCTCCCCCTCCCGCGTCACCGGCACGCACACCGCGGAGTGCAGGCCCGTCTTGCGCGCCGCCGTGGCGCGCAGGAACGAGGAGTCCGCGGCATAGTCTCCGATCCAGATCGGCTCACCGCTCTCCAGGGCCTCCCCGGGGAGCCCCGCCCCCGGCTCCAGGCGCAGTTGACGGCTGAGCCGCACGAAATCCGAGGCGTCGACCCCGGTCGCGGTCCAGCCCGCCACCCGGTCCAGCGCGCCGTCCTCGGCCACGGCCCAGTAGGCGCCCACGTGCCAGTCCATGTCCGTACCCAGGCGCTCCAGCAGTGCCTCGAGGGCCTCCTGCGGCGTGTCGGAGCGCGCCATTGCGTGGGTCACCGACTGCATCGCGCGCAGGACCTGCTCGCTGAGCCGCCGCTCGGAGATGTCGTGCAGGAAGGCGTGGAAGCGTGGGCGGCCATTGTCCCCGGTGGCCTCGTCATAGGTGCATGAGATCGTCATCTCGATCGGGAACTCGGAGCCGTTGCAGTGCAGAGCGCTCAGCTCGACGCGCTGATCGAGGATCGTCCGTTCGCCGGTGCCCAGAAATCGCCGCACGCCGCTGCGGTGGGCCTCGCGGAAGCGCTCCGGGATGAGCGTGTCGGCCACTGCACGGCCCAGCACCTCATCGCGGGAGAAGCCGAACGTGCGCTCGGCCGCGCGGTTGAACTCCACGATCAGTCCATCGGCGTCCATCGCCACGAACGCTTCGTGCGCAGTGTCGAGGATCGACCGGGTGAAGATCGCACCGGAGGCTGGCTCGCCCCTGCCCTCTGCCCCCGGTGATCCCGCTCCCGGGACCCGGTCAGTCACGCGGGCAACGATAGACGGAGAAACGGCGTTACGGCAAGAAGGGTCATCCCTACAACCTAGTCCTGTCTCAGGGCGTCTCTTAGCGCGGGCTTACGCGGATCCCACGTTCGTCTTCGGGGGGCGGCCGATCCTCGGATCACCCCCAGTCAAGGAGTCAGAAACCATGATCCTCATCCTCAACCTCGTTCTCTGCGCAGTGGTCATCGCCGTGGTCGTCACGCCGCTCGCGCGCGCCATCGCCCGCTCCCGGCCGCAGCCCGCGGGCAGGCCGAGGCAGCGTCAGACGGCGTGGACCTCGACGCCCGCCGCCTCCAGGATGCGTACCCCCGTGCTCGGCGGATCAGACAGGTAGGCCAGGTCGACATTCGCCGCGGGGACGATTACGTTCAGCCCCCGCTCGTCGAATTTCTGAGCCTGCGCCACCAGGAGGACCGAGCGGGCGCGGTCGATCATCGCCCGCTTGACGTCGGCCTCGAGGGGGTCGGGGTCGGTGAGGAAGCCCTCCATCTCGATCCCCTTGACGCTGAACACGATCCGGTCGACGAAGAACCGCTCGATCATGCGGACCGTCTCGGCGCCGACGAAGGACCGCGTCAGCTTGCGGAAGGTGCCGCCGATGCCGATCAGGTCCACCTGGGGTGCGTCGCCTGACCCCACCAGCGTCATCACCGGGAGCGAGTTGGTCAGCAGCGTCACCGGCAGGCCGGACTCCAGGATCTCGCGCACCACGAAGAAGGCCGTGCTCGACGAGTCGATGAACACCGTCTCGTTGGGCGTGAGTGTGGCCGCCACCGACTGGGCCAGGCGTATCTTGACGTCGATGTCCTGCTCCACGCGGCTCTGGAACGAATCCTCGTGCGCGGCCAGCTCGGGCAGCATGGCACCGCCATGGGTGCGCCGGGCGTAGCCCGACTCGGCCAGCATCGCCAGATCACGCCGCGCCGT
>DATBPD010000062.1:0-4194 GCA_036561525.1 Candidatus Dormiibacterota bacterium | reverse complement strand
GCCGCGACCGTCGCCCGGCTCGCCTGCGACGCCACCGTCACCCGCATCGTCCTCGACGCCACCTCCGCGGTCATCGACGTGGGCCGCTCCCGGCGGGTGGTGAACGGCTCCATCCGCCGCGCCCTCAACGCCCGCGACGGGGGCTGCCGCTGGCCCGGTTGCGACCGCTCCCCCTCCTGGACCGCCGCCCACCACGTGGTCCACTGGGCGCGCGGCGGCGGCCCCACCCGGCTGCCCAACCTGGTCCTTCTCTGCCATCGCCATCACTGGCTGGTCCACGAGGGCGGCTGGCAGCTGGTCCAATCCGACGGCAGCCTGCTCACCATCCCTCCGGCTCCCGGGGTCGGCTTCCACTGGGACCAGCCCACCCCCTGGCCGCGTGCACCCGATCACCACGCCGCCGCATAGACGGCGGGACCTGTGACCCGGCGCACGGATTGTCTGACTTGCAACACCGCCGATCGCCTATGTTGCGGGCATGGCCACTGATGGCGACGACGCAATCGCGCCCCGCGATCTCGCCAAGGACCTCGCCGCGGTCACCGACGAGCGCACCACCATGATCGCGTTCCTCCGCTACCAGCGCGACACGCTCGAGTTGAAGTGCGCCGGTCTCGATGCCGACGCCCTGGCCCGTCGCTCTGTCGAGCCGTCGACCTTGTCGCTGCTCGGCTTGGTCCGCCACCTGGCGGACATCGAGCGCCACTGGTTTCGCCGGGTGATGGCGGGCCAGGACGCGCCTCCACACTTCTCCACCGAAACCGACCCCGACGGGGCGTTCGACAACGCAGCACCCGACCCTGCCCTCGTCGCGGAAGCGTGGGAGACGTGGCGCGCTGAGGTGTCGTTCGCGGAGGGTTTCGTGGCCGCCGCGCCCAACCTCGCCGTCACCGGCAACGACCGCTGGACCGGGGCCGTGTCGTTGCGCTGGGTGCTGGTGCACATGGTCGAGGAGTACGCCCGGCACGTCGGCCACGCCGACCTTCTGCGCCAGCGGATCGACGGCGCGGTCGGCCAATAGCCGCCGGCGCGTCGCCACGCGCTCAGTCGATGACCGCCACCGCCTCCGCCTCAACCAGGTACTCCGGCGTTGCCAGCGACTCCACCCCAATCAACGTGCTGGCCGGCGCGTGGTCACCGAACACCTCCCGCCGCGCCGCCGCCAGCTCAGGCAGCAGCTCCGCGCGATAGCCCACCACGTACCACGTCACTCTGGCAACGTCCGCGATCGTCGCCCCCGCCGCCTCGAGCGCGGTGCGCAGGTTGACGAACGCCTGCCGCGCCTGGCCAACCACATCCCCAGGCGCAACAACCTTGCCGTCCGCATCGGCCGCGACCTGTCCCGCCACGTACACGGTGCGCGACCCCCGCGCCACGACCACCTGCGAGTACCCCCGCGGCACCGGCAGCTCGGGCGGGTTCAGCCTCTCCAGTCCCATCGCCTCAGATCCGCTCAGCTCGCGTTCTCATCGGTGGTGAACAGCCCGACCTTGTTCCCCTCGCTGTCGTGGCAGGTGGCGAAATAGCCCATGCCGGGGATCGCCGTCTTGTCCAGTACCAGGCCGCCGCCGTTGTCCTTGATCTTGCCAATCCACTCCTCGATCGACGGGACACTCATGGTGAGCGTGGTCTCCGTGTCCGGCGCCCGCTGGAACAGGGCGCCGTTGATGCCGGGGTTCTCCTCGCCGGTCGTGGCCATGCCGTAGTACGAAGGTGCGCCCTCGAACCTCTGGAACGTCCAGCCGAAGACGGCGCTGTAGAACTTCTCGGCGCGGTCTGGGTCGTCCACGGGGATCTCGAAATGCGACGGCCGTGCCATGTGTACCTCCTCCATATCCCTGAAGACTGAACGTCTAGAACGTCGGCTTGAACACCATTACGAAGACCGCGAACAGCGCCAGCACACCGAGGAACATCCCCACCCCGCGTGCACGAGCGTCGGCCGCCCGGTACGCCGCGCTCGCTGCGCCCTCGGCGTCGAGCGCGTTGATCTGGCGTTTCAAGGCAGGCCCATACGCCGCAGCGCCGAGCACTGCCATCACGACAAAGATGAACAGACCCGAGAGGATCCAGCGTGTGCCGATGCTGTACGTGGTGAATGCCATGATCAGCCCGGTCACCAGCAGCAGGCCGTACGCCGGGTTGGCCACACGGTCGTCGAGGAACTTGATCCCGCGGAGCACGAAGCCGAGGTGTGCCGGGTCCGTCTTCCCCCGCACAGACCACACCGCGTAGGTCGCGTTCGAGCCGACCGCAACGATCGCGGACATGACGTGCACCCACTTGAGCAACAGGAACCCGGTCATCGCGGTGACTCTACTGTCCGGTGCCGGCCCACTGCCCTGCGCGCCCACGTCGGCCGGGACAGATATGGTGGCGGCAGTTCAGACCCGCCGGTAATGCGTTCGGCCCACTCGCGGCACTACATTGGCGTGACCACTCTGGGCTTCGTCGCCGCACACTCGTCCGCGATGACCGAGGTGGCTGAACGGACCCCAACGTGACCGGCTGACCCAGCCGACACGCACCCTACCGCCCGTGGCACAGCTTGTACTTGCGCCCGCTGCCGCAGGGACAGGGCTCATTGCGCCCCACCTTGCGCTTGCCTCCTGACCCCACCGCAACTCCCCCGGTCGCCACCCCCGACGACCGCCGCGCCTTGCCATTGCCGTTGGTCGGCGCAGCGCCGCTCGGCGCCACCGCCCGCGTCCCGCTCGGTGAGCTCTCCACAATATTGGTCACACTTGGCTGCAACAGCGGGCTCAGCGGCGCTGGCTTCGCAGCCGCCCCGCCGGTGGCCCGCGCCAGCGCCTGGCTCGCCGCCGCAGCCGCCGGCCGCGCCGGTGGCGCAGTATCCGGCGACATCTCAGACCCCGGCTTGTCCGCCCGCCCGCCACGCGGCGCCGCAGCCTCGCTCGCCGCATCCGTCGGCTGCTCAGCCGGCGTCTCCACCCGCTGGATCTGCACGTGCAGCAGCAGCCGCACGATGTCCGCCTGCATCTCGGCGGTGAGTCCCTGGAACGACTCGAACGCCGCCTGCTTGTACTCCACCAGCGGGTCCTTCTGGCCATACGCCTGCAGGTTGATCCCCTCGCGCAGGTGCTCCATGTCGGTCAGGTACGTTCGCCACTTGGTGTCGATGACGTTCAGCATCAGCGACTGCTCGACACTGCGCATCAGCTCAGCGCCGTACTGCTGCTCGCGCTCCTCGTACAGCGCGGTCAGCTCGCTGACCAGCGTGTCGGCGATCTCGTCGATGCTGTTGCCCAGCGTGTCGAGGTTGATCTCCTCCACCGCCGGCAGCGGACCGATCTGGCGCATCCGCTCCCACAGGCCCTCGAGGTCCCACATCTCGCGATGCCGTCCCTCACAGTACGCCGGCGTTTCCTGTTTCACCGTCTGCTCGAGCATCGACATCAGGTTCTCGCGCGTGTCGGTGCCCTCGAGGATCTTGCGACGCTCGCCGTAGATGATCTCGCGCTGCTTGTTCATGACGTCGTCGTACTCGACGACGTAGCGCCGCGCGTCGAAGTTGTGCCCCTCGACGCGTGACTGCGCGCCCTCAATCTGCCGCGACACCATGCGATTCTCGATGGGCACGTCGTCCTCGATGCGCAGCCGGTCCATGATCCCCTGCATGCGCTCACCGCCGAACACACGCATCAGGTCGTCCTCGAACGAGAGGAAGAAGCGCGTCTCGCCCGGGTCACCCTGGCGACCGGCACGGCCCCGCAGCTGGTTGTCGATGCGCCGCGACTCGTGCCGTTCGGTGCCGATGATGTACAGCCCGCCCTTGCCGGTGACGCCCTCACCGAGCACGATGTCGGTGCCGCGTCCCGCCATGTTGGTGGCGATGGTCACCGACCCGCTCTGCCCGGCGTCGGCCACGATCTGCGCCTCGCTCTCATGGAACTTGGCGTTGAGCACGCTGTGCTGGATGCCCTTCTTCTCGAGCAGCCGTGACAGGCGCTCACTCTTCTCAATGCTGGTGGTGCCGACGAGGATCGGTTGCCCCTCCCGGTTGCGCTCGGCGATCTCCTCCACCACCGCGCTGTACTTGGCCTCCTCGTTCTTGAAGATGAGGTCGGTCTCGTCGTTGCGGATCATCGGCATGTTGGTGGGGATCGGCACCACCTCGAGCTTGTAGATCTTGTCGAACTCCTCGGACTCGGTCAGCGCCGTGCCGGTCATGCC
>DATBPD010000061.1:0-19558 GCA_036561525.1 Candidatus Dormiibacterota bacterium | reverse complement strand
TTTCCCTCTGGTCAGCCTGACCACCTTCTTCCTGATGCTGCTGGTCTGGCGGTGGCGTCAACTGCCGCTTCCGGCGTTCGCGAACGGCGGCGCCAGGTCGATCGCCGCACCCGACACCAACGCGGACACCTCGCCGTCGCGCACCGACACATTGGCGATGCCGCTGGTGCGGTCGCTGGGCGTGGGTGCCACTCTCGGCCTGATACTGGCCATCGCGCGTGACGACGGTGGCGTGGGCGCGTGGCGAGACGTCATCTTCCTTGCCGCGGCCTACGCCATGGTCGTCTGGGCGGCGTCTGCGTTGTTGGCTCGCCCGCCGAGCGAACCTGAGCGCGGCCGGCACGTGCGCCTGCAGATGAGCCGTCTCAACGCTGCCGGGGCAGCCGGCGCGTTGCTGGGGCTGCCGGTCGCCTCGCTGGCGACACAGGTGACGGTCATGAGCGACGGAACCGTGCATCACTACGCATGGCTGCCGGTATGGCTTGGCGCAGTGGTGATCGTCGCCGCCCTGATCATCGTCGCGATCACGCTGTTCCGCGCGGGCACTGACGTCGCGGCGGCGACACGGATCGAGCGGCGCGTGATCTTCCTGGTCACCCTGCCGGTTGCCCTCTTCCTGGCGCTTGCAGTGGCGTCCGGCGCGCTCCCCATCTTTCTCTCCTTCGAGGACGGCCAGGCCCTGACCACGCTCCGCCTGGTGGAGTCCGGGGGCTTTCCCTGGCGTGATTGGATCAGCACCCACGGCATCCTCGAGGACGCGTTTGCCTCACTGCTGACAACCTCTGCGGTGCAGGACAGCAGTTGGGGAGCCACGGCAGGCCGGACGCTCCTGGTGGATCCGCTCTGCCTGCTCAGCTATTACTTCCTCGCGTATCGCGTCATCGGGCGGCGCTGGCTGCTCGCTCCCGTCGCAGCCCTGCTGTTCTTCCGTTACGGCGCCAGCCTGACATTTGTCAGGTTCATCTTCTGGCCGCTTCTGCTGGTGTTGCTCTGGCTCGTGCTCGAACGCAGGAGCAGCCGGCTCGCCGCCGCGCTCGGAGCCGCAGTGGTCATCCAGGCCGTGATCTCGCCCGAGACAGCGTACTGCGTGCCCGCGATCGGCATTGCCATCTTCGCCGCCGATGTGTACGCGACAGGCTGGCGACGCAGTGCCATGCGGCTCAGCGCGTTCACCACCACGTTGTGGACTGTGCTTGGCGCTGTGCTGGTCGGTGTGGTGTTCCTGGCGGTGCTGCTCAGCCAGCACGCGCTAGCCGATTTCATCAACTACTACACCGCATTCGTGCCCGGGCACATTCTGAGTGGGGGAGCACCGCACGTCCCGCTGACCGTCTTGGACGTCGAGGAGGCCGTCCTCCCCATCGTCGCGATGCTGGCGGCGCTGGTGTTGGTGGTGGCCAAGCTGTGGCTGCGCCTGCGACTGACCACGCTCAACTGGATGCTCGTCGCCGCCGCCATCCTCGAAGGCCTGTACTACCCGAAGTTTCTCGATCGGGCTGACGAGCCGCACATCTGGGAGGTGTTCGCCACCGGCGTGCCGTTGTTCATCCTCCTCGTCGCGTCCCTGGTTGAGGTGGCGCCGCGCAGCCCCCGACGCCGCACCCCTGGCACCGCGCTCCGCCGGGGCCCCGCTGCGGTGGCGTTTGTCGCAGTCCTGGTAGCGTTCGTGGTGGTGACCGCCGGGCGTGCCGTCGCGGCGGCGCCGGACCATTACCGGGTAACGGTCGCCAGCGAACCGGCGATCGCTGCGGTAGGGTATGCGTCACCGTACGCGCTCGACCCTTCGTCCATGGCGTCCGACATGGGCATACTCCTGCACACGTACCTGCCGTCGGGCGGCCACGTGTTCGATTTCACCAACGAGCCCGGGCTGCTCTACTACGTGCTCGACTTTCATCCCAGCACCGCCTACTACAACGTGTCCATCGCCATCCGCGACATCATCCAGCAGGACCTCATCGCCCAGTTACGTACCGACCAGCCGCTCTTTGTCGTCTACGCACAGATCGAGACCGGCTTGCCGAAATGGGGTGACGTCCCGAACATGGTTCGCCACTACGACGTAAGCCGATACCTTCTCGCGCACTACCGGCCTTTCGCGGACGTCGATGGTCAGACCATCTACGTGATCGACACCGCTCGCCTTGCCGATCCGGCGTCCCTCAACCTGCCCCTATCGAAGCCTCTGGTCACGACCGACCTGCCTTTCCGCGGCTACGACTGTGACTGGGGGTACTCGCCGAACTTCCTCTCGGGGAGCCCCGCGCCGCCACAACGCGGTGCGTCGGCGAGCTCTGCCTCCCTTACACGCGAGAACCAGACATCCATCTTGCTGACCCCGCCCGCCGGTCACCTGTGGAGCGACTACCAATGGATCGAGATCGATGCGGCGTCATCCTTCACCACCAGCACCATGACCCTCGCCGACCAGCCGAACTCCGCGGGGGAGCGGCATGCCATCACGTTCGCGACGTCGCCCAACTCGCCATCCGCGTACCGGTTCCCCATCGGCGCTTGCAGTCAGTGGAGGGGGTATGGATCGGCACCGCTGCACCTAGGCATGACAACCCGCCAGGACATCGGCACGATCCGTCTCATCCCCTAGGCCTGCCGGACCTCAGTCGCCGTCCTTGCGGCACACCGCGAACGTGTTCAGGCCGAACTTGTGGCGGTGGCAGCGGATGTGGTCGGGTCGGAAGCCGGCGCGGCGCAGCAGCGGCCACAGGTCGCGCGGATCGAAGTAGGACTTGTGGTCGTTCATCTCGTCGGCTGGGCTGACTCCGAGCCGGAACGCCGCCAGCTCCAGGAACCACTTGCCTCGCCAGCTGGGCACGTTGATCAGCAACACGCCGCCGCTTGCGGTGATGCGCGCCAGCTCCGCGATCGTCTCCCCGGGCATCCACAGGTGTTCGATGACCGAGTTGCACATGACCACGTCGAGAGAGCCGCTCGGGATCTCCGCCAGGGCGTCCGGCAGCCGTCCCTCGATCGCCTGCACCTTCGGCTCCGCCCTGAGCTCGGCCGCGAGTGAGACGTCGACGAGCAACAGGGCTCGCACCGTAGGGAGCAACGTACGCGCGAAGCTGGCGTGGTACCCGCAGCCGACGTCAGCGACGCTCTTGCCCGCGAAGCCACCGCTGGCCCGGTGCATGCGGCGCGCCGACAGCCAGACACCGAAGCGATCCACGGCGGTCGGCGTGTAATCCTGGCCGAACGAGCGCGAGCGGAGGTCGCGGTCAGGTGTCAATGGACACCTCGCGCAGGCTGTCCTCGAGCTCGCGCAGGCCGCTCGGTGAACCGACCTCGTAGAAGCGCTCGGAAACCTCGTAACCGGCGAGCTTGCCGTCAATGCTCAGTCGGTGGAAGAGGTCGGCGAGGTCAGCGTGCTGAGCGGGTTCCAGCCAATCGGCGATCACGTTCGACGAGGTGGCTGACAACCCGTAATCGATCCACTCCAAGGCGGCACGCGCCGCGCCCGTGGCGCGCTTGTCATAGAACACGCGCCCATCGCGCAAGATGGCGTTGCTGGTGTCCCACCGATTCGCGTTGTGCATCACCACCATGATCGCGGGCAGTCCGGACCTGCGCCACGCGCTCTCGACGTCGGCGAACGACACGGTCAGGTACGAGTCGCCGTTGAGGACGAAGAACCGTGGCGGGAGAACGCCGGCGTCGAGCGCCAGGCGCAGTGCCCCGCCGGTGCCACGCAGGTCCTCGCCCTCGTCGACGTAGTCGACGTGCACCCCGAGGCGATCGCCGTCACCGATCGCGTCGCGGATCTGCCGGCCTCCGAAGCCGATGCTGTAGATCACCCGTTCCACCCCCTCGCGAGCCAGCCACTCCAGCTGGAGCTCGGCGAAGGGCCGGCCCAGCACGGGGATCAGCGACTTGGGCAGCGCGTCTGTCGCCGGACGCATGCGCGTCCCCAGGCCGCCGGCGAGGACCACGCAGGGAAGCACGTCAGCCTCTCGTGATCGTCGTCGAGCCGTCGAAGTCGAAATGGAAGCGCACCTCGGCGAGCCGCTCACGTGTCAGCGCATCCCGCAGCCGCGCCGGCTCCGGTGAGTAGAACAGCAGGAAGCCGCCCGCGCCCGCGCCCACCAGCTTGCCGCCGAGCGCGCCATTGGCAAGGGCCAGGTCGTACCAGCGATCGGTGTCGGCACCGGACATGCCGTCGGAGCGACGGCGCTTCAGCTGCCAGTGCTCGTGCATCAGCGCGGCGAAGCCGAGCGTGTCGCCCAGCTCGAGCGCGGCCTTGATCCGCCTGCCGATGTCGGCGATACCCGCCAGGTTGTCGAGCATGGCGCGCTCACCGGCCTCGGTTCTCGTCCGCTGGTCGGCGAGCATGACGTCGGCGTCGCGAGCGTAGCCGGTGAAGAAGAGCAGCATGTGCTCCTCGAGGTCGAGCAGCGTCTCCTGGGAGATCATCAGCGGTGCGACCTGTACGCGCCCATCCCTGCAGAACTCGAAACAGGTGATGCCACCGAACGCGGCGATGTACTGGTCCTGCTTGCCAACCGACCGGCCCAGGCGGTCGATCTCGATCTCGCATGCTTGTTCGGCGAGGACGTTGGCGGACACGTGCTCGCGCTTGAGGGCGTACAGCGCCCGGAGCAGGCCGACAGTGAATGCGCCCGACGACCCGAGGCCGGTGCCAGAGGGGATGTCGGCGAGGCTGACCAGCTCGATGCCGGGTCCGACGTCGTGCAGGGCGAGCGCCTCGCGCACCAGCGGATGCCTGATCTCGGCGACGGTCCGCGCCCTCTCCAGCTCCGAGTACTTGATGAAGTAGTCGTCGGTGAAGGTGCGATTGATGGCGATGAAGATGTATTTGTCGATGGCCGCGGACACCACCACACCACCGTGCTCGCGGTAGTATGAGGGGAGGTCGGTGCCACCACCGCCGAGCGAGATGCGCAATGGCGTGCGCGTGATCAGCACGGGGTCAGAGCGGCCCGATGGTTGATGCTGCGGGCACGCGTGCGATGCCCACGATCTGCCATCCCCACGGGCTGCGCGTCAGGTTGAAGCGGAAGAGGGTGCGAAAGATGCGCATCACCAGCGCGGCCACACGGGAGGTCGCGCCCCCGGCGCCGCCGTGCTCCTCTGCGGACACGTCATCGATGAGCCGCGTGCCCCGGGCGATGACGGTGAGGCGGTACAGGTTGAAGAACGGAAACCCGGCGCGGAAGGTGGCCACGGTGTCGAAGCCGGCGGCTTCGATGATCCCGCTCAGCGACGCCGGGGTGTGGTGACGTCGGTGACCGATGTGGCGGTCGAAGGCGGACATGGGACCGCCGGGCACGGTGATGACTATGCGGCATCCCGCGCAGAGGAAGGGGCGCGCGTTGCGCAGCATCCGCACCGGGTCGTCGAGGTGCTCGAGCACCTCCGAGCAGACGGCCACCTCGCCGAAGCCGGCGAGCTCGGCGGGTGGGGGCGCATCGCTGAGCAGGTCGCGCTGCACGAAGATGGCCGAGGGAACCTTGGCCCTGGCGAGGGCCACACCCTCAGCGCTGAGCTCGAGACCGAGCACCGCCGCCTCGGGATGGTCACGCACCAGCATCGCCGCGAGGTCGCCCTGGCCGCTGCCGATGTCGACAACCCGGCTGCGCGGGTGCATCCTCAGAAACCGGCTGACCAGTTGCGCGCGCATGATCTCCGCCGGGTTGTCCTCCGCCGTCTGCGCGTAGTGACGCCAATGGCTGTCCCAGTCGTCGCGCGCAGCGTCGCGCACGGTCAGAGCGCCAACCCCGCCCCGGCGGCGTCGCGATGGAACATGCGCACCGTGTCCAGCGAGTACTCGTCGAGATCGGTGCCGAGGATCGACAGCTTCCTGAGCAGGTCGTGGGTGACGGTGATGATGTGGCAGCCGATCCGGTCGGCCTGCACGACGTTGAGAATCTCGCGGGGACTGGCCCAGATCAGCCTGAGGTGCGGGTGCGGGGCCATGACGGCGAGGCTGTCGACCATGATCGGGAGCGGGTCGCGGCCCGTGTCCGCGACCCGACCGGCGAACAGCGAGATGAAGCTGGGCGGCCCGTCGGCGAGCGCCTCAGTGACCCAGCGCACCTGGTCGACCGTCATCAGCGCGGTGACGTTGAGCCGCACGCCCGCCTGGCTCAACGCGCTGATCACGTCGCGCGTCGGGCTGCCCCTGGTGTCGGTGACCGGGACCTTCGCGTAGACGTTGTCGCCCCACTGCGCGATGCGACGCGCCTGCCGCTCCATGCCCGCGAAATCGTCGGCGAAAACCTCGAACGACAGCGGCATCGCCGGCACGGCGGCCACCACCTCACGTGCGAAGCGCTCGTAATCCGTGACCCCGGCGGCGCGCATCAGCGTCGGGTTGGTGGTGAACCCCTTGATCAGCGGGTTCACAGCCAGGCTCACGATGGAGGCGACGTCGGCGCCGTCGGCGAAGATCTCGACGGACAGCGCGGCGGCGCTCACCCTGTCTGCTGCGTCGCGATCGACTGTGGAAGGTCGCATCGTGATCCTCAGAATCTCCGAGACCGCCTCGTCGAGCCCGCGCGCGGTGACATCTGGGCGATCCGGCCGTCGTTCATGGTATCCATTGTCGATGAAGACGGTCGTGCACCCAGCCCGCTGCCCAGCCTCGACGTCACGCCAGCGGTCGCCGACCATCACGCTGCGCTGCAGGTCGATGCCGAGAGAGTCCGCGGCGGCCAGGAGCATGCCGGGGCGTGGTTTGCGGCAGTCGCAGTGGTCGGCATCGTCGTGTGGGCAGACCAGGATGGCATCGAGGGCGAGCAGCCCTTGCAGCGTGGCGTTGACCGCCTGTACCGACTCCATGGTGATCGTGCCCCGAGCAACGTCGGGCTGATTGGTCACGCAGACAAGCAGCAGGCCCGCGGCGCGCAGCCGCGTGCACGCCTCCCGCACACCGGGCCTGAGCTCGACCGCTGCGCCCTGGGACAGCGGTGCGGGCACACCGTCGACCTCCCCGCCCTCGACGAGCACGCCGTCGCGGTCGAGGAAGACCGCGCGCGCCGCAGCCGTGGTCAACCGAGCGCTCCCGACCGCGCCAGCGGCAGCATCGCTCGCATCGACTCCAGCAGAGCTTCACGTGAGTTCCGCGCATTGCTCCAACCAAGGGAGCGGATCCGCGATGTGTCCAGGCGCACGACCGGCACGTCGCCCTTCCAGCCGCGACTGCCGCCGGTGTACTCGAAGTCCGTGCCGGCCCTGGCGCCGCCGACAACCTCCACCGCCAGCTCAGCGATCTCGGTGACCGTGATGTAATCGCCGGTGGCCACGTTGTAGGCGCGGAAGGGCTGCGAATCGTCGGCCGCCCCGAGCAGCACCGCGCTGACCACGTCCTCGACGTCGACGTACGACTTGCTCTGGCTGCCGTCGCCGAGGATGCGCAGCCGTCGCGGATCCGCGAGGAGACGGCGCACGAAGTCGAAGCCAACCCCGTGCGTCTGACGCGGGCCGACGACATTGCCGAACCTGAACACACGCCCACGCAGCCCAAACATGAAGCAGTACGAGGCGATCAGGGCCTCACCGGCGAGCTTGCTGGCACCATATGTCGACACCGGGATCAGCGGGCCCATGTCCTCGTGTGCCTCGGTGTCGCCAATGTCGCCGTACACGCCGCTGCCCGATGCGTAGAGGATGGTGCCGACCCCGGCGACCCGCATCGCCTCGACGGTGTTGTGGGTGAGCACTGTGCCCTCGTAGAAATCCACGGTGGGGTCGGTCATCGCCTTGGCGATGTCGGGGTTGGAGGCCAGGTGGATCGCGGTGTCGTGGCCGCGCATCGCGCCGGCGAGCGCGTCGCGGTCGCCGATGTCACCGCGCACGACGGCGAGCCGGTCGTCGCGTGTGTGCGGCTCCAGGTGCCATTCACGGCCCGAGCTGAAGTTGTCATACACGGTGACGCGGGTGGTGTCGGGGTCGGTGAGCAGGCGATCGACGAAATAGCTGCCGATGAAGCCGGCGCCACCGGCGATGAGGACACGCCGCAGCGTGGGCTCGGTCATGCCGAGGTGTGGGTCACCGACTCCCACTTAGTCTGCGCCACCGCCAGCGCCGGGTGCGAGACCAGCAGGTGCCAGACGACGGCACAGAGTCCCTCGGTGTGCGGCGTGACCCGATCGGGGTAGGCCGGGGGGATGACCACGCACGCGTCGGCCACCTCGCGGGTGAAGCCACCGTCGCGGCCGACCACGCCGTAGATCGCGGCTCCCCGCTCGCGGGCGAGCTCGAGAGCGGTGACCAGGTTGACCGACACGTTGCGAGCGCGGTTCCCACCACCGACGGAGAAGACGAGGACCGCGTCGGCGACACTCAGCCTCGATCCCCGCAGCCATTCCACGAAGCTGGTGTCCCAGCCGTCGTCGTTGATCCGGGCGGTGAGCTCGGAGACGTTGTCGGTGGGTGTGTAAGCCTCGAACTCGCAGATCTTGCGGAAGTCGTTGACGGCATGGCTGGCATGGCCGGCCGAGCCACCGACACCGAGGATGAACAGCCGCCCACCGCGCTCGCGCACCGCACCCAGCCCGGCAGCCATCGCCTCCACCTCGGCGCTGTCGATCGACTGCAGGATGGCGACCGACTCGCCGATGAATTGATCCGCGAAGCTGCTCATGTCACGTCATCAGCGGCCGCCCACGCGGGGACCGCGCAGGGCGGCTGCGTGGACAAGCAGGGTGGCAGCGAAGGTCATGAAGCTGGTCATCACCAGGAGCAGGCCGGTGATCGCGAAGTAGATCTGGTGCTGATGGCTGAGCGGCAGGCGCAGACCGGAGCCCACGTAATCGACGATCAGACCAACCGCGAGCAGGACACCGACGACGAACATCGCCGCGGCGATGAGCATCGTTCGCGTGTAGGCGAAGACGGACAGCCAGCGACGCGTCGCCCTGCCCGTGTAGTCGTGCAGCACCTGGACGATGCATCCCAGGTAGAAGCTCTGCAGGCCGAGGACGGTCAACGTCAGCCCGAACAGCATCCAGTACAGCGAGAGCACCAGCGGGCCGATGGTCACCGGCCCAAAGGTGAGGGGGACGACGATCAGCAGGCCGATCACGGCGAGCACCAGACCCGGCTTGAGTAGGAAGAAGTCGGCGCCGTAGATGAACATCGCCTTGAGGTTGAGCCAGGCTGCCTGGAACGGAGAGAACCACCCTAGGCGCTTGTGATGGCTGACGCGGCCCTCGCGGTCCTTGAGGAACGACACCGGGACCTCGGCGGTGCGCAGCTGCATGTGGACCGACTTCAGCACCATCTCCGACGCGTACTCCCAGGACTGGGAATTGAGATGCATGCGTTCCAGGGCGTCGCGGGTGATGCCGCGCATGCCGCAGTGGATGTCGGAGAACCGGCTGCCGAACAGCGTGTTGAGGATCAGCGTGGTGATCGGCGTGCCCAGGTAGCGGTGCAGGGCGGGCATCGAGCCCTTCTCGATGGCGCCTTTCCATCGCGAGCCCATCACGAACTCATTGCCCTGCTCGAAGCTGACGATGAATGGTGACAGCTGGCGGAAGTCGTAGGTGCAGTCGGCGTCACCCATGATCACCCAGCGCCCGCGAATGTACGGGAGCGCATCGATGTACGCTCGGCCGAGTCCGCGGGCGGGAACCCGGAGCACTCGTGCCCCCGCCGCGAGCGCAAGCTCCGCGGTCCGGTCGGTGGAGCTGTCGACGATGACGATCTCACCGGCGACACCGGCGTCCGCGAGGCCGGCACGGCACCACGCGACGAAGTCGCTGACGGTGACCTCCTCGTTCATCGCCGGGATGACGATCGACAGCACCGGGTCGGCAACGTCGTCGGCCGGCACCAGGATGCTGACGGACGCCTGCCGCTCCTCCCGCCGTCCGCCGTCAGCACCTGCCATCGCGATCACGGCGATGTCGGTGAGGGCCGGGGGCAATGGCGCCGAGCGGGGCAAAGGCAAAAATTTCCTCAGGTGAGCCGGCGGCCTCGCGGCGCCGGGGCGGATGCACCGGTGGTAGGGGGAAATGGTACAGGTACCTGCTGGTGGTGAATTCCCAGAAGGCCCGACCCGCGCAGCGTTCGCTCATCGTGGCGGCGCTGGGGCGGGGCCTCTCGCTCGCCGTGCTGATCGGGCTGGCCGTGGCCGTGGCCGCGATCGTGGCCAGGTACCTCGACCACCGCATCGACCCGACGCTGCACGTCTCCACCGACGTGATCGGCTATCCGACCTTCAACGCCTTCAACCCGTCGGTGTACGTGGCGTATTACGAGCTGGCCGTGCTGGTCTTCCCGGCCGTCTGCGTGGCCAGCTTCTTCGGCGGGCTCTGGGTGTGGCGACGGCTGCGCGTGCCGCTACCGGTTTTCACGGATCGCCGGGCGACGCGCACAGTCGATGCGGCCGACGCAGCGCCAGTCCAACCAGGTGACATGGTGGCCTTCCTCGCCGCGGGGGCCAGACTCGGGCTGGTCGGTGGCATCCTCGGCCTGGCTGCATCGATCGCGCGCCACGACGCCCCGTCCACCGTCTGGCGCTCCGTGCTTCTCGCCGCCGCGGCGTACATCGTTGTCATCGGCGCCGTGTCCGCCCTGCTGGCACGCCGGCGCAGCAAGATGCGGTGGCAGGTTTCCCTGCGAACCCAGATGGGACGTCTCAACGCTGCCGGCGCGTGCCTGACCCTGGCGGGGCTGCTGGCAGCGTCGCAGAACACCCAGGTCACCGTGCTGAGCGACCACACCGTGCATCACTACGCCTGGATGCCGAACTGGCTCGGAATCGTCGTCGTGGCCGTCGCGCTGCTTCTCACCGCACGTGCTCTGCGTCGCGCCCGGAGCAACCCCACTGCCGTGGCCCGCGTCGAGCGCCGCCTGGTGTTCCTGGTGGCCGTGCCGGTCTTTCTCTTCCTCGGGCTCGCGTTCATCTTCGGCGAGCTTGGCAATCTCGACGCCTTCGAGACCGGGCAGAGCCTGACCACGTTGCGCCTCGTCCAGGCGGGTCTCTTCCCCTGGCGCGACTGGATCAGCACGCACGGCATCCTCGAGGACGCGTTCCAGACGATGTTCACCAGCGCCGCGATCCAGGACAGCAACTGGGGCACTGCGGCGGGGCGAACGCTGCTGGTGAGGCCGCTCTGCCTGCTCAGCTTCTACTTTCTTGCCTACCGCGTCTTCGGCAAGCGGTGGCTGCTGCTGGCTCCCGCGCTGGGCGTGCTGTTGCTGGTCACCGAGCTCGGGTACGTGGTGATCTTCGTGCGCTTCGCCTTCTGGCCCCTGCTGCTCGTGCTGCTCTGGTTTGTGCTCGAGAGGCGCAGGCGCAGGCTGGCATTCGGGCTCGGAGCGGCGCTCGTCGTCCAGGCGGTGATCTCTCCCGAGACTGCGTACTGCATTCCCGCCGCCGGGCTGGCTGTTCTCGGCAGCGATCTGTACGCGACCGGGTGGCGACGGGCCAACATGCGGCTGCGCACGTTCACGGCAACGCTGTGGACCGCGCTGGGCGGCGCGGCCGTGGGCGCCGTGCTCGTCGTGGTGTTGCTCAGCCAGCACGCCCTGGGCGCCTTCGTCAACTACTACACGGCGTTCGCGCCCGATCACATCCTCACCGGGGGGCTGCCGCACCTTCCGTTGACCGGCAAGTACCTGATGGAACTGCTGGTGCCCATCATCGCCATGCTGGTGGCGTTCTTCCTGGTGGTGGCCAAGCTCTGGCTGCGCGCGCGACTGACCACGCTCGACTGGCTGCTCATCGCCGCAGCCATCCTGGAATTTCTCTACTACCCCAAGTTCCTCGACCGCGCCGATTTTCACGTCGACGCGGTGTTTGCCACCTGCGTGCCGCTGCTGATCGTCCTCATCGGCGAGGCGGCGGACCTGGGCCTGCCGCCGCTTGCGCGGCTGTTCCAGCGCAGGCGACGGCTTGGCACCGCGCTCGCACTGGCCGCGCTGGTGGCGGTGGTCGCATTGCTGTTCCCGATCGCCGTCAACCCCGCGGTGACGCAAGCACCCGTCAGCTATCGCACCACCGTGAGCAGCGAGCCGCGCTTCGCAGCGCTCGGGTACGCGACGGCCAATGCCCTCGACCCGACGCTGGTGGGCGATGTCAGCACGCTCCTGCACGCCTACCTGCCGGCAGGCGGCCATGTCTTCGACTTCAGCAACGAACCGGCATTCCTGTACTACGTGCTCGATTTTCGCCCCAGCACCGCGTATTACCAGGTGTCGATCGCAATGCGTGAGGTGATCCAGAAGGACCTGATCAGCCAGCTGAAGGCAGACCATCCGCTCTTCGTGCTCTTCACGCAGAAGCAGCTGGGCATCCCTGGATGGGACGGGATCCCCAACATGGTGCGTCACTACGACGTCAGCCAGTACATCCTCTCCCACTACCGTCCCTTCGCCGACGTGCACGGGCAGATCGTCTACGTGCTCGACACCGCCACAGTTCCCGACCCGAGCTCTCTGCACCTGCCCCTGTCCGCTCCGCTGGTCACCACCGGACTCGAGTTCCTCGGGTCGAGCTGCGACTGGCGCGACGCACCGAACTTCCTCTCGGTGAGACCTGCACCGCCTTCGCCGGGTGCGTCGCCCGTGGCGGTCGCGGTGAGGCGCACCGGACCAACCTCCCTGCAGCTGACCCTGCCGGCCGGCCATCGCTGGGCCGACTATCGCTGGATCGAGCTGGACGCCGCCACCAAGTTCACCACCAGCCAGATGACCATCGCCGACCGGCCGTCGACCCCCACCGAGAACCGCGCCATCACCTTCTCGACCCTCCCCACCGGGCCCACCGCCTACCGGTTCCCGATCGGCGCCTGCAGCCAGTGGCCGGGGTACGGTTCAGAGCCGCTGCAGCTGACCATGAGCACAGCCGAGGCCATCGGGTCGATCCGGCTGATCCCGTAGGCGCATCCGCGTGGCGGCGCATTGTCCGCCGGCCGTCCGCGACGCCTCCCTAACGTGGGCGTATGCACCTCGTCGAAGCGTGCCCGGTGCCGACGCCGGCTGACTCAGAGCGGTTGCTCGCCGACCTCTGGCAGCTCACCGCCGGACGCGGGCTCGGCCTCTTCCTGCTTGGACTGGGCGACCGCGTCATGCTCGGCGTGCAGTCGCCACACCCCGCGGTCGAGGCGGCCGCCGCCTCGATGATCGCCGACCAGTGCGGCGGCGCTGTCGAACCGGGGTGGATGGTGCCCGAGATGGTCGACCTGGCCCTCGAGGTCGCCGCCGTCAACCTGGTGCCGACCAACCGGCACCTCGCGCTCGAGAGCCGCACCTTCGGCTGGCAGCGCACCGACCCCTTGCGCGGCACATACCTTGCCCTCGCGAACCCACCGGCGGCGACGCTCACCGGCATCGCTCTCAGCCTGCGGGCGCTCCCCGACCTCTGCTTCGCGCTGTCTCTTGGCGCCTTCGCGGCAGGTGCGTCGGTCGGCAGTGAGGTGGCGCGAATCGCGGCCAGCCTCGGCGGCGTGGGTGTGAGGCTGCGACGGCCGCTGCTGCAACGTCGCGCCGCCCGGCGCATGCTCAACGCGACCCTGCGACGGCCCGCGTCCATCCGTCGCGTGGAGGTGGTGGCGCTTTTCTGGCATCCGCCATACGGGTCGGACGGCGAGCTGCCGCTGATGGGTCGCTTGCAAACAAGGCCGGCGGGCTACCTTGGCGCGGGGACAAACCCTTGACGATGCCGCGCCCCCGACATACCTTGTCCGCCCGGCCGCCGCGCGGCCTGGACGGAGGGTCGGCAGGGTAGGGGAATGATTGATGGATCGGCGTCGCCTGATCGCGGCCGCCTTCTTCAGCACCGTGATCCTCCTCGTCCTCGGGGTGATGGTCTACCTCCAGCAGGCGGCCAACCAGCGGGCCATCACCGTGTACGTGCTCAAGCACGCGGTGCTGGCGGGCAGCCCTTACGCCGCTGACGACATCTCCGTGGTCAGCATGCGTGCGCAGGAGGGTGACTTCCAGTACGAGCATCGCTCGCCCGCGCAGTACGCGGCGCGCTACACGCAGAACCTCCATCCCAACGACATCCTCCGCGACGACGATCTCATTGACGCCGGTGCGCAGGTGGAGATCGCGCTGACCCTGCAGGCGCCACCGCCTCTCTCCGCCGGTGACCGCATCGATGTGTTCGCCAGCGTCGGAGGTGGCCGGCAGGCGCGGATCGGCCAGGGGGTGACGGTGCTGACCGCATCCGGCGGCGCGTTGACGGTGCTTGTGCCGATCGACCTGGAGGCGGCGTGGATTTCGGTCGCTTCGTCGAGCATCGCGCTGCATGCGGTGCGCTCGGCGCAGCAGGACCCGTCGTCCCTGCAGCCTCTGGCGCCCGGCGACGCCGTCTCGCGACTCTGTGGGTCGGCGTGCGCCGGCGCCGGCGGATCGCCGACGCCGTGAGCACGCTGATCGCGGTGTACACAACGCGCGCGGGTCAGACCTCCACGCACTGGGCCGCCTGCCTTGCCTGGACGCTCGCAGAGCGGCAACAGGTGCTGCTCGTCGACTGCGACATGGAGGGAGGAACTCTCGCGGACCTGATGCTGCTGCGCACCGACGAACGGTCGATCGCCAACTGCTTCGGCGACCGCCCGGCGACGCCGCTCGAGCTTGATGCGCAGGCGGTCGGCCACCCGCAGCGCGAACAGCTGCGCGTCGTTCCCGGGCTGTCGCGGAGCTACGGGTACGAGATCGTCGAGTGTCTGGCCAAGCTGGCCACAGCCCTGGCCGGCGCTCGCGACGATGTCATCGTCGCCGACCTCGGCCATCCGCTGTCGCACCCAGGGCTGCGCTCGCCGCGGTCGGCTGCGGAGGCGATCTGCGCAGTCTTCTCGCGTGCCTTCGTGGTGATCAGGGACGATCCGGCGCTGCTGTCAAGGAGTATCGGCGTGCTCCAGGCGGCACGGCCGCCTCATGGCGAGCTGATCATCTGCAACCAGCGCAGCCGTGCCTACCGCCGCGTCGTCCTCGAGACCTTCGAACGCAACGTCCCAGAGCTGGCGATTCGCGATGTGTGGCAGTGGGACGAGTCGCGCGCCACCAGGATGGGTGAGACCGGGATCCCTGCCAGCCTCGTCGGCGTCGCCGAAGACCTCAACCTGGTGCCGGGGCCGGCCTGATGGCGGTGAAGGTCGGCGTCGCCACAGTGAGCTTCGGCACCCTCGCGCCGAGCCGAGCGGACGAGGTTCCCGTTGCCAGGTGGCCGCAGATCGCAGCGGAGGAGCGCGAGGTCGCCCAGGCGATCGCCGACAGGGTGACTCGCGACCGCGGCGGTGAGCCGGCGTCGGTGCACCATGAGGAGCGCCTGCACGATGACGTTGCCAAGGTGGTTGACCGCGCCATCGCCTCGCCCTCGACGAGCGGGCTCCCTCTTGCCGTGGTCAGCGAGCTGGCCGGCAACCCTGGCTATCGCGACGTCGCCAGGCGCAACGCGGCAATCCTCGCGTCGCACCTCTGGCCCCTGTCACTGCTCATCTACGGCGCCGACCTCGAGAACATCACCTGCCTTGGCTACGACCACTGGCTGCTCAGCGTGGTGGGTCGCAAGCTCGCGCTGATCGGTGACAGCCCGTTCGCGGGCGACGATGACTGCCTGGAGTTCTTCCGTCGCGTGGTGCGACTGCGCGGCGTGACCGGAGACCACAGCATCACCGATGCAGCACCGATCGCCGAGGCCAATGTGGGCAGCGTCATTCGGCTGTGCGTGGCCAAGCGCCCGGCGGTGTCCGGTCAGGCGGCGCTGGTGGCGGCCATCCGCATCCCGGCGCGCTCCAAGGTCCGCGACCTCGCTGACTATGTTCACGCCGCGGTGATGCCCGACGGCATTGCCCGGTTCATCGAGGCCTGCGTCGATGCGCGCGTGAACGTGATGATCGCCGGCGGCACGAGCACAGGAAAGACCACGCTGATGCGTGTGCTGTGCGGCCTCGTGCCCACCGGCGAGCACCTCGTGGTCGTGGAGGACGGGGCTGAGCTGCACCTCGACCAGGACCGCGGCGATGGCCAGGCGTGGCACGCACTGACCTCGGCGGTGTCGACCATCCCGTCGATCAGGGCTGAGGCCGACTCGGGACAGCTCACCATGTTCGACCTGGTGCGGCACGCGCTGCGCTTCCAGCCCGATCGCCTCATCCTCGGTGAGTCGCGCGGTGAGGAGATGGCCGCGGTGTGCAAGGCGCTGATGACCGGCCACGACGGTTCGATGACGACCATCCACGCCGAGGACGCCGAGCTGGCGCTCGACCAGGCGGTGCAGTACGTGATGGAGAACCGGCGTTTCAGCGGCAACGAGAAGATGGCCAAGCGCGTCGTGGAGCACGCCATCCAGCTGGTGATCCACCTTGCCAACCAGGACGGCCGGCGCAGGCTCACCGGCATCCTCGCGGTGGAACGTGGCGGCAATCACAAGTGGATCTATCGGCAGACCGACAGCGGTGGCTGGCAGAGGATGACCGAGCTGGTCGGCAATCTCAACCGGCTCGGACCTCGCCTGAGCCGCCACCTGCCCGGTGGCGAGATCCCCGCCCCGTGATCCTCTCCGCCGCCTCGCTGACGACGCTGCAGCTGGCCGGCTTCCTGGTGGTCATCGCGTGCGCCGCCGCCGGCGCGGCGGCACTCCTCGATCTCGACATGCACAAGCTCACCCGCAATCGCCGGCGCTGGCAGGTGCTGGAGCGCGAGCGCGACGTCGCCGCCAACCTTGGCTGGCCATGGCGCCGGTGGGTGCTGATGCGTCTGTCTCTGGTCACGGTGGGGATCTGTCTTGGGCTGTTGTCGCACATCTGGATCCTGGTGTTGGTCGGCGGCTTGCTCGGCGTCTTTGGATTTCGCTTCGCCCTGGCCGGCCGGGCGGCGAGCCGCCGCCTGCGCATGGAGCGCGCCTTCCTGGGACGGCTGCGCGACCTGCGTGACCGGATGGCGGTGGCCAACCAGTCGCTCGACACTGCCCTGCAGGACATAGGGCGCGATCCCGGACCCGGATTGGAGTATGTGCTGGCGCCGCTGGCTCGTGGTGGTTCGGTCCTCGACAACATCGTCGAGGTGGGACTGCGGGCGCGCTCACCGGTGGTGGAGTACGCGTGCGCGGTGCTGCTGTGGACGCGGAGCCGCAGCCTCGAGGCGCTCATCGAAGCGATCGACGAGCTGTTGCTTCCGGTGGGCAGCGCACAGCTCGCCGTGCAGGAGGAGGCCGCCGTGACCCTGACCCAGCAACGGGCGGTGACCATCGCAATGTCAGCGCTGATGCTGGTGATGTTCGTGATTGTCATCCGCGTCGACTCGTTCCGCGCGTTCTACCAGTCGTTCGCCGGCAACGTCATGCTCGTCGGCGTGGTCGTCCTGTTCGCCCTGCTGGTCGGCCTGCTCGGGGTGATCGTGCAGGTGCGCGACTGGACACGCTGGGACCTGCGCAGGCTCGCCGAAGAGCAGGAGCGCCTCGGTGCCCAATAGCCTGTGGCTGTTCGCCGCCGCCACCATCGTCGTGGTGGGCCTGTGGGCGGCGCTGCTCGGCCGGCTCGGCTACCTGACCTCGGCGGATGTCCGTGCCTGGCGCCGGCTCGCTGCGCTGCGCGGCTATGCGCGCCCGCAGACGCGGCTGGCGCGCGCTGCCGGGCGCAGCGCGATCGTTCGTCGCCTGCAGGAGGAGCTCGACCTTCGCCGCTTGCTGGCGCAAGCGGATCGGACAGAGACCGACGCCGGCTTCCTGGGTCGCACCGCGGTCGTGGCCCTGATCACCTTCACGGTCACGCTGGTAGTCGACACCACCTTCCGGCTGGGCAGCGGCGACTTCGCGGTGCCGCCCTGGATCGCTGCGGTGCTCGCCCTTGCCGCCGTGCTGGCCGGTTTCGCGCTGCTGCGAGCGGCTGCACAGCGGCGCCGCGAGCGCGCCGACCGTACCCTCGGGGACATGATGATGCTGGTCGCGATCGTCACCGATGGGCGCGGCCTGCAGGTCGAGGACGCGGTCCGCATCCTCTCGCGGTGCGCCACCACATCCGACCTGCGCACGCTCGTTGACGGTGGCTGGCGGCGCCTGGTCGCCGCGCGGCCGCGGAGCACCGCCGAGCTGTACAGGTCGATCGGCGAGGAGTTCCGGATCCCCGGTTTCACCCTGGTGGCCGACGCCCTGGCAACAACCAACGTCGGCATCGGCGAACGGATCACCTACACCCGCCTTGCCCAGGCGGTGTACCAGCGCCGGCTCGCCGACGCGCGGATGCGGGCGGCGCGGGCCCGCATCTTGGTGACCCTGCCGGTTGCCGGCATGCTGATCCCGTTGCTACTGCTTCTCGGTGCGCCGACATTCGCGAGCCTGACCACCGGTCTTGGCGGAGGCTGACCATGCCGCTCAGGCGCGCAACGGCGGCGTTGGCCGGAGCGGCGGTCCTGGCGGCGGCGGTCGCGTTCGGCTGGGTCGACGGGACGCGCTGCCTCGACCTGCTGACCGGACGGGTGGTCACGCGAACAACCGCATTCGCAGTGGTGGCTGCGGTGTGCTGGTTGGGGGCCGCCACCGTCGTGGGCGCCGTCACCGCCACAGTTCTTGACGGCGGTGGCCCGGTTCGACACCGGATACGCCGGGCGCCGCTGGCGCTGCTCGCCGGACTGACCGTCCTCGGGCTCGGTGTCGTGCACCACAATGCCGGCTACGCGGTGTGTTGCGCCAACGCCAGCACTGCACAACAGGTCGAGCGTCATGTCCGCTGATCCCTGCGCGTTCGCGTTCCTCTCGCTGCTGCGCGACGACGCTGAGGCGCGCGGGCTTGCCGGTCTGCTCGAGGGGCTGGCGCGCCTGGATGCGACGGTGAAAGCTCGTTTCCTGGTTCCCGACGTGCGCGGACTCGACTTCTTCGCGGCTGGTGACAGCCAGGCCGCCCTCGATCAGTGGTGGGGCGCGAACGTCCCGGCCGATGCGCTTCCCATCTACCTGCTGAGCCACGAAAGGGGTCTTGCGGCCTGGATGCTCGGCCTCGACGGGGTCTTCTTCGTGGCGGTCGGCGACCAGGATGCGAGCGGATACTCGCAGTGGATCGCCGTCCGCAGCGAGACCGACGGAGCGCCACTCTCGCTCGCCCTGGCCGTGATCACGCGGTACGGGGCGTTGCCGAATCCCACCACGGCGGGCGCGGTCGACCTCTTCGACCTCCGCGATGCACGGATGATCGCGCGGCTGCGGGCTGACTCCGGCGGAGAGGTGGCGTCGGCGCCGGCGCGTGCGCAGCGGGACGGCGGCCCCGTACCGGCTCCGCCGCGCCCCTATGGGCGACAGGATCTCCCACCCCTGTTCGATGTCGCCGGCGCAACCTCGACGCCGGCGACATCGCCCGCGGCAGCGTCTCCCTCGCCGGATCCCATCGAACTGCTCGCCGCCGAGAGTGAGCGCGCTGAACGCGAATCGCCGGCGTGGCCATCGACGCGCTCGCAGCCGCGGGCAGGACCGGCGGCTCAGCTGCGACGCTCCGGCTTGCTGCGTGCGGCGATGTGGGGGCGGCGCGCCAGGACCAGCGATGCCGAGCTGGCCGCTCTATTGCTCCACGGGGCGCCGCGTATCGTGGTCGTCGGCTCCCGCAAGGGTGGGGTCGGCAAGACCAGCCATGCGGCG
>DATBPD010000060.1:0-48062 GCA_036561525.1 Candidatus Dormiibacterota bacterium | reverse complement strand
GTAGTCGAGCGTGCCGCCGACCCCGATCCCGGCCGCCGCCCCGATGGTGCGGAGGTGGTCGCGGAGGAAGCGTTCCTGGCGGCCGGCGCCATAGGCCACGCAGAGCAGCTGTGGGCTGTGCCCGGCGACCCTCGCGGCCGTGGTCGAGTCGGGGTCACCACCGTCGGCCACCACGTCGAGCCCGGGATGGCGCCGGCGCAGCTGGGCGGCGGCACGGGCGGCGACGTCGCCGGCTCCGCCCACCAGGGCGATCCGTTCGCCGCGCTCGAGCGCCTGCGGCGTGTAGGCGTCGACCAGGTCGACGCCGCCGACCCGCACCGCCTGTGGAAAGCCGCGGCGGCGCAGCGCCCGCACCAGGCCGACGCCGTCGGGCACCACCAGCGCCGCCGACTCCAGGATGCGCGCAAAGTCGGGCTCGCGCCGCGCCCGCATCACCATCTCGGGGTTGAGCGTCACCACCACCGCGCCACCGGACGCGTCGTGGGCGTCGATCAAGTCGGCGAGGCGGCGTACCGCGGCATCCATGTCGACGACGTCGACGGGACAGCCGAGCACGCGCGCTCGCAGGGGAAGAGGCATTGCCGCGACAGCCTACAGCGCGACAATCACGCGATGCCCCTCCCGCTCCTGCTAGCCCATGGCGCGTCGGGCACCGCCGCGTCGATGCGCCCGCACGTGGATGGCCTGCGCCGCCGCGGCATCGACGCCACCGCGATCGACCTGCCTCGCGGCCGCGCCGAGCGCGCCCTGCCCGTGTACGCGCAGAGGCTGGCCGAGGTCGGCGGCCCGGCGGTGATCGGCGGCCACTCCTTCGGCGGCCGGGTGGCCAGCATGCTCGCCGCCACTGAGGATGGTGACCCCGTTGCCGGGCTCGTCCTGCTCAGCTATCCGCTGCACCGCCCCGGCCACCCCGAGGACCAGCGCACCGAGCACTGGCCCAACATCCACTGCCCGGTGCTGTTCCTCACCGGCGACGGCGACCCGTTCGCCGGGGCTGCACTGATGCGCTCCGCGATCGCTGCCATCCCGAGCGCTGAGATGGTGGTCTACCGCCAGTCCGGCCACGGCCTCGGCGGGGTGCTCGACGATGCCCTCGACCAGGTGGCCGCCTTCGTGATGCGCCTGTAGGCGCCAACCTACACTTCAGTGCGTGCTCGACCCCGCACGCACCCCGCGTGGCGAACAACCCGCCGTCACGATCGAGAACCTCGTCAAACGGTACGGAGCCGTCCTGGCCGTCGACAACGTGTCCTTTTCGATTCAGGAAGGCGAGATCTTCGGGATCATCGGCCCCAACGGCGCCGGCAAGACGACGACAGTCGAATGCATCTCCGGCATTCGCGTTCCCGATTCAGGCTCCATCAGCGTTTACGGATTGTCTCCGCAGCGCGACAGAGACCGGATCAGAGAGTTTGTCGGTGTCCAACTGCAGGAGAGCGCACTGCCGCCACGCTTGAGGGTGGGCGAAGCCCTCGAGCTCTTTGCGTCCTTCTATCCCAGTCCGCTGGATCCGCAGGAGGTGCTTGACTCCCTTGGGATCAGGCACCTCGCGCGTGTCGCGTTCAAGAGCTTGTCGGGCGGCCAGAAGCAACGCATGTCCATTGCGCTGGCGTTGGTGGGGAATCCCAAGATCGCCATCCTGGACGAGCTGACCACCGGGCTCGATCCCGAGGCACGGCGAGACACCTGGGCGCTGATTGAGCGAATGAGGGACCGTGGCGTCACCGTGATCCTCGTCACCCACTTCATGGATGAGGCCGAGACCCTCTGCGACCGCCTGGCGCTGATTATCGGGGGAGGCCTCAGAGTCCTGGACACTCCCGAAGCGATCGCCGCTCGAGCAGGGGTGAGCAGAGTGCGTTTTATCCCATCACACCCCGTGGACGACGCGGCGCTGTACGCCGTTCACGGTGTGCAGGAGGTGGAGCGAAAAGAACGCAATGTGACGGTCACGGGGACAGGGGATCTGGCCGCCTCGCTGATCAATGCGCTCGCCGCCAAGGGAGTCACGGTGTCGGAGCTCGAGGCAAGACGTGGAAATCTCGATGACGCGTTCGTCAGGCTGACCAGGGACACCGCGTCGACGGTATCCGAAGGGGTCCAGGTGTGACGCCGAGCCTGGGTGGAGTACGCAGCCGCCGGTCGCGTGCTCAGCTCGCCGCGTTGCTCAAGGTGCAGGCGAAGCTCTCTCTCCGTGAGCCGTACGCTCTTGGTGTCGGCGTCGGTCTTCCGGCGATCCTGCTGATCGTTTTCGGTTTCATCAGCGGGAACGTCGCGGGGAACGTCGGCGGCACCGGCCTGACGGTGATCGATCTCTACATCCCGGTCATCATGGTCATCTCGTTCATCGGCATTGCCATCTCCCTTCCCAACACGCTGGTGAGGGATCGTGAGATCGGGTGGCTGAGACGGATCTCCACGACTCCGGTGCACCCGTCGCTACTGCTCGGAGCGCAACTGATCCTTGACCTGGTGCTTGCTGCGGTGGCCATCGTCATCGCCATTGTTGGCGGCTCGGTGATCTTCGGTGCGCCAGTCAGCGTTGATATCCCGTTCTTCATCCTCTCCGTCGTACTCGCCATTGCGGAGATCTTCTCGATAGGCTTGGTTGTCGTCGCGTTGGTTCCCACACAGAGCGCGGCCAGCATTGTCGGTGGTGTGCTCTTTTTCGCTCTCCTGTTCCTGTCGGGCCTGTGGGTGCAGCCCGACGTGGTCGGTGGACCTCTGCAGGTCATCCTGTTGTATTCGCCGAGCGGTGCAGCCGTGCGGGCTCTTCTCTATTCGATGTTTGGTGAGACACCGCCGTTGACGATCCTCGTGGCCCTGGTTGGCTACACGCTCGTCTTTGCGTACGTGGCGGTTCGCTACTTCCGCTGGGAGTAGGCGACTTCTGAAGGGGAGACTGCTCCCCGTCGGACTATCTCTTCGTGTACTGAGGTGCCTTGCGGGCGCGCTTCAGGCCGTACTTCTTGCGTTCCTTCGCACGCGGGTCGCGGGTCAGCAGGCCGGCCTTCTTGAGCACCGGGCGCAGCTCCTCGTCGGCGACCACGAGCGCCCTGGCGATGCCGTGGCAGATGGCCCCGGCCTGGCCGGACACACCGCCGCCGTCGACCTTGATCGAGGCCACGAAGCGGCCCAGGTTGTCGGTGATGCGCAGCGGCTGGGTGACCACCGTCTCGAGGTCGCGCCGGCCGAAGTACTCGCTGGGCGAACGCCCGTTGATGACCAGGATGCCGTCGCCGGGCGCCAGGCGCACCCGCGCAACCGACGTCTTGCGGCGGCCGGTGGCGTAGAAGTAGTGCTCGCTAGCTGCTGGCAACCTTGATCTCTCCGAGTTCGCCGAAGCTGATCGGCTGGGGCTTCTGGGCGGCGTGGTGATGCTCCGATCCCGCGTAGACGCGCAACCGCTTGAGCATGTCGGCGCCAAGGGTGTTGTGCTGGAGCATGCCGCGCACCGCGTGCGTCAGCGGGTACGTGGGGTCGCGCTCCATCTGCTCCTCGTAGGTGCGCTCGTGGCGCCCGCTGGGGTAGCCGGAGTACCGGTCGTAAACCTTGAGGGTGCGCTTGCGCCCGGTGACCACGATGTCGCGCGCGTTGATCACCACCACGTGCTCACCGGTGTTGAGGTGCGGGGTGAACTGCGGACGATGCTTGCCGCGCAGGATCCGGGCGATGTTGACAGCCAGGCGTCCCAGCGTCTGGCCGCGGGCGTCGACCAGGTACCACGTGTCGGACAGGGTCCCGGGCTTGGCGGTGTAGGTCCGCTGGCTCGTCTGCGTCTGGCTCTGGCTCATGCGCTGGTCTCCACAGCTGGCGCCGCCGGGTAGGTCACGGTCCACTGGTGCAGGCCCCGCGCGGGAGCTGCTGTGACCGTCCGCGGCCGCGTGGGGTCGGCGATCATCCCGGCGAGGTCGTCGACGCTGATCCGCCCGCGGCCCACGGCCACCAGCGCACCGGCGATGCCGCGCATCATGCCGTAGAGGAAGGCATCGGCGCTCACCTCGATGCCCAGCACCGGGGTGCGCTCGTCGTCGAGCAGCGTGGTGCGGTAGAGGCAGATGCGGTCGATGGTGCGCACCGTGCCGCCACCGGGTCGCGGCGAACGGCCGAACGCGCCGAAGTCGTGCGTGCCACGCAGCATCGCGGCGGCGCGGCGCATGGCGTCGCAGTCGAGGTCGCCGCTGACCTGCCACGCGTAGCGCCGCATCAGCGGGCTGCGCTCGGCGCGCGACGTCACCAGGTATCGGTAGGTGCGGCTGAGCGCGTCGAAACGGGCGTGGAAGGCCGGCGGCGCGATCGCCGCCTCGCGCACGGCGACGTCCTGCGGCAGCACGGCGTTGAGCGCCGTCGACAGGCGCGCCGGCTCCCAGTCGCGGTGCAGCTGCACGCCGACCACCTGGCCGTGCGAGTGGGCGCCGGCGTCGGTGCGACCGGCCGCGGTCAGCGCTGGGGTCTCGGTGGTGACCCGCCGCAGGGCGTCGCGCAGCACGCCCTCGACGGTGCGGACAGCCGGCTGCGACTGCCAGCCGTGGAAATCCGTGCCGTCATACTCGAGCACCAGCCGCATCAACGTCATCGCGTCAGTCGACCAGCTCGATGATCGCCATCGGCGCGGCGTCGCCTGGGCGCGGGCCGACGTGGATGATCCGCGTGTAACCGCCGGGGCGCTCCTTGAAACGCGGCACCAGGGTGGTGAACAGGCGGGCGCTCACCTCGCGGTCGCGCACGTACAGCGCCACCTGGCGGCGGGCATGCAGGTCGTCAGGCTTGGCGGTGGTGATCACCCGCTCCACCCAGCGACGCAGCTCCTTGGCGCGCGCCTCGGTGGTCTGGATGCGACCGTGCCGGAGCAGCGCGGTGACCTGGTTGCGGGTCATCGCCTGGCGATGCGCGGCGGTGCGGCCGAACTTGCGCCCGGCGCGGCGGTGACGCATCGGCTCCTACCGGCCGCCGGGCTGGAACAGGGTCTCCAGCTCCTCGGGGGTCACCATCTGGCGCTCCACCAGCTTCTCCTTGATCTCGTCGAGCGACTTGGCGCCGAAGTTGCGCAGGGTGAGCAGGTCCTCCTGGCGCATCGCCACCAGCTGGCCGACCTTGGTGACGTCGTTGGCCTTGAGGCAGTTGAGCGCGCGGACGCTGAGCTCGAGGTCCTCGATCGGGGTGTCGGCGAGCCGGCTGGGCAGGTCGTTGCCGCGCTTCTGGCTCTGCGGCGGCACAGCGAGGTTGTCGCCGAAGCGCACGAAGAGGTCGAGGTGCTGGGTGAACAGCGCCGCCGCCTGGCTGACCGCGTCCACCGGGCTCAGGGTGCTGTCGGTCCACACCTCCACGACCAGCTTGTCCCACTCGGTCTCCTGGCCGACGCGGGTCTTCTCGATGGTGAAGTTGGCGCGGCGCACCGGGGTGAAGATGGCGTCGATCGGGATGACCCCGATGGGCTGGCCCTCGCGCTTGTTCCGCTCGGCGGTGACGTAACCTTTGCCGCGCTCCACGGTGAGGTCCATGCGCAGCTGCGACTTGGGCCCGTCCAGCGTGCAGATGTGCACGTCGGGGTTGCGGATCTCGACGTCGCTGGTGGTGGTGATGTCGCCTGCGGTGACCTCGCGGGGGCCGCGCACGTCGAGCGTGATCCGCACCGGCTCGTCGCTGTGCGAGACCACGTTGATCTCCTTGATGTTGAGGAGGATCTCGGTGACGTCCTCCTTGACGTTGGGGATCGCGGAGAACTCGTGGGCCACGCCGTCGATCGAGACCGAGGTGATGGCGGCGCCGTTGAGCGACGAGAGCAGGACGCGGCGCAGCGAATTGCCCAGGGTGGTGCCGAAGCCGGGCTGGAGCGGCTCGATCTCGAACTTGCCGTAATCGATACCGCTTTCGACTTCACGGACGGCGGGGGCGGCGATCGTGTCAACCATAGGAAGGGGGTGCCTCACAAGCGTGCTGGCGTCGCGCGTCCGCTGCGCCATGCATTGGGGTTACTGGGAGCCGTCGCTCCGGGGATGAATTCGGGAAAGACTCATCGACTGTAGAATTCCACGACGAGCTGCTCGTCAATCGTCTGCTCCATCTCGTGGCGCTCGGGCAGGCGGACGACGGTGCCCTTGAGCGCCGCCTCGTCGAGGGTGAGCCAGTCCGGGATGGTGCGTCCCGCCACCAACTCGCGGGCGTTGCTGATCGGCGGCAGCTTGCGGCTGCGCTCACGCACCTCGACCACGTCCCCCGGCCGGACCTGAGCGGAGGCCACGTTGATGACCTTGCCGTTGAGGGTGAAGTGGCGGTGCGACACCAGCTGGCGCGCCTCGCGGCGCGACGCCGCCAGGCCGAGCCGGTAGACGACGTTGTCGATGCGCCGCTCGAGCTGCTGGAGCAGCACCGTGCCGGTGACCCCGGTGCTGCGCTCGGCGCGGGCGAAGTAGGTGCGGAACTGGGCCTCGAGCACGCCGTACTGGCGGCGGGCGCGCTGCTTGGCCCGCAGCTGGATGCCGTAGTCGCTGGTCTTGCGGCGGCGCGCCAGGCCGTGCTGCCCCGGGAGAAGCGCGTTGCGCTTGTCGAAGGTGCAGTTGGTCAGGCACTTGCTGCCCTTGAGGAAGAGCTTGGTGCCCTCGCGGCGGCAGAGGCGGCAGACGGGTCCGGCTTGATTGGCCATGAAAGTCCTAGACGCGGCGCCGCTTGGGAGGGCGGCAACCGTTGTGCGGGATGGGGGTGACGTCGGTGATCGCGGTCACCTCGAGGCCCGAGGCCTGGAGGCTGCGGATGGCGGCCTCGCGGCCGGCCCCCGGTCCCTTGACGTAGATCTCGATGCTCTTGAGGCCGTGCTCCATGGCCCGTCGGGCGGCGCCATCGGCCGTGATCTGGGCGGCATACGGCGTGCTCTTGCGCGAGCCCTTGAAGCCCTGGCCGCCGGCCGATCCCCAGGCGAGCACGTTGCCCTGCGGGTCGGTGAGGCTGACGATGGTGTTGTTGAAGGTCGCCAGCACGTGGGCGTGGCCCACGGCGACGTTCTTGCGCTCGCGGCGCCGGGTTCGGACGACCTTCTTCTTCTTTGCCATCCCTGCCTACTTCTTCTTGCGGCGCACGCCGACCGTCTTCTTGGGACCGCGCCGGGTCCGCGCGTTGGTGCGGGTGCGCTGGCCGCGCACCGGCAGGCCGCGGCGATGGCGCAGGCCCCGATAGGTGCCGATCTCCATCAGCCGCTTGATGTTGAGGGCGATCTGGCGGCGCAGATCGCCCTCGACGCGGCCCTGGAGCTGCTGGGAGATCAGGTCACGCAGCTTGCTGACCTGGGTGTCGGTGAGCTCGCGGGTGCGGATGTCCGGTGAGATCTGGGCGAGCTGCAGCAGCCGCCGCGACGTCGTCGGGCCGATGCCGAAGATGTACGTCAGCGCCACCTCGATGCGCTTGTCGCGTGGAATGTCGACGCCGGCGATACGTGCCACTTCTGCCGTCTACCCCTGTCGCTGCTTGTGTTTGGCGTTCTCGCAGATGACCCGGACAGCACCGTGCCTCTTGATGATCTTGCAGCGGTCACACATCTTCTTGACCGAGGCCCTGACCTTCATCGCGTTCTGCTGTCCTTTTCCTGCTGTCGTTGTTGCTGGCTATGCGAGTCGTTGGAGGATGCGTCCCCGACCGGGATCGGCGGCGCTGAGCTCGACCTTGACCCTGTCGCCCGGCAGGATGCGGACCGCCTGGAGGCGCGCCTTTCCGGCCGGATGGCAGAGAACCCTGTGGCCGTTGTCCAGTTCAACCCGGTAGAGCGCGTCGGGAAGGGGCTCGATGACCCTCCCGATCAGGGGCTCAGCCACGTCTCTCGCAGAGGCGTGCCGAATCTGGCTGGTTGGCAGCCGCAACCAACGAGTATACGGAATGGCCTGCTGACACGGCAAATTCACCCCACCGCCGCGTGGGCGGGACGGAGCGTCAGAACCTCGGGCCCGTTCTCGGTGATCGCCACGGTGTGCTCGAAGTAGCAGGAGAGCCGTCCGTCCACGGTCGCCACGGTCCAGTCGTCGTCGAGGACGCGCACCTGGGCGCCGCCGAGGTTGACCATCGGCTCGATGGCCAGCACGTAGCCGGGCTTGAGCTCGTTGCCGGTTCCCGGCTCGCCGTAGTTGGGCACCTGCGGGGCCTCGTGCATGTTGCGACCGATGCCGTGGCCGACGTACTCGCGCACCAGCGAATAGCCGTGCGCCTGCGCGTAGGTCTGCACGGCGTGCCCGATGTCGCCGATGTGGTTGCCCGGGCGCGCCTGGGCGATGCCCCGCTCCAGCGCCTCCCGGGTGACCTCGATCAGGGCGTTCACCTCAGCGCTGGCCACGCCACAGGCCACCGAGAGCCCGCTGTCGGCCCACCAGCCGTCGAGGATCAGCCCGCAGTCCAGCGACACCAGGTCACCGTCGCTGATCACCCGCGGCCCGGGAATGCCGTGCACCACCTCGTCGTTGACCGAGACGCACAGCGAGTTGGGGAAGCCCTGATAGCCGAGGAAGCCGGGGATGCAGCCGTGGTCGCGGATGAACGTGTCCGCCTGGCGGTCGAGGTCGAGCGTGGTGATGCCGTCGCGCACCTCGGCGGCGAGGTGGGCCAGGCAGGCCCCGAGGATCTTCCCCGAGGCGCGCATCTTCTCGATCTCCTCGGGCCGCTTGAGGCGGAAGGCGCCGGCCATCAGGCCACCTCGCCCTGGGCGGCGCCGTCGGGGTTCCCGTTGGGTCCGAAGATGGTGACGATCGAACCGGTCACGACGTCGATGGGCGCGTTGCCGTTGACGTACTCGATGCGGGTGCCACGGTCCTCGTAGTACCCGACCACCGGCGCCGTCTTGGCCTCGTACTCGCGCATGCGCTGGATGAACGCTTCCGGGGTGTCGTCGGCACGGTGGTCGAGCTCGGCGCGGTGGGCGATGCGCCGGACCAGCTCGGCCTCAGGCACGTCGAAGAACAGCACAACCCCGATCTCGCGACCGGTCCGCTCCAGCATCTCGTCGAGCTCCCTGGCCTGCGGCACGGTGCGGGGGAAGCCGTCGAGCAGGACGCCTGCCTCGGCATCGGGCTGGGCCAGGCGGTGCTCGATGACCTTGACCATGGTCTCGTCGGGGATGAGCCCACCCGTGGCCATGACCGGCCCCACCTCGCGGCCAAGCTCGGTGCCGGCGTCGGCCTCGTCGCGGAGCATCTGGCCGGTGCTGATGTGGGGCAGGCCGAAGCGCTCGGAGATGATCGAGGCCTGCGTCCCCTTGCCGCTGCCGGGCGGACCGAAGAGAACCGCGATCACCGGATGAAGCCCTTGTACTGGCGCATCAGCAGCTGGGTCTCGATCTGCTTCATGGTGTCGAGCGCCACGCCCACGACGATGAGGATCGCGGTTCCACCGAGGTAGAGGCTGGTCGGGTCGGCGCGGGTTGCGAACGCCGTGAACAGCGGCAGCACCACGGTGATGATGGCGAGGAACAGGGCCCCCGCCAGGGTTATTCGGCCCATCACCCGCCCCAGGTACTCCGCGGTGCTTCGCCCCGGTCTGATCCCGGGGATGAACGTCGACTGCTTCTTGAGGTTCTCGGCGACATCGTTGGGGTCGAAGACGACCGCCGTATAGAAGTAGGTGAAGCCGAGGATGAGCAGGAAGTAGATGCCGTTGTAGGCGATGTTGATGTACCACTTGGGCCCGTTGGGTTGCCAGTTGGCCGTGATCCACGCCGAGGCGCTGCCCACGAAGCCGCCGGCGCTGGCGAAGAGGTTGGCGAAGATGGTTGGGAAGAACATGATCGACAGCGCGAAGATGATGGGGATGACGCCGGCGGTGTTGATGCGCAGCGGCAGGAAGTTGCGCCGCCCCTGAGCCGCCGCCCCGGTGCGCGGGTTGAGCACCCGCTGCGCTGACTGCACGGGGATCTTCCGCTGCGCCTGCTGCACGCCGATGATCCCCGCCGTCACCACCAGAGCGATCACCGCCACCCCGAGGATCTGGATGATGTGGGTGCCGCCGGTGGTGCTGTAGTCGCCAATCGACGGGATCAGCCTGGCGATGATGCCGGTGAAGATGATCAGCGATACGCCGTTGCCCACGCCGTACTCGGTGATCAACTCCCCAAGCCACATGGCGATGATCGTGCCCGCGGTCAGGGTCAGCACGATGCCGATCTCCTGGGCGGTGGTGGCGTTGGGGATGATCGCCTGGGGCACACCGTTGACGGTCACCGCGTTGGTGTTGGTGAACAGCGCCAGGAAGCCCCAACCCTGCAGCGCAGCCAGCGGGATGGTCAGCCAGCGCGTGTAGCGCGTGATCTTCTTGCGGCCCTGCTCACCCTCCTTGCTCAGCTCCTTGAGCCGGATGGAGACCACGGTCATCAGCTGCATGATGATGGTCGCGTTGATGTACGGATTCAGCCCTTCGGCAACGATGGTGAAGCGCTGCAGGCCGCCGCCGCCGACGAGGTTGAAGAGGCCAAGCAGCGAGTTGCTGCTGAACAGCGCCTGCAGCGCGGCCGGAGAGGCGCCCGGGATCGAGATGTTGGCAAGCACCCTGAACGCGAGCACCAGGCCGATGGTGATCACCAGCTTGCGCCGCAGCTCGGGGATGCGCATCGCCTGGCCCAGGGCCTGCAGCAGGTTCACGCCTGCGGCTCCTCCTCGCTGTCAGCGGTTTGCTCCGCGGGCGTCGGTGTGTCGTCGGGCTCGGTGACCGCGGCTGGGGCGGTGTCGACGGGCTCAGCCGCGCGTGCGTCTGCGGCGGCGGCGCGCGCCGAAGCGCGGCCGGCGGCGCGCGCGGCAGCGCGGTCGGTGGCCTGGACATCCGGCGGGGCGGGCTCCTCGAGCAGGTCGACGCGGCCACCGGCCGCCGCGACCGCCTTCTGCGCCGCGGCCGAAGCGCGGTGCACACGCACCTGCACCGCCACCCGCACACGGCCGGCGGCGAGCAGCTTCACCGGCTTCTCCGCGCCTCTGACCAGGCCTGCCGCGGCCAGCGCGGCGCCGTCGACGATGGAGTCTTTGGCGAAGCGGTTGAGCTTGCTGAGGTTGACCACCGCGTACTCCTTGCGGAAGCGGTTGTGGAACCCGCGCAACTTGGGCAGGCGCATCGAGGCCTTCATCTGGCCGCCCTCGAACCCCTTGGGGACGCTGTTGCTCTCGCGCGAGCCCTGGCCCTTCATGCCGCGGCCCGAGGTCTTGCCCTGCCCGGCAGAGATTCCCCGGCCGACTCGGGTGCGCTTCTTGCGACTGCCCGGTGCGGGCTTCAGCTCATGCAGTTTCACGCGCTCTTCTCCGCAGCCGCCCCGGCGGCGAGCACGGCCATCCCCTCCGGCGTGTCCGCCGGGATGCCGTCGACGCTCACCAGGTGGCGCACCTTGTGGACCATGCCGCGGATCGACGACGTGTTCTTGTGGTCGACGCTGTGGTTGAGCTTGCGCAACCCCAGCGCAGCGAGTGTCGCCTTCTGGTCCGCGGCGTAGCCGATCTTGCTCTTGCGATAGGTCACCCGCAGCGTGCTCACGAGCTCACCGCCTCGGCTGCGGACACCGCCAGATCCTCGCCGAGCATGTGGGCGGCGCGCTTGCGCCCCACCAGCTGCTCAGGGGTGCGGCCGCGCAGCTCGGCAACCTCACGCAGGGTGCGCATGCTCGCCAGCGCGGCGATGGTGGCGCGCACCACGTTGATCGGGTTGTCGGTGCCCAGCGACTTGGTGAGGATGTCGTGGATGCCGGCCGCCTCGACGACGGCTCGCATCGAGCTGCCGCTGATGACCCCGGTCCCGGGCACGGCGGGCTTGAGCAGCACCTTGGCGGCGCCGAGCTTGTAGTGCACCTCGTGCGGGATGGTGCTGCCCACCATCGGCACGCTGATCATGTTCTTCTTGGCGTCGTCGACCCCCTTGCGGATGGCGTCGGGCACCTCGCCCGCCTTGCCCAGGCCGGCGCCGACGCGACCGGCGCCGTCACCGACGACGACGAGCGCGCTGAACGAGAATCGCCGCCCGCCCTTGACCACCTTGGCAACGCGGTTGAGCGAGACGATCTTTTCCTGCAGGTCGCTGGCGCGGTCGTCGCGCCGGTCCATGCGCATGGCCATGTCTAGAACTCCAGTCCCGCTTCGCGGGCAGCTTCGGCGAGGGCCTTGACCCGGCCGTGGTAGAGGTACCCGCCGCGGTCGAACACCACCCTGGTGACGCCGGCGCTGACCGCCCGCTCGGCGATCACCCGGCCCACCACCGCGGCGCCGGCCACCGCCGCGTTGCCCTTGCCGGCCAGCTCCTTGCGCACGTCGGCCTCGTGGGTCGACGCGGCTGCCAGGGTGCGGCCGGCGCTGTCGTCGATCAGCTGCACCACGATGTGGTTGAGGCTGCGGAACACCGCCAGGCGCGGACGCGCGGCGGCGCCGTGGACGTTCTTGCGAACCCGGCGGTGGCGGCGGTCGCGGGCGGCGCGACGGTCGAACTTGGTGTGCATGACTACTTCGCCTTCCCGGCCTTGCCGGATTTGCCCGCCTTGCGCTTGATGACCTCGCCGCGGTACATCACGCCCTTGCCCTTGTACGGCTCGGGCTTGCGGAATGAGCGGATCTTGGCCGCCACCTGGCCGACCACTTCCTTGTTGGTGCCGCTGACGCTGATCGACGTCGGCGTGGGCACCTCGATGGCCACCCCGTCCGGCGGCGTGTAACGGATCGGGTGCGAGTAGCCCAGGGTGAGCACCAGGTCACCGCCCTGCTTGGCGGCGCGGAAGCCCACGCCGACGAGGTCGAGCCAGCGCACGAAGCCGGTGCTGACGCCCTCGACCATGTTGGCCACGAGCGTGCGGGTCAGCCCGTGCATGGCCCGGTGCGTGGTCGTGTCGGTGGGTCGGGCCACGGTGATGACGCTCCCGTCGACGGTCACGATCATCGCCGGGGGCAGGCTGCGCTCCAGCGTGCCGCGGCCCCCGGTGACGGTGACGTGGCTGCCCGTGACGGTGACGTCGACGCCGTCCGGCAGCGGGATGGGAAGCTTTCCGATTCTCGACATGGCGAACTACCAGACGTACGCCACCACCTCGCCACCGAGGCCGGCGCGCTGCGCCGCCTGGCCGGTCATCAGACCGTGCGAGGTGGAGATGATGGCGATGCCGAGACCACCGAGAACGCGGGGAATCTCGCTCTTGCGTGCGTAGACGCGCAGTCCTGGCCGGCTGATGCGCCGCAGCCCGGACAGCGCGCGGCCGCGCGGCGTGCGCGGCTTCAGCGTGATGGTGAGGAGTTGCATCGGCACCTCGCCGTCGACGCTGAAGCTGTCGACGAATCCCTCGGCGGCGAGGACGCGGGCGATCTCCACCTTCATCTTCGACGCCGGGATGGCGACGGTGTGGTGATTGGCCGCGTTGGCGTTGCGAATGCGCGTGAGCATGTCGGCGATCGTGTCACTCATCATGGCCGTCTACCAGGAGCTCTTCTTGACGCCGGGGATCTGCCCCTGCGAGGCCATGCCCCGGAAGCAGATGCGGCACATCCCGTACTTGCGCATGAAGGCGCGCGGACGCCCGCACACCCCGCAGCGGTTGTGCTGCTGGACGGCGAACTTCGCCGGGCGCAGCGACTTGGCGATCAACGATTTCTTGGCCACTTGCTACCTCTCCACGCCGTATCCGGAGGTGTCCCCGGACGCGCGCGGCGTTGTGTTCACTGTTGCTGTCCTGGTTTGCGGAAGGGCATCCCGCAGGCCCCGAGCAGGGCGCGGCCCTCGTCGTCGGTGCGGGCGGTGGTGACGATGCAGACCTCGAGCCCGCGCAGCTTGTCGATCTTGTCGAAGTCGATCTCCGGGAAGACCAGTTGCTCGCGCAGCCCGAGCGTGTAGTTGCCGTGGCCGTCGAATCCCTTGGGATCGATGCCGCGGAAGTCGCGGATGCGGGGCAGGGTGACGCTGATCAGCTTGTCGAGGAACTCCCACATGCGCCGGCCGCGCAGGGTCACCTTGACGCCGATGGGCATCCCCTCGCGCAGCTTGAACGCCGCCACCGACCTCTTGGCCCGGATGGTGATCGGCGACTGGCCGGTGATGGTCTTGACGTCGTTGATCGCGGCGTCGATGGCGCGTCCGTTCTGGATCGCCTCACCCAGGCCGATGTTGACCACCAGCTTCTCGACGCGCGGCACCTGCATGGCATTTCGGTAGCGGAAGTCGCGCACCAACGCCGGCACGATCTCGTCCTGGTAGCGCTGGCGCAGGCGGGGCAGGTCGGCGACCGCGGTTGCCATCAGCTCTCGTTCCTCACGTACATCTCGCCGCATTGCTTGCACACGATCGGCAGGCTGCCGTCCTCCTGCTTGACGCGCGAGATGCGGGTCGGCTTGTCGCAGCGGTTGCAGACCAGCAGCACGTTGCTGTAGTTGATCGGCGCGTTGAAGTCGATGATGCCGCCCTGGATGTTGCCGGCCACGCCCGACTTGGTGTGCCGCTTCAGGCGGTTGATGCCCTCGACGACGATGCGCTGGTTGGTCGGGATGGTGCGCACCACCACGCCGCGCTTGCCCTTGTCCTTGCCCGCGATCACCTCGACGGTGTCGCCGGCGCGGATGTCGAGCAGCCGGGCGCGACCTCGGGCCCAGCCGCGGTGCTTGAGCGCGACACGGATGCGTCGCTGCGCCTTGGCAGTCACCTCACAGCACCTCCGGAGCCAGGCTCACTATCTTCATGAAGTTGCGCTCGCGCAATTCCCGGGCGACGGGGCCGAAGATGCGCGTGCCGCGCGGGCTGTTGTTGGGCTGGATGAGCACGGCGGCGTTCTCGTCGAAGCGGATGTTGCTGCCGTCGGGGCGGTGGTACTCCTTGACGGTGCGCACCACCACGGCGCGCACCACGTCGCCCTTCTTCACCTGGGCATTGGGCTGCGCCACCTTCACCGTGCCGATGATCACGTCCCCGACCGATGCGTACTTGCGATAGCTGCCCCCGAGCACGCGGATGCAGAGGATCTCGCGAGCCCCGCTGTTGTCCGCGACCTTGAGGACGGATTCCTGCTGGATCACCTACTTGGCCTTCTCGAGGACGGCGGCGAGCCGCCACCGCTTCTCCTTGGAGAGGGGGCGGGTCTCGGTGATGCGCACCCGGTCGCCCACCCCACTCTGGTTGGTCTCGTCATGCACCTTGAAGCGCCGGTTGATGCGCACCACCTTCTTGTAGAGGGCGTGCGGCTTCTGCTCCTGGACGAGCACGATGCGGGTCTTCTCCATCTTGTCGCTGACCACGACGCCCTCGCGCGTCTTGCGGCGTGCCCGGGTCGCGGCGGGCTCTGGCTGGGTGCTCATCTCTGTGTCTCTTCCTCGTCATCGTCGGCGGCCGCGGCGGCGCCGGTTGTGGCGGTGTCGGTGGTGGCGGGCTCGAGGCGCTCGACCTCGATGTCGCTGACCGCGTCGAGCGCAGGCTCCTCGGCGACCGGCTCCTTGGCGACGGGCTCCTCGGCGACGGGCTCCTCGGCGACGGGCTGCGCCGCGGCGCGTGATCGGCGGCTGCGCGCCGGCGCAGGCTCCGCCGCGGGCTCGACGACGGCAGCGGCGCGACGACCGCGGCGCGCCGGCGTGGCCACGGGTGCGGCTTTGCGAACCGGCTCACCCCGCTCGGCGGCGAGCCGGTACTCCACCTGCACCGTCATGGTGCGGGCGATCTCCCTGCGGATGGCTCGGATCTGGCGGTGGTTCTCCACCTGCCCGATGGTCTGCTGGAGGCGCACCTGGAAGAGCTGGCCGCGCTGCTCGCGCAGGTGGGCGACGAGCTCCTCGTCGCTCAGAGCGCGGAGGTTGTCGAGGGCGATGGCGCGCGCGGTCATGCGCTCACCTCCTCTTCCTGCTCCTCGGGCGCTGTCGCGCCGGGCTCCTCGCGGACCACGAACCTGGTGCGGATCGGCAGCTTGTGGGCGGCCAGGCGCATCGCCTCCTTGGCGACCTCGGCCGACACCCCGGACATCTCGAAGAGCATCCGCCCCGGCTTGACCACGGCCACCCAGCCCTCGGGCTGGCCCTTGCCACTGCCCATCCGGGTCTCGGCGGGCTTCTTGGTGATGACGTGGTCGGGGAAGACGCGGATCCAGATCTTGCCGCCGCGCTTGACGTGGCGGGTCATGGCACGCCGGGCAGCCTCGATCTGGCGGTTGGTCATCCAGCACACGCCCATCGCCTGGAGCCCGAAGGTGCCGAAGGAGATCTTGTTGCCGCGCTGGGCAACACCGCGGCGACGACCGCGGTGCATCTTGCGGTGCTTGGTCCGCTTGGGCATGAGCACAGCGCTATTCCTCCTCGCCCGCGGAGCCCGCGGATGCGGCGCCCGACGGCTTGCGGGGGACCGGCTTGCGCGCGGCGGCAGGCTTGGCCGGAGCGCGTCCCGCCGGCTTCCTGGCCGCGGCCGGGGCCTTGCGCTTTGAGGCCAGCTTCTGGACCTTCTCGGTGTCGTCGGGGACCACGCCGGCGGCGACGACATCATCGTCGGCATCGGTGTCCGCATCGGTGTCCACGTCGGTGTCAGCGTCCACGTCGGCGTCCGCCACCTCGCCGGCCGGTTCGATGCCGACCGGCACCGGTGACTCCTCGACAACCAGCGCCGCCACCGGCTCCGGCTCGGCCACGGCGGTGGCTGCGGCGGTGCGGGTGCGCGCCGGCATCTCGGCAGTGACGGCTGGAGCGCGCTCCAGCGACTCGGTGCTCTCGTCGTCGGCCTCGCGCACGGCGGTGCCGCTGATCGGCTCACCGGTGGCGGTGACGAAGTCGCCCTTGTAGATCCATGCCTGGACACCGATGCGCCCGAACGTGGTGCGCGCCTCGGACTGGCCGTAGTCGATGTTGGCGCGCAGGGTGTGCAGCGGCACGCGGCCGCCGCGGTCCCACTCCCGGCGCGACATCTCGGCGCCGCCGAGGCGGCCGCTGACCTGGATCTTCACGCCCTTGGCGCCGGCGCGCATCGAGCGCAGCAGCGTCTGCTTGAGCGCGCGCCGGAACGCGATCCGCTTCTCCAGCTGCGAGGCCACGTTCTCGGCGACAAGCTTGGCGTCGAGCTCGGGGGTCTTGATCTCGTGGATGGTCACCCGCACCTTCTTGCCGGTGATCTTCTCCAGCTCGTCGCGCAGCGCGTCGACGGACGCACCCTGCTTGCCGATCACGATGCCCGGCTTGGCGGTCTGGATGGTCACGGTCAGCTCATTGCCGCGACGCTCGGTCTCGATCCGGGCCACGCCAGCGTTGCGCAGGCGGCCGCCGATCAGCCGGCGGATCGCGATGTCCTCGTGAAGGAGCGCGGTGTAGTCCTTGTCCGCGTACCAGCGTGCGTCCCAGTTGCGGTACACGCCCAGCCGGAAGCCGATGGGGTGGACTTTCTGACCCATTAGACGGTCTCCCAGTCGCCGGCGTCCGTGGCCGGCTTGTTCTCTGCGTCTGCCACCGCGGGCTGCGGCTCCTCGACGACGGCCGCCGCTGCGGTCTCCTCGACGCCAGGCGCCGGCGCGGCTGTGGCGGGTTTGGCGGCGGCGCGGCGGCGGCGCGGCGTGGTCGCATCGGCGGCGGGGGTGGCAGACGCAGCAGCGCCGCGACGGCGGCGCGAGGCCGGCGCCTCGCGCGACGGACCCGCGGACGGCGCGGTCACCACGGTGCGCGGCATCCGGATCTTCGAGCGCACCCGCTTCTGCGGGGTCGGCTCGTCGTCGGTGACGAAGGCGCGCAGGTGCGCGGTGCGCTTGAAGATGCTGCCCGCCATGCCCCGCGGCTTGGGCCGGAAGCGCTTGATGATCGCGGCCGCCTCCACCTCGACGCGGGCGACCCGCAGCGTGGAGACGTCGAGGTTGTAGTTGTGCTCGGCGTTGGCGGCGGCCGACTTGATCACGTTGGCCACGTCGTGGGCGGCGGCGCGCGGCAAGAAGCGAAGGATGACCAGCGCCTCGGCCACGGGCAGGCCCTCGACGGTGGCGGTCACCAGGCGCGCCTTGCGCGCGGTGGTGCGGATCCATTTGGCGGTTGCGACGACTTCCATATCCTCTGCTTGCCTACTTGAGCGAAGCGCTGCGCTCGGTGTGATGACCGTGGCCGCGGTAGCGCCGCGTGGCCGCGAACTCGCCGAGCTTGTGGCCGACCATGGTCTCGGTGATGAACACGGGCACGTGCTTGCGTCCGTCGTGCACGGCGATGGTGTGCCCCACCATGTCCGGGAACACGTCGCTGCGCCGCGACCACGTCTTGATGATCCGCTTCTCGCGGCTCTGGTTGAGCTGCTGCACCTTTTTGAGCAGGTGGTCATCGCAGAACGGACCTTTCTTCAGGGAACGGCTCATCTCTCTCTTGCTTCTCTTACTTCTTGCGACGTCGCACGATCATGCGATCGGTCGACTTGTTGTGACGGGTGCGATAGCCGAGCGCGGGCTTGCCCCAGGGCGTCTGCGGGTGGCCACCGGCACCGCTGCGGCCCTCGCCGCCGCCGTGCGGGTGATCGAACGGGTTCATGGTCATGCCACGCACCGACGGACGCCAGCCGCGCCACCGCGACTTGCCCGCCTTGCCGACGGTCTCGTTCTCGTGGTCGACGTTGCCCACCTGGCCGACCGTCGCCGAGCAACGGATGTCGACGCGGCGCACCTCGCCGCTGGGCATGCGCAGGGTGGCGAAACCGCCCTCCTTGGCGAGCAGCTGGGCGGCGCCGCCGGCGCTGCGCACCATCTGGCCGCCGCGGCCGAGCTTGAGCTCGATGTTGTGGATGGTGGTGCCGAGCGGCAGGTTGGCCAGGGCCATGCTGTGGCCGGGTTTGACCTCGGCCGTGGGGCCGGCCATGACCGCGTCACCGACGGCCAGCCCGAGCGGCGCCAGGATGTAGCGCTTCTCGCCGTCCGCGTAGTGGATCAGCGCGATCCGCGCCGAGCGGTTGGGGTCGTACTCGATGGCGGCAACGCGACCGGGCACGTCGAGCTTGTTGCGTTTGAAGTCGACGAGCCGGTACAGCTTCTTGTGCCCGCCGCCGCGGTGGCGCACGGTGATGCTGCCGCTGTTGTTGCGCCCGCTGTGCTTGGGCAGGTGCTGGGTCAGCGCCTTCTCCGGCTGCTTCTTGGTGACCTCCGCGAAGCTGCTGACCGACATGAACCGTCGGCCCGGGCTGGTCGGCTTGTAGCGCTTGATCGGCATCGCTAGCTCACACCCCCTCGAAGAGCCCGTCGATCTTCTGGCCGGGGGCCAGGGTGACCACGGCCTTCTTCCAATCGGGGCTGCGCCCGACCACGCGGGTGCGCCCACGCGAGCGGCGGCGCACCTTGCCGTGCACGTTGATCGTGTTCACCTTGGTGACCGTGATCTGCTGCGCGGCGAAGAGCTCCTCGATGGCCTGGCCGATCTCGATCTTGGTCGCCCACGGCGCGCAGCGGAACGCGTAGCGACCGGTCGCCATGGCTCCGTACGACTTCTCGCTGACCACCGGCCCGAGGACGGCCTGCTCGGCGGTGCGGCCGATGCTCATGACCACGCCTCCGCGACGTGCTCGAGCGCGTCGGCGGTCATCAGCACCGTGTCGGCGCTGAGCAGGTCGCGCACCGAGAGGTTGGCGGCCAGGATGACCTTGACCTCGGGGAGGTTGCGCGAGCTGCGCTCCAGCGACTCGTTGTGCGAGCCGAGGACCATGAGCACGCGCGCCCCGGCCTCGATGTTCCTGAGCAGGTCGACGACCGCGCGGGTGTGCGGCGCGTCGAGCTCGAAGCTGCCGAGAACTCTGATGCGGCCGTCCTGCGCCTGCGCGGCAAGCGCGCTGCGCAGGGCCAGGCGGCGCTGCTTGCGCGGCATCTCCTGCCGGTAGCTCCGCGGCGTCGGCCCGAACACGATGCCGCCGCCGGCCCACTGCGGCGAGCGGATCGAACCCTGGCGGGCCCGCCCGGTTCCCTTCTGGCGCCACGGCTTCTTGCCGCCGCCGCGCACCTCGGTGCGGTTCTTGGTGTCGTGCGTGCCCTGGCGCGCGTTGGCCAGCTGGCGCAGCAGCGCCTGGTGCATCACCGAGGTGTTGACCGGGCCGCCGAAGATCGACTCGGGCAGCTCCAGTTCCCCGGTGGCCGTGCCGGTCTGGTCGACGACGCTGACGCTCGCCACTACAGCGTCTCCTCGCGGTCACTCGGCCGGATCAGCACGACCGCATTGCGGTGACCGGGAACGGCGCCCTTGACGAGCAGCAGGTTACGCTCGCCGTCGACGCGCACCACCTCGAGGTGGCGCACGGTGCGGCGCACGTTGCCGAACTGGCCGGACATGCGCACCCCCTTGAAGGTGCGGGCCGCGTCCACCGAGCCGATCGAGCCTGGTTGGCGGGTGTTCATCGAGCCGTGGCTGACCGGGCCGCGGCTGAAGCCGTGGCGCTTGACCGTGCCCGAGAAACCCTTGCCCTGGCTGGTGCCGGTGACGTCGACCAGCTGGCCGGCGCTGAACATCTCGACGGTCAGCCGCTTGCCGACCTCGGCGTCGCCGGCGTCGCGCACCTCGGTGAGCCGGCGCAGCGGGCGCACCCCGGCACGCTTGAAGTGGCCGGTCAGCGGCTTGTTGACGCGCTTGGCCGCCATCTCGCCGAAGCCGATCTGCACCGCCTCGTAGCCGTCGGTGGCCGTGGTCTTGCGCTGCACCACCGTGCAGGAGTCAGACTCGAGCACGGTGACCGGTACCACCGTGCCGCGCTCGGTGAACACGCGCGTCATGCCCACCTTGCGGGCCAGCAGTCCCTTAGCCACGCTGGTCCCCGAGCTTGATCTCGATGTTCACCCCGCTGGGCATGTTGAGGCGCATCAGGGCGTCGACGACCTTGGGGTTGGGGTCGAGGATGTCGAGGATGCGCTTGTGGGTGCGCATCTCGAACTGCTCGCGCGAGTCCTTGTCGATGAACGGCCCGCGCACCACGGTGTACTTGTTGATGGTGGTGGGCAGGGGAACCGGTCCGGCCACGCGCGTCCCTGTCCTCGTGGCCGTGTCGACGATCTTCGACGCGGCCTGGTCCAGGACCCTGTGGTCGTATGCCTTCAGGCGGATGCGAATCTTCTGTGCCATGAGGTGAAACCGATTCCTTTGCCTGGTGAACCTACTTGTCGATGCTGGTGACGGCGCCGGCGCCGACGGTGCGGCCACCCTCGCGGATGGCGAAGCGCATCCCGTCCTCGACGGCGATCGGGGTGATCAGCTCGATGCCCATCTCCACGTTGTCACCGGGCATGCACATCTCCTGGCCCTCGGGCAGGCTGATGGTGCCGGTGACATCGGTGGTGCGGATGTAGAACTGGGGACGGTACCCGTTGAAGAACGGCGTGTGCCGGCCGCCCTCGTCCTTGCTGAGCACATACACCTGCGCCTTGAACTTGGTGTGCGGGGTGATCGTGCCTGGCTTGGCCAGCACCTGGCCGCGCTCGACGTCCTCGCGCTTGACCCCGCGGATCAGGCAGCCGACGTTCATGCCCGCCTCGCCGGCATCGAGCAGCTTGTGGAACATCTCCACGCCGGTGACCACCGTCTTGGTGGTGTCCTTGATGCCGACGATCTCCACCGGCTCGTTCACCTTGACGACCCCGCGCTCGATGCGCCCGGTGACCACGGTGCCGCGACCCTCGATCGAGAACACGTCCTCGATCGGCATCATGAACGGCTTGTCGACGGGGCGCTCGGGCACCGGGATGTAGCTGTCCACGGCGTCCATCAGCTTGACGATGCCCTCGGCCGCATCCTTGTCGCCCTCGAGCGCCTTGAGCGCGCTGACGCGCACGATCGGGGTGTCGTCGCCGGGGAAGTTGTACTTGCTGAGCAGCTCACGAACCTCGAGCTCGACCAGCTCGAGCAGCTCCTCGTCGTCGACCGCGTCGACCTTGTTCAGCGCCACCACGATGTAGGGAACGCCGACCTGGTAGGCGAGCAGGATGTGCTCGCGGGTCTGGGGCATGGGGCCGTCGGTGGCGGCCACCACCAGGATGGCGCCGTCCATCTGGGCGGCGCCGGTGATCATGTTCTTGATGTAGTCAGCGTGGCCCGGGCAGTCGACGTGCGCGTAGTGGCGTTTGTCGGTCTCGTACTCGACGTGCGCGGTGGCGATGGTGATGCCGCGCGCCTTCTCCTCGGGAGCGTTGTCGATCGAGTCGAACGAACGGAACTCCGCGCCACCCTTCTCAGCGAGCACCTTGGTGATCGCCGCGGTCAGCGTGGTCTTGCCGTGGTCGATGTGGCCGATCGTGCCGACGTTGACGTGGGGCTTGCTGCTGTCGTACTTCTTCTTGGCCATCTCTGCCTCTGCTGTCTCCGCTGCTTATGACTTGGACTTGGCGATGATCTCTTCCGCGATGCTGTTGGGAAGAGCCTGGTAGTGGTCGAACTCCATCGAGTAGGTGGCGCGCCCCTGGGTCATGCTCCGCAGCTCGGTGGAGTAGCCGAACATCGACGCAAGCGGCACGTGAGCATGCACCATCTGCGAGGTTCCGCGTCCCTCCATGCCCAGGATGGTGCCGCGCCGCCCTGAGAGGTTGCCCATGACGTCGCCCATGTATTCCTCGGGCATGCTGACGTCGACCTTCATGATCGGCTCGAGCAGCACCGGCTTGGCCTTGCGCATGCCGTCCTTGAAACCCATCGAGCCGGCGATCGAGAAGGCCTGCTCGTTGGAGTCGACGTCGTGGTACGAGCCGTCGACCAGGGTCACCTTGACGTCGACCACCGGGTAGCCGGCGAGCACGCCGTTGCTGAGCGTCTCCTCGATGCCGCGCCCGGTCGGCGCGATGTACTCCCTGGGCACCGAGCCGCCGACGATCTTGTTGATGAACTCGAATCCCTTGCCGGTCTCGTTGGGCTCGAGCTCGAGCTCGACGTGGCCGTACTGGCCGCGGCCCCCCGACTGGCGAACGAAGCGGCCGGTGCCATGCGCCCTGGCGGTGATCGTCTCGCGGTAGGCCACCTGTGGCTTGCCGACGTTGGCGTCCACCTTGAACTCGCGGAGCATGCGGTCGACGATGATCTCGAGGTGGAGCTCGCCCATCCCGCTGATGATGGTCTGGCCGGTCTCGTCGTCTGAGCGCACCCGAAACGTCGGGTCCTCCTCGGCCAGCTTCTGCAGCGCGATGCCCATCTTGTCCTGGTCGGCCTTGGTCTTGGGCTCGACGGCGACGGAGATGACGGGCTCGGGGAAGCTCATCGACTCGAGGATGATCGGGTGGCGCTCATCGGCGAGCGTGTCGCCGGTGGTGGTCTTGCGCAGGCCGATGGCGGCGGCGATGTCGCCGGCGCGCACCTCCTCGATCTCCTCGCGGTGGTTGGCGTGCATCTGCAGCAGCCGGCCGACGCGCTCGCGCTCGCCCTTGGTGGCGTTGTACACGTAGCTGCCGCTGCGCAGCACGCCGCTGTAGACGCGGAAGAAGGTGAGCTTGCCGACGAACGGGTCGGTGGCGATCTTGAAGGCCAGCGCCGAGAAGGGATCCTCGTCGCTGACATGGCGCGTCTCCAGCTTGTCGTTGCGCAGGCCCTCGATGGCCGGCTTGTCAAGCGGCGACGGCAGGAAGTCGACGACCGCGTCGAGCATCGGCTGCACGCCCTTGTTCTTGAGCGCGCTGCCGCACAGGACCGGGACGATCTTGGTGGCGACGGTGCCGGCGCGGATGCCGCGGATCAGCTCCGCGGTGGTCAGCTCGGCGCCGTCGAGGTACTTGATCATCAGCTCGTCGTCGCACTCGGCGACCGCCTCGAGCAGGATGTGCCGGTACTCGGCCACCTTGTCGACCATGTCGGCGGGGATCTCCGAGCGGCTGCTGGTGGTGCCGAGATCGTCCGTGTAGACGATCGCCTCCTGCTTCACCAGGTCGATGACACCCCGGAAATCCGCCTCCGCGCCGATGGGCAGTTGGACGCACACCGGGTTGGCGCCGAGGCGCGTGCGGATGCTGTCCACCGACGCGTAGAAGTTGGCGCCGACGCGGTCCATCTTGTTGATGAAGCAGATCCGGGGCACGTCGTAGCGGTCGGCCTGGCGCCAGACCGTCTCCGACTGGGGCTCGACCCCGGCCACGGCGTCGAACACCGCGACGGCGCCGTCGAGCACGCGGAGGCTGCGCTCCACCTCCATCGTGAAGTCCACATGCCCGGGCGTATCGATGATGTTGATGCGATGGCCGCGCCATTCCGCAGCCGTCGCTGCCGAGGTGATGGTGATGCCGCGCTCCTGCTCCTGGACCATCCAATCCATGGTCGCCAGCCCCTCGTGCACCTCGCCCATCTTGTGGATGCGCCCCGTGTAGAAGAGGACGCGCTCGGTGGTCGTGGTCTTGCCCGCGTCGATGTGGGCCATGATCCCGATGTTGCGGGTCCTCTCGAGCGGGAACGCACGGGTTGCGATGGCCATGTCTAGTAGCGGAAGTGGCTGAAGGCCTTGTTCGACTCGGCCATCTTGTGGGTGTCCTCGCGGCGCTTGATCGAGGCGCCCACCCCGTTGGCGGCGTCCATCAGCTCGCCGGCGAGGTTGTCGGCCATGCTCTTGCCGTTGCGCGCCCGCGCGTAGCGGATGATCCAGCGACGCGCCAGCGCGGCGCGGCGGTCGTGGCGGATCTCCACCGGCACCTGGTAGGTGGCGCCACCGACGCGTTTGGGCTTGACCTCCAGCACCGGGGTGACGTTGCGCATCGCCTGGTCGAAGACGTCGAGCGGCTCGCGGCGCTGCGAGTGGCGGATCTTCTCGAAGGCGTCGTAGACGATCTTCTCGGCGGTGCTCTTCTTGCCGGCGAGCATCACGCAGTTGATGAACTTGGCCAGCCCTGCGTTGGCGTAGATGGGGTCGGGCAGGATGGTCCGTTTCTGGATCCGGGCGCGGCGGGGCATCTTATTTGGCCGCCTTCTCGCGCTTGGCGCCGTACTTGCTGCGCCCCTGCTTGCGGTTCTTGGTCCCGGCGGTGTCGAGCGTGCCCCGGACCACGTGGTAGCGCACCCCGGGGAGGTCGGCCACCTTGCCGCCGCGGACCAGCACCACCGAGTGCTCCTGGAGGTTGTGGCCGATGCCGGGGATGTAGGCGGTCACCTCCACCTTGCTGGTCAGCCGGACGCGGCAGACCTTGCGCAGCGCCGAGTTGGGCTTGCGCGGGGTGGTGGTGTAGACGCGCACGCACACGCCACGTCGCTGGGGACAACCCCGCAACGCCGGCGCCTTGGTCTTCTTGACCGCGGTCCTGCGACCCTTGCGGACCAACTGCTGGATGGTGGGCACGCTACTCCGTTTGAAGATGAACAGCGCAGCCCGACGAACTGCGCGTGAATACACGGTCGCCACGGCGGCGCGAACGGAGATCCTAGCAGCGGGCTGGTCGAGTCGTCAAACCAGACCCGGCGCCTGTCAGATGAACTTCGGGTAGGTCGACATGCCGCCGTCCACAACCAGGGTGGTGCCGGTCACGTAGGCGGCGGCGTCACTGGCCACCCAGGCCACCGCGCCGGCGATCTCTTCCGGCTGGCCGAAGCGGCCCAGCGGGATCTCCTCCTCCACCATGTGCTTGGCCTCGGGGTCATCGAGCACGAAGTTGTTGATCGGGGTGGCGATCGCGCCGGGGGCGACGTTGACGCAGCGGATGCCGAGTGGGGCCCATTCCCGCGCCACGGTCTGGGTGAGCAGCTTCATGCCCCCCTTGCTGGCGCAGTAGTGGGCGAACCCGGGCCAGGGGATGAACTCATGGACCGAGCTCATGTTGACGATCACCCCGCTCTTCTGTTCGGCCATGTGCTTGCCCGCCTCGCGCAGGCAGAGGAATGCGCCGGTGAGGTTGGTGCGCAGCACCGCGTTCCAGAGGTCCAGCGGCATCTCCAGGGTGGGCACCTGCTTCTCGATGCCGGCGTTGTTGACCAGCACGTCGATGCCCCCGAAGCGCTGCACGACAGTGGCGACCATGGCGATCACCTGCGCCTCGTCGCCGACGTCGGCCTGGTGACTGAAGGCGCGCCTGCCGGTCGGGTCGATGGCGGCGCAGACGGCGTCGGCGTCGGCCTTCTCGCCGCCGGCGTAGTAGTTGACGCACACGCTGGCGCCCTCGGCGGCGAATCGCTGCGCGGTGGCCTTGCCGATCCCGCTCGAAGCGCCGGTGATCAGGGTGCGACGTCCTTCGAGGAGCATGGTCGGGCCTCCGCGCGGGTTGATGGTCGCCATCAGTATTCCCGAGGCGACGCCGGGTCGGTGCCCTTGTGTCCGCGCGGTTGCTGCTATCCTCGCCTGCGCAAACCAGTCCATGGTGCCGTCGAGGCAACCATCTCGCCAGAGACCGCAGGCGGAGCGCCGTGCTCCTCAATCTCCTGCGACAGGTGAGTGAGCGGAGCGGTTGTGCGCCCCGGTGGTCGCGCGGCCCTGATGCCCACCTCACACAGCGGTGGGTGTCGCCGGGGCTCCGCAACAGGAGGAACCGAATGGCAATCAACGCCGCCAGCGAGAGCGGCACACGCGCCAGCCCCCGTAAGCGCGAGGCGGTGCAGCGTCTCAGCGACAAGATGAGCCGGGCCACCTCGGCGGTGGTCACCGACTACCGCGGCCTGTCCGTGCACGACCTCGAGGCGCTGCGCACCCAGCTGCGCGGCCAGGGGGTCGATTACGTGGTCGTCAAGAACACCCTGGCGCGACGCGCCGCTGAGGCCGCCGGCATCCCGCAGTTCAGCGAGGCGCTGATCGGGCCCGTCGGTTTGGCCATCGGCTACGGCGACCTCGCCGTGCCCGCCAAGGTGCTCAGCGACTACTTCCGCGTCCACAAGCGCCTGCCGTCCCTCGCCGGCCTCGTCGAGGGCCAGGTCCTCGATGCCGACGGCGTCAAGATGCTCGCCGAGCTGCCGTCCCGTGACGCGCTCCTCGCTCAGCTCGCCGGCACGCTGCTGTCGCCGCTGACCCAGCTCGCCGGCGCGCTCGACTCGATCACATCCACCTTCGCGTCCACGCTCGAGGCGTACCGCGACAAACTCGCCGCGGCAGCGTAGCCGCGCCCCTGGAGAAGACATGGCAACCAAGACCATCACCCCCGAGGACTTCGTCGACGCGCTCAAGGACTGGACGGTCCTCGACGTCGTCAACGCCGTCAAGCTCATGGAGGACAAGCTCGGCGTCAAGGCGGCAGCCCCCGTCGCCGCCGCTGCCGCCCCCGCCGCCGCCGCGGCCGAAGCCGCACCCGAGGAGCAGACCGAGTTCAGCGTGGTCCTCACCGGCGCCGGCGACGCCAAGATCAACGTGATCAAGGCCGTCCGCGAGATCACCCAGCTCGGCCTCAAGGAGGCCAAGGACCTGGTCGACAGCGCCCCCAAGGCAATCCGCGAGGGCGTCTCCCGCGAGGACGCCGAGACCGCCGCCGGCAAGCTCCGTGACGCCGGCGCCGCGGTGGAGATCCGCTGACACTCGAAGTCCGATATAGGGGCCCCGCCACCACGGCGAGGGCCTCTTCTCTTTTAATGCGCGCGTGAGCCTGACCTTCCAGTGCACCGTGGTCGACTGCAACGACCCCCAGCGAGTCGGCGCCTTCTGGGCCGAGTTGCTCGGCATGCCGCTGCAATCTGACAAGGAGGACGCCACCGAGTGCTGGCTCGACTTCGGCCCCGAGGGCCGCGACCTCCTCTTCGGCATCGTGCCCGAGCCCAAGACGATCAAGAACCGCCTCCACCTCGATCTTCGCCCCGACAACCAGGAGGCCGAGGTTGCCCGAGCCCTCAGCCTCGGCGCCAGGCACGTCGACGTCGGCCAGGGTGAGCAGACCTGGGTCGTGCTCGCCGATCCCGAGGGCAACGAGTTCTGCATCCTCGCGGCGCTGCGGCCAGACGAGCGGGAGTCCAGGTAAGCCGGACGGGGCCCCTGTCGTGGGGAGCTCCTGGGTAGGTGGCCACCCTATCGGGAATTACAAGCGGCCCTCTCCGCAGCAAAGGATCAGCCTAGAGGACTTGATTGCGGCTAATCAAGCACCCCACCTTGATTCATAGCGATCAAGCTGCTACTCTTGATGAACGTTGCCAGCAGTGATCCTCCTCGATCAGCGCAAGAGCCGGGCCCGAGCAGATTTGGTCCGAGAGTGGTCGAGCGCGCTCAATGAGGACCCTGCTCTTCACTTCGTGTTGCCCGCCGAGCGGACCGCGGGAGATGAGATGCAGGCCTTGGTCGATGACCCGCACACGCTCGCTGAGGTTGTGTTGCGCGTTCTTGACTCCGGCCAGTGGCGGGTGGGGATAGGCGTGGGCAGGGTGGCCGAGCCGCTGCCGGGGAGCGTTCGCGAGGGGCAGGGCGAGGCGTTCCATCGCGCCCGCCGCGCCCTCGAGGCCGCCAAGCGGAAGGGCAGCGCCGGGCTGCGGGTGCTGGCCGCTCGCGACCGCGACGCCACCGATCTCGAGGCTGCCCTGCTGCTCATGAACGCTCTGTACCGGCGCCGGAGCGCGGCCACCTGCAGGGTCATCGAGCTCGTCCGCACGGGATGCTCCGGGCTCGAGGTGGCGGCTCGGCTGGGGATCAGTCCGCAGGCGGCATCGCAACACCTCCGCCTCGGACACTGGCTGGAAGAGCAGGCCGGTCGTGTCCTGGTGCTGCACCTCGCCGAGAATCTCCTCCGATGACGGTCATCCTCGACGGCCTGACCTTTGCCCTCTTCATGGCCTCGGCGGCCTTCCTGCTCGAGGTCTCCCCGTGGCTTGGCCAGTCGCGCCGGCGGCGCGTGCTGACTGTTGTGCTGCTGGCTGCCGTCGCGATCAACGTCGCGTTCAGCCAACACCCCTGGCAGGCGGCGACGCTGCTTGGGCTGTCAGTCGTCTTCGCCGCGACCGAGACCGCCAGGCTCCGTCTGCAGCTCCTGGCGGCGACCGCCATCGGCGGCCCGTTCCTGCTGCTCCCCGATCTCGCCGGTAGCCTCGGCCAGCAATTCTTCACCCCGCAGCGCGGCGCCATCCTGCTGATCACGGGGGGCCTCCTCGTCACCGTCTTTGCAGGCAGCGTGTTCGTCGAGGAGGTGATCAGCAGGATCAAAGGCCTGCCGGCCTCGTCCGCCGAGGCCGAGGGGCTGAAGGGCGCCCCAGCCGGCGGCAAGGTCATCGGCGTTCTCGAGCGAACCCTCGTCTACTCCGCCGTCCTCCTTGGCCACCCCGAGGCGGTGGCGCTGGTGGTCGCGGTCAAATCGGTCGTCCGCTATCCCGACTTCGCCAAGGAGCGGTCGTTCGCAGAGTACTTCCTCATCGGCAGCCTCCTGAGCCTGATCTTCGCCCTGGCCGTCGGCTACCTGGTCAGCGGAGCTCTCAGGCGCCTCCCCTAGCTGGATCAGGCGCTTCCCCTGGATGGATCAGGCGAAACCGCTCGCACACCACCAATGTCTTCTGGTTGGCGCCCTCGGCCGCCCAGTACTGAAGGCCTGCCGCTCGCCAGCCCACGGCATCGGCTCGGTCGTGAACGGCTCATAGAAGGAGCGAAGGCTCGCCGTCGCCGTCTTCTCGCCTCGAAGAACCGCGTCGACGAGCCGCCTCCGCAGTTCGGTCGCGGCGAACCCGAGCTGGTAAGGCCGGGGGTCCTGGACTATCACGTCAGCCCATGATCCGCGCCCGGCCCACCTCCCCGTCCAAGGCAACGTCGAGAAGCTACCAACGACCCAGCGCCGGCCGAAGTCCGGCCCAAAAGGGAGGCGGGTGGCGGCGCGAGGACTCCCAGCCAATTGGGCGAATGCGCCCCCGCGAAGGCGTGGAGCCCGTCCAATGAGCGCCCAAAAGAGAAGGAGGCGAGGGGATGTCTGAGCGCCAGATGACGTGCCCCAGCCCCTCGGCGGCCGTGCTTCATCGATCTCAAAAAGGGGTACACCCAATCTCAGATGGGTGCAGTCGACCAAGCGGCGCTATTCGCTCGGGCTTTGCTACGATACGTCCTTGTGCCCGTCGCCGTCGGTACCCGCGCGCCCACCTTGTCGAGGGAACTCTAGCACATGGTTTTGAATGCTTCCAGACCTTCCACCCGTCACAACTATGGAAAGATCACGGACAGGCTGGAGGTCGGCAATCTGATCCAGACCCAGTTGGACAGTTTCCGCTGGTTCTGCACAGAGGGTCTGCGGGAGCTTTTCGACGAGATCAACCCGATCACCGATTACACCGGCAAGAACTACGAGCTGCGTTTCCTCGACTACGAGTTCGGCGCGCCCAAGTTCGACGAGGAGGAGTGCCGCCAGCGCGATATGACCTTCTCGGCGCCGCTGCGCATCAACACCCGGCTGCACATCAAGACCGGCGAGAACGCCGGCGAGATCAAGGAGGCCGAGGTCTTCATGGGCGACTTCGCCATGATGACCACCGAGGGCACCTTCATCGTCAACGGCACGGAGCGGGTGGTCGTCTCCCAGTTGGTGCGCTCGCCCGGCGTGTACTTCACCGCTGCTGAGGACCGCACCTCGGGACGCCTGCTCTACTCGGCCAAGCTCATCCCCAATCGCGGGGCCTGGCTGGAGATCGAGACCTCGAGCAAGGACGTGCTCACCGTCAAGATCGACCGCAAGCGCAAGGTGCCGGTCACCACGCTGGTGCGCGCCCTCGGCTATGCCGGCAACGACGACATCAGGTCGTTCTTCGCCGCGCAGGACGTCGACGCCGAGCACCAGTACATCGCCGCCACCCTCGACAAGGACCCGACCACCAGCGTCGAGGAGGCGCTGATCGAGCTCTACCGCAAGATCCGCCCGGGCGATCCACCAACGGTTGAGAACGCGCGCAACCTGCTCAATTCGCTCTTCTTCAACGGCCGCCGCTTCGACCTCTCCAAGGTGGGGCGCTTCAAGCTCGACAAGAACCTGGGCATCCCCGAGGACGAGGCGCGCGAGCGCGCGCTCGATCGCGACCGTCGCGTGCTCGACAACTTCGACTTCATCTCGATCATCCGCAAGCTGATCTCCCTCAACAACGGCAGCGGCGAAGCCGACGACATCGACCACCTCGGCAACCGTCGCGTGCGCGCCGTCGGCGAGCTGCTGCAGAACCAGTTCCGCATGGGGCTGATTCGCATGGAGCGGATCATCAAGGAGCGCATGACCATCTGCGACTCGGCGACGGTGACGTCGGCGAGCCTGATCAACGCGCGCCCCGTGGTCGCGGCCATCAAGGAGTTCTTCGGCAGCAGCCAGCTCTCGCAGTTCATGGACCAGACCAACCCGCTCGCCGAGCTCACCCACAAGCGGCGCCTCTCGGCGCTGGGCCCGGGCGGGCTGTCGCGCGAGCGCGCCGGCTTCGACGTGCGCGACGTCCACCACAGCCACTACGGGCGGATCTGCCCGATCGAGACCCCGGAGGGCCCGAACATCGGCCTGATCGGATCTCTGGCCACCTTCGCGCGCGTCAACGAGTTCGGCTTCATCGAGACCCCCTTCCGCCGCGTCTACCGCGAGGTCGCAGCCTCCAACGGCCGCGTGCTTGAGGGCCGCACCGCCGCGGACGCCTACCCCCAGGCCGGCGTCAAGGAGGGCCAGGTGCTCACCGCCGAGACGGTCGACCGCCTTGCCAAGTCCGACGTCACCAGCGTCGCCATCGTCCCGTGGGTCAGCGACGACATCCTCTTCCTCTCCGCGGACGAGGAGGACAAGTACACCGTCGCCCAGGCCAACGCACCCGTCGACGAGCAGGGCAACTTCATCGTGGCGCACGTCGCCTGCCGCAGCCGCCACACGTTCAAGGACCTCCCCGTCGTCGAGGTCGACTACATGGACGTGTCGCCCAAGCAGACGGTGTCGGTGGCCACCTCGCTCATCCCCTTCCTCGAGCACGACGACGCCAACCGCGCGTTGATGGGCTCGAACATGCAGAAGCAGGCGGTGCCACTGCTGGTCAGCGAGGCGCCGATCGTCGGCACCGGCATGGAGGCGCACGCCGCGCGCAACAGCGGCGAGGTCGTGCTGGCACGCAAGCCGGGCGTGGTGGTGGGCGTCGGCTGGCCCGAGCCCGCCGACAACGACCGCAGCGTCGAGAAGATCCGCAGCGGCCAGGACTTCGGCATCGGCATCCTGGTCCGTCCCGATGACGGCGGCGCCGACCAGTGGTACGGCATTCACAAGTTCGTGCGCAGCAACCAGGGCACCTGCCTCTCGCAGCGCATCGTCGTCAAGGCCGGCGACAAGGTCGACACCGGTGACCTCCTCGCCGACGGTCCCTCCACCGACCAGGGCGAGCTCGCGCTCGGCCGCAACGTGCTGGTCGCGTTCATGCCGTGGGAGGGCTACAACTTCGAGGACGCCATCCTGATCAGCGAGCAGGTGGTGCGCGAGGACATGTACACCTCGATCCACATCGAGGAGTTCGAGGTCGAGGCGCGCGACACCAAGCTCGGCCCCGAGGAGATCACCCGTGACCTCCCCAACATCAGCGAGGAGACACTGCGCAACCTCAACGAGCGCGGCATCGTCTACGTCGGCGCCGAGGTGCACCCCGGCGACATCCTCGTCGGCAAGATCACCCCCAAGGGCGAGTCCGAGCTGAGCGCCGAAGAGCGCCTTCTCCGCGCCATCTTCGGTGAGAAGGCGCGCGAGGTTCGCGACTCGTCGCTGCGCGTGCCCCACGGCGAGCGCGGCACCGTGGTCGACGTCAAGCTGTTCAGCCGCGAGAGCGGCCACGAGCTGCCCGCCGGCGTCAACGAGCTTGTCCGTGTCTACGTCGCCCAGAAGCGCAAGATCGCGCAGGGCGACAAGATGGCCGGACGCCACGGCAACAAGGGCGTGATCGCGCGCATCCTGCCGATCGAGGACATGCCCTACCTCCCCGACGGCACCCCCGTCGAGATCGTGCTCAACCCGCTCGGCGTGCCCAGCCGCATGAACCTCGGCCAGGTGCTCGAGACCCATCTCGGCTACGCCGCGCAGGCGCTCGGCCTCACGGTTGCGTCACCGGTGTTCGACGGGGCCAGCGAGGAGCTCATCGAGGACGAGCTCGAGCGCGCCGGACTGCCGCGCACCGGTAAGGAGCGACTGCGCGACGGCCGCACCGGCGTGGAGTTCGACCGCGAGGTCACGGTCGGCTACATCTACATGCTCAAGCTCGCCCACCTTGTCGAGGACAAGATCCACGCGCGCAGCACCGGGCCGTACTCCCTGGTCACCCAGCAGCCGCTGGGAGGCAAGGCGCAGTTCGGTGGCCAGCGCTTCGGCGAGATGGAAGTGTGGGCGCTGGAGGCGTACGGCGCCAGCCACATCCTCCAGGAGATCCTCACCGTGAAGTCGGACGACATCGTCGGCCGCGTCAAGGCTTACGAGGCCATCGTCAAGGGCGAGAACACGCTCGAGGCGGGCATCCCGGAGTCGTTCCGTGTGCTCGTCAAGGAGCTCGAGGGATTGGCGCTCGGAGTGGAGATCCAATCCGAGAACGAGAACAAGATCGTGCTCGGCGAGGAGGACATTCCCGATATCCCGCTCGACCTCGGCATCCACCTGGAGCGCGATGAGCGCGACGACATCGACGAGACCGTTAGGTAAAGAGAGCACATGCTGAAACTCGAGAACTTCGACGCGCTCCGACTCTCCATCGCCAGCCCGGAGATGATCCTCTCCTGGTCGCACGGCGAGGTGACCAAGCCGGAGACCATCAACTACCGCACGCTCAAGCCTGAGAGGGACGGCCTCTTCTGCGAGAAGATCTTCGGCCCCACCAAGGACTGGGAGTGTCACTGCGGCAAGTACAAGCGCTACCGCTACAAGGGCATCATCTGCGACAAGTGCGGTGTCGAGGTGACCCGCAGCAAGGTGCGGCGTGAGCGCATGGGCCACATCAAGCTGGCCTCGCCGGTGTCGCACGTCTGGTACTTCAAGGGCATCCCCTCGCGCATGGGGCTGCTGCTCGACATGAGCCCGCGCAACCTCGAGAAGGTGCTGTACTTCGCCAACTACATCGTCACCGCGGTCGATGAGAAGGCGCGCGCCGACCTCGTCGCCAAGCTCGACCCGGACACCGACGAGCGCGTCGTGGCGCTGCGCGAGAGGGTCGCCTCCGGCGATCCCGGCCAGGAGGACGACCTGCGCGCACGCATCACCGAACGCGAGGCACGCCTTGGCGAGGAGCGGGCGGCTCTCGACGGCGAGCGCGAGCAGCGCGTCGCCGCCCTGCGCGAGTCCGCGCGTGACCTCGACGAGCGCATCCAGGAGGCCAAGGGCCGCAAGGCGGTGGCCTCGATGACGCTGAGCGACGGCAAGGACACCGAGACGGCGGTCACCAAGGGCACGGCTCTCGACGAGGACGTCGCCATCGAGGTGCAGCGCCGCGCCGGCGAGCGCGAGGAGGAGCTGACCGCGCAGTTCGCGCACCGTCTCACCGACCTCGAGGACGCCGCTGGTGGCGAGATCGCCGGCTGGCGCAAGGAGGCGGAGGCGGGCCGCGCCGGGGCCGAGGACAGCGGCCGCACCGAGCTCGAGACCATGCGCGCCGACATCGTTCGCCAGCGCGAGGCGCTGGAGGCGCTGACGGTGCGCGACCTGCTCTCCGACACCGACTACCGCGAGTACATCGACCGCTACGGCAAGGTGTTCAAGGCGGGCATCGGCGCCGCCGCGGTGCGTGAGCTGCTCAACCAGATCGACCTCGCCAAAGAGGCGCTGCGCCTGCGCGAGGAGTCCAAGTCCACCAGCGGCCAGCGCCGCCAGAAGGCGATCAAGCGGCTGCGCGTCGTCGAGGCCTTCCGCAAGTCGAACACCGCGCCGGCGTGGATGGTGCTCGACGTGCTCCCGGTGATCCCGCCGGAGCTGCGCCCGATGGTGCAGCTCGACGGCGGCCGCTTCGCCACCAGCGACCTCAACGACCTCTACCGCCGCGTCATCAACCGCAACAACCGCCTCAAGAGGCTGCTCGAGCTCGGTGCGCCGGAGATCATCGTGCGCAACGAGAAGCGGATGCTGCAGGAGGCGGTGGACGCGCTCATCGACAACGGCCGCCGTGGCCGGGCCATCACCGGCACCGGCAACCGCAAGCTCAAGTCGCTCTCCGACATGCTCAAGGGCAAGCAGGGGCGCTTCCGTCAGAACCTGCTCGGCAAGCGCGTCGACTACAGCGGCCGCTCGGTCATCGTCGTCGGTCCCGAGCTGCGGCTGCACCAGTGTGGCCTGCCCAAGAAGATGGCGCTCGAGCTCTTCAAGCCGTTCGTGATGCGCGAGCTGGTCAGCCAGAACTTCACCCAGAACATCAAGAGCGCCAAGCGCATGGTGGAGCGCGTGCGCCCTGAGGTGTGGGACGTGCTCGACCAGGTCATCACCGACCATCCCGTGCTGCTCAACCGCGCGCCGACCCTGCACCGGCTCGGCATCCAGGCGTTCATGCCGGTGCTCGTCGAGGGGCAGGCGATCCAGATCCATCCGCTGGTGTGCAAGGCCTTCAACGCCGACTTCGACGGCGACCAGATGGCGGTGCACGTGCCGCTGTTCAGCGGGGCAGTGGCCGAGGCCAAGAACCTGATGATGTCGTCGAACAATATCCTCAGCGCCTCGGACGGACGCCCCGTGGTCACCCCGTCGCAGGACATCGTGCTCGGCTCCTATTACCTCACCCAGGAGATGACCGCGCCGCCCACCGAGCAGGACGCGGTTCGTGTCCTGCAGGCCTTCTCCTCAGCCGAGGAGGCGGAGCTCGCCTATGAGCACGACCGCATCGGCCTGCACGACCACGTGCGGGTGCGCATGCCGGCCCGTCACGTCGAGGCGTTCCGTGCCTCGGAAGAGGCGCCGCAGGGGACCTCGTTGATCACCACCACGGTCGGCCGCGTGCTCTTCAACGCCGTGCTACCGCTCGGTGAGGCGGGCACCCACAGCGACCTGCGCTCGATCACCTTCCGCAACGAGGTAATGGACCTGCGCAAGCTGGGCCAGCTCGTCAAGGAGTGCTACGACCTGCACGGGTCCGAGCGTACCGCGCAGATCGTCAACGAGATCAAGCGCCTCGGCTTCCACTATGCGACGCGCGCCGGTGTGACCGTCAGCGCCATGGACATCAAGACCCCGGGCGCCAAGGCCGGCCTGATCGTCGCCGCCGAGAAGCAGGTCGAGGACGTCGACCTGCAGTACCGCCGCGGCCTGATCACTGACGACGAGCGCTACCTGAAGACCGTCGAGATCTGGACCAAGGCCACCGACGACGTCACCGACGTGACCATGAAGTCGTTCGACCGCTTCCACAGCGTGCTGATGATGTCCCAGTCCGGAGCACGCGGATCCACCCAGCAGATCCGCCAGATCGCGGGCATGCGCGGCCTCATGGCCGACCCCACCGGACGGATCATCGACCTGCCCATCAAGGCCAACTTCTCCGAGGGCCTCACCGTCCTCGAGTACTTCATCTCCACGCACGGCGCGCGCAAGGGCCTCGCCGACACCGCGCTGCGCACCGCCGACTCGGGGTACCTGACCCGGCGCCTGGTCGACGTCGCCCAGGACGTCATCGTCCGCATCGACGACTGTGAGACCACCGCGGGCATCTGGGTCGACCTCGAAGATCCTCTGCTCGGCGACCGCGCCATCGAGCGCATCGCCGGCCGCATCGCCGCCCAGGACGTCGTCGTCGAGGGCCAGACCGTGGCCACGGCGGGCGAGGAGATCACCGACGAGGCGGCGCGGCGGGCCTACACGCAGCGTGAGAATGTGCCCCGCGTCCGGGTGCGCAGCATCATGACCTGCAAGGCGCGCGAGGGCGTCTGCCGACTCTGCTACGGCCGCAACCTCGCCACCGGACGGCTGGTGGAGATCGGCGAGGCGGTCGGCGTCATCGCCGCGCAGTCGATCGGCGAGCCGGGCACACAGCTGACCATGCGCACATTCCACACCGGCGGAGTGGCCACCGGCGGCTCGGACATCACCCAGGGTCTGCCCCGGGTCGAGGAGCTGTTCGAGGCGCGCGTGCCCAAGGGCAAGGCGCTGATCAGCGAGACCGACGGCGAGGTCGAGACCGTCCGCACCGAGGCCAAGGCGCTCAAGGTGAAGGTCACCTCGCGCGACGTCTTCGACACCACCTACCCGATCCCGCCCAAGTTCACCGTGCTCGTGGCCAACGCCGAGGTGGTGGCCGAGAACGCCGAGCTGCTCCACGGCAGCGACGACAACGGCAACGAGGTCACCGTCCGCGCCAAGTACGCTGGTGTGGTCAAGGTTGGCAAGAACGAGGTGCTGGTGCGCACCACCGAGGAGGACACCCGTGAGTATGCGGTGCCGGCCTCAGCACAGCTGATCGTTCGCGACGGCGACCACGTGGTGGCCGGCGACCGCATCACCCAGGGCTCGATCAGCCCGCAGGAGCTGCTGCTCGTCCGCGGCCGCGAGGATGTCCAGAACTACCTGGTCCGCGAGGTGCAGAGCGTGTACCGCAGCCAGGGCGTCGACATCAACGACAAGCACATCGAGGTGATCGTCCGGCAGATGATGCGCAAGGTGCGCATCGACAACGCCGGTGACACCGACCTGCTGCCCGGCGAGATCGTCTCGCAGTTCGAGTGGGAGGAGGCCAACGCCAAGGCGCTCAGCGAGGGCGGCGAGCCCGCCATCGCCGGAACCGTTCTGCTCGGGCTCATCAAGGCAGCGCTGAACACGGCCTCATGGCTGTCGGCGGCGTCGTTCCAGGAGACCACCCGCGTGCTCACCGAGGCGGCCATCTCCGGCAAGATCGACAAGCTTCGCGGTCTCAAGGAGAACGTCATCATCGGCAAGCTGATTCCCGCGGGAACCGGCCTCGACTACTACCAGAAGCTCCGGGAAGAGGCCGCGCGCCTCTACGAGGAGGAGGAGGCCGCCGCGGCGCTCGCCGCGCTGACGGCAGACAACGAGGATGACGAGGAGGACGTGGCTGAGGCCGACGTGGCCGACGCCGAGCCGCTGCCCGAGGTGGCACCGACCGTCAGCGCCTGACCCGCCGATTGTCAGACGCCGCGAGAGGGGCCCGTCACAATTGACGGGTCCTTTCTCTTGTTGTTTGCCGTTTCGTTGCAGGAAAGTCGGAGCCGGGCGCTTACCCTATGGCCGTGCCCATCTTCAGCGACATCGACATCGCCGGCCATCCCGTCAACACCGCCCTGCTCGGCGTTGTCCTGGCGTTCCTCATCGGCTGGATCGCCGCCTACCTGATCTACAAGATCTTCTGGCGCGCCGACTTCGGCCTGCCGGTGCGCCGGCGCCTGCTCTGCTCGCGCATCAGCATCCAGCGCGACCAGGTGGCATTCGTGCCGCTGTGGTGGTCCGACCTGCAGATCCAGCGCGCGGTCAGCGCCCACTGGAAGAACAGCCTGCGCTCCACCGTGTCGCGCCCGCCCGCCCGCGAGGACGCCGCCGCCCGTTGACCGCAACTCCTCCACGGCGGCTGTGACGGACTTGTAACAGGCAGGTAAATACTTTCGAGCATCGGGGCTCTGCGGTCCACGATGGTGGTGATGCCCAGGGTGCTGATCGCTGACGACGACCGCCTCGTGCGCAAATTCCTCCAGGACGCGCTGGCCAGAGGGGGCTACGACGTCGTCACCGCCGCCGACGGCGCCGAGGCGATCAGGCTGATCACCGCCGCCGGCGACTTCGACCTCGTGGTCACCGACTACAGCATGCCGGCAGCGAACGGCATCGAGGTGATCTACCACGCGCAGCGTGTCGACCCCGTGCTGCCCTGCATCATCGTCACCGCATTCCACGACCTCGATCTCGCCATGCGAGGCATGCAGGCCGGCGCTGTCGGGTTCATCCCCAAGCCGTTCAAGGCCGAGCACCTGCTGACCGTCGCCGGCCGCGCGCTCGAGCGCCGCCAGATGGCAGCAGACACCACCCGCCTCACCCTGCTCGTGCCCATGCTGGAGCGGTTCACCATGCTGCTGGCCAACACGCTCGAGTCCAAGGACTGCGCCACCAGCCAGCACGCCGAAAGGCTCGTCCAGCACAGCGAGGCGGTGGCCCGCGAGCTCGGCCTCGACGACGACTCTCGTTTCTCGATCCGGATCGGCGCCTGCCTGCACGACATCGGCAAGGTCGGGGTTCCCGAGGCGCTGCTGCGCAAACCCACCGCGCTGACGCCCGCCGAACGCGACATCATGCAGCTGCATCCTGAGATCGGCGCCGCCATCCTCGAGGACATCGACACCTGGCAGGACGTGCGCATGATCGTGCGCCATCATCACGAGCGCTGGAATGGCGCCGGCTACCCGCACGGCCTCCAGGGGGTGGACATCCCACTCGGCGCACGCATCGTCAGCGTCGTCGACGCCTACGACGTGATGAGCCATGGGCGTCCCTACGCAGCCGCGCGAGCGCTCGCCGAGGTGGCCGCCGAGCTGGTGGACCAGCGCGGTCGCCAGTTCGACGGCGACGTGGTCGACGCCTTCCTGCGCACTCTGTCGGCGACCGGTCATTACCATGACGTGGTGGACACCGTCGCCGAGCTCAACCTGATCTCGCAGCGCGCCAGCGTTGTGGGCCACTCGACACGGACGGCGGTCGGGGCCGCGCATTGACCCACGCCCGCAGCTGGGGCGTGCAGGCGGAGTACCACGACGCGGCGGGCCGGCTGGTCGTCGCGCCTGCGGAGTCGGTGGCGGCGGTGCGCGCCGCCCTCGGTGGCGATGACCCCGACCCACCGGCCCCGCTGTTCCTCCACCCCGGCGACACGCTCGACCACCCGCTCGAGTTGGTCACCGAGGACGGCCGCTCGCTACTCGTCGAGGGCACCGTTGGTGCGGACGTTCCGCTCGGCTACCACGCCGCCAACACGCCGGGCGGGCCGCGCCACCTGGTGGTCAGCCCCCGCCGCTGCCACCTGCCCGAGGGGCTTTGCCTCGGCGGCTGGGCGGTGCAGGTGTACAGCGGGCGTTCGGCGGCCAGCTGGGGGATCGGCGACCTCGCCGACCTGCGCAGCTTCGGTGAATGGGCCGCCGCGCGCGGGGCTCGGTTCACGCTGGTCAACCCGCTCAACGCGGCCGTCGTCACACCCCCGGTCGAGCCCAGCCCCTACCTGCCCACCAGCCGACGCTGGCGCAACCCGCTGTACCTCCGCGTCGAGGAGGTGCCCGGTGCCACCCTCCCGGGAGCGGACCTCGAGCGGGCGGCCGCCGCCGGCCGGGCGCTGAACGGCGATCGCCGCATCGACCGCGACGCCGTCGCCGCCATCAAGCTGGACGCGCTGCGCCGGATCGCCGCCGCCGCGCCGCTGCCGGAGGGGTTCGCCGCCTGGCGCGCCGCCCAGGGCGAGGACCTCGAGCGCTTCGCCACCTTCAGCGTCATCGCCGCGGACCACGGCGCCGACTTCCGCGCCTGGCCCGCCGAGCTGCAGGCGAGCGACGGCGCCGCGGCGGCGGCGGTGCGGGTGGGCGCCGCCGCCGCCGTCGAGTTCCACGCCTGGCTGCAGTGGCTCCTCGAGCAGCAGTTGGCGCACGCCGCCGCGGCTCTGCCCCTGGTCACCGACCTGCCCATCGGCGTCGACCCCGGCGGCGCCGACGTCTGGGCCGACCCCGGCCTCTTCGCCCGCGACTTCTCGGTCGGGGTGCCGCCCGATGAGTTCAACACGCTCGGCCAGGACTGGGCGCAGCCACCGTGGAACCCGAGCCAGCTGCGCGCCCGGGGATACGCGCCGCTGGTGGCGGTGCTCCGGGCCGGCTTCGCCCACGCCATGGGACTGCGCGTCGACCACGTCATGGGCCTGTTCCGCCTCTTCTGGATCCCCGCAGGCGCCGATCCGCGCACCGGCGTGTACGTGCGCTACCCGGCAGCGGAGATGCTCGACATCCTCGCCCTCGAGAGCGACCGCGCCGGCGCGGTCGTGGTGGGCGAGGACCTGGGCACCGTCGAGCCCGCCGTCCGCGAGGAGATGGCCGCGCGGCAGATGCTCGGCTCGGTGCTCCTCTACTTCACCGACGCCGACCCGTCGGCGTTCCCGCGCCGCGCGCTCAGCACGGTGACCACCCACGACCTGCCGACTGTCGCCGGCCTCTGGAGCGGTGCCGACACCGCCGAGGTGCGCTCCATCGGGGTGCCCGTCAACGACGCGGCCCTCGCCGAGGTCCGTGCCCGGGTCGCCCGGGTCGCCGCCGACGGCGGCGACGGCGACAGCGTGGCGACGGTCATCGTCAACGCCCATCGGGCGCTGGCGGCCTCGCCCTCGATGCTGGTCGCAGCCGCCCTCGAGGACGCGGCGGCCTGTGTGGAGCGCCCCAATGTGCCCGGCACCACCGCCGAGCTGCGGCCCAACTGGAGCCAGGCCCTGCCGCTACCCCTGGAGCAGGTACTCGCCTCACCGCTCGCCGAGCGACTGGCGCAGGCGCTGCGTCGGGACCAGCCTGGGTCAGCCTGCGCGGCGGTGGACGGCGCGGGCCAGGGCTGAGGCCAGGTCGTCGGCGACGATCTGGTCGATCAGCTCGCGGACACCCTCGCCGGCGCGGCCCGGCATGACCAGGTCGGCGCGCTCCTTGACGCTGGTGAGAGCGTTGCCCACCGCCACCGCGCAGCCGGCCATGCCGAGCATCACCAGGTCGTTCTCGGCGTCGCCCACGGCGACCGTCGCCTCGGCCGTCTCCCCGAGCCTGTCCAGCGCCACCGTCAGGCCGGTGGCCTTGTTGACGCTCGCCGGCAGCACCATCACCGAGTGCTTGTTGAACACGATCTGGAGGTCGAGCTCCATCTCGTGGATGGTGTGCACCACCGCGGACTCGAAGGGCTCCCAGGTGGAGAGGATGGCCCGCCCCACCGACAGGGGGGTCACCGCCTGGGCCTGCAGCGCGGCCACGAAGCGTCGCGGCAGGGTTGGCGCGAGCAGCTGTTGCCTGCCGGTCGCCGGGTTGTAGAGGAGGGCCCCGTTCTCGACGACGGCGAGGTCGAAGACGTCGACGTCGTCACAGATGTCGAGCAGCTCGTCGAGGATCCTGCCGGTCACCAGCACCACGCGGCGCCCGCTCTCGCGCAGCCTTCGTATTGAGTCGACGGTGTCTGGTTCGAGAATCCCCTGGGATGCGACGGTGCCGTCGTAATCGCAGGCCAGGACGCGGAATCGCATGCCCGTATTGTCCCGCACCTTCACATCTCCGGGCCGCTCGGACCGCCTCAGATCGGGAACCCGGCTCTCACCTCGGTGCCCTTGCCCGGCTCCGACCGGATCTCGAGCGTGCCCTTCTCCAGCTCGGCGCGTTCGCGCATCGAGATCAGCCCGAGGTTCTTGCTGCCGTCGATCCTCGCCTCGATGGCGGCCACGTCCATGCCCACGCCATCATCGCGAACCACCGCGGTGACCGTGTCGTCCTGGAAGTTGATCAGCACCTCGACGTTGCGCGCTTTGGCGTGTTTGCGCGCGTTGTTGAGCGCCTCCTGGATGATGCGGAAGATCGACGGCTCGTAGGAGCCCGGCAGGCGCACCTCCTCCCCCATCACCCGGAGCTGCGCGTTGAGCTTGGCCTTGTCGCCGTAGTCTTTGACGAACTTGCGCAGGGTCGGCACCAGGCCGAGGTCGTCGAGCGTCATCGGGCGGAGATCGAAGATCAGCCGGCGCGTGTCCTCGAGCACGGCGCGGACGCCGTCCTTGAAATCGGCGAGCTCCTTGACCACCTGGCCGGGATCGCGCTGGATCAGCCGTTCGAGGATCTCGGCCTGGAGCACGAGGTTGGCCATCGACTGGGCCGGCCCGTCGTGCATGTCGCGGGCGATCCGCATGCGCTCCTCCTCGATGATCTGGAAGACCTGCCGCGAGGCGTCGCGCACGCGTGAGCTGTCGGCGTGCGGCGCCGCGGCAGCGGCCAGGTCATCGAGGCTGCGGTACACCGAGCGCAGCACCTCCTGCTCGCCGCGCAGGTCGATGAGCCGGGCGCTGACATCGCGGAAGCGCTCGTCCACCGCGGCGAGGTCGGCCCTGAAACGCGCCAGGCTGCGAAAACCGTTGTCGAGCTCCTCGGGGTCGAGGCCCTGCAGGTGATCGAGCAGGCCGCGCCAGCGCTTCTCGCTCTCCTGGGTGCGGCGGCGCAACTCCTCGCGAGCGTCGGCGGTGTCGGCCAGCCGCGCGTCGAGCCGGGCCGCCGCCGACTCGAGGTCCTCGATGCGCTGGGTCAACAGGAAACGCACCCCGGACAGAGCTGACGGGTTGACCGTCGGCGCCTGCCCCTGCGCGGTCACGACGCGTTGAAATTGAGGCGGGGGACCATGGCGGCCATGATACCGGCGCGCAGACGCCGTCTCGGTCACGAAACGCCGCACCGCGCCGCCCTCCGGCGCTGCCTCGTGCGGGGCCGGTCGAAGCCGGGTCACAGGGTGGTTGCGCGGCACGAAGGCAGCCCCGGCCAGACCTATAACCGACAGGTCAGTTCACGAGGAGCCGCTGCTATATGGGTCCGCTCTCGCAAACGAACGCGGCCATCCTCATCGTCGAGGACGACGCCTCGCTCCGGCGTTTCCTCGAGATGCGCCTCACCATGGACGGCTACGTCACGCGCACCGCTGCCGACGGCATCGAGGCGCTCGCGGTGCTCGATGAGTGGACCCCCGACGTCGTCGTCGCCGACGTGATGATGCCGCGGCTCTCCGGCCTCTCACTGTGCCGGGCGATCCGTGAAGCGCCACACCTGGCCGCGATCCCGGTGATCCTGCTCACCGCGCGCAACTTCGACGACGAGATCGAGGCGGTGATCAAGCTCGGTGGCGTCACCTTCATGAACAAGCCGTTTGATGCGGAGGCGCTCAATGGCGCGCTCCGCGCAGCGCTCGGTGACCACGCCGTCACGCCTGCGTAGCCTGGCCCAGAACCAATCCGTTGATCGCGCGTGACCGTCGCGCGAGGTCACTCTGCGCAATTGCGGGGGACAATGGCGGCGACGTGATCAGCACGGCGCCCGTGGCCGCGCCTCTCTCCGCCGCTCCACACCACGCCGACGGGCCCCGCCAGTCGTTGATCGACCGGCTCACCTCTCCGGGCGGGCTGTTTCTCAGCGCGGTCATCATCGCGCTCGCGTTCCCGGTCACCAACGCCATCCGCGACCCCGACTTCTGGTGGCACCTGCGCAGTGGCCAGCTGATCCTGCAGGCCGGCGGGCTGCTCCACACCGACCCCTTCACCTACACCGTCAGCAATCACGCCTGGACGATGCACGAGTGGCTCACCGAGGTTCTGTTCGCGGGCCTCTACCGGTGGGCCGGGTTGGCGGCGATCGTCGCGGTGCTCAGCGTGGTCACCTGGCTCGGCGTGCTGTGCATCTTCCTGCGGGCGCGCTTGGATCGCCCGGGCCCGTTCGTGCTCGGCGGCGGCATGGTGCTCGCGGTGATCACCGGCTACCCGATCTGGGGGCCGCGCGCGCAGATGATCACCTTCGCGCTTGCCTGTCTGACGCTGCTGTTCACCGAGCACCAGCTGCGCCGCGGCGGCCGCCTGTCGCTGCTGCTCCTGCCCATCTTCCTGGTATGGAGCAACCTTCACTCTGGGTTTCTCATCGGGCTCGGCTTCATGGGTGTGGTGCTCGTCGCCGAGCTGGCGGCGCACCTGCTCGGCCTTCCGGGCCGCACGCCGATCGCACGGGTGCGCGGCCTCGCGCTGCTGCTGGCCGGGTGCCTGCTGATCTCGGCGATCAACCTCAACGGCCCGTCGATCATCCTCTACCCGTTTGCCACGCAGGGGTCGGCAGCGCAGCAGTCGCTCATCCTCGAGTGGCATTCACCAGACTTCCATGACTGGTCGGTGCGCTTCTTCGGCCTGATGCTGCTCACCCTGCTGACCATGGTCGTGGCCAACCGCAGCATCAGGCTGCGCGACGCTGCGCTCGTGCTGGTGACGGTGGCGCTGTCGCTGCAGTCGGTGCGCCACATCGCGCTCTTCGTCGCCGCGTCCACGCCGGTGTGGATCAACCAGGCCGACATCCTGGTGCGACGGCTGCGCAGCCGCCCGCCGCGTCGCAAGGCGCTGCCGCCGGTGCCCATCCGCGTGCTCAGCTGGATGCTGCTCTGCGGGGCTGTCCTGGTCATCTACGTCGGCGCCAGGCTGCTCCCAGCGATGCACACCCGCGAGGACTCGTTGTTCTACGCACAGGACTTCCCGGTGTGCGCAGCCCGCTGGCTCGCCGCCGCCCCGCAGCCGCTGCGCATCTTCAACCAGTACGGCGAGGGTGGCTACCTCGCCTATCGTCTCTCCGCCCAGGGCGACCGTGTTTTCGTGTTCGGTGATGCCGCGCTGATGGGTGACGCGCTGCTGTACACCTACGGCGACGTCGAGTCGGTCACCCCGCAGTGGGACACCATCCTGCGCAACGCCAACACCGATATCGTCCTCTTCGACACCAACGCGCCGCTCAGCAATGTCATGGCGCATGCGCCCGACTGGGTGCAGGTGTATGCCGACCCGCACAACGTCGCCTTCGCGCCCCGCGACCGCGTCGCCAGCCTGCACCTGCCGGCGCAACCGTCGTCCACCACCCCCGGTGACACCTGCACGCTGCTGGTGCAGACGCCGCCGTCGCAGCTGCAGCAGGCACTCGGATGAGCACGCTGCGACGCAACAGCTGGCTGATCGGGGCCGCCCTGCTGAGCCTGGTGCTCACCGTGCAGCCCTTCCGCGACAGCGACGTGTGGTGGCACCTCGCCATGGGGCACTACATCATCGCCCACGGCATTCCCGCCGTCGAGCCTTTCAGCTTTCTGCACGCCGCCAACCCGTGGGTCGGGCAGCAGTGGCTCTACGAGGTTGGCCTGGCCCGCGTCGTCGACCTCGGCGGTCCGGGCCTGGCGTCGCTGCTCATGGGCCTGCTCGCGTCGTCGGCGCTGCTCATCGCCGTGCTCTCGATCCCGCCACACCGTCGTCCCGCCGGGCCCTGGATGGCCGTCGCCCTGATGGTCGGCGCGCTGGTCGCTGCCCAGCTTGTCGGCGTCCGTGGCCAGGTGATCAGCCTCTTCGGCGCCGCTGTGGTCCTCCATGTGGTGATGCGCTGGCGCGGCGGCTCGACACGGGCGCTGCTGCTGCTTGCCCCGCTGTTCGCAGTGTGGGCCAACCTGCACGCCGGCTTCATCGTCGGGCTCGGCATCGCCGTGGTCGCGCTGCTCACCACGCGCACCGCCACCCGCAGGTCGCGCCTGCTGCTCGGCGCGGCCATCGCCGCCGGCGCGCTGGCCACGCTGGTCAATCCCGCCGGTCCCGGGTTGTGGTCGTACGTGGCCACCACCTTCACCAACCCCACGCTGACCGGGGTGGTCACCGAGTGGCAGTCACCCAACTTCCATGACAACTGGCTGCGACTCTTCGAGGTCGAGGCCGCGTTGCTGGTCATCGCCTGGGTGCTGAGCCGCCGTCGCGACCTCTTCGACGTCGTGCTGGCGGGTGCCGTGTTCGCCGCGGCGCTGCAGGCGCAGCGCAACGTCTCGCTGTTCGCGCTGGTCGCGGCCCCGCAGCTGGCCATGTACGGCGCGGCCGCGTGGTCCGAGCACCGTGGCCGCCTGGCGCGCGCGATGTGGCCGGCGCCACGGCGCTGGCGGCGACCGCCGGCGTGGTTCGCGTCGGCCATGGTCGCCGTGGTCGCCGCGGGCACGGCGGCTGCTGTGGTCCCGCAGCTGAGCGCAAAAGCGGCGGCGAGCTACGAGTCGTCCCACGAGCCCCGGGCCGCTGCGGATTACGCCGCCGTCCACCTCGCCGGCCGGCGTATCTACTCGATCGACACCTGGACGGGGTACCTCGCCGGCAGGCTCCCGGCGGGGCGCGTCGTCTACCTCTACGACGAGACGGCCGTGTTCGGGGACGCCGCCCTGCAGCAGTACCTCGACATCCACGACCTCAGGCCGGACTGGGCCCAGGTGATCAGCGACGCCGGCATCCACGACGCCATCCTCCCGGCGGGCGGCCAGGAGGTGGCGGCGCTGCTCACCCTGGGCTGGGCGGTCGACTGCCGCGACGTCCTCACCGCGAGCGTGGTCATGTCCGCCGGCGGTGGCGATGGCAGCACCGCGGGGCTGAGCGCGGCGCCGCCCTGCTCGTGAGCTGACGGCCGCGGCGATTCCTGTTACAGGGTCACCGGGGTATTCGTTACCGGTCCTTGTCGCCGCCGCCCGGATCGGTCGGTAGGCTGGTCGCGTGAGCACGCGGCCTGCGACGGATTGCGCGTCCTGCGCGGTCGCGGGCGGGACGATGCTGTGACCCAGCAGCTGACCCAGCGTATGCCCGCTGCCCCCCTGGCGGTCGCGCCCGAGGTCTCGCGCAAGCCGTTCGCCGCACACCCTGTCCAGCTCGACCGTGATCGACGCGCCGGCGTCGAGAGGGTCATCGAGCTGGCCCGCTGGGCGGTGCTCGTCTACGCTGGCGTCGCCAACAACTTCCCGGGGCAGCCGCACACCGCGACGACCAGCGCCGTCAACCTCATCCTCGGCGGCTGGTGTCTCTTCAACCTGAGCGCAACCCTGGCGCTGATCATCCGCCACCTGCCCGGACGCAACACCCAGATCGCCATGCTGGCCATGGACCTCGCCGTGGCCAGCGCGCTCGTGTACCTCACCGGCGGCTTCATCAGCAACCTCGCGGTGGTGTTCTACGTTCTCATCGGGCTCAGCAGCCTCCGCTTCGGCGTCTTCGGCAGCCTGCTCTGCGCGATGACCATCAGCGCCCTCTATGTCGGCGTCGGCCTGGCCGTCTCGGCACCGCTCGACCACACGCTCGTCAACGTGCTTGTCTCACGCCTCTTCCTGTTCTTCGTGGTCTCCCTCGCCAGCGCGTTGCTCGCTCGCGAGATGGTGATGGCGCGCGCCCAGCAGATGGCCCACACCGCCGAGCTGGAGCACGCGGTGTTCGCCGAGCTGCGCGAGGTCGACCGTATCAAGAGCGAGTTCATGATGCTCGCGTCGCACGAGCTGCGCACCCCGCTCACCAAGATCAAGGCATGGCTCGCGCTCATGCGCGACGGTGGCGACCACCTCCCTCCGCAGGCGCGGCAGGAGGGCTTCCACGAGCTGCGCACCGAGGCCGAACACCTCGGCAGGCTCACCGACAACCTGCTCTGCATCGCCCAGTTGGAGTCTGGTGAGATCCGGCTCAAGCCGACAACCGTGGACTTCAGCGCAGTGCTCCGCCAGGTGATCTCGCGTTTCGTGGAGGTCGCCGACCGGGGGCGTTTCCTGGTCCACATCGACGAGAACCTCGGCTACCTGCACGTCGACGAGGAACGCCTTGCGCTGGTTCTCGCGTGCCTCATCGACAACG
>DATBPD010000059.1:0-42536 GCA_036561525.1 Candidatus Dormiibacterota bacterium | reverse complement strand
ATGATGTGCTCGCCGCCTTGGTCGTATCGGATCTGGACGCCGAAACCCTCGGGTGGCTCGACTTTGAACAGGTACACCTCCTCGAGCCGCACCTCGTCCGGAGGAGCCTGCTCGTCGTGCTTGTGCGGCGGATACGACGACCAGTTCCCCGGGGGATTGACGGTCTCGCCGACGAGCAGCCGCCCGGCCGCGTGCTCTGGGCCAAGAATGGTGCGGACAGAGCGAGCCCAGTTCCCCTCGCCGACCTCCGTGATCCGCTGGTCGGCGGGGGTGATCACACGCGCGCTCGCCGGACGGCCGTCGAGCAGTGGTGCGTCAGCGATGGCCAGTTCCGCGCCGGCCTGTGTGGTCACACGCAGCTGAGTACCGGGCGGCGCATAAATCGCGTACCCAGCGCTCTCGAAAACCGACTCACGCCCGCCAGCTCGTCCCAGTGAGGCACCGTTGAGTTGGGCGTCAACCACTCCGCGCAGCACAACCACGACGGTTTCTGCCTCGCATGTTCGCTCCAGGACATTGCCACCATCGAGTTCGACCAGTTGCAAGCCGATCAGTTCAGTATCGGTTCCCGCGGCCACCACTGTGCGGATCAACGGGATCGTCCCCCTCGCAAGTCCATGGTCTGTATTAGACGAGATTGTCGCGCCGTTCGATGCGCCTGCCCGCTCGGAAGGGCTCAACCACGATTCAGACATGCACAGCAGTGCGGCCTGCGGCTCGCAGCCGAGCGGCGCGACGGCCGGGATCGGCGAATTCTGAACTCGCATTGGCCGCGAGCGCCGGCGTACCCCGTATCGGATTCGAACCGATGATCTCCGCCTTGAGAGGGCGGTGTCCTGGGCCACTAGACGAACGGGGCAGGGCCTCGCAGTATACGGGCCGGTCGCGCGCCGGCCCGGCGCTACATGCGGTCCGGGGCGGACATCCCCATCAGCCGCAGGGTGCGGGCGAGGGTCACCCGCACCGCGGCGGCGAGGTGCAGCCGCGCTGCGCTCAACGCGGGCTGCGCGGCGTCGACGATGCGATGGTCGTGGTAGTAGCGATGCCAGGCTGCGGCGACCGCCTGTGCATAGAAGGTCAGCCGGTGCGGCTCGAGGTCGCGGGCAACCGCGCTCACCACCTCCGGCAGCTCGAGCAGCAGCTGCACCAGTGGTGACTCGTCGGCGCCGAGCAGCGAGATGTCCGGCTGCGAGGTATCGACGCCGTCGGCCGCGGCCTGGCGGAAAACGCCGGCGCATCGCGCGTGCGCCATCTGCACGTAGAACACCGGGTTGTCATTGCCGGCCTTGACGGCGAGGTCGAGGTCGAAGTCGATCGTCGAACCCGTCGAGCGGCTGATCAGGAAGAAGCGGATGGCGTCGCCGCCCACCTGCTCGAGGACCTCGTCGAGGGTCACGTAGTGGCCACTGGCCTTCTTCATCCTGGTGCCGGCGACCGTGATCAGCTGGGTGACGACGATGCTGAGCCGCCTGTCGTCGAGGCCGAGTGAGCGCAGCGCGGCGAACATGCGCGGCAGATGCCCCTGGTGGTCGGCGCCGACGACGTCGACAGCGCGGTCGAAGCCGCGTCTCTCGAGCTTGTCGAGGTGGTAGGCGATGTCGGTCATGAAGTACGTCGGCATCCCGTTGGAGCGGATCAGGACGTCGTCCTTGTCGAGACCCAGCTTGGTCGCCTCGAACCAGACGGCACCGTCGCGGTCGGTGACGAATCCCAGCCCGCGGAGACGTTCGAGCATCGCCTCGACGGCGCCGGAGTCGAAGAGCGACTGCTCGGAGAACCAGGTGTCGAAACGGATGCCGAGGCGTTCGCTGTCCTGGCGGATCTCGGCGAGCTGCGCGGCGATCCCGTGCGCGCCGACGCGCTCAGTGTCCTCGGCGACGAGGCCGTCGCCGTGCTCGGCGTGGAGCAGTTGCGCGGCGTGCTCGGCGGCGGGATACAGCTCGGCAGGTGGCGGCTCGTCGATGCCGGCCAGACGGCGGTAGTACCACGCGCAGCTCTCGTAGAAGGTGCGCATGCGGCTGCCGGCGTCGTTGACGTAGTACTCGCGCTCAACGCGGTGACCGGCCGCCTCGAGCACGTTGGCAAGCGCGTCGCCAACAGCGGCGCCGCGGGTTGCGCCCAGCGTCACCGGGCCGGTCGGGTTGGCGCTGACGAACTCGACCTGCACCGCGGCGCCGGCGCCGATCGACACGTCGCCCCAATGCTCACCGGCAGCGATGACGTCAGCAATCCGCGCCGCCACCCAGCGGCTGTCGAGGCGCAGGTTGATGAACCCGGGGCCGGCGACCTCGGCCGAGGCGATCATCTCGGCGGCGTCGAGGTGGGCGACGATCAGCTCGGCGATGCGTCGCGGCGGCATCCCGGCAGCCTTGGCAAGGCGCAGCGCGACGTTGGTGGCGATGTCGCCATGGCTTGGGTCGCCCGGCTTCTCGACGATGATCTCGGGCAGCTGCGCTGGGGCAGGGATCTCGCCGGCGGCGACCGCCTCCTCGAGTGCTGACGCGAGCACACTCGCGGCCGCGTCGGCGACTGTCGTGGCCTCGGTCACCTCTGCTTCCACGCGTGTCTCACTGCGGCGACAGTGTACGGATCGCCGATTCCCCAACCGCAGAGAGCATGGCCACCGCCACACAGGCGACAATGCGCCGCCGTGGAACTACGCCACTGCGTGATCCCCGCCGCCGGCCTGGGGACACGCTTTCTCCCCGCCACCAAGGCGCTCCCCAAGGAGCTGCTCCCCGTGCTCGACCGCCCCGTCATCCAATGGGGGGTCGAAGAGGCGGTGGTCGCGGGCGCGCGCGAGATGGTGGTCGTGATCAGCGATGGCAAGGAGCTGATCCAGCAGCACTTCACCGTCCAGCCCGAGCTGGAGCAGCTCCTCGAGGCGCGCGGCAAGCTCGAGGAGTTGCAGGCGGTGCGCGACAGCGACCACCTCGCCGACTTCACCTGGGTTCGCCAGGACGAGCCGCTCGGCCTCGGCCACGCTGTGCTCTGCGCGGCGGAGGCGGTGGGCGATCGCCCGTTCATGTGCATGCTGCCCGACGACCTGTCGCACGGCCCGGTGCCGGTTCTCCGCCAGCTGGCCGACGCGTACCAGGAATACCGCACCCCGATCCTGGCCCTGATGCGAGTCACCCCCGAGCAGATCTCACGATACGGGTGCGCCACGGTGGCGGAATCCCGGGGTCGGGTGCATCGCATCACCGCGGTGGTCGAGAAACCCGCGCCGGACGAGGCGGCCAGCGATCTCGCCATCATGGGTCGCTACGTGCTCACCCCCAACATCTTCGACGCGCTCCGCGTCACCCAGCCAGGCGCCGGCGGTGAGATCCAGCTGACCGACGGCATCGCAGCCCTCATCGACGGCGGCCCGGTGCACGGCGTGGAGTTCGCGGGCGAGCTTCTCGACGTCGGCACGCCGGCCGGCTGGCTGGCCACCAACGCCCGGCTGGCCATGGATCACCCAGCCCTGGCAGCGGCGTTGCGCAATGCGTTCTCCGGGGGGCCCGGGTGAGTCTGTTCAGGCGCGAATGGGGTGCGATCACCTTCGTGCTCACGGTGCTCGTCGGCGCGGTGGCAGTGGCCCTGTCGCTGGCGATCACCGGCTCGCATTCGCCGCCGGTGCCGTCGCTGCAACCGTGTCCGTCCTACACCCCATACGTGGTGACGCCGACGCCGGCGCCATCGGTGACACCGAGAACGACGCCAAAAGCCGCGAGCACCGCAACCCCAAGTCCCACCGCCACGGCCCCGCCCCCGACGCTGAGCCCGACGGCGTTCAACCCGGCGCTGGCCAACTGCCCGACGGCGCCGGCTCGGCCGGCCGCCACGCCGAGCTCATCGGTATCACCCGGAGCATCCACCCCGCCAACGGCGACCCCCGTGCCCACGCCGGCAGCCACCGCGGCACCGCCGCCGTTCGGAACGCCGCTGGGGACGCCGACTCCAACCCCCTGATGGCGCGCGGCTCGGCGTCAGGCGGCGAGCAGGAGGGTGCCGTTCTCAGCGCTGATCGCCGAACGCTCCAGCTCGAGGTCGACGACCGGGCCGTGGCCCACGTCGACCACCACCACGATACGGTCGGCGAGCCGCAGGCCACCGAGGCGGACGCAGTCGCGCAGGAAGGTGAACGCCAGCGGGCGCACCAGGTTCCAGATGTACTGGCGTCCCGCCTGGGCGTCAGCGGCCAGCTCGCGCAGGCTCTGGTCACGGAAGGCGAGCACGCAGACCTCATCGGTGAGCTGCACCGGTGCAGTCCAGCTGTAGGCCTCGTCGTCACCGGTGACGGTGATCAGCGAGTCCTTGGCGGTGAACAGGCTGAGGCGCTCGACCAGCCGGCGCATCGGCAGTGACGGCCCCTCGACGATGAAAGGGACGTCGCGGAGGCGCTCGTTCCAACCTTGGCTGGGGTAGCGCGCGCTGAAACCGACGTCATCGACCCCGCTGAAGGGCGAGGGCACCTTGATGACCAGCTCATCCATGCTCACACCTCCGTGGCGACCGGCAGGCACCCGTGGGCGCGATCCCCATCCTCCAGTGTCTCCGCGGCGACCGCGCGCTCCGTCATCGGCGCGGAACACACCGTATTCATGGGACCACGTCGGCGTTGCTGACCATTGCGGTTGGCTTTTCAATCTACCACAGCTTCCGCACACCCGAGCGAGTGCTCCACTAGAGTCGCTGACCGATGCCTCTGTCAGGAGTGCGTGTTCTCGACCTCAGCCGCCTGCTCCCGGGACCGTTTGCCACCATGATCCTGGCCGGCCTGGGCGCAGACGTGGTCAAGGTGGAGGATCTCGACGGCGGCGACTACATGCGCTGGATGCCGCCGTTGCGGGACGGCACGTCGGTGATGTTCACCAGCCTGAACCGCGACAAGCGCTCGCTTCGACTCGACCTCAGGTCAGCCAAGGGTCGTCAGCTCTTCCTCGACCTGGTGGAGCGGTTCGACGTCGTTCTCGAGAGCTTTCGCCCCGGGGTGCTCGACCGGCTGGAATTGGGCCCAGCGGCATTGCACGAGCGCAACCCGCGGTTGGTGATCTGCAGCCTCTCGGGTTTTGGCCAGGATGGGCCCGATCGCCTGCTCGCCGGGCATGACCTCAACTACCTGGCCCGGGCGGGAGCGCTGAGCATCACCGGGACCGCCGATGGGCGGCCGGTCGTCCCGGGGGTACAGATCGCGGACATCGGCGGCGGCTCACTCGGCGCGGTCGCGGCCATCCTCGCCGCGCTCCGCCTGCGCGACCGCACCGGCGTGGGCAGCCACTGCGACGTGTCGATGGTCGATGGCGTGCTCAGCTGGATGGCGCCCCACATCGCGGCAACGCTGGGCGGCGGCGCATTCGGCGCGGCGCGGATGCTGCTCAACGGGGGGCATCCCTGTTACCGCGTTTACCGCTGTGCCGACGGCTGGATGAGCGTCGCCGCGTTGGAGCCGAAATTCTGGACTCGCCTGTGCGAGCTGCTCGGCGTTGATGACATCGCCGCCGACGCGTTCACCACCGGCGAGGAGGCGGAGCGTGTGGCCGGCCGCCTCGAGAGCGCCCTGCTCACCGGCACGCGCGCGCACTGGCGCGAGCACCTCGCCGGGCAGGACGTCTGCTGCGAGCCGGTGCTCGACGTCGACCAGGTGCTCGGCGATGCCCAGGTACGGCATCGCGCCGACGACGTCGACGGACAGCTCGCGTGGTTCCCGTTCCACGTCGGTGAGCACGGTCACGCCCCGGCGGGACAGGCTCCCGCGTATGGCGCTGACAGCCGCGCCCTGCTCGCCGAGGTGGGCGTCGATGACCGCGAGTTCGACCGTCTGGTCGCGCAGCGGGTGACGGCATGAGCGTGCGGCCCGCCGCGCGCCCGACGCGGCGCAGTGCGCGAACCCGCGAGCGGATCATCGAGGCGGCCACCGAGGTGTTCGCGCGCCGCGGCGTACACGGCACCCGGGTGGCCGACATCGCCGAGCGCGCCGGCATCGCCTACGGACTCGTCTACCACCACTTCCGCAACAAGGAGGAGATCCTCACCGCGATCTTCGCCGAACGCTGGGCGCAGTACGTGGCCTACCTCGAGGAGCTGGGACGCACGCCCGCCCCCTTCCGCGACCGGATGCGCCGCCTGATCCACTTCTGGGTGGAGGCGTATCGTCAGGACAACGACCTGATGACGGTGATGATCAACGAGATCACCCGGTCGTACGAGTTTCTCGAGTCACACGACATCACCGCGGTGCTGGTGGCGTTCGACCCCATCGAACGGATCATCGCCGAGGGTCGTGCCAACGGCGAGGTGCGCGCCGAGCTCGACGCCAAGCTGGCCACGTACGCAGTTCTCGGGGTGGCCGAGATGGTGCTCACCGGCTACGTCATTGGCACCCTACCGCGCGATGATGCGCAGGCCTACACGCGCGATGAGGAGCAGCTGCTCTCGCTGCTCATCGATGGCATGAGCGCGGCGGCAGGTTGAGCGGACGCGGGGTCAACCGGCGTCGTGACCGACCACGACGTCGTCCCACCAGGTGCCGACCTGCGCTGCGGTGGCATCAAGCGAACCGCCGTTGTCGATCACCCAGGTGGCGCGCGCGCGCTTCTCATCGATGGGCAGCTGGGCGTCAAGGCGCGATTGCGCGGCCGCGGCATCCCAGCCGTCGCGCTCGCGCATGCGCAAGAGCTGAACCGCACGGGGTGCGTAGACGAGCAGCGTCTGCGGGAATGCAGCATCGCGACCGCGCTCGAACAGCAGCGGAATGTCGGCGACCGCCAGCGGTGCCGATGAACCCAGTGCGGCTCTGATGCGCGCCTGCATGAGCGTGCCGATCCGGGGGTGGGTGATCGCCTCGAGGTCGGCCCGGGCGGCGGAGTCGGCGAAGACGATGGCCCCAAGCGCGGCGCGATCCACGAGCCCGGAGGCGTCCACGATGTCGCGTCCGAAGCGGCCCACCACCTCGTCATAGCCGGGCTCGCCCGGGGCGATCACCTCGCGCGCGAGCACGTCGGCGTCGACCACCACCGCGCCCCGGGCCGCCAGCATCGCGGCCACAGTCGACTTGCCGGTGGCGATGCCGCCGGTGAGACCGATGACCCGCATCGACGCACCGTACACGCCTCGACGGCCGCTGCGGCGCGACAAATGTCCCCTGTTAGAGTGGACCGATGCGTCGCCTTCCTGTCCTGCTGCTCGTCGCCATGACGCTGCTCAGCGCATGCGGTGACTCGGCGGCGACCGGGATCACTGTCAACTTCGTCGGCAACAGCACCTGCCCCACCAACGGCGCCACTGCCTACTCACCGTCGCCGCCCAACACCAACGCCGCGCCGGTGGGCCAGCCCATCGACGAGATGCCCCATACGCACCTTCCCCAGGGCACGGTGGTGACGTACATGCACAACCCCCCGACAAGCGGCTGCCATTACAGCCTCGGCGCGGGCGTGGCGCCGATCTCGCCGGGCGTGTGGCCGCCGTCGGCGCTGCCCAAGCTGACCGCCGAGTACTGGGTTCACAACCTCGAACACGGCTACATCGTGGTCAGCTACAGCTGCCCGACAGGGTGCGACGCCGACCTGCAGACGCTCAACACGTGGTACCACTCCCTTCCGCCCGACCCGGGCGGCGCCGTGGCCTACGCCAAGGTCATCGTCGTCCCCTACCCGGCGCAGAAGGAGAGATGGGACGTCGAGTCCTGGGACTGGTTCGACCCCATCGGCGCCACGCTGAACATGACCGAGATCCAGAAGTTCTACGCCAACCATGTCAACCAATCCCCGGAGGGGGCCGGCACGCCGTGAGCCCCGAACGGCCCGTGGGCTGACCGCTCCTATACTCCTTGCGATGTCCGCCGCCAAGCGCCGCCGCGCCCCCGAACGCGTCAAACCGGCTAGCACGGCACCGCAGCGGCAGGCGGTCTCCGCCACGCAGGCGGAACCCGGACAGATCTCCTGGCGCTCGTGTGCGGTCGGACTGGTCACCGGTGAGGCGGCGCTGTTCGTGCTCAGCAACGTCGGCCTCGGTGTGGCCAACGCCGCATTCGGCAACGCCGGGTTCCAATCGGCCGACGGCGGCGTCGTCGGTGTGTCGACGTTCCTGGCGGTGTTGCTCGGTGGCTACATCGCCGCCCGCCTGGCGGGCCGCTTCGACCTCTACCAGGGCGTGGTCGTCGGAGCCGGGTTCATCGCGGTGGGTGCGCTGTTCCAGTTCGCCCAGGAGGCGTCGATCGTGCACAGCTCGTTGGCCAGTGGCACCCACACCTTGGTCGATCTGGGTCCGATGAGCATGGGCAACCTGATCAGCGGCGACATGCTGGCGCTGGTCGGCGGGTCGATTGGCGGGCTGGTCGCGCGGCGCCGCTGATGGCCAACCGGCAAGGGACTAGCGGGAGTTGGCGCCCTCGCCCGCCCGAGCTGGAGGCATCTGGGCGGGCTCGCGGCCATAGGCCTGGCCCACCAAGTCGACCCTGCCGAGCGACCGGGCGAAGTCGAGGCAGGCGGAACGGGCGAAGCGCAGGTGCTTGCCGGGCGTGTGCCAGGCCTGGAGGTGGCCCTGGGCGACGGCGCGACGAAGCGTCGAACGGGAGACTCCGCAGAGTGCGGCGGCCTCGCCGGTGGTCAGAATTGGTTCCTGCGTCTGCGCCACCTGCATCCCTCCTGAAACTAGAGCCCGCCCTGGCTCCAAGCGTTCGGATCGCACGTTTTCCGAGGCCCCTATCCTACATAACCTTTGGTGCGCTTGTCCCGTTCCGCGAACTCTACATCAGATCCGGACGATCGAACCAACCGAAGCGTCCGTATACTCCACGCGAGATCGATCGACGGGTGCAGGAGAGCTGTCCATGAGCCTCGTCCAAGGCGTCGTACGCCGGCTGGTCGAAAGTGTGGGCACCGTCATCGTCGGCAAGGAACCCGAGATCGAGCTCTGCGTGCTGGCGCTGCTCTGTGGTGGCCATGTCCTGATCGAGGACGTGCCCGGCGTGGGCAAGACGATGCTGGCCAAGGCCATGGCCCGGGCCACCGGGTGCGACTTCGAACGGCTCCAGTTCACCCCCGACCTCCTGCCCGGTGACGTGACCGGGGTGTCGGTCTTCAACATGAAGACCAGCGAGTTCGAGTTCCGCAGGGGCCCGATCTTCGCCCAGGTCCTCCTTGCCGACGAGATCAACCGCGCCACCCCCAAGACGCAGTCGGCGCTGCTCGAGGCGATGGAGGAGGGCCAGGTCACCGTCGACGGGGTCACCCACCCCCTGCCCGAGCCGTTCATCGTGCTTGCCACCCAGAACCCCATCGAGCTCGGCGGCACCTTCCCGCTGCCCGAGGCGCAGGTGGACCGGTTCCTCATCAAGGTCAATCTCGGGTACCTGCAGCTCCCTGACGAGGTGGCCATGCTCGACCGCTTCCAGCGCGAGTCACCGCTCGACAGGCTGGAGGCGGTCAGCGGCGCCGGCGAGATCGAGGCGTGCCGGCGGGAGTTGCACACGGTGTGGTGCCATCACTCTCTGAAGGAGTACTGCGTGCGCATCGTGCAGCGCACCCGCGAGCACTCCGACGTGGCGCTCGGCGCGTCGCCCCGCGGCAGCCTGGGCCTGCTGCACGCCTCGCAGGCACGCGCCGCCGCGCAGGGTCGTGATTTCGTCACCCCTGACGACATCAAGCTGCTCGCGCCCCGCGTTCTCGGCCACCGCATCGTGCTCCGCGCCAATGCTGAGCTGCGCGGTGTGACCACAGCGCAGGTGATCGACGAGGTTCTCGCCGGCGAGACGGTCCCCGCTGAACGACAGGCGATGGCCGGCGAGGGGTCGTGAGCTCTCGCGTTCCGCTGATCGCGGGTATCGCAGCGCTGAGCTTCTTTGCCGGGATCACCGGCATTCACCTTGCCTACACGCTGACCTACATCCTGCTTTCATTGATCATCCTCGCCTACCTCTGGACGCGAGCCATCGCCCGGCGAATCAGTGTCGACCGAACCTCGCCCGAGGGCACGTTCTCGGTCGGCGAGGCGTTCAGCGAGCGTTTCACCGTGCACAACCGCAGCCTGATGTGGGTGCCCTATTGCGAGATCCACGATCGCAGCGACCTCGCCGGCTACTCTGCCGGCCGGGCCTGCGCGCTCGGCGCCGGCGACAGCGTGTCATGGACGGCGCGGGGCAGCTTCGGCCGTCGGGGCCGGCATCGCTTCGGTCCCCTCGAGGCGCGCGTCGGCGATCCATTCGGCTTGTTCAGCCGCACCGTGCGCGTGGCGTCGCGCAGCGAGGTGATCGTCTATCCGGCATTGCATCCGCTCGAGGACATCGGTCCTCTGTGGAGCGGCAACGGCGCCGGCGACATGCGCCGAGGCAAGGCTGTCGACGTGCCGCCCGAGGTGTCGTCGGTGCGTGACTACGACCCCCACGATGGCATGAGCCGCATTCACTGGGCATCGACAGCGCGCACCGGGCGATTGATGAGCCGCACCTACGACACCAGGCACAGCGCCGACCTGCTGGTCATCCTCGACCTCCGCGCCCGCGTGCACTACGGCGATGCGCCGGAGTCGTCGCTGGAGTACGCGATCTCGATCGCAGCCTCGATCGTGCACGCGGTGGCGCGTCGTGGCCAGGCGGTCGGGCTGATCACCAACGACTCGCAGATGCGCGGCTTCGGCGCCGGCCGCGGTGAGGCGCAGCGCATGCTGCTGCTCGACTTCCTGGCGACCGCACGCAACGATGGTTCCGCACCGCTGGCGCACGTGATCAGCCGCCACGGTGACGGCTGGCGCGGCCGCGGTGGCATGGTGGTGGTCACGGCGGATCGCGATCCCGCGTGGGTCGAGGCGCTTGTCGACGCCGGCAGCCGCGGGCAGAGACACCTCGCCGTCATGCTCGAGACCTCGTCGTTCGGTGCACCGGGGCCACCGATGCGCATCCCCGCCGCGTGGCGCCTGGCGCTGGACTGGTGGCTGGTGCGGCGCGGCGACGTGCTCGGCAGCGGTGAGAGGGCGCGCGCCGCCGGCGACTGAACATGAGCGTCGCGACCCTTTCAGCCGGTTCGCGTCCCCGGTCGGTGCGCTCGTCGAGCACCACAGTGCTGGCCATGGTCCTACTCGCCGCCACCGGCTGGACGGTGCTCTCCGGCGGCTGGATCGAAGCGTCGCCGTCGGCGGTGCTGGTGGGCATCGCTGGTGCGGTCGAGGCGGTGGTCCTGGCGCACGGCCACATGCCGCGAAGGCTGGCGCTGCTCTCAACCCCACTGCTCCTGTTCGCAACCCTCCTGCCGACAACCTTGCGGACGCGGCCGGCGACGCCACCTGGTGGCATCCTTCACCTGATCGGGCAGTACGCGGGAGCAGCGACGACGGGACTGCTCGGCAACGACGCGTGGCAGTTCAACGTCAGCCTCAGCGCACTGCTCTGGGTGTGTGGCGCATGGACCGCATGGTTCGCGGTGCGCGAGCGGCGCGGGGCGCTGGCCACGGCGCCGGGCTGGGCCGTTCTTGCCGTTACTGTCATCAACGCGCCGGACGCGACCCACGTGGGCCTGGCGGCGACAGTCACGGCGGTGGCCGCGATCATGGTCATCGCCGCGGTGCACCTCGAGCGGCTCAACGACAGCTGGTTGCAGCGCCGCGTCGGGGTGCTGCCCGGGACGGATGGACGCTTTGCCACCGCGGCGGCGGCGGGGGGCGTGCTCATCGTGTTGCTTGCCCTGGTCCTCCCCCCGGTCACCAGCACCGACGTCTCCGGCCGACTCTTCGGTTTCGGCGGATCGCACGGCGGCAGCGGGGCCGGCACCTCGCCGGGCGGGACCGGCATCTCCTCGGGGACGGTGCGGTTCAGCCCCTCAACCATCCCAGGCGGCGCATTGACACTGGCCGACGCCCCGGTGCTGACCTATCGGTCCAGCACGTTGTCCGGCCTGTACCTGCAGATGGCCACCGACGGCGTATTCGACGCCGGCAACTGGCTCCCCGACGAGAGCGCGCTCAACAACGGTGACTTCGCCCAGGAGGTCGTCGACCCGGGCGCGATTCCCCGCGATCGCTCGGTCGCGGACGGCGGCGTCGGCGCCCAGCAACAGACCGTGACCGCAAGCGTCAGCGTCAGCAACGACACCTCGGGGGTCAATGTGCTGCCCTTCCCCGGCGAGCCTGAGGCGACGACGGTCGCGGCCCGGGCGAGCGGGCTGGTGCAACCGGGCGCCGGTGGTCAGCTGCTGACCGTCGACACCGTCACCGGCGTGCAGCAGCTCGCCGGCTCCTCGTTCGTGGTGACCGCAACGCAGTCGTCGGCAACCACGGCCCAGCTGCGCAGCGCGGGCGGCACGTACCCCTCGTTCATCGCGCGCGACGGCTTCCTGCAGCTGTCCGAGGACAGCGGCGGTGGCGCGGCGGTGATCCGCACCCTGGCCGCCCAGTGGACACGGACCACCACCAACGCGTACGACGCCGCGACTGCCATCGAGAGCAAGCTGCGCGATCCCAAGCTGTTCCGCTACACGCTCACCCCACCCCAGCCACCGGCGGGCAGCGGCATGTGGCCGGTCACGTATTTCCTGACCACCAGCCACCAGGGCTACTGCCAGTACTTCGCCACCGCGATGGGAGCGATGCTGCGCGCCGTCGGCATCCCCTCTCGCCTGGTCAACGGCTACGGTCCGGGCATCACCCCCAACTCCGCGGCTCACGGCGTCGATGCCGAGTCGATCTGGCAGGTGACCAGCAACGACGCGCACACCTGGGTCGAGGCGTACTTCCCCAGCTACGGGTGGATCCCCTTCGAGCCCACGCCGCCGTCAATCGCCGGCGACTACAGGCCCTTTGGCCGCAACGGCGCCGCCACCCCGCCGCCCGGCCCGCGCGGCAGCGCCTCGGCGGCGCCGACCGCCAACCCGAACCAGCGCAACCACCCGGGACCGACCACCAGCCTCCCCGGCGGCGGCGGCCCGGCCACCCTTGTGACTCGCGGCGCCATCGGCGCGACGGCGGTGCTCGTCCCGCTGGCCCTCTTCGCAGCCTGGTTCCTGCGCCCCCGCACGATTCGAGGCATCTGGCGCCGCATCGGCCTGGTCGGCGCGCTCGCCGGTGTCCCGCGTGATGGCGCCCTTACATTCGAGGAATACGCGAGCCTCCTCAGTTCGGCCCTGCCGCGAGCGCCGTCAAAACGGCGAACGGCGCCGGCAGCCGCCCTCGCTGATATCGCCGCCCTGAGCGACCGAGCCCTCTACGGACGGGATCGCCCGGCCGGTGAGGACAAGACACGAATCGACACGGCCTGGCGAAGACTGGCCAGCGTATTGCCTTCCCTCGGCTGGCGCGTTCTGCGCCACCGTAGGGCTACCCCCTGATCTGGCTGGGAGGCTGGGAGGTCAGCGCACTGACGTCGAGCCCGAGAAGATCGTGGGCGATGATCGCCCCCGGCACCGGGCCGCGGGTGCGCAGGTGGCTCAGCACGAAGCGCGTGTCAGGGTAGGCAGCGATGAGCTCCTCGAGCTCGCCGCGCCAGAGGTGGCCACCCTCGATGGGCTCGTCCCAGCCGGTGCATTCGCAGACCATCACATCGGCGGCCGCGATGGTGCGGCGCAGCCCGGGGCACAGCGTGGTGTCGCCGCTGAAGCCGATGACCGGCCCGCTGCCGCGACGCACCGTGTACGACAGCGAGGGCCCGGTGCTGTGCACGACCGCGCTGGCGCTGACGGTGTAGCCGGCGAGCTCGACGCTGGCGCCGTCCTGGAGCACCGCCCATCGCGGGCTTATCCGTCCCTCGATCATGTCCATCAGGTGGCGTCCGTAGCCGGTGGTGAGCAGGCGCTGAACGTACTCGCGCGTCCCCGGCGGGCCGGCCACGCAGAGCCCGGGTCGCAGCTCGCCGATGAAGGCGCGGGCGCCCAGCAGCATCGGCAGCATGAAGGTGTGGTCAGCGTGGAAATGGGTGAGCAGCACCAGGTCCAGCGACGCCACCGAGGCACCGGCCCGGGGCAGCAGCGTCTGCACCGGCGCGCCGCAGTCGACCAGGATGCGGTCGTCGACCAGGTACGAGGCGTTGCAACCGCAGCCGCTGAACGCGTCGCCGCTGCCGAGCACGGTGAGCCGGGTGCTCGACACCGTGTTACTGGTCGCTTGGTCAGCCATGTGCGGTCGCAGATGGCGCCGGGGTGGGCAGGGTTGTGGGTAATCCCTCCTGCCCGAACCCCCAGTCGAGCAGCGTGCGCGATTGCCGGAAGTCGTACGGTGCGTTGAGGAGCACGGAGATGAGCCGGTGCCCGCCGCGAACCGCCATCCCCACCAGGCAATTGCCCGCGTCCCCTGTCCACCCCGGCTTGATGCCGACCGCGTAGGGATACATGGCGAGCAGCTGGTTGATCGAGGACAGCTGGAACCCCGGATGATCGGCCGTCGCAGCAAGGGTGGCGTCGTGCATGGCCACGATCTTCCCGAACAGCGGGAAGTGCCGGATGGTCGCGACGCTGATGGCGGCGAGGTCGTAGGCCGAGGTGTGGTGCTGCGCGTCCTGCAGCCCGACCGGGCTGGTGAAGTGGGAGTCGTGCAGGCCGAGCGCGGCCGCCTGCGCATTCATCGCAGCGACGAAGCGCTCGAGGCCGACGGTGTCCTGCGCGATCGCCGTGGCGGCGTCGTTGCCGCTGACCAGCAGCATGCCGGTGAGCAGCTCCTCGACGGTGTAGCGCTGTCCCACGCCGAGGCCCATCCGGGTCTCGTCCCACGCCTGGTGCAGGGATGCCGGGGTGATGGTCACGTCCTGGTCGGCGCTGAAGTTCGCCAGGGCCACAAGCGCGGTGAGGATCTTGGTCGTGCTCGCCGGGGGAAGCTGGGCGTGGGCATCGTGCTGCCAGAGGATGGCGCCGCTGTCGATGTCGACGAGGATCCCGCCGGCGGCGGGGATGGCGGGCGGCCTGATCGGCGACCCCGCCACGTGGAAGCTGACACTGTCATCGACGACGCGCATGGCGAACCACGGCGGCCGAGCCAGGTCGGGCACCGCCAGGGCATTCAGCGTGCGGGCCTGGACGACCGTGGCGACAGGGGATGTGCCGCGACCAAAGGCGAGGGCCACACCCATCAGCGCCAGCACGGCGATGACGGCGAGGGTGCGGAGAGTTCGGGGTGCGGACGGCATCGCGACTGGCCGCATGGTACGCGAGCATCGAGGCGAACGAACATTCCGGGTTTACGCGCGTGTCCGAGTGCGGTACCACGGTGCCATGCGCCTCGATAGATTCACCGAGCGATCCCAGGAAGCCCTGCAGGCGGCCCAGCAGGCTGCCCAGCAGTTGCAACACGCTGCCGTCGAACCCGAGCACCTCCTGCTGGCGCTGCTTCGCCAGGAGGGCGGGCTCGTCCCCTCCCTGCTACAGCGTCTCGAGGTGCCGCCGCAGCCGCTCGCGGCCCGTCTCGAAGCTCAGCTCGAGGCCCGCCCCAAGCAGTACGGCGGTGGTGAGCCGTCGGTGGGCAACGCGCTCCGCGAGGTGCTGATGGCGGCGTTCGACGAGATGTCGCGGCTCAAGGACGAATACGTCTCGACAGAGCACCTGCTGCTCGCCCTGGTCCGGGGCAGAGGCGACGGCGCCGGGGGGTTGCTGGCCGAGGCCGGGGTGACCGCCGACCGCATCTATGCGACGCTCGAGGCCGTCCGGGGGTCGCAGCGCGTCACCGACGCCAACCCCGAGGCCAAGTACGACGCGCTGGTCAAGTACGGCAACGACCTCACCGACGCCGCGCGCCGCGGCAAGCTCGACCCGGTCATCGGCCGCGACCAGGAGATCCGGCGGGTCATCCAGGTTCTCAGCCGGCGCACCAAGAACAACCCGGTGCTGATCGGCGAGCCCGGCGTGGGCAAGACCGCGATCGCGGAGGGGCTGGCGCAGCGCATCGCCGCGGGCGACGTGCCCGAGGGACTGCGCGACCGCCAGGTGGTGGCCCTTGACCTCGGCGCCATGGTCGCCGGGGCCAAATACCGCGGCGAGTTCGAGGATCGGCTCAAGGCGCTGCTCAACGAGGTGACCGGCTCAGACGGCAGGGTCATCCTCTTCATCGATGAGCTGCACACCCTGGTCGGCGCCGGTGCGGCTGAGGGCGCGATGGACGCGGGCAACATGCTCAAACCGGCCCTGGCGCGCGGCGAGCTGCGCTGCATCGGCGCGACCACGCTCGACGAGTACCGCAAGCACATCGAGAAGGACGCCGCGTTGGAGCGGCGCTTCCAGCCGATCATCGTCGACCAGCCGAGCGTCGACGACACCATCAGCATCCTGCGCGGTCTCAAGGAACGCTACGAGGTGCACCACGGCGTGCGCATCAAGGACTCGGCGATCGTCGCCGCCGCGATGCTGTCGGACCGATACATCGCCGATCGCTTCCTGCCCGACAAGGCGATCGACCTCATCGACGAGGCGGCCAGCAAGCTGCGCATCGAGATCGACTCGATGCCAACCGAGCTCGACGCCGTCGAGCGCGAGGTGCGCCAGCTGGAGATCGAGCGCGAGGCCCTGCGCAAGGAGACCGACGCGGCCTCGCGCGAACGGCTCGACAGCCTCGAGCGCGAGCTCGCCAACCTCCAGGAGCGCGCCAAGGAGGTGCGCGAGCGCTGGCAGCAGGAGAAGGGCGCCATCGAGGCGATTCGGGACATCAAGAAGCGGATCGAGGAGGTCCGCCACGACGCCGAGCGGGCCGAGCTGGCCGCCGACTTCGGCCGCGCCGCCGAGCTTCGCTACGGAACATTGACGGAGCTTGAGCGCGCGGTCGCCGCCGAGCAGCAGCGACTCGCCGATCTCCAGGGAGCCCGTCCCCTGCTCAAGGAGGAGGTGGATGAGGACGACATCGCCGAGGTGGTGGCACGATGGACCGGCATCCCGGTGAGCCGCATGCTCGAGGGTGAGACGCAGAAGCTGCTCCAGCTCGAGCAGCGTCTGCACGAACGGGTGATCGGCCAGGACGACGCCATCAGCGCCGTCGCCGCGGCGGTGCGCCGCGGCCGCGCCGGGCTCAGTGATCCCAACCGCCCCACCGGCTCATTCATCTTCCTCGGCCCCACCGGTGTGGGCAAGACGGAGCTGGCGCGAGCGCTGGCCGAGCTGCTCTTCGACAGCGAGCAGGCGATGGTGCGCATCGACATGTCCGAGTACATGGAGCGCCACGCCGTCTCGCGCCTGGTCGGCGCGCCGCCCGGTTACGTCGGCTACGACGAGGGCGGCCAGCTCACCGAGGCGGTGCGCCGCCGGCCCTACTCCGTGCTGCTCTTCGACGAGATCGAGAAGGCGCACCAGGACGTGTTCAACATCCTGCTGCAGGTGCTCGACGACGGCCGTCTCACCGACGGCCAGGGGCGCACCGTGGACTTCCGCAACACCGTGGTGATCATGACCAGCAACATCGGCTCGCACATCATTGCGGAGATGGCGCCGGCAGCGCCCGCCGACGAGGCCGAGCGCGTTCGTGCTCGCGTTCTCGCCGAGTTGCGCGATCACTTTCGCCCCGAGTTCCTCAACCGCATCGACGACATCATCGTGTTCTCGCGACTGTCGCGCGAGCAGCTCCGGGAGATCGTCGAGATCCAGTTGCGCCACCTGCGGGAGCGGCTGGCCGAACGCTCGCTGACACTCGAGATCGACGAGACCGCGCTCGACCTCCTCGCCGCCGAGGGCTACGACCCCACCTACGGGGCGCGACCGCTCAAGCGAGTGATCCAGCGGCGGCTGCAGGACCCGCTGGCGATGGCCATCCTCGACGGGCGGTTGCGTGACGGCGAAACGGCGCGTGTCCGGGCGCCGGACGGCGAGATCCTCATCGACACGCCACAGCACAGCGACGCAGTCGCGGCCGGCGCCTGATCCAGGTCCACGCTCGGCGTGCCTCGCACGCCGGGTACGCTTCCTACCATGCGCTCCATATCCCTCCGCACCGCAGCCGGCCTGGTTGCGCTGGGCGGCTACATCGCCGTGATCTACGCGGCCAACTGGGCAGTGCAACGCTATGGGCTGGTGCCGGTGGGCTTCGGCTTGCGCGCTCCGGCGGCGGTGTACTTCGTGGGCCTCGCGTTCACGCTGCGTGACCTGGTGCAGAACATCCTCGGGCGCCTGGTGTCGGTGAGCGCGATCGTCGCAGGCGCCGCCGTATCCGCGGCGGTGTCGCCATCGCTGGCGCTGGCCAGCGGGCTCGCGTTCTTCTCCTCCGAGCTCGCCGATTTCCTGGTGTACACGCCGCTGCTGCAGCGCGGCTGGCTGGTGGCCCTGGTCCCAGCCAACCTGGTCGGTTGCGTGGTCGACTCGGTGGTGTTCCTCAGCCTGGCGTTCGGTTCGCTGTCACTGCTCGGCGGCCAGGTGGTGGGCAAGGCGTGGATGACGCTTCTGGCCGTGCTGCTGCTGGCGCCGGTGCGGCGCTGGTACGTGGTGACCCCGGGCCGTGCCAGCGGGTTGCCGGTGAGCGCGGCCGCATGAACGCGGAGCAGCAACCGCGCACGCTGCTCGAGAGCTTCGACAACCGCTCGCCCGAGCGCGACTACACCATCCAGTTCACGCTGCCGGAGTTCACCTGTCTCTGCCCGCGCAGCGGGTTCCCCGACTTCGCCACGCTGCATGTTCGCTACGTGCCCGGACCGCGGTGCGTCGAGCTGAAATCCCTGAAGCTGTACATCAACGCATTTCGCAACGTGGGCGTCTTTCACGAGGACGTCGTCAATGGCATCCTCTCAGATCTGGTGGAGCTGGTGGCACCGCGCTACTGCGAGGTGGTCGGCGACTTCAACGTGCGCGGCAACATCAAGACGGTGGTCCGCGCCGTGCACCGCGACCCGGTGTTCGCGGGACAGCCGGAGGGCTGGTGGCCAGGGCGCGACGAACACACCGCGACGTACCCGGCCAGCGACGCTCTGCGTTGATGCCGCTCAGCTGAGCTTGAGCGAGTCGTCCCCGGGCGCCAGGAAGACGCGCACCAGCGGGTCGTCGCGGTGCTCGGCGGCGATGCGCAGGTAGAGGTCGTCGCCGTCTGCGTCCAGACGGTCGCCGAACTCCCGCGCCAGGAACAGCGCCACGCGCGGGTCGACCGCGCCGGCGCCGTCGAAGCGCGGCAGCGGTGCGGCCAGCCCGTACGCCGCGGCGACGTCCGGCGCGCGCCGGTTCCAGGTCTCGCCCGGCACCCTCGCCAACTCGGCGCCGAGCATCGCCGCAAGGATCGCGGCCAGCGCCACGATCCGCGATCGGCCGGGTTCGGGCACGCCCTCCCACAGGGCGCGCTCGTGGACCATGCCGTCGAGGACATCGCGGGCACGATCGACGACCGCGTCGGGCGGGATGGCGAGCCACGTCGCGCCGCCGCCGACCGCGCGGGCTGACCAGCCGTCGACGCGGACGATCCCGCCCGCGGCGGAGGTGGCGGCGGCCGCGCAGCGGGCCGCGCGGGAGTCGGCGGGCAGCGACGACCCTGGCAGCAGGGCTGTCTCCTCGTCCCACGCTCGTGTTGCCTTGCGCACCGCGCCGCCAGAGAGCAACGCGAGCGGCAGCGCCAAGTGGTGAAGGCCAACCTCGAGCAGGGCCGTGTGGACTCCGCCTTCCTCGTCAGCAGGCGGATACAGGACGCCGCCGATGGCGTCCGCGGCGATGCGTGCGAAGCCCAGCCCCCAGCGCGCCCGCTCCGCACGCCGCCGCGCCGTGACCGCTCCGGCCGCCCCGAGCGAGCCATGCCAGCCGACCGTGAACATCTCCTCGGCAGCTGCCAGGACCACCGACTCCGCGTGCTCGTGCCGCTCCGCATTGACCGCGAGCTGCACCAGCACCAGCGCGGCGACCGACGGAGCCAGCACGGCGAAGTTGTCGCAGCGATCGACCGACACGCTCAGCGCCGTGCGCGACGCGATCCCGGCGCAGGCGTGCTCGAGGACGTCGGCGCTGCCACCGGAGGTGGTGACGCCACCGCCGGCAACAATCCGCAGCGAGTCCGCCAGCATGGTGGCGCGCAGCGACTGCCGGCGCGGCAGGGACCTGGCGATGCCCTCGATCTCCTCGAGGAGCTGCGCCACCACGCGCCCGCACATGGGGTGCGTGGCGTCTGTGCTCACCACCAGGCGGCGGCCGCGCACCGGGAACGCGACCGCGCCGGGTCCCGCGCCGGCCCATTCCGGGGTGTGCGCCAGCAGGTCTTCGCCGTCGAACAGCGCCGCCGCCAGGGGCAGCTCGCGGATCTCGGCAAGGGTCAGGTTCACGGGCGATGTCCCAGGCGGTACTTGCGGTTTCCGTGGCTGACCACGGTCATCGCCGAGCCCTGCTGGTTGAGCCACCCCTTGAACCTGCGCACCGCCTTGGTCGCGGTGTCGGAATGGAAGGTGACGATCTCGGGGTGATGCACCACCAGGCGCACCGCCTCGCGATGGTGGTGTTCAGCCAGCGTGGGCAGGTGGATGACCACAGAGCCCTCACTGACACGCAGGTCCTCGACGGTCTGGTCGAGCATCCGGTCGACGCGCTCCATCAGCGAGGCGTCACCGTCGCGCTTGTCGTGCAGCCAGGCGCGGGGGTGAGCGCGGTGGATCTCGCTGCGTACCCTGAACGAGTCGATGTTGGCGGAGTACACGATGGTGAGGCAGTCGGGCAGCTCGCGAGCCAGCAGCGCGAGCACGTCTCCGCTGCTGAGTGACTGGTCTGGTGCCTTGGACAGGTCCCAGTCGACCACAGCGAGCACCGGACGCGTCGACTCGGCGTTGTTGCGCAGCGCCCGCACCGCATGAACCGCGCTTCGCGTGGCCAGCGGGTGGAAGCGCTTGCGAACGAAGTGCGCGCGCAGCTCCTCAAGAGTCTCGGCGTCGTCCTCGACGATCAGCACCTCGACGTTGGCACGCATCAGGATTGTTCCGCCCGCGCGAGGACGGTGCCACCACCCGGGGCGGGGCGCGGGCGCAGCGGCACGCCGTGGGCGGCCAGGGCGCGCGCGGCCGACGCCGTCAGTCGTGACGGGGCGAAGAGTGGCCTCGGATGGCTGGCGACCAGGGCCTCGAGACACGGGCTGGCCAGGTGGCGCCCGTCGGGCATGTCGAGCCCGCTGCCGATCGCCAGGCGCATGCCCGCCACCTCAGCGCCAAGCGCGGTGGCGACGGTCCCGGCCACCACGGTGAAGCGGTCGGCGGCGATCGCATGGGCGGGCAGGCCGGCCGGCGGGGAGCCACGCCAGACCAGCAGGGTAGGGCCGCGGCCCAGCTCGGCGGCGACAGCGGAGTCCACGTTGGCGCCGGCTCCGACCACCATCCACGGCCAGGGACGGCAGGCGCGGATGGCCTCGAGCTCGCCACCGCGAGGCACCTCGATCACCGTCACGTAGGCGCGGTCGAGCCGGTCCCGCAGGGCTGTTGCGAGCTCGGTGTCGTCGCCGACCACAAGCACGCGGCGCTCCGTGCCGACCGCGCTCACCATCGCCAACACCCAATCATGCGCGGCGATGGTAGGCACGCCCCCCGCAACGCTCACAACCCCACGCTGCACCATGGCGGCGGACTGGCGACGGACAGTCGGCCCCGCAGGCTCAGAGGTCCGCGGTGCCGTCCCCCATGCCGTCATCGACATCGTCGAGGTACTCCACGATCTCGGCATCGTACTGCTCACGGGCAAGCCGCAGCGAGGCGCCGACGACCTCGACCGCCTCGGGCGTCCAGCTGAGCGCTGCGGCAAGCTCGAGCGTGGTCGGCTCGCGTTCGAGGCGACCTCGCAGCACCAGGTCGGCGGCCTCGAGGAGCTTGACGTTCTCGACCAGCAGGGCGTCAGCCTCGCGCTGCGCCGCCTCCCGCTCGACCACGTCGTCGAGGAACTTCTCCACCACCCGCTGAACGTAGGGGCGCAGACCCTCGGCTGGGCCGCCGCGGCCCACGTACTCCCCTACAGCGACTGTGGCCGCGATCGATCCCTCCTGATAGAGGTCCATCAGGTCGAGCTCCGGCCGGCGGCGGCCGAGGACCGCGGCGAGGACGGTGCCAAGCTGCTGCTCGACGAGGCGGGTGGTGGCCGGTCCGGCGGGCGACGCGCGCGACTCGGCGATGAGGTTGGCGATGTCCTCGTCGGCCGTGGGGGCCAGGGCGCGCACCTGGGCGGCGATGGCGTCCAGCGAGGTGTCGTCAGGGAAAGAGGTGCTCACCGCCGCTGCGCCGCCGACTCGTCCTCGCGACCGAAGCGGGCGGCCAGCTGCTCGACGGCGCGCGCCACCTCGCGGCGGGCCGCCGGCTGGCTGGCGCGTTCCACGGCCCCGCCGAATGCACCGCCGACCGAGTAGCGCGCCTCGACCCGCAGCTCGCATCCTCCCCGCACCGGCTTGACGTCGATGGTGATGGTGAGATCGAGACCCTCCTCGAGGGCCAGGACCATCCGTTTGGGAGGGTCCATCTGCTTGACGAGGAGAACACCGCGGAGGTGCCGGCCGACCAGCCCGGCCTCCACCTCGAAGCGTTCGCCCACGTCTCCCTTGGGGCCGCCCACGTGGCGCACCCCGCGGACTGCGGGCAGCCAGTCGGCGTTGGAGATGTCGCTGACCACGTCGAAGGCGCGCTCCGACGAGACTGGAAGCGTGGCGGCGGCGCTGGCCTTGATCATGCTGGCGCGTCCTCAGTACATGACGGTGGCGAAGTCACCACAGTCCTCGAAGCCGACGCGGCGGTAGACCCGCAAAGCGGCCTGGTTGTAGCTGTTGACGTACAGGCTGACCAGAGGAACCGTCTCGAGGAGCATCGAGCAGAGCGCGGCCATGCCCGCGGTCGCCACCCCGCGTCCGCGCCGAGACGGCGCGGTGAACACCCCCTGGACCTGGACGACCTCGGGCGTCCACGCGCTCAACTCGGCCTTGAACACCAGGTCGCCGCGCTCGATCCAGGCCCAGCTCCAGCCACGGTCGACGAGCTGGCTCATCCGCGCCCGCCACGCGGCGCGATCGGGGGGCGCGCTGTCACCCCTCATCTCCTCACGATGCATCATGCCCGCGGCGGTGGCGAGCACGTCGACGTCCTTGCGCGTCGTGCTCCGCAGTGGCGCCAGTGGGAGGACGCGCAACCGGGAGCGGTCGACCACCATCACCGGCTGGGGGTCGCGAACCTCGCGGGCCGGGCGGCGGTCCGCGTTGCAGGCGTGCAGGGCGAGCACGGCGCGGCGCGGGCCCACCATGAGGTGCGGCGGGGTGTGCGCGCGGGTGGCCTCGGCGAGACGCGGCGCGTCGTCCAGGTCGGGCAGATAGGGCACCGTCAGCGGCCCGGCAAGAACTGCGGCGCGCATCTCGATACCGCCGGACACGCACCACCACGGCGCGGCGGTGCCGAGCAGGCGCAGCTCGCTGCGCAGGTACACGTTGTGCACGGGGTCGCCGTTGAGCAACCGCGCCAGCGCTCCTGCTTCCGTGGGGCCGACCCGGCCCACCGTCAGTTGGGTCACGCCGCGATTGTGCCGCGCCCTGTCAGGCAGGCGCGTCAGCACCTGGCCGGGGCGCGGAAGCTCGCCACTAGACTGGGCTGGGTCCGCGCCGCCACAGCGTTGAGGTCCTCATCAGTGTTTCGAGCCCGCCGTTGGTTTGCCATGGGCCTGCTGCCGTGCTGGGTGTTGAGCGGCTGCGGCAGCGGCGGGACATCCCCGAGTGCCAGCTCGGCCTCCCCAGATGGATCGCCGAGCCCGCCGCCGGGCACCCCGGTCAGCGCCGGAACCTTCAGCACCGTGGTTCCGCAGGGCTGGACCAACACCATCACCAATCAGACCGAGGTGCAGAAGCTGAGCACCGACGGGCGAGTGGCGTACCTCGTCGAACAGGGTCCTCCCGGCCAGACGCAACCGAACGTCAACGACGTGCGCGCCAACATCAACGTCGTGGTGCTGACCCAGACGGTGCCCGACGACCAGGTCATCCCCTACCTCGACAGCGTCTCCAACAACGGCGCCACCAACCTCAGCGCAACCCAGCAGTTCATCCTCGGGGGCGCCATCGGTCACTACATCACCTACGACCGCGATATCCAGGGCACCCCCGGCGAGAGCCGCGACCTGGTGGTGAACCACGGCACCAGCACCTACCACATCGTCCTCAACACCTCGCAGTTCGCCTTCAACCAGCAGCTCGCCGGCCTGCAGGCGGTGCTGACGGTGTGGAGATGGTCGTCGTCGTGAGGTTTTCTGGCAGGATCGGCGCGTGCTGATCATGATGAGCGCGCAGGCGACCGAGGAGGAGGTCGCCAACGTGATGGCGCACGTGCGCGAGCGCGGTTATCAGCCCATCGAGCTTCCCGGTGCCGACCGCCTCGCCATCGGTGTGCTCGGGACCAACCCCGCGACGATTCGCGACGCGGTGGTCGCCCTTCCCGGAGTCATCGACGCCATCCCGGTCAGCAAGCCGTACAAGTTGGTCGGGCGCGAGTGGCATCCTCACGCGTCGGTCGTACACGTGGGCCCGGTGCCCATCGGGGCTGGTGCCTTCGCGGTGGCGGCGGGACCATGCGCGATCGAGAGCGAGCAACAGCTCGTGGACACGGCCAGGAAGGTCAAGTCCGCAGGCGCTCACCTGCTGCGCGGCGGGGCGTACAAGCCACGCAGCTCGCCATACTCGTTTCGTGGCCTCGGCGCCCCCGGCCTCGAGCATCTGCGCCGCGCCCGCGAGCTCACCGGGCTCCCCGTGGTCACGGAGGTGCTGACGCCGGCGGACGTGCAGGCGGTCGCCGAGGCTGCCGACATGCTCCAGGTGGGCACGCGCAACGCGCAGAACTTCAGCCTGCTCGAGGCAGTCGGCGAGGCCGGCAAACCGGTGCTCCTCAAGCGCGGTCTCAGCAACACCATCGAGGAGTGGCTGCTCAGCGCCGAGTACGTGGTGGCCCACGGCAACGCGGACGTCGTGCTCTGCGAGCGCGGCATCCGCACCTTCGAGACTGCCACCAGGAACACCCTCGACCTGTCGGCGGTCCCTGTGGTCAGGGAGCTGTCCCACCTGCCCGTGATCGTCGATCCGTCTCACGCCACCGGCCACCGCCACCTGGTTCCCTCGATGGCTCTCGCGGCCGTCGCTGCCGGCGCCGACGGCCTGCTCATCGAAGTGCACCCCTCCCCCGACGACGCGCTCAGCGACGGACCCCAGTCCCTCACCTTCGAGCAGTTCAGCGTGCTCATGGACGATGTGCGCCGCCTGACGCGGGCATTGCAACACGAAATCGTGGCTGGTCCGTCACAGGCCTCGCGGTAGGATCAGGTTGCGCCAGAAGCGCACCTCAACATGCCACCACTCTTTCGACGCCACACCCCCGAATTCGCCAAGCCGACCGGCACGTTGCCGTGCTCGGAGCGCGCTTGCAGCAACAGCAATGGGTTCCCCTGCGCGTATCGCGATCGCCGCGGACAGACGTGCACCACGGCGTTCTGCCCGGACCACCGCTCGATGGTGGGCGGGGTCGTCTACTGCCGGCGCCACGCCAGCACCATCACCGCGCTCGGTGCGGGCGCGGACGCGCGGTCGCTCCCCGAGCTGGAGAATCGCGGCGCCTCGCTGGTGGACTGGATGGCCGACGCGATCAGCGACGGCGTGGTCGCGATGCTCGCCAGCACCGCGCGCGAGAGTGAGACGGTCAAGACCGAGGAGGAGGTCACCGTGATCTTCGACGCACAGCGACGCCGGCGGTGGGAACGGAGCTGGAAGTTGATCGAGAACACCGGTGTCAGCATCAAGGTGAGCCTCCAGGTTGCGGCGGACGCCGACGACGCCCTCGTCGATGCTCGGGTTGGCACGTTCGTGGTGGCGCGCGGTGTGCCGCCCTGGGTGACGCGCCGTCGGGCGGGTGTGGAGGTGACCAGCCAGGTCGACACCGAACAACGCGAGCTGTTCGAGCAGTTCCTGCTCACGCACATCGCGGCCGAGATGGCTCAACAGCGTGCCGATGAGGCGGCCGATCGCCTCAGAGTGATGCGCTAGGGATCGTCAATCGAGGCGGACGCCGAGCATGGTCAGCAGCCGGGTCATCACCTGGGTGGCGGTGACGTTGGCACCCTGCTCATCGCCGAGGACCACCGGCCTGGCGGCGACCTCGTCGAGGATCGCCAGCGCACCGGGCGTGTCGAGGTCGTCGTCGATGCGGGCGATGAAGTCGTCGTAGACTGCCTGCGCGTCGGTGTTGGTGAAGCGCAGCCCGCTGCTCATCGCCGTTTGGTAATCGTTGAAGCGCAGCCGTGCACTGATGAGCTCAGCCTCGGTGTACTCCCAGGCGGTGCGGTGGTGGTGCGCGCAGAGCATCAGGCGCACAGCCCCGGACGCTGTGTGGGCGAGCAGGTCACGCACAAACACGATGTTGCCCAGCGACTTGCTCATCTTCTCGCCGCGATATCCAACCATGGCGGCGTGGACCCAATGCCGCGTGAAGGCAGGCACGCCGGCAGCCGCGGCCTGGGCGATCTCCGATTCGTGATGTGGATAGATGAGGTCGTCGCCGCCGCCGTGCAGGTCGATCGGCAGCGACAGCTCGGTGGCGGCGAGGACGGTGCACTCGATGTGCCAGCCGGGCCTGCCCATGCTCCACGGTGACGGCCAGCTCGGCTCACCCTCCGCCGACGGCTGCCAGAGGACGAAGTCGAGCGGGTTGCGCTTGCCTGGGTCATCCGGGTCAGCCCCGCGCTGCCGTGACAGTTCCAGCATCTGCGCAGGGTTGAGGCGGCTCAGGGAGCCGTACTCCGGGAAGCGATCGACGTCGAAGTACACCCACCCCTGGTTGTCGTACGCGGCCCCGCACTCGACCAGGCGCATGATCCACTGCACCATGCGGTGCACCCTTGTGGTGGCGTGCGGGGAAGCGTCGACGGGCAGCATGCCGAGCGCGATCATGTCCGCGTCGAAGCGGCGCGCCTCGACGTCGGCGAGCGTGCGGAAGTTCTGGCCACGCTCGCGGGCGACGCGGAGGATGTCGTCGTCGACATCGGTGACGTTGCGGACGCTGCGCACGGTGACGCCCTGGGAGCGCAGACGGCGCGCGATGATGTCGAAGGTGTGGTAGGTGAAGGCATGTCCGATGTGGCCGCCGTCGTACGGTGTGATCCCACAGACGTACATGCCAACGCGACCATCGCGCGGGGTCAGCGTTTCGACCGTGCGGGTCGCGGTGTCGTAGAGCTGCACGTCGCCCGATTGTAGGCCGGGGCTGTCAGCGCAACGCCGACTGCAGAAGCGGACGTGCCGCCGTCAGCGCGGTACGGGTGTCGGCGAAGCTGGCCAGCTTGATCGCCGCATCGAACGACAGCCAGGCCGCCTCGTCAATCTCGGATGCCTGAGGCACCAGCTCCGTCCGCGGCGCTGTGATCACCAGGAAGTGATGCACCAGCTTGAAGATGAGCTTGCCGGCGCGGCGGTAGACGTATTCCGATGGCGGCAGTTCCGCGATGATCGACAGTGCGTCAACCGGGATGCCGCACTCCTCGGCGATCTCGCGGAGCGCCGCGTCCCGAGCCGTCTCACCGGGTTCGAGATGACCTTTGGGAAGTCCCCAGTATGTGCCGGCGTGGACCAGGCACACCTCCCAGCCATGCTCTGCGGGACGCACCAGCACGCCCCCGGCGGAGATCTCGTTGGGCCTGCGTACCGGCATGAACCGCAGCGTAGCTGTGCGTGACCGGGCGGCGGAAACCCCGATGCTATGATCCGCTCTCCGCGGCCCCGTGGTGTAGCCTGGCCTAACACGCCACCCTGTCAAGGTGGAGATCGTCGGTTCGAATCCGATCGGGGTCGCCACCTTGACAGGGTCCAAGGGGAGACTCCCCTCTCTCGCCTATGGCCAGTATTCGGACAGCATCAGGCGCGCCAGACGGTCGATGCGTGAGTCGTCGAGGCCGATGCGCCGCAGCAGTGGCGCAATCCCGCCGTCCTCGGCATCGATGTAGGCAAGCGTTTCCACCATCGCCTCGCGATGCACGGTGAACAGCCGCGCCGCGCGCACCTCATCCATCCCGGCCGCGAGAGCGCTGACCCGGTCGCGGGCGAGGATGTCCGCGAGCTGCACACCGCTCCGTGCGTAGTCGTCGGCGATGGCGTCGACGGTGACCCCGGCGAGTCGAAGGACCAGGGCGACGACCACGCCGGTGCGATCCTTGCCGGCGTGGCAGTGGACCAGGATGGGGACCGCCTGCGCGTCGGCGATGGTCGTCAGGGCTGCGGCGACTCCCGTGCCGCGCTCTCGCAGCCACCAGCAGTAGACCTCGGACGCGGTGGCCAGGTGCCTGGGAAAATCGTCGCCGTCATTGAAGATGGGCGCGTGATGGTCGCGCACCTCGCCGGCTCCGACCAGGGGGCTGGGCAGGCTTTCCCGCTCAGAGACGGTGCGCAGGTCGACGACGGCGGTGACCCCGAGGTCGAGCAGCGCGCGCACGCCGGAGTCGCTGAGCTGATGCGGCGATTCGCTGCGCAGCAGCCGTCCCCGCCGAGTCAGCGCACCGCTCTGGGTGGGCAGGCCGCCGAGGTCGCGGAGGTTGACCAATCCCTCGATCGCGAGCGCGTCGCTTTCCTGGGTGATCACCACTCCACCCTACCAAGTGCCCCGGTCGAGCCGGCCTAGAACTTCACGGATTCGCGCCAGGCGCGGAGCACGTCGCGGTCGCCGGACACCTCGATACCGGCGTGGCCACGGTTCGTGACCAGGGCAAAGAGATCCCCGGCACGGCCGCGGACTGAGCAGTCGCCACCCGGCTCGCCTACCCTCACCACCAGGCCCTCGGCGCCGAGCTCGACCTGCCATTCGCCGGGCGCGTCGGTGGCGGCCACGTGGAGGCGGCGACCGGCGCCGTCGGGTACTCTGCCGCGCTGCGACACCAGCGTCAGCAGCTCGTCGATGCCGTCCGCGGCGGCTGCGGCCGGGAACGGCGTCGCCGTCCCCGCCGCCTGCTCGGCGTCGAGGCGGTGGATGGCGGTCTCGTGGGCCTGGCGGCGCGCCCAGAACCCCTGCGGGTTGGGGGCCGGCGCCCAGGTCCAGAACTGTTCCTGTGGGTTGGACCCGGCCAGCGCGCTGAGGAGCTGGGCGTGGCCCTCGCCGTACCAGGCGAGCAGCCCGTCGCGGTCGTCGGGTCCGGGCGAGTCACGGCGCGGCCGCTCGTGGCGGCGCTCGCGGACGATGGTGGCGGCCCAGCGGTGAACATCACCGATGTGGCGGAGCAGCGCGTCCACGTCCCAGCCGGGGCAGCCGGGGATGGGGGCATCCGATGGCGTTGCCGCGGCAACCTCGCCGAGGCGCTCACCCTCGACCCGAAGCCTGGCGAGGTGTTCGTCGGTGGTCAGCACAGGACGGAGTCAAGCAGGTCGCGCGCCGTCCTAGACTGGGCGCATGTGCCGAAGCATCAAGACACTCCGTGGTGCGCCGACGGTGAGCGACGACGAGGTCCACGCCGCGGCGCTGCAGTTCGTCCGCAAGATCAGCGGTTATCGCGCTCCCTCCGCGGCCAACCGCGATGCGTTCGACGCCGCCGTCGACAACGTGGGCACGGCGACCCGCCGCCTGCTCGACAACCTCAGCGTTTCAGGCGCCCCGTCCCGCTCCTGACGTCGCCCTCAGGGTGCTGGTGCCCCGACCGGGGCGTGGGCGTCGAGCCAGCGCGCGACATCGTCGAGGACGGCATCGCGCTCGGGTTCATTGAACACCTCGTGGTAGAGGCCGTCATAGATGCGCAGGGTGTGGTCGGCGGAGCCGGCGTGCTCATCGACCCAGCGCGCCGAACCGGGGTCGACGAGCAGATCGACCGTCCCCTGCACGGACAGCAGCGGCAGCTTCAACCGGCCGATGTCGCGCTGCACCTCGGTGATGGCGTCGAGGATCTCGGCGCCGGTGCGGGCGCGGACCTTGCCGAGGTGCACCAGGGGATCGTCGCGGTACGCCTTGACAACGTCGGGGTCGCGGCTCACCGCGTCGAGGCGGAGGGCCACCACGGGGAGGTTGGCCGCCACCCGCGAGAGCAGCCGCCCGGTGCGAAGGGTTGCCGAGGATACCCCGCTGCGCGGGATCACGCTCGGTGACGACAGAACCAGCCCCGACAGATTGTCCTGGTGGTGCAACGCGTACACGATGGCGATGAGGCCGCCGAGGCTGTGGCCGAGCATGAACAGCGGCTGCGGAGCGTCGAGGAGGACACGCCGGACATAGGTGTCGAGGTCGGCCACCCAGTCGTCGAAACGCTCGACCGCGGCGCGACGGCCCCCCGAGAGGCCGTGGCCGCGATGGTCGATGGCGGCAACCAGCCAGGCGTCGCGGACCAATCGCTGCGCGACGTGCGCGTAGCGGCCGCCGTGCTCGTTGATGCCGTGCACGATGACCACCGAGCCGCGCGCGTCGCCATCGGGTATCCACTCCCGGTGGGCGATGGGGACACCGCGGACGCCACTGAACGATCCGCGACGCTGGCGCACCAGCGCATCGTCGCGGCTGCGCGCGGAGTTGTCCAATAGCCTAGGCGGGCGCGGTCACAGAGGCGGCGGTGGCCGCCTCGAGCGGGCCAGACCGCCCGGTCTTGTCGGCCGTGCGGGGCAAGCCGCTGACGCGCAGGATGAGCTCGTCCTTGAGCCTGTCGGGGATGAACCGCGTCAGCGGGATGAGGACCCTGGCCTGGCGGCCGATCGGGTAGCGCGTCCGGGGATGCGGCGACAGCAGCGCATGCTCGACGGCGCGCGCCACCTCGATGGGCTCGACGCCGGTTTCGTTCTCGTGCACGGCCACCTTGGAGACGATCTCCACAGCGGCACCGTAGAGGTCGCGCAACTGCGCAGGGGCGTTGCGGAGCAGCTCGGACCCTGACTCGAGGCCTTTGTTCCAGATCGGCGTCTTGACGGCTCCGGGCTCCAGCAACGACACGCTGATGCCCCACGGCCGAAGCTCGATGCGGAGGGCGTCGTGGACTGCTTCCAGAGCGTGCTTGCTGGCGCAGTACGGCGCCACCATCGGCTGGGCCAGCCGGCCGCCCAGCGAGCCGGTGGTGACGATGCGGCCGCGGCTCTCGCGCAGCAGCGGCGTGAACGCCTGGATCATGGCGACGACGCCGAAGAGGTTGATCTCGAACTGCTGGCGCCACAGTTCTACTGGGACGAACTCGACGGGCCCGGAGACAGCGATGCCGGCGTTGTTGACGATCCCGGCGAGGCGCGCGTCGCGCACCGCGTGGCCGACCATCTCGACCGCCCTGGCCACGTCGCCGGTATCAGTGACGTCGAGCCGCAGTGGGGTCAGCCGGCTGCTCGCGTCGCGGCGCAGCGCCGCGCCGTCCTGGCTGCGCCGGACGCCCGCGAAGACGCGGAGCCCGAGCGAGTCGAGGTGCAGCGCGGTGGCGCGGCCGATTCCCGTCGACGCGCCCGAGACAACGACAGCGGTGTCGTCCATGCGGTGACCTCCCTTCACTGTGGGTGAGGCCGGGGCGCCGCGGAGGAACGCGCGGTCAGACCGGGGTCCCAGTGGGGCCGGGCCTCGAGATGATCTGCACCAGCTTGGCGATGGCCAGGGCGATGAGCGAGTAGATGACCACCGCGAGGACGTCGGCCCAGCGGATGAAGGTGCGGCCGCTGACCAGGGCCGTGTTGGTGAAGATGCCGTCGAACGGAGCGGCGAGCCAACCCCCGATCCGGTACATGTAATGGGCGAACCCGGTGTTGGCTCCACCGGCTGCGCGGAAGATGAAGTCAAGGGCGAGGATGACGTCGACGATGCCGAGGAGCAGCCAGATCACCTGGACGGCGCGGCCGCTCCCGGAGTACACACTGGTGCGGCTCGCGTAGGTGCGCGTGGTCGTGGTCGGGGCTGCCACGGGCGCGGCCGGCGGCGCATATGCGCCGGGGGCTGGCTCGGGCGCACCTGCGGGCGTGGTTGTCGTCCCGGTGGTGACGCGCTTCTCACGAAAATCGGCCGGATCCATCGGGTCACCTCCTGCATCGGTGGGCCTGGCGTGGCCGACACTCTCGTGGCGGGGTGGTTGTGACAACTCGGTTATCAGATTTCACCCTAGCACATCCGGATTCCTGCGCCCCCGACGACTATCATCGGCCGATGCTCCGATCCGCCCCGCTGGACGGCTCCTACACATTCCTCGGCGAGGGTCGACAGCCGGTCCCCGAGCAGACCATCGAGGTCATCTCCCCGGTTGACGGCTCGGTGGTGGGCCGGGTGCACGAGTTCACTCACGACGAGATCGACGCGATCGTGCGCACCGCCGCCCGCGAGCAGCCGGCCTGGGGCGACCGCCCAGTGGACGAACGCGGCGTCCTCCTCCACCACGCCGCCGACCTCCTCGAGGAGCGCGCGGACGAGATCAGCCAGCTCCTGGTCATGGAGATCGCCAAGGCCACCAAGGAGTCGCGCGACGAGGTGCTCCGCTCGGCCGACTTCATCAGGTTCACCGCCGAGGAAGCCAAGCGGGTGATCGGCGATTCGCAGTTCAGCGACGCCTTCCCCCGCCAGGCCAGGAACAAGCTCTCGGTGTCGTACCGCGTGCCGCTTGGGGTGATCCTGGCGATCCCGCCGTTCAACTACCCGGTCAACCTCGCCATCTCCAAGATCGCACCCGCGCTGGCCGCCGGCAACGCGGTGGTGCTGAAGCCGCCCACCCAGGGCGCGCTGGCAGCAACCCTGGTCGGCGAAATCCTTCTCGAGGCGGGCATCCCGCGCGGCGTGCTCCACGTGGTCACCGGGCGCGGCTCGCGCATCGGCGACGTGCTCGTCGAACACCCGGGCATCGACATGATCAGCTTCACCGGCTCGAGCGACACGGGCCGCGCCCTTGCCAAGAAGGCAGGGATGGTGCCTCTGCTGCTCGAGCTCGGCGGCAAGGATGCGGCGATCGTGCTCGCCGACGCCGACCTCGACGGGGCCGCGGGTGACATCGTCGCCGGCGCCTACGCCTATTCGGGCCAGCGCTGCACCGCGGTCAAGCGGGTGCTCGCCAGCGAGGCGATCGCCGACCTTCTCGTCGACCGCATCGCCGAGCGTGTCGCCAAGCTGACCGTGGGCGACCCCCGCGACGACTGCGCGATCACGCCGCTGGTCGACCCGCAGTCGGCGGTGCGCGCGGAGAAGCTTGTGGAGGACGCTGTCGCCGCCGGGGCGAAGCTGGTGTGCGGCGGCAGCCGGGCCGGCAACCTGGTGCAGCCGACCCTGCTCGACCTCGTGTCGCCCGAGATGGACATCGCCTGGGTTGAGCCCTTCGCACCGATCCTGCCGGTGCTGCGCGTGCAGAGCGCGGGGGACGCGGTGAGGCTCAGCAACCGCAGCCAGTACGGTCTGCAGGCGGCGATCTTCTCGCGCGACGTCGACGTCGCCATGCAGATCTCCCTGCAGCTCGACGTGGGCACCGTGCAGATCAACGGACGCACCGCCCGCGGACCGGATCACTTCCCGTTCATCGGCACCAAGTCGAGCGGCATGGGGACGCAGGGCGTGCGCTTCTCCATCGAGGCGATGACGCGGCTCAAGTCGATGGTGTTCAACATGCGCCCGCTCGACCTCGAGAACGTCGACTAGGCGCTGGCAGCCTCGCCGCGCTCGCGGAGCAGTCCCTGGGTGCGCTGCATGGCGCGGTCATACACCGGCGAGCAGCGCAGGCGCTCGGGCAGGACCAGCCGAAGGTTGCGGACGGACAGCCGCATCGCGGCGTGCGCTGCCGTGTGCGCCGGCGTCCAGCCGATCCGGTAGCCGCTGCGGACCCTGGCGGGGAGCAGGCCGACGGTGGTGAAGGCGAGCACGGCGAAGGCGGCCCGGGCCTGCGCCGACGATGCCGGCGGCCTGAGCACCGTCTGCGCGACCAACCGCGAGCCGGCACCGGGCGCCACCTGCGAGCCAACGCGGTCGTCGACGTAGGCGCGCAACGCGGCGCGGTCAGGCCACAGCTGCGCGGCCGGCACCCCCATCAGCGCAGCCACGGCGTCCCACTCGCGCACGAACCGGTCGCGGTCATCGTCGGACAGTCCGCCGACGAAGGCGTCGTGGGTCACCAGCATGGTGTCGACGAAGGTGGCGTGCACCCACAGGAGCAGCTCGGGGTCACGGCCGCTGTACGCGGAGCCGGCGCCCACCTGCGTCGTGGCGTTGGGCCTCGGGAGCGTGCCCCGGACGGGGATGTGGAGCCGGTTGATCCGGCGGGATGCCCGGCGCGCCTCGGCGCTGGTACCGAAGCAGACGACGGTGACCCACTCTACGGTGCGCTGGAAGCGGGCGAACGGGTCGGTGGCGTACGTGCTGTGCTCGATGGCGCCCTGCGCGACCAGTGGGTGCGCCGCCTGCATCAGCAGCGCGCGCCCGGCGCCGAGCATGAGCAGCGGCTCGGCCATCACCCGCCAGGTGACCGAGGCCGGCCCGAACAGTCCGGGGTCGGGGTCGCGGTCGGTGATCGGCAGGGGGCGGTTGGTGTACGGCAGCGGTCGCAGCAGCAGCTCGGTCAGGTCAGCCGGCGTGGGGACGCGCATCGCCTCTCCACGGTAGCCGCAGGCGCACGATTTGCGACGTGCGAGCGTCGGGCCGGCGCTGCGTGGACCTCGGCTACCATCCACGCTCGTGCCTGAGCCGGACTCCGCCGAGCGCATCCTTGTGGTCGTCGCGCACCCCGACGACTGCGATTTCGGCTGCGCCGGCAGCACGGCGCGGTGGACCTCCGAGGGTCGTGAGGTGTCGTACTGCATCGTCACCGACGGCGACGCCGGCGGCTCCGACCGGTCCATCTCGCGCGCCGAGATGGCTCGCATCCGGCGAGAGGAGCAGAAGGCAGCGGCCGCCGCTGTCGGCGTGACCGAGATCGCGTTCCTCGGCCACCCCGACGGGCAGGTGCAGCCCACCATCGCGTTGCGTCGCGACATCACCAGAGTGATCCGCCAGCGCAAGCCGATGCGCGTGGTCACCCAGTCACCGGAGCGCAACTACCAGCGCATCTTCGCCAGCCATCCCGACCACCTGGCCGCCGGCGAGGCCGCGCTGTCGGCGGTGTACCCGGACTCGCGAAACCCCTTCGCCCACATCGATCTGCTCGAGAAGGAGGGACTCGAGCCGCACACCGTGCCCGAGATCTACCTGATGGCGATGGCCCAGGGCGACATCGTGGTCGACATCACCGACACCCTGGAGCGCAAGCTGGCCGCGCTGCACTGCCACGCCAGCCAATACGACAACTGGGACGACCTGGCCGAGCGCATCCGCGGCTGGGCGCACCTCAACGCTGAGCAGAACGGGCTCGGCGAGGGCCGCGCTGCCGAAAGCTTCCTGCGGGTGCCCGCGGGCTGACCGCTCAGATCGGGCAGGCGGCGAGCGCCTGGATGTACTCCTCCTGGTCGCGCGCGGTGCCGACGTCGCCCATCACTCGATGGCGGACGACACCCGCCTTGTCGATCACGAAGGTGGCCCGGTTGGCAAAGCCGACGCCCTCGACGTAGGCGCCGTAGGTCTGCGCCGTCGCGCCCTTGGGGTGGAAGTCGGTGAGCAGGGTGACCTCGAGCCGCTCGTCGCGCTTGAAGGCGCTGTGCGAGTAGCGCGAGTCCACGCTGATGCCGAACACCTCGGCGCCGGCCGCGTCGTAGCGGTCGCGGGTCGCGCTGATCGCCTTGAGCTCGCTGGTGCAGATGGGGCTGAAGTCGAGAGGGTAGAAGACGAGAACCACGTTGCGCCCGCGCAACTCGGAGAGCGTGACCGTGTTGTTGTCCTGGTCGCGCAGGGTGAAGTCAGGGGCGACGTCGCCGACCTCGACAGCCATGCCGTTGTCCCTCCGTGTGTGCTGCGCCACCTTACCCCAGGACCCTGCGTGGCCGCCCTCAGTTGGTCGCGATGGTGCACGTCACCGCGGCCACCGCGCTGACCACCAGTCGCGCGGTGGTCGGGTTCCAGTGGCTCGAGACCGCCGTGCACGTCGAGCTGACCTGCGGCGGGTGGTGGAGCGCGGGATAGGCGACCTCGATGGCGGCGCCGTCGTATGACGAGTCGATGGTCAGTGCCAGCGAGACCCCCGCCCCCGCCGGCGTCGCCACGGTGACGCCCGCGGGGGCCGCCGCCAGGTACGGTCGGGCGAGGTGATCGAGAAGGACCATGTTGGTGTGTCCGGCCGTGTCGCGCACCCCCCAGGGCGAGTCCTCCCGCCACTGCCACCAGGCCCAGCCCGCCCCGGCGGCGGTGAACGTCGCCACCGCGTCGTCGACCCAGGTGGTGGCCAGGGCCTGGTCGGCTCCCATCCCCCACTCGCCGATCCACAGGGCGCCCGGCACCCGGGTGGCTTCGTCGACGCTCTGGCGGATGTGGTCGTGCAGCGGTTGCGGGTTGCCATCGAACGTGGGCGGCACCAGTGAACCGGTGTACTCGTGCGGCGAGTAGACGAGGTTCGGCGCCACCAGGTGGACGATGGCGGTGCCGAAGGTGGAGAGCAGCTGGCCCTCGACGATGAACAAGTGGTTGGGGTCGACGGCCGCGATGGCGTCGATGGTGTGCGCGTAGAGCGGCCACATGAAGTCCTTCTCGAAGCGCACCGGCGGCAGCGGGATGGCGTGCGGCTCGTTGTAGATGTCGTAGCCGGCCACGCCGCTGTCACCCCGGAATCGCTGCGCGAGCAGCTGCCAGGCGCGCATGAAATCGGCCTGCCAGTCGGGTGACACCCAGAAGTAGGTGTTGGCCGCGTTGACCGCCGGTGAGAGGTGGCGCTGCCAATCGCCAAGGGCCCCGATGTGCAGGTCGGGCGCCAGGGGCAGGTTCGCCCACGCGGGCGCGCCCGAGCCGCCGAAGCTGGAGCTCCAGTCCAGGAAATGCATGTCGAGCACGACGTAGAGGTGATGGTCAGTGAGCATCCGCACCGTGTCGGCGATGCTCTGCAGGTAGCCCTGGTCCCACTGGCCGCGCTGCGGCTCCATCCTGCCCCAGGACACGGCGACGCGAACGACGTCGAAGCCGTCGCTCTCCATCATGGCGGCGTCCTCGTCGTCGAGCGGCGAGCGCAGCACCGTCGACTCGAGCAGGGTCGATGTGTTGAAGCCGCGCAGGAGCACGGTCCGCCCGGACTCGTCGACGATGCGCCGGTCGCGCACAGACAACCAGGCGAGCCCACCCTGTGCCGGAGGGCGGTCGGCGGCCCCGACCCGGGCGACCAGCGCGTCGACCGGCAGCTCGATCCAGAGCACCGACACGATCACCGCGAAGATCACCGCCACGGTGGTGCGTGGGCCCCGCTCCGACTCCCCACGGTGGCGTCGCGAGCGCTGGACCTGACGATTCACCAGAGGCATGGTCGCATCAGAGCGGTGACGGGAGTTGCCGATAATATAGTTAGCCTCTATAATCATTATTGCGAAAGCATGGGAGACGAAGAGGTGATCGACAGGGCCCAGCTGGCCACAGGTGCGGCCGTGGCCGGCCTCGATCCCGTGGCCGTGGCCAACCACCTCCGCCCCGTGGTCCTGCACATCAACAGGCACCTGCGTCGGGAGCTGCACGCGCTCGGGGTCGGCAGCAGCCAGGTGTCGCTGCTCTCGCTGATCAGCAACAACCCGGGGATCGGCGTCGCCGAGCTGGCGGCGCGCGAGGGCACCTCAGCGCCGTCGATCTCCAACCACATCGACCGGCTCGAGGCCGCCGGGCTGGTGACCCGCACCCGCAGCAGCGGCGACGGCGACCGCCGCCGTGTCGGGCTCAGCAACACCCCCGAGGGGCAGCGTGTGCTGCGCGCGGTGCGCTCGCGCCGCACCGCCTGGCTGGCGACCCGGCTGCGCGAGCTCCCCGACGATCAACTCCGGGCCATCGACGCCGCCATCGCTGGGCTCACCGCCCTGGTGGAGCGGCCATGAGCGTCGCGTCGGCATCGTCGCGGACCTTCGCCTCGCTGAAGCGTCACCGCAACTACCGGCTGTACTTCGGCGGCCAGGTGGTGTCGTTGAGCGGGACCTGGATGCAGAACGTGGCGCAGGCGTGGTTCGTGCTCCAGCTGACCCACGGCTCTGCGTTCGCGGTCGGAGCCCTGTCGCTCTGCCAGTTCGGCCCCTACGCGCTCGGCGGGCTGTTCGGCGGCTCGCTGGCCGACCGCCTGAACGCGCGCAAGACCCTGGTCTTCACCCAGTCCGCCTCGATGGGGGTGGCGGCCGCGCTCGCCGGCCTGGCCCTGACGCACAGCGCGCAGGTGTGGGAGGTGTTTCTCCTGGCCGCAGCGATGGGGTCGGTGATCATCCTCGACACCCCGGTGCGCCAAGCCTTCACCATCCAGATGGTCGGCCGCGCCGAGCTGCCCAACGCGATCGCCCTCAACTCCAGCCTCTTCAACGCGTCGCGCGTGTTCGGCCCGGCGATCGCCGGCGTGCTCATCGCCACCACCGGAGTGGGAATCTGTTTTCTGATCAACGCGATCAGCTACATCGCCGTGGTCAGTGCGCTGCTGATGATGCGCGACAGCGAGCTGCACGCCATCGACCGCGGCAAGACACGGCCGACGCTGCTGCGCGGCGTCGGTGAGGGCCTGATCTACGCCTGGCGGACGCCCAGCGTGCGCCTGGTGTTGCTGGTGATGCTGGTGATCGCCACAGTCGCGATCAACTTCAACGTGCTGCTGCCGGTGCTCACCGCGCACACGCTGGCGTCGGGGCCAGCGGTGTTCGGCATCCTCAGCGCCTCCTTCGGTGGGGGTGCGCTGGCCGGCGCGCTGACCTCGGCCTCGCTATCGCGGGCGAGCCTGGGCTGGATGCTTGCGGGGGCGCTCGGTTTCGGGGCGTCGCTGCTGTTGCTCGCCCCGGTGACCACGGTGTGGCTGGCCTGCGTGATCCTGGTGTTCACCGGCTTCACCTTCTCTCTGTACGGGTCGCAGGCCAACTCATCGCTGCAGATGGTCGTGCCCGACCGGCTGCGCGGACGCCTGCTCTCGCTGTACGGCTACGTCTTCTTCGGCACCGCGCCGCTCGGTGGACTCTTCACTGGGTGGCTGTGCGGGCGCTACGGGACGTGGGCGTACTGCCTGGCCGCTGGAGGCACTGGCGTCGTCGCCGCGGCCGCCGGCATCATCTACGTCCGGGTCCGCGGCACCAGCCTTCCGCAGCGCAGGGTCGCGCCGAACATAGGCGGTGCCGACGCGAGTACCGTGACGGCGCGCGAGTAGACAGCCCAGCGGAGGCATGGGAGTGACGCGGCCGCGCGTGGTCATCGTCGGGGCAGGGTTCGGCGGCGTCAGCGCAGCGCGTGCTCTGCGCGGGGCCGATGCCGACGTGCTCATCGTCGACAGGCACAACTACCACCTCTTCCAGCCCCTGCTGTACCAGGTGGCCTCGGGGCTGCTCGATCCGTCCGAGGTCGCCCACCCGGTGCGAACGCTGCTCCGCCGCCAGCGCAACTGCGACGTGCGCATGAACGAGGTGCTGGCCATCGACATCGAGACCCGCTTGGTCCGCACCGACGGCGGCGTCCTGCCCTACGACCACCTCATTGTCGCCGCCGGGGCGGCGACCAACCATTTCGGACACCACGACATCGCCGCCCACACCATGGGACTCAAGGGACTCGACGATGCGCTCGCCCTGCGCGGCGACGTGCTCCAACGCTTCGAGCGGGCCGCCGAGTGCACCGATGACCGTGAGCGACGCCGCCTGCTCACGTTCGTCATCGCCGGCGCAGGACCCACCGGGGTCGAGTACGCCGGGGCGCTCAGTGAGCTCTTCTCTCACCTCCTGCCCAAGGACTTCCCGCGGCTGGACTTCAGGCCGGTGCGCCTGATCCTTGTCGAGGGCCGATCGCGCGTCCTCGACGCCTTCCATCCCCGCCTCGCCGCCAAGGCGCAGACGGTGCTCCGCCACCGCGGCGTGGAGCTCGTGTTCGGGCGCACCGTGGCGCACGCCGACGACCGTGGCATCACGCTCGACGACGGCAGCAGTATCGAAGCCGCGACGGTGATCTGGACCGCCGGAGTGCGCGCGTCGTCGCTCGGTGAGCAGCTCGCCACTGCCGTGGGCCGGCTCGGCAGGGTTGCGGTGCGGCCCACGCTGCAGCTGCCCGGGCACGATGAGGTACAGGTGGTCGGCGACATGGCCGAGCTGGTCGACCGCGGACAGCCGCTGCCGATGCTGGCGCCTGTGGCCATCCAGCAGGGGACTCACGCGGCGCGCAACGTGATCGCCCAGCTCGGCTGCAGCCAGGCCACCGCGTTCCACTACCGTGACAAGGGCACCATGGCGACGGTCGGCCGCAACCACGCGGTCGTGCAGCTCGGGCCGATCCGCGTGGCCGGCTTCATCGGCTGGCTGATGTGGCTGTTCGTGCACCTGATGTACATCATCACCTTCCGCAGCAAGGCGGTCGTGCTGCTCAACTGGGCCTGGAACTACATCTTCTACGACCGCCCGGTGCGGCTCATCACCGAGGCCTCAGCCACCAGCCGCTATCACCAAGCTATTGAGGAGACAACCAGATGAAGCGACGCAGGCTCGGCGACCTCGAGGTATCGGCGATCGGGCTCGGCTGCATGGGCATGTCCGATTTCTACGGGTCCGCCGCCGACCGCGACGAGGACCAGGGCATCGCCACCATCCATCGCGCGCTCGACCTCGGCGTCGACTTCCTCGACACCGCCGACATGTACGGGCCGTACACCAACGAGATGCTGGTGGGCCGGGCGATCGCCGGCCGTCGCGACAGCGTGGTGCTGGCGACCAAGTTCGGCTTCGAGCGCCTGCCCGACGGCAGCCAGACGATCAACGGCTCACCCGAGCACGTGCGCCGCGCCTGCGACGCCAGCCTGCAACGGCTGGGCACCGACCACCTCGACCTCTACTACCAGCACCGGGTCGATCCGCATGTCCCGATCGAAGAGACAATCGGCGCCATGGCCGAGCTGGTGCAGACGGGCAAGGTGCGCTTCCTGGGTCTGTCGGAGGCCGCGCCATCCACGGTCCGCCGGGCGCACGCCATCCACCCGATCACCGCGGTGCAGAGCGAGTACTCGCTGTTCGCACGCGACATGGAGGACGAGGTGCTGCCGGCGCTGCGCGAGCTCGGCATCGGCTTTGTCGCCTACAGCCCGCTGGGACGCGGCCTGCTCACCGGCACCATCGCTGGGACTGATTCGCTGGCCCCGGACGACACGCGCCGTGCCAAGTTCCCGCGCTTCGCGGAGGAGAATCTCGACGCCAATGTGGCGCTGGCGCAGCGCGTCGCCGAGCTCGCCCGGGAGCGGGGCGTGACCGCGGCGCAGCTTGCGTTGGCGTGGTTGCTCCACCGTGGCGACGACGTCGTGCCCATCCCGGGAACCAAGAAGCCGTCGCGAGTGGAGGAGAACGCCGCCGCCGCGGACGTCGAGCTGAGCGCCGCCGAGGTCGCCCACCTCGACGCCGCGGTGCCTCGCGACGCGGTCAGGGGCCAGCGCCACTGGGACATGGCCGCCGTCAACCGCTGAACCCCACCTCCTCGATGCGGGTCGTCAGCCGTCGAAGGCGTCGCCCCGGGGCGGCACGTGGAGCACCACCTCGAGGGTGCGTCCGTCCTCGACGAATCCGAGCATGCGAGCGATGCGAACGGCGGCCCTGGTCGCCTCGAGGACGCGGCACTGAGCCACACTGCTGCGCTCGAGGGCGGTGACGGTCAGGGCGCTCAGCATGGCTGCGCCCAGGCCCTGATTGCGATGGGCGGGGGACGTCAGCGCGCCGACGCTGGCGGCGGCGCCCCCGAACGGCGTCAGGGTGCCCGCGCACACCAGCTCTTCGCCGGCGTAGCGACCGTATGCCTGCCGGGTGGGGATCTCGAAGCCCGCGTCGATCCATTCGTCCTCGCCCACCTGCGCGCGCAGCGTGGCCAGGGCCGCCTCGTCGGCGGTGCCATCGAGGACACGCACTCCACGGCTGTCGACCGGGCGAAAGGTGTCCGGGGTGGCATACCCGAGCCAGAAAGGTCCATGGATGCTGGAGATGGCGGCGCCGTAGAGGCTGCGCACAAAGGCGCGATCGAACACCGCCGCCGACGGCCAGGCCGCGCAGGCGGTGGTGGTGCTGCCGACCAGCGTCTGCGGGACCACGATGATGCAGCTGTCCTCGCGGCGGATCAGGTAGACGAGGTCGGTGTGCGAGGGCTCGGGGTGGCTGGCGACGACGACCTCGGCGTCGCGCCAGACCGACGGCTGCACGCGCAACGTGGCCGTCCAGTGCTCATCGAGCAGCTGGTGGATGTGGCTGGTGGCCTGCGACGACGCCATCGCCGACGACTGTACCCCGCCTGCGCGCTTGTCGACCAGAATGGACCGCGTGCCCGATCCATCGTCCATACGAGCGCGCAAGCGCCGGGCCGTTTGGTTGTCGGCCTCTCCAGCGCGCACCGTGTTCACCGGGCAAGTCTGCTTCGCCGGGCTGGTTGCCGCTGCGGTGGCCTGCGGCGCCGCCGTGGCTGCGCTTCTGAGCCTCTTCATCGATCCAAACCTCCATGTTTCCACGGACATCATCGGCTACGCGACATTCCACGCCTTCAATCCCTCGGTGTACGCGGAGAAGTACCAGTTGGTGGTGGTGGTTTTCCCTCTGGTCAGCCTGACCACCTTCTTCCTGATGCTGCTGGTCTGGCGGTGGCGTCAACTGCCGCTTCCGGCGTTCGCGAACGGCGGCGCCAGGTCGATCGCCGCACCCGACACCAACGCGGACACCTCGCCGTCGCG
>DATBPD010000058.1:0-21877 GCA_036561525.1 Candidatus Dormiibacterota bacterium | reverse complement strand
ATGTATCCGGAGCAGCCGGCGGCGAGTGCCTCCTGCTCGTTGCCCTTCATGGCGTTGGCGGTGAGTGCGACTACCGGGACAGATGCCGTCCGGGGGTCCGACTTCAGCATCCTCGTGACTGTGAGGCCATCGATGCCCGGGAGCTCGATGTCCATCAGCACGAGATCGTAGATGGAACTCCGCGCCTTGTGCAGACCCTCGTTACCGTCGACAGCGATGTCGACCTCGAAGCCATTGCCGGTGAGGACCATCGTGGCCAGCTCCCGATTGCTGCGATTGTCCTCAACCAGGAGGATTCGGTTGTGGCGATGGCCGTCACTGGTCACCAGGCCCGCGAGGGGGAGCCGGAAGGTGAACACCGAGCCCACACCGGGCTCGCTGGTGAGGCCCATGGTGCCGCCGTGCAACTCGATGATGCGACGGGTGAGGGAGAGGCCGAGTCCGGTCCCCTCCACCTGCCTTGTGGTGGCGCTGTCCACCTGATAGAACTCGTCGAAGATCCGCTCGTGGTGCTCGCGCGGGATGCCGACACCCGTGTCGCCGACCTCGAGCCGCAGCGTCTCGCCCTCCTCGGCACAGGCGGTGACCCACACCTTGCCGCCTTGGGCGGTGAACTTGATGGCGTTGCTGAGGAGGTTGTAGAGAACCTGTTTGAACTTGCTCTTGTCAGCGCGCACGGTGAGCAGCTCGGGCCGCACGTCGATGGCCAGCTCGATGTCGCGGCGCTCGCTCAATGAGCGGATCACGTTGTGCACCTCGCGCACCGCATTGTTGACGTAGAAGTCGTCGTAGCTCAGCTCCATGCGCCCGGCCTCGATCTTGCTGAGGTCGAGGACGTCGTTGACCAGCTCGAGCAGGTGCTTGCCGGAGGTGTGGATGTTCTCCAGGCACTCGTGACGTTGCTCCTCGTCGAGAGCGACCAGGTTGTCCTTGAGGATCTCGCTGAAGCCAAGGATGGCGTTGAGTGGCGTGCGCAGCTCGTGGCTCATGTTGGCGAGGAACTCACTCTTCAGCCGGGAGATCTCGTTGATCTGTGCGTAGCTCCGCTCCAGCTCGCGCTTCTGCTCGGCGATCTGGGCCAGCTGCACGGTCTGCCGCGCGTGCAGCCGGGCGTTGTCGATCGAGATCGCGGCCTGGTTGGCGATGACCTGCATCAGCGCCTGCTCAACGGAGGTGAAGGGACGAACCTCGCGACGGGCCATGGTGAGGGCGCCGACCAGTCGCTGCGGAGATTGCAGCGGCATCACCAGGCACGAACGGGGCGCGTGCGCCATGGGCAGGTTCTTGAAACGACTGTCCTTGGTGGCGTCCACGACCGAGACCACCTTGCGGCGCTGCGCGGCCCAGCCGACGATGCCTTCGCCGAGCTCGAAGGTGGCGACCTGGGCAACCGACTCGGTGAACGGGAAGGTGGCGATGGCGCTCAGGCTCCTGCCGTCGTCGTCGATCAGGAACACTGTCGCCGCGTCGCACGCAACCAGGTCGGAGGCGGCCTTGAGCATGAAGTCGATGGTCTCTTTCAGCTCCAAGCTGGATGTGAAGAGATTGCCGACCTGGCCGAGCAGGTCGACAATGACCTTGTCGTCCATCGCGGGGCGAGTATACCGGCGGCTTGGCGAAAGGGGACCACTTCCCCGGATTTCAGCGATCGACAAAAGGCGGAGGGGACAGGTCCTCCCTCGCTACACCCCCCCTACGGCGATGTCAGCTCCGGCGACATGGAGTCGCCTCCGCTGACGGCACCACAGTGGAGAGCCGCGGTCAGTTGGTCCGGTTCAGCCGCCTTTCCGGGCTTTGATCTCGTCGATGACCTGCGGAATGATCTTGAGGGCATCGCCGACAACGCCGAGGTCGGCCAGCTTGAAGATCGGGGCGTCCGCATCGCGGTTGATGGCGACGATCGAGTTGGCGCCCTTCATACCGACGGTGTGCTGCATGGCCCCGCTGATCCCGACGGCGATGTAGACGGCGGGCTTGACCGTCTTGCCGGTCTGGCCTACCTGCATCGAGTAGGGCACCCAGCCAGCGTCGACGACGGCGCGACTGGCGCCGACCGCGCCCCCGATCAGCGACGCCAGCTGCTCGAGCACTGCGAAGTTCTTCGGGTCACCGAGGCCGCGTCCGCCGCTGATCACGATCGGAGCCTCCTCGAGCTTGGGTCCTGAGCTGGCCTCGGTGCGGTGCTCGACGAGCCGCGCCCCGCGGTGCTTGTCGTCGATGGTGACGGCCACAGCGCTCACCGCCGCCGCCGCGCCGCCTCCACTCTCGGCGGGGAAGGACTTCGGCCGGATCAGGGCGATGGCTGGCTTGCCACCCTCGAAAGCGGTGGTCACGTTCTGGGTGGCGCCGAAGATGGCCGAGCCAATCGACACCTCGCCGTCCCCGGCCACGTCGAGGCCATTGGCGATGACCGGGACGTCGAGCTTGGCTGCCAGGCGGCCGGCAACATCTCGGCCGAGGTAGGTCGAGGCGATCAGGATCAGGTCGGGCTTGTGCTCGCCGGCCAGGGCTGCCATCGCGTCCGCGGCCGGTCCGCCCAGCACCAGCTCACCAAAGGCTGCGTCGGTGCCGGCGTGGAGCGTCGTTGCCCCGAACTCACCGAGGACAGTCGCGGCCGCCTCGGCCTGCGGCGAGAACGCCACCGCCTCGAGCGTGCCGCCGAGCGTTCGGGCCTTGGTGAGCAGCTCCAGCACTGCCGGGACCGGCTTGCCCTCGACGATCTCGGCGAAGACCCACGTCTTTGCGATGGCCACCTCAGATCACCTTCTTATCGGCCAGGAAGTCCACGATCCGCTTGGCGGCCTGGCCATCATCCTGGATGATGTCGCCGGCCGCCCGCTCCGGGGCCGCCTCGACTGCGGTGATCTTCTGCCGCGCGGTGGCCCCGCCCAGCCCTGCCACCCCGAGGTCGGCGGGCGTCGGCCTGTCGAGCGGCTTCTGCTTGGCGCCCATGATCCCTTTCAGGGACGGGTAGCGCGGTTCGTTGACACCGGCGGTGACGCTGAGCACGACCGGCAGCTTGGCTTCCACCACCTCGATGCCTGTCTCGGTCTGACGCTCCACCTTCAGCGTGTCGCCCTCGAACGAGACCGACTTGGCGAAGGTGATCGCGGGGATGTCGAGCAGGCCGGCGAGCATCTGCGGTACCACCCCGGTATATCCGTCAGTCGACTCCGTGGCCGTGATGACCACGTCGAACTCCTGCTTGCCGATGGCCGCGGCGAGCACCTTGGCGGTGGTCAGCGCGTCCGAGCCGCGCAGCGAATCGTCGCTGATGAGCACACCACGAGCGGCTCCCATGGCCAGCGCCTTGCGGACGGCGTCGAGGCCGCGCTCGGGACCCATGCAGATCACCGTGACCTCGCCGCCGTGCTTCTCGGCAAGCTGAAGGCCGGCCTCGACCCCGAACTCGTCACCCGGGTCGAGCACCAGTTCGCCGTCGCGCTTGAGGAAGTGGCTCGTTGAATCGAGCTGCCCCGGCGAGTTTGGATCCGGCACCTGCTTGACGCAGACGACGACGTTCATGGGGACTCCTGAGCATCACGATCTGTGAGAGCCGCCGGTGGACTCTACCCGACCCTTTCCCCTGAGCGATCGGCGACTTCTCAGTGACGGCTAAGCCCCCGCGGGGCCAAGGGGTGGAGAATGGTTGGCAATCGTCCTTCCGATAGCAGCGAGAGAACGGCGACACATGCTCACCTTCGTACGATCCGCGGCCCATTGGCTGGGCCGCCACTCGTTTCCTGCTGCGGCCACAGCCGTCCTGGTGCTCGGAGCCGCCGGCGGCGGCATCGGTTACTCCATCGCTGCTCACCCCGCGGCCGCGCCGGTCTCCTCGAGCGCGGCCCCCGCCAGCCACCCGCCGGCAAGGGCCAAGCCCCGCAGCGGCACCGCGGCGAGCCGCGGCCAAGCTCTGATCACCAAGGCGCTGGGAATGCTGTCCAAGGACATCGGCCAGCCGGTTGCGTCGATCCGAACCCAGCTGGCGGCCGGCAAATCCATCAACGACATCGCCGGCGCAATCAAGGCGCCCGCCGTGCAGACGCAGATCCTGGCCCAGATCACCAAGCTGGGTGATCGCGCGGTCAAGGCCGGGAAGATCAGTTCCACCCAGGAGTCCACCTACCTTGCCCTGGCCAAGACCAAGGTGGCAGCCCTGATGGCGGAGCCGGGCACGCAACTCTTGCAGGACGTGCAGAAGTTCCTGCAGATGCTGCCGACGCACCGCCCGTCGGAGGCGCCGACTCCAGCATCCGGCGCGTGATCGACACGCGCTGAAGCCAAGGATTCCCGGCTTGCCAGTGCGCCCCCATCGGTACACTGACTCGATGGCCAAATCTTACAAGCATGCCGAGCAGGTGATCGACCCGGCAAAGAAGTACACCGCGACCATCGCCACCGACCGGGGTGACATCGTCATGTCGCTCGACCCAGCTCGGGCACCCAAGAGCGTCAACAACTTCGTGTTCCTCGTTCGTGAAGGCTTCTACGACGGGTTGACCTTTCACCGCGTGGTGGACGACTTCGTGATCCAGGCTGGCTGCCCCGAGGGAAGCGGCCGTGGCGGGCCCGGTTACCACTGGGACGATGAACCTGTCCAGGGGGAGTACATCGCCGGCGCCGTCGCCTGCGCCAATGCCGGAGCCAACACCAACGGTTCGCAGTTCTTCATCTGCACTGTCGATGATCGCCACAAGCTGGCCAAGTCCTACAACCTCTTCGGGCAGGTGGTGAAGGGCATGGACGTTGTCGGTCAGGTCCGGCAGGGCGACGTGATGCGCTCGGTATCTGTGGCCGAGGCGTAGGACGGTGGCTGACGAGCTGCGGCTGATGTCGGTGCACGCTCACGCCGACGACGAGAGCATCACCATGGGCGGCCTCCTGGCGACGTGCGCGGACCGCGGTGTTCTCACCTGCAACATCTGCTGTACCGACGGTAAGCTGGCCACCATCGTGGCGGCTGACATGCCGGAGGCAACCACGCGCCCGCACCTCGCCGAGATCCGCCAGCAGGAATTGCGCGCGGCATGCGAGATCCTCGGCGTCAACGAGGTGCACTTCCTCGGGTACGGTGACTCGGGGATGTGGGGCGCGGACACCAACCGGCTGCCCGACGCCTTCTGGAAGGTGGATGTCAATGAGGCGGTGGGCCGGCTGGTTGCTCACATCCGGCGCTTCCGGCCGCACGTCGTGGTGACGTACGACGGCGTCGGCGGCTACGGCCATCCGGACCACATCCAGACCCACCGCGTCACGCTTCTCGCGGTCGAAGCCGCGCACCAGAGGTCGCTCTACCCCGAGGCCGGCGAGCCGTGGCGCGTGGAGAAGCTGTACTACACGTCGATCCCGCTCTCGTTCCTGAAGAAGGCGTCCGAGATGGCCAAGGCGGCCGGGATGGAGCCTCCGTTCGGCATCGAGAATCCTGAGGACCTTCCGTTCGTCACCCCTGACGAGTGGGTCACCACCACCGTGGACGTCCGCAGCGGCGTGCGACGCAAGCGCGCAGCCCTGCTGGCGCATCACAGCCAGATCACCCCCGACTGGCCGATGCTCGCCATCCCCGAAGACGTGACCATCGAGCACTTCGGCACGGAGGCGTTCCAGCTGGTGATCTCGCGCACGCCGCCGCGCCTGCCCGAGATCGATGTCTTCGCCGGCATCGAGGTCGGCAGACCCGTCGCCGTCTGACCGTCAGGCGCGCTCGACCACCACAGCGATGCCCTGCCCCCCGCCGATGCACATCCCGGCGACACCGATGGCAGCGCCGCAGCGTCGCATCTCGTGCAGCAGCGTGACCATGATCCGCGTGCCGCTGGCGCCGATCGGGTGGCCGATGGCGATCGCGCCGCCATTGACGTTGAGCTTCTCGTCCGGAATCGCCAGCTCGCGTCCCACCGCGACCGACTGCGCCGCGAACGCCTCGTTGAGCTCGAAGAGGTCGATGTCCTTGACCGTGAGACCGGCCCGCTCCAGGGCGGCTCGCACGGCCGGCACGGGACCCATCCCCATCACGCGCGGGGGAACACCCGCGCTCGCGTAGGCGCGGATGCGCGCCAGCGGCGTGCGACCCTCTGCGCGGGCGCGGGTTTCACTCATCACCACCACCGCGGCGCCACCATCGTTGATGCCGCTGGCGTTGCCGGCGGTGACGCTGCCGGCCGGATCGAACGCGGGCCGCATCGCCGCAAGCGCGTCGACGGTGATCCCGGCGCGGGGATGCTCATCGACCTCGACCGTCACCGTCTCCCTGCGCTTCTTGACCGGCACGCCCACGATCTCGTCACGGAAGCGGCCCTCGGCGATGGCCTTCTCGGCCTTCTGCTGCGATGCGGCCGCGAACGCATCCTGGTCCTCGCGGCTGACCTCGTACTCCTTGGCGATGTTCTCCGCGGTGGTGCCCATGTGGCAGTCCTCGAAAGCGCACCAGAGACCGTCGCGGATCATCTCGTCGACAAGCTCGCCGTGGCCCAGCCGGTAGCCGAAGCGGCCGTTCTCGAGCAGGTAGGGGGCGCGTGACATGTTCTCCATGCCCCCGGCAAGGATCACCTCCGCGTCACCGGCACGGATGGCCTGCGCGGCAAGCGCGATCGTCTTCAGGCCAGAGCCGCACACCTTGTTGACCGTCATCGACGGCGTGTGCTCGGCGAGCCCGGCCCCGAGCGCCGCCTGGCGCGCCGGGTTCTGACCGAGCCCGGCGGAGAGCACGTTGCCCATCAGCACCTCGTCGACGGCATCCAGCCCGGCGCGGCGCATCGCCTCCTGAGCCGCGATGGCACCCAACGCGGGAGCCGGGATGTCGACGAACGCCCCGCCCATGGTCCCGACCGGGGTGCGCACCGCGCTGACGATGACCGCCTGTTCCACTTCGTGGATTTTGACAGGAGCGGGGCAGATCCCCGCTCCTCGGACGGTCGGACTGAATCCGACCCATCCTCACCACCACCCCTGCGCGCCTCGCGCGCCGCTGTCGCTGCGCGACGGGATCAGTGCAGCGATTGTCCGAATGACGTGGCATAGCGCTCGGCGAATTGCTCACGCGTGTACTGGTGGCCCTGGGGGCCCTGCTGTTCGATGACATAGGTGGCCGCCAGCGCGCCCACGCGGGCGGCCACCTCGGGATCGCGCCCGGCCCGCAGCCCCGCGAGCAGACCGGCGATGTACGCGTCGCCGGCGCCGGTGGGGTCGACCAGCTTCTCCGCCTTGGCCACTGGGATGCGGTGCACCGCGCCGCCGATGTGCAACTCGCTGCCCTGGCCGCCGCGCGTCAGCGCGACAATCGCCCCACCGCCGGCAAGTGACTCCGGCTCACGACCGGTGCGGCGCTGGATGACCTGGAACTCGTAGTCGTTGCCGACCAGCAGCCAGGCCGCCTCGATGCCGGCCAGCAGCGTCTCGTCGTTCATCGAGCTGAGCTGCTGCGCGGGAGCGAACACCAGACGGGCGCCGAGGGTGGCGGCCTGCTCGATGTGCAGACGCATGCCGTCGGGTGCGTCTGGAGCAACAACGACGTGCTCGATACCGGCCATCATGGCCAGGTCGACGCGGGCGGAACGGCCCATCGCACCGGCGTAGAAGGCGGTGATCTGATTGTCATCCGCGTCGGTGGTGATGAAGGCCGAGGCTGTGGCGATGTCATCGAACATCAGCGCTCCCGACGTATCCACCCCGGCCGCGCTCAGAGCAGCGCCGTACTCGGCGAAGTCGTTGCCGACGGCGGCGCACAGCAGCGGGCGTTCACCCAGCAGAGCCAGGTTGTAGGCGATGTTCGCCGCCGTGCCACCGCGACGCTTCTCCAGGCGGTCGACGAGGAACGACACGTTGAGGATGTGCGCCTGGTCGCTGATGATGTGCTCGGCGAAGTGCCCCGGGAACACCATGATGGTGTCGAACGCGACCGAGCCGGTGACTGCGATGGTTCCCATGGACGGGCAAGCATAGGCAGCGCCGGCAGGTCCACGATCGCCACGGCAGAGCCATCGAGAGCCGGAGCGGACGAGAATGGAGGCGATGGCACTCCCCACCACGCGGCCCACGATCGGCCCGGCGCGACAGCTGCCGCCCGACCCTGACGAGGGTGTGCCCGCGCTCGCCGAGGCGGTCGCGGTGTATCGGCGCACCTACACCACCGTGCTGCGCAGCAGCGGCGAGACCCGCCTGCGCGTCCTCGAGCCGACGCACAAGGCGATGCACAGTAGCCTCCACTCGCTGGCTGATTCGCCGGTTCCCGACCTCGGCGCGTTCCTCTACGCGGTGCGCCGCCTTCCCGAGGCGATCTTCGAGACCCAGCTGGTCGTCATGGGGCAGTCGGCCGAGATCTTCCAGCGCAGCGGCTTCGGCTCCTTCGCGGGCCTGACCGAGATCGGTGCCCCCGGCCGGCGGCGCCGCTGGTACGACGACGGCAAGGGCACCCTGGCGGTGTTGATCGCGTCGGCGTCCGACGTCGACGACCTGGTGCCCACCCTGGTGGCGTTCCAGATCGAATGGAACAAGCTGCGCACCGCGCTTGCCGGGCTGGCGCAGGACCATGGCACCCCAGCGCAGCTCGCCGCGGCCTGCGGAGGATCTGAGGACGACTGGGCCCAGCTCCAGGAGGTGTGGGGGCCCTCGTTCAGCACTCGGCTCACGCTGATTCGTCGGCGCCGGCTCTCACTGCGACTGCGCATGCTCGGCGGCACCCAGGTGGGCTATGCACGGGTGACCCGTCGCTGGTGGCAGCAGGTCACAGGCGTGATGCGGTCGGAGGGGCTCCTCGACCGTCCGGTCTACTTCGTCAGCAGCAACTCGCACAGCCTCGGCAACCTCGCCACCGGGCTTGCCCGCCGCCACCAGGAGCAGTTGGTGGCGTTCGTGGAGCGCTTCGGGCCGGCGGAGCTGCTCGACGAGCTGCGCGCCTTTCGCGAGGGACGCGCCGAGGGCAACTGGGACAACTTTCTGTACTTCGCGTCACGCGTCTGGCAGCGCGGACTGGCCAGCGACGCCGAACGGACGGGCCTGCGCCGCGAGGAGCGGGAGGCGGGTGTCGTCGCGGTGGGCAGCCGCACCGCGCTGGACGTCTCTGCGCAGGTCATCGCTCTCGACCGGCTCGATCCCGCCGCCCTGGACGAAAGGCTCCATCCGGTGGACGCGCAGGCCCTGCGGGCCAGCCGCGCGGTCATCGTCAACGTCGACTACCCGCTCGGGCTGGCGGCGTACAACATCCTCAGGGAGGTTGCCGAGACCGCCGCGGAGTTGCGCGGTGTCTACGTCCTCGGCAAGGCCGCGACGCTCAACGCCGATGTCGGCGACGTGATGATCAGCAACGTCATCCACGATGAGCACTCGAGCAACAGCTTCTGGCTCGACAACGCGTTCCGCGTGTCCGACATCGCGCCCTACCTTCGCTTCGGCAGCGGGCTCGACAACCAGCGAGCGGTGACCGTCAAGGGCACGTTTCTGCAGAACCGCGGTTACCTCGACTATTACCACCGCGAGGCTTTCTCCGTCGTCGAGATGGAGGCGGGGCCGTACTGCTGCGCGATGTATGAGATGAGCGAGGCGGCGCGCTATCCGATGGGTGAGCCGGTGAACTTCTCGCAGCTGCCGATCGACTTTGGCGTGATCCACTACGCTTCGGACACGCCGTTCACCCAGGCCCGGACGCTGGGTGCGCGCGGCCTCTCCTACTTCGGCATGGACTCCACGTACGCGTCGTCCGTGGCCATCCTGCGGCGGATCCTGCGGCTGGAGGGCGCGCTGGGCGATGTGGCGGCCTCGGTTCCTGGGCGCGTCGTGGCGGAGGGCGACGAGCGCCCCGCGGTTGCGCAGTCGTGAAGCGTCGCCGGCTGATCGCCGCCGCAACAATGCTGCTGTTGCTGCTCGCCGGGTGCGCCAGCAGTGCTCCCGTCGCCTGCGCGGCCGCGGCCTGCACGCCCCAGGCACAGGAGAATCTCAACGTGCAGCCACAGAACAGCACGCTGCTGGTGGGCGTCAACCGCGTCTCCATCGCCCTCCTCGACGGCAAGCAGAGCCCGGTTGCAGCGAGCGGTGTGAACATCACCATCCTCAACCCCGCCGGCCAGTCGATCGCCACCCGCCCCCTGGACAGCATTGCTGCCGTCTACGGCGGCATTCCGATCTACGTGGGCATCGCGACGTTTCCGACTGCCGGTCAGTACGAGTTCCTGGTGACCGGACGCGGGGGAAGCGGGCCGATCGCCGGGCATGCATTCGTCACCGTCGCCAGCACAGGACCTGAGATCGCCGTCGGCGCCCACGTCCCCGCGTTGCACCAGGCGGTGCTGACCGATCCCGGCGTCACCATCTCGATGGTCGACAGCGGTGTGCCACCCGACACGTGGCATGACCAGACGATCGCCGGTGCGCTGGCAGCACACAGGCCGATGGTGTTGTTCTTCGGCCAGCCGGGCTTCTGTCCCAGCAAGACCTGCGGACCCACCGTTGCCATCCTCAAGCAGCTCTGCACCCAGTTCTGCAGCCAGTTCTCGTTCCAGCACATCGAGACCGACTTCCCCGCATCCGCCAGCCAGGTGTTCAACAACCCGGCATTCCGCGCCTTCGGGTTGCCGAGCGATCCATGGGTTTACCTCGTCAACAGCGACGGCGTGGTCACCGACCGCTTCGAGGGACCGGTGACCGTCGCCGAGCTCCAGGGTGCGGCCGCGGGCACGCTGGCCGGGCATGTGCCCGCCGTGTCGCTCAGCACCTGACCCAGAGAACGGCGTCGCATGCCCCTGCTCTCCCTCGACGACGTGGCCATCGCCTACGGCGCCGAGGTGATCGTGCGCGGCGTCACCTTGCGCATCGAACCCCGCGACCGGCTCGCGGTGGTCGGTGCCAACGGTGCCGGCAAGACGTCGGTCCTCGACGTGATCGCGGGTGCGCTCGAACCGCGCGAAGGTGTCGTCGACCGTGCACGCGGTATGCGTATCGCCCATCTTCCCCAGGACGCTCCCGAGCCCGTCGGCACCACCGTCCTCGACGAGGTCCTCGCTTCCCGCGCCGACCTGGTTGCCATGCATGCAGAGATGACGAGCCTCGAGGCCGCCATGGGCGCCGGCGGCACCGACCTCGACGACGTCATGGCACGGTACGGCGAGCTCCAGCACGCCTACCAGGACGCCGGGGGCTACGACGTCGAGGCTCGGGCACGCGAGGCTCTCGGCGGTCTGGGCATCGACGAGGCGCTGCAGGCTCGCGACCCCCGACAGCTGAGTGGCGGCCAGAAGCGGCGGGTCGAGCTCTCCAAGCTGCTCCTCGCCGACGCGGATCTGCTGCTCATCGACGAGCCCACCAACCACCTCGACCTCGCCTCGATCGAGTGGCTGGAGGACTACATGGCCGAGGTGCGCACGACGTTCGTGCTGGTGTCGCACGACCGCCGTTTTCTCGACCGGGTGTGCACCTCGGTGCTCGAGCTCGGTCACGGCGTGGCCGAGGAGTATCCGGGCAACTACTCGCAGTACGTGCGCCTGCGAGCCGAACGCCGCGCCCGCCGCACCAAGGAGTTCGAGTCCCAGCAGGCACACATCAGCCACCAGGAGGAGTTCATCCGCAAGTACAAGGCGGGGCAGCGCGCCAAGGAGGCGCGGGGACGGCAGAAGCAGCTTGACCGCATCGACCGCGTGGTCGCCCCGCCGCGCGATCGACGGCCGCGCCTGCGCTTCGCCACCGCTCCCACCTCGCAGATTCTCCTCAAGACAGGTGAGCTCGACATCGGCCGGGGCACATCGGTGCTGCTCGCGATGCGTCCGCTGAGCATCGCCCCGGGCGAGCGCATCGCCATCGTCGGCCCCAACGGGTGTGGCAAGTCGACCTTGTTGCACACGCTCGCCGGCGAGCTGCGCCCCATCAAGGGGACCGTCAACCTCGGACCCCGCACCCACCGCCGGCTGTACCGGCAGGACCTCGGGCGCGACGGCGAGGAGGCAATCGCCAGTGCGTACTCGACCGACGACGAGCGCACCGTGATGGAGGACCTCCTCGCCGACCACCCCGTCGGTGCGGAGCGAGCGCGCACGGTTCTGGGCGCGTTGCTCTTCAGCGGAGACGACGTGCACAAGGTGGTCGGCGAGCTGAGCGGCGGCGAACGCGCCCGGCTGTTGCTCGGCAAGGTCGCCCTCGAGGAGACCAACCTGCTGCTTCTCGACGAGCCCACCAACCACCTCGACATCCCGGCCCAGGAGGTGCTGGAGAAAGCGCTCCTCGGCTACGGGGGCGCCATCGTCCTGGTCACCCACGACCGCGCGCTCATCGACGCCGTCGCGACGCGCACCTGGTCGGTCGAGGATGGGACCATCCGCGAGGTGCTCGGCGGATACAGCGACCTGCTGCGCGTCAGGGAACGGGAGAAGCGCGACCGCGAACGCGATGCGCAACGCGCGGCGGCCACGGCGCGCGAACCAAACCGTCAGTCATCTCCCGCGGCCAGGACGTCTGGATCCCGCGAGGTTCGGCGCCTCGAGGTGGAGATCGCTGCGACCGAGGCGGAGCTCGAGGTGGCACGCAATCGTCTGCTTGACCCAGAGACTTTCGCCGACGTGCAGACGGGGGCCGAAGCGGGCCGCACGCATGACCGGCTCAGCGGCGCGCTCGCCGAGCTCTATGAGCGTTGGGAGGAGCTGGCCGGCTCCGGCTGAGGTGGTGCGGATTTGATCGACCGTCGCGGGGCACCGCTTGCGCTCCTCGGCGCAACCGTCGCGGTCTCAGTGTCGGCGGTCCTCGTCCAGGAGGCGCAAACCGACCCGGCAACGGTGGTGTGGCTGCGGATGGCGCTGGCGGTTGGGCTGCTCTCCCCCTGGGCGCTGCCGCAGTTGCGCAGCGGCGCCGTCGGGGCCACACCTCGCGACCTGTTTCTCACGCTTGCCGCCGGTGCACTCCTCGCCGTGCACTTCGTCACCTGGACGGCGTCGCTGGCCGATACCTCGGTGGCGGCGAGCGTCCTGCTTGTGTCGCTGCACCCGCTGGTGGTCACCCCGCTGGGCGCCCGGATCCTCGGCGACCGGGTCGACAGACGTGTCGTCGCTGGGATCGCGCTGGCGTTCGGCGGGACGGTGATCACCTGTGCCGGAGCGTTTGGGGCGGGCGGGAACGCGCTGAGGGGCGACCTCCTCGCCATCGCCGGCGGCCTCGCCCTTGCCGGGTACCTGCTCATCGGCAGAAGCAGACGCCGTCGCTCGGGCGTCGCCGCCTACTCGGCCGTCGTCTACGCCATCGTCAGCGTCGCCGCGGTCGGAACCGCGGTGGTGGGCAACGGATTGCACGCGCCCGGCGGCCGCACGTTGCTGGCGTGCGTCGGCCTCGCCGCCGTCTGCACAGTCGGCGGCCACACAGTCTTCAACTGGACGCTGCGCCACCTGCCGGCGAGCACCGTGTCGCTGTCCTTCCTGGGCGAACCACCGCTGGCCGCACTGCTCGCCTTGGTCGTGTTGGGACAGCATCCGGCCATGCCCACAGTGATCGGCGGAACCTTCATCCTCGCGGGATTGGCCGTGACCCTGACGTCAGCACCGCCAGCCGTGACGGCCGACCTGGTCTCCGAAGGCACCTGACCGCAGGGCGGTCACAGCGGCGTCCCGGTCAGCAGGAAGAGCAGGTGGGTGGGGACCATCCCCATCACCACGCTGATGATCAGCACGTACAGCATCGCCGTCGCCGGCTGGTTGGCCCTGGTCCGAGCGAAGTAGAGCGTGAACGCACTGACCGCGGCGGTGAACAGCACACCGGCGCCGACCACGAGCAGCCAGAAGAGGACGGCCTGATCTCCGGAGACGAAACGCTCGCGACTGGTGCCGTGGCTCGCCAGTCCGTATGCGATGACGGCGCAGTCAACGGCGACGGCCGCGAACACCGTGTATATCGCGAGTCTCAGAGGGCGGAACGAGAGGTTGGGCGTCACCAGGTACCAATGGCCGAGCAACATGCCGGCAAGCGTGGCGCCCCCCATCAGCGCTGCGGCCAAGAACACGAGGACGGCGCCGCCGACGCCGCCGACCGCCGGACCGATGGCGATGGCGGCCGACACGATCGCGCCGAGGCCGACCAGGACCGTGGCGACTTCGATGACTCGTCTCGACACCTCAGTACCGACGGCCGCGAAGAGAATGTTGGCGACGAGCAGCACCGCGAACCCCACGCACCAGTGCGCCAGGTTGGCGACAGCACCTGGGTCGACGTCGCCGTGCAGCAGGGCGCCGAGGTCGGACACCGCAGAGAGCAACAGCAGGTCCACGCCCATGACCAGGATGCAGATCGCGGCGGTGGTACCGGCGTACCCGCGCCCGACCCGACCCACGTGGTCAAGGGCGGCGCTGACCGCGACGGTTCCGACAGCGAGCTCGAGGAGAACGAGCAGCCCTGCCAGCGGCGCGAGGTCGGGCAGGGACGGTGGCACCGCGCGATGGTACGCAGCGGGCTGTCAGCGGGCGGGTCGCTGCGCTACCGTGGCCACCGGATGAACGCCGACCCGGGGATTGCTGACGGCGGCCGGAGCGGCCCCGGTCTCGACCAGCCGGCGATCGCGTCGCGTCCCTGGAGCATCGCCGCCGCCATGGAGCCAGTGCCGCCGCTGGCGCCGCCCCCCGCCCGGCCGGGGCATGGGGTCGTGGTGGCGACAACGCCGCGCCCGGCCGAGAACACCCCCGGGCCTCGGACAGTGATCGCCTTTGTGCTGCTGCTGGCGGCAATCGCCATCATCGTCATCGTCCTGCTCATCCTCGGCCGCTGAGAGGCGAACCGACGCTCAGCCGGCGATGGGCAGGCCGGCCTCCTCCCAGGCCTCGATCCCGCCCACCACGTTGACGGCCCTGGGGCGCCCATGCTGGCGCAGGAATTCGACTGCCTTGGCGCTCCGGCCACCGAGCCGGCAATGAACGTACACCTCGCGATCGTCGGGGATCTCGTCGAGCCGCTGGGGCACCTCCGACAGCGGGATCAACACCGCACCGGGAACGCGCTGCTGCTCCCACTCCCACGCCTCGCGAACATCGATGAGCACGCCTGCGCCGGAGGCGACCGCATCATGTGCCTGCTGGGGCGTTGCCTCTGCATTCGTCGACATGGCCGCGAGTATACGGATCGCCCGTTCGCAGCCAGCGCGCGGCTGGTAGTCTGCCGGGAGTGAGTGCGTTGGCCGAGGCTCCGACACCCCTGCCGTTGGACGATCCCTGGCTGAACGCCCAGAGGCAGTTCGACAACGCCGCACAGATCCTCAACCTCTCTCCCGGTCTGCGCGCCGTTCTGCGCGAGGTGCGGCGCGAGCTGCTTGTGCGATTCCCGGTGAAGATGGACGACGGGTCGGTGCGCGTGTTCGAGGGTTACCGCGTGCAGCACAACACCACTCGCGGGCCGGCCAAGGGGGGTATCCGCTTTCACCCTGAGACCAACCTCGAAGAGGTCAAGGCGCTCTCCATGTGGATGACCTGGAAGTGCGCGCTGATGAACATCCCCTACGGCGGCGCCAAGGGCGGGGTGGTGGTCGACCCCAAGCAGCTCAGCCATCGCGAGCTGGAGAGGCTGACGAGGCGTTTCGCCAGCGAGATCAGCCTGCTGATCGGCCCCGAGTCGGACATCCCCGCTCCGGACGTCAACACCAACGCGGAGGTGATGGCCTGGATCATGGACACCGTCTCGATGGAGGCGGGGTACTCGATCCCCGCGGTGGTGACCGGCAAGCCACTCGACATCGGCGGTAGCGAGGGCCGACCGTCGGCGACCGGACGCGGCGTGTGCATCTCGGCGCTGGAGATCTGCCAGCGATTGCAGCGGGAACCGGCCTCGACCACGGTCGCGGTGCAGGGCTTCGGCAACGTTGGCAGCGTCAGCGCCGAGCTGATGTCGGAGCGCGGTTTTCGCATCTGCGCCGTCTCGGACGTCTCCGGAGGGATCCACAACCCGGCCGGCCTCGACGTCCCGGCCCTCCTCGAGCACCGTCGCCGCACCGGGGGCGTGGCCGGGTTCCCGCATGCCGTCGCCGTGACCAACGCCGAGCTGCTCGAGCTGCCGGTTGACGTGCTGGTCCCGGCGGCTCTGGAGAACCAGATCACCGCCCGCAATGCGGGGCGCATCCAGGCGTCGATCGTCATCGAAGGAGCCAACGGCCCGACCACGCCTGACGCAGACCTGATCCTCGAACATCGCGGCATCGTTGTCGTCCCCGACATCCTCGCCAACGCGGGGGGCGTCACCGTGTCGTACTTCGAGTGGGTGCAGGATCTGCAGTCCTTCTTCTGGGAGGAGGGAGAGATCAACCGCCAACTCGAGCGCATCCTGCGACGCGCGTTCGTCCAGATGTGCGAGCAGGCCGACGGGCATCGCGTGTCGCTGCGGCTCGGTGCCTACCTGGTGGCGGTGAAGCGCGTCGCCGATGCCACAGCAGTCCGTGGCATCTATCCCTGATCCTCCCGCTCCCGACGACGATCACCGCCCGGACGGGTATCGCCTCGACTACGAGGTGGGAGCCCCGCTCCGGGAGGGCTGGGGAGGCACGCTGCGTCAGGGCCGTTACCGCAGGACGGGATTGCTCGTCACCGTCCAGGACATCCGCCCCGAGCTGACGGTCACACCGGGGTTGGTCGACCGGCTCGCCGGCATCGGGCGGCGCGCAGCGGCCGTGCGCGACCCGCACCTGCTCGCGGTCTACGACCTGGTCGCCGGCGAGGGCGCGCTCCAGTTGATCGCGGAATGGACCGAGGCTCCAACGCTGGCCGCGTCCGTTCGGCGCAGGGAGATCGATCCGCCCGCGGCGGCGGCGGTCGTCGACGGCGTCCTCGCCGGCCTGCAGGCGCTCCATGACGCCGGGCTGTTCCACGGACGGGTGGGGGCAGAAACCGTGGTCGTCGAGCCAGGTGGTCGGGCGCGTCTCGCTGAACTTGCGGTGTGCGCTGCCGCCGCCCCACCCGGCGCTGGTCGGGAGACGGACCTTCGCGGCGCCGCGCGGCTCGGCCTCGAGCTCCTGCGCGGCTCAGGGCGCCGCGTCGAGCCGGTGCGCCGTGCGCTCATGCCCGCCACGGACACGACGGGGGCGAGCGATGCGGCGGGGCTGCGCACTGCGCTCACCAGCGCCGCAGTCAAGGTGTTCGGGGAAAGCTGGCGCGAGGGCGCGATTGTGCCGAGCCACCCGCGCCGGCTCCGACGGCGCTGGATCCTCGGTGCTGCCGGCGCGGCAGTGCTCGCGATCGCCGCCACTGTGGCCGGGATCGTGCTGCTTGGTGGCGGCCACGCTCGTCCAGCCTCGTCGGGCCCGCTGGCAATCGGGTCCGATGCCGGGCTCACCGTCACCCCGGCGAGCGGCGGCTGCAACACGACCTTCGTCTTTGTCGGCCGCGGGTCCCTGACCGGGACCGGCACCCTGGTGTACCGCTGGGAACAGAGCGACGGCGAGTCGAGCCCCACCGCCTCACTGCCGATCACAGCGACCGACGGAGCCTTCCAGCTGACGCAGGCATGGCGTTTGCAGGGTGCGCAAGCGCTGGACGCCTCCATGACGCTCCACCTGCTCAGCCCGGTGAACAGGACGTTCAAGCGACCTTTCCACTACGCGTGCTCGTGAGGTCTCTGCAGCTGCGCGGTGCGCGCAACCCGCTCCCCGCGGGCGCGCTCAGCGTCGGCGTGGGACTGCTCCTCAGCGGGGTGTGCACGTACGTGTTCCTGGCCATCGCCGGCCATGCGCTGAGCGCCGAGCGCTACTCCGCCTTCGCGGGGTTCTGGGCGCTGCTCTTCGTGGTTGCGCCGGGCATCTTCCTGCCCCTCGAGCAGGAGCTTGGCCGCGCCATCGCCGGGCGCCGCGCCCGCGGCGATGGCGACGGTCCGGTTGTGGTTCGCTGCGCGCTCATCGGTGGCGGCTTCCTGGCGCTGCTGCTGGTGGGCTCGGGAGCGGCCTTCGGGCCACTCGACACTCGTCTTCTCGGCGGAGACGGCCTGCTCATGATCGCCCTGCTCCTCGGCGTCAGCGCGTACTGCGCGGAACACCTTGCGCGCGGCACCCTGAGCGGCAACGGTCGCTTCCGCGCCTACGGTCTGCTGCTGGGCGCTGAGGGCGTGTACCGCGCCTGCTTCTGCGCCGCTCTGGCGGCTGCACATGTGAGCAGCCCAGGTCCGTACGGACTCGCTCTGGTCGCCGGCTCGTTCGCCGCCGTCCTCACCGCGCTGGCCCGGCAGCGGGAGCTGCTCGCCCCGGGCAGCGCAACTCGCAACGCCGAGGTCACCACGGCCCTCGGCTCGCTGCTGATCGCCTCGATGGCAACCATGTTCATGTTCAATGGCGGCACTGTCGTGGTTCAGCTGCTGGCCTCGCCCTCAGAGCAGCGGGTCGCCGGGTCGTTCCTCAACGGGCGGGTGATCGCGTTCGTGCCCCTCTTCCTCTTCCAGGCGGTGACGGCGGCGCTTCTGCCGCGCTTGTCGGCGCTGCGCAGCCGCGGCGCCCACGCAGAGTTTCGCCGCACCCTGGGTCGCCTCCTGCTCCTCGTCGCCGCCCTCGGCACGGTGGCGATCGTTGGATCTCTGCTGGTGGGCCCGGCGGTGCTCCGCCTGGTGTTCGGCGCGGACTTCACCCTGAGCAGCAGGGACATCGCCCTGCTCGCCGCCAGCTCCACCACCCTCATGGCCGCGCAGGCGCTCGGGCAGGGTTTGATCGCCCGCAGTGCCTACCGAGGCGTTGTCGCGGGATGGCTGGCCGCCGTCGGCGCCTTCTTCGTCGTGGTGTTCGCCGTGCACCCCCTGCTGCTCCGCGTCGAGCTGGGTATCCTCAGCGGCGGCCTCGCCGCTGCCGTGGTCCTGGCCGCGCTGCAGCCCGACCTGTGGCGGCCGGGGAGCGCCCGGTCCGAGCCTGCCGCCGCCTGAGAATCGGCGCCTCAGCCCGCGGTGGCGGCGAGCAGATCCTCGCCCTGGTCCTCCGGGCCGACGAAGGCGAGACGGACGTCCGCCAGCCCGGCGACGATGCGTTGGGCGACCTCCTGCACCTGCTCGGCTGTGACCTTGCTGACCGCCTCCGCACGCGAGTCGGGGGTCTCCATCGGCAGGCCGGCACGCCAACGGCCGCCGAAGAACCTCGCCAGGCTGATGGCCGTTTCGGTCGAGCGCAGCAGCCGGCCGATCATCGCGGACTTGGCGGCGGCCAGCTCATCCTCGGGCACCGGCTGCGACGCCATCGCCCGGAACTCGGCGAACGACAGCTCGGTGGCACGGCGCGCATCCTTCGGCCGCGTCCCGGTGCTGATCACGAAGACGCCGGCGTCTTCGAAGCCCTCGTGGTGGCTGAAGATGCTGTAGGCGAGCCCGTTGCGCTCCCGCACGGTGTGGAAAAGGCGCGACGACATGCCCCCACCGAGAACGTGCGTCATCACCGACAGGGCGGTGCGGTCATCGTCGGTCGCGGGAATGCCGGGAACGGCGAACACCATGCGGATCTGCGGCTCCTCCTGGTCGGTGACCGGGCGGACATTGCACGTATATCGGTCGCCCAGACCCCACCGCGCCGCGACACGCGGCCGCGGTCTGGCTGTGGGCACATCCGCGAGCAGCTCGGCAGCCCGATCTCCGCTCAGGCTGGACCCGCCGGCGATGCACAGACACATCGACTCCGGCGCGTAGAACGAGCTGTGGTAGTCGAGCAACTGCTCGCGCGTCGCCCGTTCGATGACCGACGGGAAGCCTGCGGCCGACCACGCCATTGGCTGGTCGCCGCCGAACGCGACTGTACCGAGCCTATCCCAGATCCAGCCTTCGGGATCCGCGAGCCGGGCTGACAATTCCTGGAGGACGACGTTGCGCTCCCGGTCTACCTCCTCGGCCGCGAACAAAGGTCGTGTGAGCATGTCGGTGATGATGTCGGTGAGGTCGTCGAGCACCGTCGCCGGACCCTCGGCGTAGTACGCAACCTCCTCGGTGTCGGTGTACGCATTGGTGTTGGCGCCGAGACGGTCGATCTCTCGTGAGATCTGCAGGGTGGTGGGACGCTTGGACGTGCCCTTGAAGAACATGTGCTCGAGATAGTGGGCGAGGCCCGAGGTATCCCTGGTCTCGTCGCGCGAACCGGCTCGCACGATCAGGAACACACCCACGTTGCGAGACGCCGATGGCGCGTTGAGCAGGCTGACGCCGTTGGGCAACATCGTCAGCGAGGGTTCGTAGGCGTTGGGAGGCGTGCTTGTCATGATGTCTGCAGCGTAGCCTTCAGCTGGTACCCGACTCCCAGGAGGCGAGGTACTTCTCCTGTTCCGGCGTGAGCACGTCGATGCGCACGCCCATCGCCTCGAGCTTGAGACGGGCCACCTCGCGATCGATCTCAACCGGCACGTCGTGGACGCGCGTCTCGAGCTCGGCGTGATGACGGGCGATGTGCTCGGCGCAGAGGGCCTGGTTGGCGAAGCTCATGTCCATGACCGCCGCCGGATGCCCCTCCGCAGCAGCGAGGTTGAGCAGGCGCCCCTCGGCCAGCACGTGCAGGGTGCGTCCATCGTGCATGGCATAGCTGTCGACGAACGGCCGCGGCTTGGTGACCCCGGTGGCAAGGTCGTCGAAGGCGGCGAGGTTGATCTCGTCGTTGAAGTGTCCGCTGTTGGCGACGATGGCGCCGTTCTTGAACCGCTCGATGTGCACTCGGTCGACGACGTTGATGTCGCCGGTGACGGTGATCACCACATCCGCCATCGGCGCTGCATCCTCGAGCCGCATCACACGGAAGCCGTCCATCGCCGCCTCGAGGGCGCGCGTGGGATCGACCTCGGTCACGATGACATTGGCACCGAGGCCGTCGGCCCGGCTGGCGAGCCCACGGCCGCACCAGCCATAGCCGCAGACCACCAGGGTGCGCCCGGCAAGGAGGATGTTGGTGGCGCGGATGAGGCCGTCGAGCGTCGACTGGCCGGTCCCATAGCGATTGTCGAACATGTGCTTGGTGAGCGCCTCATTGACGGCGATGATCGGGAAGCGCAGTGCTCCGGCAGCCGCCATCGCTCGCAGACGGATGACTCCGGTGGTGGTCTCCTCGGTCCCCGCCCGAACATCCTCGAGAAGCTCAGCACGGTTGCGGTGCAGCTCGGCGACGAGGTCGGCGCCGTCATCCATGGTCACGTTCGGCCGGCCATCGAGAACAGAGGTGATGTGCGAGAAGTATCGGGCCGAATCCTCGCCCTTCACCGCGAAGGTCGGGATGCCGTGCCGAGCCACCAGGGCCGCCGCCACAGCGTCGTTGGTCGAGAGCGGGTTGCTCGCGCAGAGCCGGATGTCCGCACCCCCCGCCTTGAGAGCGATCGCCAGGTTGGCGGTCTCACTGGTCACATGCAGGCAGGCACCCACGCGCAGCCCCGCCAGCGGCTGCTCTCGAACGAAACGCTCTCGGATGAGGCGCAGCACCGGCATCTCGAGCGCGGCCCATTCGATGAGGCGCTCGCCGTCGTCGGCAAGCGCGATGTCGGCGACGTCGTTGTCGGTTGTGGTCATGGTGGCCATTGTGATCTCCGGTCAGATGATGACGAGCGAGAGATGCTCGTGATCCTGCAGGTTGGCGGCGCCACCCAGGGCAGCGAGCTCGATGAGGAAGCCGAGGCCGGACACGGTGGCGCCGAGCCTCTCGATGAGCTCAATGGTGGCGGATGCGGTCCCGCCGGTGGCGAGGAGGTCATCGATGATGAGCACCCGCTGGCCGGGGCGCATGGCGTCAGCGTGGATTTCGAGGACGGCCTCGCCGTATTCGAGCGCATAGGCGACGGACTCCACCGCGGCGGGAAGGTGCCCCTGTTTGCGGATGGGCACGAACCCCGCCCCGAGCAGGTAGGCGACGGCGCCCCCGAGAACGAACCCGCGTGCCTCGATGCCGGCGACCATGTCGATGCGCTGCGCGCGCCACGCTGCCGCCATCGCCTCCACAGCGTCGTGGAAGAGC
>DATBPD010000057.1:0-45949 GCA_036561525.1 Candidatus Dormiibacterota bacterium | reverse complement strand
GCTCGGCCACCCGTTCGGGATGACCGGGGCGCGCATCCTCTGCACGCTGCTCAACGACCTGCGCACCATGGACAGGACCATCGGGCTCGAGTCGATGTGCGTCGGCGGCGGCATGGGCATGGCGATGATCGTGGAGCGGCTCAACTAGAGTCGGCGCCGATGAGGCGAGCGGCGCTGACCAACCTGATCTGCGCTGGAGCCACCGCTGCGCTTGCCGCCTGCGGGTCGAGCGCCGCCCCCGCCCCACTTGCCACGCCCGCCGGCGCCTCGGCAACGCCCGCGCCGGCCCAGCGCACCGACCTGCAGGTCGTGTACACGCTCATCTACCCGCCGACCTCGAGCGGGGGCGACTGCTTCCAGGCCAACGGCGGCCCTGCCGCCACGGCATCCTGTCCCTTCACCTCGCGGCTGACGGCAGCGGTGGCGGCGGCGATCGCGGCCCAGACCTCGGGGGGCGGAGCCGACCCGGTCTGCGGCTGCCAGAACGTCGATCCCAGCCAGACGGCGACCTACACCGTGGGGACACCGCCGCGGGGAGGCACCATCCTGGTCACCTCGTTCGGGTCGCTGCACGTCGTGTACGTGGTGATCTGGTCGGGCAACGCCTTCCTCGTCGACGACATCATCTACTGCACGCCGGCAGTGACCAGCGTGTACCCCGGCGAGACGCCCAGCGGCTGCTGAGGCGGGGCGTCGCTCAGCCGGGGGCGGGCCCGGTGGCCACCGGGCGCGCCGGGTCGCTCACCCATTCGCTCCACGATCCGGGATACAGCGCGGCGCGGAGGCCGGCGATCTCCAGGCCGAGGACCTCGTGGGCGGCGGTGACCCCCGACCCACAGTAGGCACCCACCGACACGCCCGGGGTCACGCCGGCGGCGGCGAACCGCCGGCGCAGCGCCTCCGCGGGTAGGAAGCGTCCGTCGCCGGCCAGGTTGGCGGTGGTGGGGAGGCTGCGTGCGCCGGGGATGTGGCCGGCGACCGGGTCAACCGGCTCGACCTCACCGCGGTACCGTTCGGCTGCCCGGGCGTCGAGCAGGATCGCCTGGCGGGCGGTGAGCGCGGCAGCCTCGGCGTCCAGCACCGGCATCGCGCCGGGCGCCGCGGTGAAATCGCCCGCGTGGCCGTCCGGCTCGTCAGTTGACGGGGCCAGCCCGGCGGCGACCCATGCGGCGTAGCCACCGTCGAGGAGGCGGACATCCGGATGGCCGAAATAGCGGAGCAGCCACCAGGCCCGGGCGGCGCTGAGCCCGCCACCGGCGTCGTAGACGACCACCGGCCGGCGCGAGCTGACCCCGGCACCGCGCATCGCCAGCTCGAAGTCACGGGCGCCGGGGAGCGGGTGCCTGCCCCGGCCACCACCGGGCGGGGCAGCCAGGTCGCGGTCGAGATCCAGGAACCGCGCGCCCGGGATGTGGCCGGCGCGGAAATCCTCGATCCCTGGCGGGCCGGCGAGGCTCCACCTGACATCAAGGAGGAGCGGCGCGGGCTGGCCCCGGATGGCCGAGTCGAGCTCCTCCACGGAGATCAGCGGGTTGTCCACTCGATCGCCTCCAGAACCATGCCGCGACCCGGCGCGTTGCAACCATTGCCGCCGGGCGCACATGCGTACACCCGCGCGGCATCGAATGAGTGAACGCATGGTACGGTTCAAGTGATGATCTCCCGGCGCACGCTCGTCTACGCCACGGTCGCCACGGGGGCGGCGCTGCTGGCGGGCTGCGGCACCGCCAACATCGCCACCAGCCCCGGCGGCGGCGGCCCGGTCGGCCTCGCTGCCATCGCACCGACCCCGCCTGATCTCACCATCAGCCCGTCCGACCGTACCGCGGGGGTGCCACTCGACCTCCCGGTGAAGGTGTCGACCACCAACGGCAACATCACGGCGGTGGCCGTGACACGCATCGACGGCACCCCCACCCCCGTCCCTGGCACCCTGTCGAGTGACAGCAAATCCTGGACGGCCAGCGATGGACTCGATCCATCGGCTCGATACCGGGTTGTCGCCACCGCGGTCGGCGCCGGCGGCACCCATACGACGGCCCAGGCCGGGTTCGCGACGATCACCTCGGTGGCGGGGCGCCTGCTCACCGACTCCACCCCGCCTGATGGGGCCACCGTGGGGGTCGGCGAGCCGATCGACCTCACCTTCAACACGCCGATCGCGGACGCGCAACAGCAGGAGATCGTCAAGCACCTCAGCGTGGTCTCGACCCCGCCACAGCCGGGCGCATGGCACTGGTTCTCGGCCACGCAGATCCACTACCGGCCGGCTCAGTACTGGCAATCAGGCACCAAGGTGACGATCACCGCCAACTTCCACGGCGTCAACGCCGGCGGCGGCATCTGGGGTCTGGCCGGCTGGTCGAAGACCTTCACCGTGGGTGCCAAGCACGTCTCGCTGCTCAATGATGTGACCCACACGATGTCGGTCTACGAGAACGACAAGCTGGTCAACAGCTGGCCGATCAGCATGGGCAAGCCCGGCTTCGCCACCCTCTCGGGCAACCTGATCGTTCTCTACAAGACGTACAAGATCAAGATGAACTCCTGCCAGACGTTCGGTGGCGCCGCCTGTGTGCCCGGCAGCACCAACTACTACGACGACTATGTCTACTACGACACCGCCATCTCCACCAACGGCTTCTTCATCCATTCCGCGCCGTGGTCGGTGGGTGACCAGGGATCCCGCGACGTCTCGCATGGCTGTGTCAACCTCAGCGAGGCGCACGCCATCAACTTCTACAACTGGGCGCTCCCCGGTGACGTGGTGCAGGTCAGCTCCACCGTCAACGTCGCCGACATCAACAACGGCGAGGCCGACTGGCAGATCCCGTTCGCCCAGTTCGACAACACGGGTGTCGCCGCTCCCGTCATCGTCCCCAAGGGCGCGCTGCCGGGCGGTCTGTAACCGCAGTCAGGCAGGCGGTTCCGGCCGCGCCGAGCGGAGCCGCAACGCGCGCCGGATGATCGACTGCTCCTCCGCGTCGGCGGTGCGCAGAACGAACAGCATCAGCACATAGATCACCGCCGCCAGGACGGTCACCGACACCACCGCGAGCTTGCCGTGCGGGTTGGTGAGCGCGATGAAGCCACCCATCACCAGGCCGGCGATCACCGGTTTCCAGCACAGCCTCACCACCCGCAACGGCCCCAACACTCTGCGCAGCGCGAACCACCCCACCGCCACCAGGCCGATCTCGGTGGCGACCGTTGCCCAGCTGGCACCGAGGTAGCCGAACCGCGGGATCAGGGTGATGTTGAGCGCGAAGTTCAGCACCAGGCCGCTCAGGGCCACGTAGGCAAAGAGCTTCTGCCTGTCGATGGCGTTGAGCACGGCGGCGAAGGTGTTGTCGACGAACATGAAGACGACGGCGAGCGCCAGGATGCGCAGCGCCGCGCCGCTCTCGGAGAACTTGCTGGTGATCAGGGCGATGTACTGCGGGGCAAGCAGGAACAGGCCGACGGTGATCGGCCAGCCGATCACGGCCAGGCCCTTGAAGAACTTCTCCGCCGACGCCAGCACCCGGTTCGGCGCGCTCCGGTAATAGATCGCCAGCACCGGGAACATCACCGTGCGCAGCGTCCCTGGGATGAACAGCAGCGCCTCGAAGGGGCGATACGCGAAGGTGTACCAGCCGACCTCGGCGTAGGAGCGGTAGTGCTGCAGGATGGGCACGTCGAGCTTGAAGTACACCGTGGTGAGCACGTAGGTGATCGCCAGCGGGATGCCGGCCCTGATCCAGCGCCGGAACAGCTCCGGCTCGAGCTGCCAGCGAGGCCGCAGGATGCGCCTGCTGAGCAGCACGACGATGAAGTACGCGGTGGCGAAGCCTGAGCTGGCCGCGTACGCCCAGAGGAAGTAGCCGGGACCGGCGTGGATCCGTGAGCCAATCAGCGCTAGCACCAGGATCACCGCCGTCTCGGGAACGATCTCGGCGATCTCGAAGTTGAGCCGTTGCAGCGCGTAGAGGCTGCTGCGCAACAGCAGCGAGTAACCGCTGAGGACGAGCAGCGCGAATGCCGGCAGCAGCAGGGACTCGATGCCGGCGAACCACAGGGCGGCGGCCAGCAGCGGCAGCGAGATGGCGATCAGGAACAGCTTCACCGAGGCGACGTTGTTGAAATAGCGAACCAGCTGATGGGGCTCGCGCGCACCCTCGCGCACATAGAGCGCGGTGAAGCCGACGTCGGTGACGGCGCCGACCAGCGCGGTGTAGGTGATCGCGGTCTGCATCTGACCGAAGCGCGAGTCGCCGAGCGCGTTGCCGATGGCCACCACCGCGACCAGCGCGAGCACACGCGACGCGATCCGCGCGAGCAGGATCAGGACGGTGAAGCGGAGCGCTCTCGACCCGAGTCCGCTGGTGGAATCAGGCGCGACCGTGCCGGGCGGGTCTGGCGGCTCGTCCTGCAAGGTGGCCCATTCTAGGGATGGAGGCGGCGCCTCAAGCGGCGCTCGCGACGGTCCCACTCGTCAGCGCCGGCGGAGCCGCCACCGCGAAGCCGGTCCCACCACGGTCCCATCTCGTCGCGGACTCGGCGCACGCCGACACAGACATCCAGCGCGGTGGCAAGGTCGCCACTGCGCTCGAGGCGGATCGCGTAGCCGCGGGCGGCGCGGACGTCGCGACCGTCGCCGGTGTGGAGACGCCGCCAGACATCGATCGCCTCAGTCATGGCACCGCGACGCTGCAGCGCCACGGCAAGGCGATGAGCGGCGTGGCGCGCCCAGGGCTCGACGTCGGCGGCGACTGTGGCTCGCAGCTCGACCTCAGCGGCGTCGGCGACGCCGCGCCGTTCGAGGTGGCGGGCGAGGTGGTAGGCGTCGGCGGCGTGGGGCGGGCGCACTCTGTCCCCGCCGACGTGGGCGGCGAGGCGGGCGCCGACGAGCACGGTGCTGACGATGTCCTGGAGGTTGTGCGCGATGACACCGGCGAGGACCGGGGCCGGGGCGCCACGCAGCCAGGCACGGTAGCGGCTCGGTGCCTCGAAGCCGGGGACATCGTCGACGCGGTGGTGGTTGAGCAGTGACATCTCCGCGTGGCGGAGGGTGCAGGCGCCGAGCCGGTCGGCAAAGAGACGGCGGACGGGCCCGAGCAGGTCGCCGTGCAGCCGCGGTTCCACGCTCACCGGGTCGAGTCGATTCATGGTGCAGCGCGCCGCCAGGACCGGGATGTCGAAGCTGCGCCCGTTGTAGGTGAGCCAGAGCCGGTGCGCGCTGATCCGCGCCGCGATGGCGGCGAGCATCGCCTCCTCGCCGTCGGGGTCGACCAGCAGGTACTGCTCGCAGTCGAGGGTCTCGGCGCGCTGGATGCCGAGGCCCACCAGGAAGGCCATGACCCCGGCGCCGTGCAGGCCGAGGCTCTCGATGTCGAGCACGCCCACCCCCTCGCGGCCCACCCAGGCGGGGCCGGCAGCTTCGCAGGGATGACCGAGCAGGGCCATGAGGTCGGCCGTGGGGGGCATCGACGACAGGCCCGAGCACCCCAGGAAACCGCTGAGCTCGACGTCCAGCCGGCGGACGAAGACCTCACCGCGGGCTGCGGGTTCCGCGGCGAAGCCGAGATCGGCGGCGCGATCGGTGATGTTCCGGAGAGGCGGCCGCGGCGCCGCCCTGGCGACGCCCGTTCCGCCCAGGGCGGACAGCCGCGCCCGCAGAGCGCTGATGGTGGCCGCCCGCTGCTCGATCACGCGCGCAGGGTATCGAACACCTGTTCGATGCGCAAGGCTCCGCTACGATTGCGGCGTCTGCCTCGCTATCGCATTTGTACGCGGGCGGACTGACAGGGATCGGTATACTCGTGGAGCAGCGAAAGCTGTATCCCCCTTCCTGCGGAGCGGCTGGAGGCTATCCTTCGGCCGCTCCCACAGGGAATTTCCCCGGTGCTTTCGGGTCGCCCTCAGGGGGTCACGGTGTCGACGGCGCGCCAGCAGTACCAGGCCGCCGCTGAGCGGTGGGGACGGAGCACCTCACCCAGCGCCATCAGCTCGCGCGGCGCCGGCATGGTCTCGACGCCGTGGATCACGGCCCAACCCTTGCGCACGCCAAAGTCGTCGACCGGCCAGACATCGGGGCGGCGCAGGTCGAAGAGCAGGAACATCTCCGCGGTCCAGCGACCGATACCGCGGACCACCGAGAGGCGCGCCACCACGTCATCGTCGACCATGGCGGGCAGTTCGGCGAGAGGGACGGTGCCGTTGCTGGACCTGGTGGCGAGGTCGATGATCGCCGCCGCCTTGGCGCCGGACAGGCCAGCCCCGCGCAGGGTTTCGACAGGCAGCTCGAGGACGGCCGCGGGCGTCGGCACCCCGCCCTCGAAGAGGGCGATGAAGCGACCGTGGATGGCCGTCGCGGCGCGGCCGGCGAGCTGCTGGTACACGATCGCCCGAGCCAGAGCGTTGAACGCGTCCCTGCCTGGCGGGCGAGGCGCGAAGGGACCAGCTGCTCGCACCACCGGAGCGAAGGCGGGGTCGACACGAACCAGGAAGTCGCCGATCGAGCGCGGGGAGCGCAGCGGCCGGCGCGGCAGGCGCGGTGGGTCGGCGGGGGGCGATGCCTCGACCGTCACGGACGCGACGCTAGCAGCCGGCCGTCATCGAGCGATGACCAGCAGGCGCCGCGTGGCGGCCCGGCCATCGAGCCGCGCCGGCGCCGGACCGACGCAGGACGGGCAGCCGCCGTCGCAGCCGCAGCCGTCGACCAGCTCGGCAGCCATGCCCAGCAGGTCTGCGTGCCTGCTGTGGCAGCGCTCGGCGAACCCGACGCCACCGGCCACCGTGTCGTAGATGTAGCAGGTTGGCCAACCCGCCTCTGTCGACGGCGCAACGCGCGATCCCTCGGGCCGCCCGCCTGCGACGAACTCCACGGGCTCGTCTGCCGGCGGCGCCGTCACGGCTTCCGGAGTGCCCAGCACCGCCGCGGGTGGCGCGGCGGCGCGCAACTCGGCCTGGGTGCCAAGGTCGCGCGGGTCGCACATGCAGAGCAGGCAGGCGGCGGCGTGCAACACGGCGGCCAGACCGGACAGGCCTGCGTCCACCTCAGCGCGGTCGACGCCGCGCAGAGACTGCGGGTCGAAGGCAAACCACGTCGCGATGGTGTGCAGGTCCTGCTCGGGCAGGGAGATCGGCCCGGCGCCGATGTTCTCGTGGGTGAGGAAGCGCACCTTCTTGTACATGGTGGCCAGGCGGCTGACCCGCACCTCGCCGAGCGACAGCTTGCACTGGCTCCCGGCGGGACCCTGGTAGCGCTCGAGGATCTGCAGGGTGGTGCGGGTCTCCGCGAGGGTGAAGTGCTCGACGCTGACAGGGTGAACGTAGGCGCGCTTCTCCTCCCAGTCGAGCCGCTCGACGTGGAATTGATTGCCCTGGTGCAGGTAGATGGCGTCGTCGTGGACAAGCACCGGGGCGGCGAACTGATCGACCTCGCCGATGACGGTGCCATCGCTGCCCGGCCGGCCTCCCCCGCTCCCCGCCCACGGACCCTGCGGGCCCTGGCCCGGGCCGCCGGCGCCGGTGGAGGTGTCGATGATGACCACGTTGGTCGCGGCCGCCCGGCGCAGCGAGATGGCCTCAGCGGGAAAGGCGTCGGCGGCCCAGTGGTAGCGCGAGCCGGTGCGGTGCACGAGGCCGTCGTCACAGAACAGGTCGAGGAGCGCGCCGGTGGTTTCCACCCCAGCACCGCCGAAGCTCTCCCCCATCTCGAACGCCAGCTCGAATGCCGCCGCCTGCAGGTGGGCGCCGAGCACGAGCAGGTTGTCGGGGTTGACCAGACCGTGCTCAGGTGGTGCGTCGAGCAGGTAGCGCGGGTGGGTCACCAGGAACTGGTCGAGCGGCGAGTCGGTGGCGATGAAGACGCCGAGCGACTCGGTGTCGCGCCGACCCGCACGCCCCAGTTGCTGCCACGTCGACGCGATGGTGCCCGGGTATCCGACAAGGATGGCAGCATCAAGGTTGCCGATGTCGATGCCAAGCTCCAGCGCGTTGGTGCTGACCACGCCGCGCACGCTGCCGTCGCGCAGACCGGCCTCGATGGCGCGGCGCTCCAGCGGCAGGTAGCCGCCGCGGTAGCCGCGCACCGGCGGCGGGCCGCCCTGTCGCGGCGCGGGGTGCAACCTTTGCAGGTAGTTGAGGAGGACCTCGACACCGGAGCGGCTGCGCGTGAACGCGATGGTCTGCAGGTTGCGGGTGAGCAGGTCAGCCATCAACCGCCGCGCCTCGAGCGTCGCCGAGCGGCGTACGCCCATGGTGCCGTCCACCAGCGGCGGATTCCAGAACCACAGGCGCCGGGCGGCACGCGGCGCGCCGTTGCGATCGACGAGCTGCACCGGGCGCTCCAGGAGCTTCTCGGCGAGCTCGCGCGGGTTGGCGATGGTGGCGCTGCAACCGATCAGGGTGGGGCTGCTGCCATAGAACTGGCAGAGGCGGAGCAGGCGACGCAGCACGTTGGCGAGGTGCGAGCCGAACAGCCCGCGGTAGGCGTGCAGCTCGTCGATGACGATGTAGCGCAGGTGCTGGAAGAGCCGCACCCAGTTGGTGTGGTGCGGCAGGATGCCAGCGTGCAGCATATCGGGGTTGGTGACCACGATGTTGCCGTCGTTGCGCACGGCGCGGCGCAGGCCTGGCGCGGTGTCGCCGTCGTAGGTGGCGGCGCGCAAACCCGGCGGCAGGTGGATCGCGATGTCCTGGAGGCCGGCGAGCTGGTCCTGGGCGAGGGCCTTGGTGGGGAATAGCCACAGCGAGCGGACCTCGGGGTCGTGCAGCCACGCGTCGAGCACTGGTGCGGCAAACGCCAGGGTCTTGCCACTGGCCGTCGGCGTGACCACGACGACGTCGCGGCCGGCGAGCGCGTGGTCGATCGCCTCGGCCTGGTGGATGTAGGGGCGATCGATGCCGCGGGCGTGCAGCGCGGCGAGGAGACGCGGGTCCAGCGCTGACGGCCAGCCGGCGTACTCAGCGGCCTGGGCCGGGAGGACCTCCTCGTGCACGATGCGGCCGGCGACCGTGGCGCTGGCACGGAGCTGGGTCAGCGCATCGGCGACGGGGTCGAGCAGCGTGGCCATCGGGTGGCGCGAGTGTAACGAACATCTGTTCGTGTGGCAATGTCCCTGGCCCTCCGGTGGCCCCGCGCCACCGGCCCCTGCCGACAAACGATCACTCAGCCGCTGTGCTCGTGCTCCCCGGCGGGAACCATCTCGCCGTTGCTCGTCTCGGTTTCCGCAGTGAACTCAGTATGGCTCGTCTCATCGCTGTGGTCGACGTCCTTGCCTCCGCTCATGGAGATGCTGCCATTGAGCGTCGCGCCATCCTGGACCACCAGGCGGGCGGCGGATGCGTCGCCCTGGAGCGTGCCAGAGCCGCTCAGCGACAGACGCCGGGTGCTGGTGACGTTGCCCCTCACCTGGCCGCGGATGTCGACGTTGCGGCCCTCGACGGTGGCGATGACGGTCGCCGTCGACTCGACGATGACATCCCCGATCGCCAAGATCTCGCCTTCAACGTCCCCATGAATGGTGACGCCGCTCTCTGTGCGCAACGTGCCCTTCAACGAATCAGTGGGACCCAGCACGATGGGCCCAGTCGCAACGGCGGTGTTGTTGCGGTGTCGCCCGGAGCGGCCTACGGGTTCATCTGCCATCTTCGTCACTCCCAGCGTGGGGCACGTCTCGAGTGAGGGGTGCTCTCCTGCCAACCGCTAGGATTCTAGTCCCTTGTGAGCCCCGACCCGGAGTCCGACATTGGGACGTAACATCCCCGGCCACGATCGCGCGCTCGAGGACTTCCTGGACACCTTTGCCGACCATGACGAGCAGTGGGCGGGGTCGTTGCATCTCACGGTTGCCGCTCGCCTGGTCGATCTCGCTCGGCCAAAGCCTGGGGATGCGTGTCTGGACATCGGGGGCGGCGACGGGATCGTCGCCGCAGCGCTGGGTGAGGCGGTGGGCCCGAGCGCCCTGGTCGGCAGCATTGATCTCGGCCAACGGTCGATCGAGCTGGCGGGGTCCCATGACGCCGGCAACACGCATCGCCTCAGGGGAAGCAGCGATGACGTCATGTTTCGAGACCAGACCTTCGACGTGGTGGTTCTGTCCAGGTCGATCTCGTACGAATCCGATGCGTATGCGGTCATCGGAGAAGCGACGCGCATCCTCAAGGTCGACGGACGGCTGGCGCTCTTCTGTCGGCGCCGTGGCCTGGGGACGCCTGCCGAGGAAGTCTTTCTGGATCAGCTGGCGGCGTTCCTGCGGCAACAGGGGGTCGTGCTTCCGGATCAGTTCCTCGGCTATCCGGGGCTCGCGGATCGACGAGAGCTGGAGCTGGCGCTGAGGATGGCCGGCTTGCACAGCATTGTCTTTGGCGACGTGGTGACGGGTGGACAGGCAGCTGATGCCGCCGCGTTCGACGCGGAGATGATGGGGTGCTGGCCGGCCGCCCGCATCCTGCTTGGTTCACTCGCAGGCAGGAAACGATTGGAGTTCGATGAGCGGATTGGCCGGATCATGAGAGCGCTCGGTGACGAAGGGTTCCGCTATCACCATCCCTACCTGCTGGCGGCGGGCACCAAGGCTGGGGCTCTGCCGTAGCTGGCTACTTCCAGAGCCGTCTCCAGATGCCGCCACGCCCGAGAGCGCGGCCCACGGCGATGTTCTTGGCACGACGCGCAATGCGTCGCGGGTTCCCCGAGGCGATCGCGCTCAAATTGTTGGAGATCCGGGCCGCCCGGTAGAGCGCGCGTGTGATGTTCATCGATGACTCCTTTGTTTGGTTGGTGATTATGGGTTGACACGGCTTGAGCGGCTCTCCACGCCTCTATGGTCACCCAGTGGCGGCCAGTCGGCGGCGAGCGCTGCACGCGGTGCAATCCCACGAGTCGGTGTACGGGTGCGTTGTCAACGCGTCCGCGCTCCAGGAACAACCGGCAGCCCCACGCAAATAAGGCAATCGCGTCCAGCAGGTAGCCGTCAGAGCCCTTCGACCACGTAGCGGCCGTCCGCCTTGGTGGCCACGATGGCGGTCTCGAGGTCCTCAACGATGCGGCTGTAGAAGTCGCACCGTGCCTCGTAGTCGGCATGAGGGTCGAGAGGCCCGGCGACGCGCGTCCGCGCCTCGATCCACGGTGGCGTCAGCTCCAGGAGCAGACGGCCCTCGTAGATGACCCGAACGACGCTGTCCTGCGCCTCGGGCACGTTCACGCTGATCGAGAGGTCCACGCCGGTGGCCGAGATCAGCTTCCAGGAGCGGCCCCAGGTGCGGTCACGCAGGCCGCCGCCGTTGACAACGCCGCTGACGTTCAGGGGGTGGCCCGGGAAGTGCGTCGCCAGCAGGTCGCGAATCGGACCGTTGAGGTCGCGGCCGATCCAGTTGGCCAGGGAGGGAGCGCGATTCTCCAGGTCAGGCAGTGGCAGCGAGGCGTGGTCGGGGCCGAGCGCGTTGATGATCCCGGCGTGGCGGCGGCAGTAGATGGCGCCGAATGCAAGCCGCTGATGGTCGCGGCACCATGCGCTTTCGCACTGCCGCTGACGGCGGTCGCGGTAAAAGCAACGGACAGCCTCGTGCGAGGCACAGGAAGGCGCTGAGCACAGGAGGTTCCCCCGTCTGAGCGCCAGCGAGAGCTGTCCGCTCAGTCCCGAACCCGGAGCCTGGTGAAGCACGACTGTCAACCTGTGTGATGGGGCGTGTCGATCACCATCCCCCAATCCGCGGGCGAGCGGATGAAAGACCCGTCACAGCTCGGCAACGGTCCCCGCCCATCCGGTGGCTGGGCAACGAATTCGCGCTCCCCGGTTCAGCGTCCGCGGATGTCCTGGCGGCTGAGCTTTGGACCAAAGCGCGGCGCGCTGCGCCCGCCGGCCATCAGCAGGTTGATCACCCGGCCACGCTGACCGGCATAGGGCTCGAGCAGCTCGAGCATGCGGCGATCGTCGCCACGCGCCTCGCCGGCCAGCGCGAAGGCCACGGTGTTGGGGATGTGGTAGTCGCCCAGGGGCACGGCGTCGGGATCACCATGGCTGACCGCGGTGACCTTGGCGGCGGTCCACGGCCCCAACCCGGGCACCGACTCGAGGAGCAGGCGGGCGTCGTGCGCAGGCTCCGCCGCGAGGGCGTCGAGGCGGCGTGCTCGCCGCGCCACATCGACGATGACCGCGGCTCTGCGGCGCTCGATGTTGCATTCGTGGAAGGTCCAGTACGGCGTGGACGCGACCCGCGCCGGGTCCGGCGGCAGCAGCAGTCCCAGCGCCCCTGGGGCAGGGTCGCCGAGGCGGCGAACCAGGTCGCGATAGCCCCGGCGGGCATCGAGCCCGACCACCTTCTGGGCGAGCACCACCCACACGAGAGCGTCGACGATCGAGGTGCCGGAGGTCATCCGCATCCCGACGCAGCGGCGGCGCGCCTCGGCGACGGCGCTGTGCACCGGCCGCAGACGTGTGGGATCGTCGTCCAGGCCGGCGAGCGCGGGCGCCAGCTCCAGGGCTGCGTCGGCGCCGGGCCCGGCGGCGTCGGCGACGAGGTGGTCGCCGTCGAGGCGGAGGTGGAGCGTCGCCGGGCCCGCGAGCGTGCGCAGGGCGCGCCAGACCTCGCCGTTGCGCACCCGGATGGTGGGGTCGTCGATCCCCTGGCGAAGGGTCGACATGGTCGCGGCCAGGTCGAGCGGGCCGTGACGGATCGGGAGACGGCGGGGGCGCGAGCGGAGGTCCGAGGTGGTGGCCACACGCCGACGATAGCGAGCCGCCCCCGGCCTTCTGTGGCGCGTCGGTTTCCTGCCCACCTGCGATCGGGTACAACGGCACCGTGGCAACCACGTTCCAGGATTACTACGCCATCCTCGGGGTCCCGCGGACAGCGACCCAGAAGGAGATCAAGGCCGCCTTCCGCAAGCTGGCGCGCAAGCACCACCCCGACCTCAACCAGAACGAGCCGAGCGCCGAGCGCCGGTTCAAGGAGGTCAACGAGGCCAACGAGGTTCTCAGCGATCCCGAGAAGCGTCGCAAGTACGACGAGCTCGGTCCCCGCTGGCGCGAGCACGAGGCGTGGGAGAAGGCAGGCAGGCCGGGCGCCTCACCGTTCGGTGGGTCGCCGTTCGGCGGCGGGGGTGGCGCTGGCAACGGCGGCCCTCAGGTGGAGTACCGCACCGTCTCCCCGGAGGACCTCGAGGGCATGTTCGGCGACGCCGACCCCTTCTCGGACTTCTTCCACTCGATGTTCGGCCGGTCCGGCGGGGCGGCGGCTCCGCGATCCCGTGGCCGCACCCGCGCCGCGCCGCCACGTCGCGGCCAGGACGTGGAGGGCAGCGCCGAGATCGCTCTCGAGGAGGCATACACGGGCACCACGCGGACCGTTGAGATCACCGACCAGACGGCGCAGAGCCGCCGCATCGAGGTGCAGATCCCGCCGGGCGTCGCCGATGGGGCACGAGTGAGGGCGGCAGGGCAGGGTGGCAAGGGGAGCTCCGGCGCCGCGGCGGGCGACCTGTTCGTGGCTGTTCGGGTCCGACCACACCGGCGGTTCACGCGCGAGGGCGACAACCTGCGGGCCGTCGTCGAGGTCCCGCTCGACACCGCCCTGCTGGGGGGCGAGGTGCCGGTGGCGACGCTGCGCGGCACCACCGCCCAACTGCGAGTGGCGCCGGGCACCCAGAACGGCACCAAGCTACGCCTGCGGGGCCTGGGCATGCCCTCGCTGCGCGGAGGCGGCCATGGCGACCTTATCGCCGAGGTCAGCGTCCGCATGCCCGCCCAGCTGACCCCAGAGGTGCGGGTGCTGGCCGAGGCGCTCCGTGCCGAACGCGAGGGGCTTGCCTAAACGGCGACCCCGTAGAGGTCGTGCAGCCGGGTGCGGAGGTCAGCCTCGGAGATCGCGCCGGGCACGACGGTGAGCAGCCGTCCGCCGGCGTCGTAGAAGGCGGTCACCGGCATGCCCATCGCGCCCAGGTCGTCGTGCAGGCCGCTGTGCTGCGCGCCGCCGCTGTCGATGGCAAGCGGCCACCAGTCGATGCCGTAGCGGCGCGCCATCGCCAGGCCGTCGCCCGTCTCTTCGGAGTCGACGCCGGCGAAGGTGACCTTGCCCTTCAGCTCCGCCGACACCGTCGCCAGGCCGGGCAGCTCTCCCTGGCAGGCGGTGCACCACGAGGCGAAGAAGTCGACGACGACGGGGTGACCGCGCAGCCCGGCGAGGGTGACCTGACCCGAGCCGCCGAGGCGGGGCAGCTGCCATGAGGTTCGCTGGGTGCTGACCGTGCCGGGGGGCGCCGCCTGCGGGGTCTGGCGCACGGCGAAGAACACCGCTGCGAGGGCCACCGTCGCGAGGACCGCAACGCGGAGGAGCAGGGTGCGCGAGGGGCGGCGTGCGCTCACGAGTGCGATTGTCCCACCGGGGCATTGACCGCCCCGCCGCACGAACTGCCGGCGCGCCGCTATGGCGCCGCATCGACCGCATAACGGAGCAGGAGGTGCTCGCCGGCGCGGCGCACCGAGCGCAGCCGGCCGGCGCGGGCAAATGGCGGCAGCGCGACGCCCTCGACGAGGCTGAGGCGCCCGGTCCCTCGACCGGCCAGCTGGGGTGCGACGGTGAGGAACAGGTCGAGCGGGGTGGGGTTGGGGTCGGGGTCGGCCAGCAGGCTGCCGAACAGGTGCGGGCCGCCCTCGCACAGGATCGGACCGCCGCCGCCGAGGGCGCGCGCGGCTTCGAGAATCGTCGCGATGTCGACGCGTCGCTGCGGGGGTGCGGGCGTCAGCACACCGAAGGGTGTCTGCGGTGTGGTGACCGCGGCGACATCGGGGAGGGAGTCCTTGCTGCCGCTGACCGCCAGCAACGGAGCGGGCGTGACGGGGAGCCCGGCAGCGACGCGCAGAGCGCTGAGGTCGTCGGCGCGATGCGGCGCGAGCGTGGCCGGCGTCCACTGGTGTTTGCCGGCCACCCGCACCGTCCCGACCCCGACGACGATCACCCCCGCCACGGCACGGAGCATCGCCATGAGCAGGCGATCGGCGGGGACGCCGCCGCCGACAGCCGCGGAGTCGCCACTGCCCAGCCCGTAGCTGACGACGCCGTCGATGGTGCTGACGAAGTTGACTGCGATGCGGTCGGCGGAGAGCAGCAGCGCGGCGCCGTACTCCTCCTCGAGCACGCACCGCGGGGGCGCCTGCTCGGCGTCGGCGAGGACCTCAAAGATCGCTGGTGGCGGCACTCAGGTGGAGTGAACGCCGACCGCCGTACCAACCCCGTAGGTCACCGCAGCGGCGAGCGCCGCAATCGCCAGCTGGCGGGCGGCGGTGCGCACCTTCGACTTCCCGGTGAAGCTGGCGACGGCCACGCCCACGAAGATCGCCATCACAGCGCCGAGGATGATCGATGCGACGACGGCCGGTGTCCCGCTGGAGAAGAACCACGGCAACAGCGGCACCAGGGCGCCGAACGCGAAGCTGCCCAGCGACGACGCCGCTGCGGCGCGAGGCGAGCCGATCGAGCCGGGGTTGACGCCGAGCTCCTCGCGAGCGTGCACCTCGAGCGCCAGGTCCGGATCGCGGGCTAGGGCCGTGGCCACCTCCTCCGCGGCGCCGGCGGGGACACCGCGCGAGACGTAGAGCGCGACCAGCTCCTTGTGCTCGGACTCCGGGTGGCGGCGCAGCTCCTCTCGTTCGATGCCGACCTCGCGCTCGATCAGCTCGCGCTGGGCGCTCATCGACACGTACTCGCCGGTGGCCATGGAGAAGGCGCCGGCCACCAGCCCCGCGAAACCGGCCAGTCGCACCACGCCCGGGGCGGGGTGGGCAGCAGCCACGCCGAGGATCAGCGAGACGTTGGTCAGCAGGCCGTCGCTGACGCCGAATACCGCCGCGCGGGCCGCGCCACCCTGGACGTCGCGGTGATGCTCGTGGCGGTGCGGCGGGGTCACGGTTGCCGCGCGTCGGGTCTTGAGCTCCACGCTCCCAAGGTTACTTTGCGAGGGGGAGAATGCGGACGCGGCCCATGCCGGTGTGGCGGTCGGTCTTGTCCACGGACGGCTGGCGGGGTTGTTCTCCGGGGCGGCCGAAGTAGTAGCCCTGGGCGCAGTGCACGCCCAGGCGCTTGAGCGCCTCCGCCTCCTCCATGGTCTCCACGCCCTCGGCGACCGCGGTGGCGTTGATCTGCTCGATGAAATAGATGAGGCCGTGCAACAGGGCGCGGCGAGCAAGGTCGCGATGAATGTCGCGGATCAGCGACATGTCGAGCTTGACGATGTCCGGCTTGGTGCTGAGGATGTGGCTGAAGGTGGCGAAGCCGGCGCCGGCGTCGTCCACCGCGTAACGCATGCCGCGGAACCGCAAACGGGCAACGGAGCTGTTGAACTGCGGGTAGTCGCCGATCGCGGCGTGTTCGGTGACCTCGATGACGACACGGTCGGTGCCACGTTCCAGGAGGGTCGCGAACTCGGTCGTGACGGCGGTCTCGGGCGACACGTTGATCGCCAGGTAGGTGCCGTTGGGCAGCCCGTCGAGATGGCCGAGGGCCGACCGCACCGCTGCGAGCTCGAGCTCGCAGCCCAGCCCGACGTCGTTGGCGGCGGCAAACCAGACGTCGGGTGGCTGCGGCGTCTCGCCCTCGAAACGGGCCAGCGCCTCGAACCCGACAGGGGCCTCGCTGACCAGGTCCACGATGGGTTGGAGCACCGTGATGAGCCGGTTCTCACGGAGGATGGCGCGGATCTGGGCGCGCTTCTGAAGACGGGCGACCGCCTCGCGCTCCTCCCGCTCGAGCTGCTCGGCGTAGATGCGCGCCAGCATGCGCATGAACCGCACGTCGCGCTTGCCCACGCTGTGGTCGGGGCGGCGGCTCAGGCACGCCATCGTGCCCCACACCCGCCCGTCGGGAAGGCTGACCGGGACGCCCACGTAGCTGCCGACCTGCGCGGCGCTGGTGACGGGCATCGCCGCAGCGACAGGGTTGGCCATGGTGTCAGGGATTGCCTCGGGCAGCCGGCCGTCGCACATCGCCTTGCAGTACATCCAGCCAAGCGGGACACGCAGCTCCGTGCTGAGGCGGAAGATCGCGGCGTCCCCTGTCACATGCCGGAACACCTGTTCGCCGCCCGCGAACTCGGCAACGAAGGCCACGTCCATGTCGAGGTATTCGCGGGCGGCTTCAAGGATGTCGTCGACCAGCAGGCGCATCGGTTGCTCGAGCGCCAGAGCGGTGAGGGCTACGTCGCCGGGTGTGTTCTCGCCTTGAGTCACGGCCCATCCACATGGTTCGCGTCAATCGGTCACAGCCGACACTCGTGGTTGACAAACCGCGAACCGGCCGCGGTTGCCAGACTGCGACACGTTCGTGACGCAGCCGGACCGTTTCAGCCCGTTTGGGGTGCCGACGGGGCCGTCACCTCGCGCTCGCCGCCGAGGCCGCCAGTCTGGACTGCGGGCACCTCACCCGGCGCGCGCGCGGCGGCAACCTCGGCGTTGACGGCGCCACCGAGCATGACGATCTGCCCGAGCAGGAAGAAGTAGAACAGCAGCACGAAGATGAAGCCGAAGGTCTGGCCCCACTGCGGACTGTTGGTGACCAGCCCGAAGTACAGCGGAAACACCAGCGTCAGGCCTTCGAAGATCACACCCGCCGAGATGGCGCCGGGGATGATGTCGCGCACCCTCTGACGGCGGTTGGGCACCACGAAGTAGATGATGCCGAAGAGCAGCGCCGCATCCACAAGGCCGGCGACTGCCTGCAGGATGAGACCGGCCGGGCCGGTGCGGAAAAAGTCGGGGACGCCGGGAATCGATTGGAGGAGCCCGAGCAGGCTGCCGCTGGCCACCAACGGCACGGCCATAACGGTGAAGATCACCACCATGCCGATGGCCATCAGCTTCTGGCGCACGAAGCCTCGCGTCTTGCAGCCGTAGAGGGCGTCGAGCCCCTGCTCGATGGCGCCGAACAGCGACGAACCGCTCCAGATCAATCCCACAGCGCCGACGACAGCAAAGACGCCAGAGCTACGCCGGAAGTCGTCGAGTGCAGTCACGATCTGACAGTTGCCGCCCGACTGCTGGGCATGGCACGACGGGAAAGCTGCCAGCACCTGCTGCACCACGGTGGCGCGCGTCCCCGGGTCGCGCAGTGCCAGGCCGACGGCGCTGATGGCGAGGAAGACCATCGGAAAGAAGGCGAAGAACAGGTTCCAGGCAATGATCGTCGCCCAGTTCGGCCCCTGAGCCGCCAGGAAACGCCGCACCGCACGGATGGGCAGCGCGCCGAGGAGCTTCGCCTTCACGGCTGACATGCTAGGCGACGGAGCGCAGAGGTCCTCGCCGGCGCCAGGCGCACATCGAGCCTTGCCATGTGACGTCGGCACCACGACTGCGTCACGCGATGCGCCGGGCCGGCGCGGAGTGGGTACCGTCTGCAGTGGACGCGTGGGGCGGTTGACGAGAGGGTTTGATGCTTGACGACATCACCGCGAGTGGTTGCCATCGAGGTTGACGCGGCGCAGGGGGATCGCATCGCGCTGGCGCGGTGGGTCGCCGTCGCCCTGGCACTCGTGCAGGCGCTCACGGCCAGCCCGCCGCTGATTGGCAGCCCAGGCCTGCCGTGCGTGGTGCTGGCGCTCGTGTGTGTGTACAACATCCCGGCCAGCCTGGCAGGGCGCTGGCAGATCGCCTCTGCCCGGCGTATCGTGGCGGTGGCGTGCTTCGCCGACGTGCTGTTGGCAGCGGCGTGGCTGATGCTTGGCAGCAACGACGCCAGCGCCCAATCCTTCGTGGTCTTCCTGCCGGTGCTGCTGGAGTGCGCCGTCCTGGCCCGCTGGCGGGGAGTGCTGCCCGCCAGCGCGGCGGCGCTGGTGGCCATCGGCATCTTCTTGCTTGTAGGAGACACGCAGTTCCACCGCACCATCGGCGTGGGTGACGCCTCGTTTCCGGCGCTCACCGTGGTGTTGGTCAGCGTGTTGGCGGGCGCGTTCACCAGCCAGAGCCGTCGCCAGCGGCTCGCTCTCATCGACAACGCGGCGACCGACCCGCTCACCGGTACCCGCAACCGGCGCGGGCTCACCGCTGCTCTCGGCTCACTCCCCCGGGTGCCCTTCGCCGTTGTGGCCATCGATGTCGACAACCTGAAACCGATCAATGATGAGTACGGCCATCACGCCGGCGATGTGGTGCTCCGCACGGTGGCCGGGGTCATCTCGGAGATCGCCCGCAGCGGCGACATCATTGCTCGCGTCGGCGGCGACGAGTTCGCTGTGGTCCTGCTGGCGCTCGACGCCGGCGAGGCAGTCACGGTCGGCGAGAGGATGCGTGCCGCCATGCACGGCGCCAGCATCCCGCGAGGGCGTGTCCGCGTGTCCGTCGGCGTCGCGATTGGAGCGCCGGGCGCCAATGCGCTGGCGGTCTGGCATGAGGCCGACGCCGCCCTGCTCGAGGCCAAGCGTCGTGGCGGGGACCGGGTGGCCGACACTCCTGGGCTGTCTGTCCAGCATGCGCAGCCGCCCCGCGTCACCGCGGTCATCGAGGCGGTCATCGCCAACCGCACCGTCGACATCGCCTTCCAGCCGGTGGTGTCATTACGGACCGGCAGGGTCGCCGGGTATGAGGCGCTGGCGCGGCCGCCGGGTTGGAGCCAGGCGAGCGTGGACCCCCTGTTCCGCGCTGCTCATCACCTTGGCCTCGCTCGCGACCTCGACTGGGTATGCCGGCGTGCTGCCCTCGACTCCATCTCCAGGCTTCCTCCGCGCTCCGTTGTGTTCCTCAACGTGACCGTCGCTGCCTTCCTCGACCCGATTCATGATGTCGACCAGATGCTGCTGGTGGTCGCGGCAGCTGGCGCCAAACCGACGCAGGTGGTGCTCGAGATGACCGAACGGGAGCATATTGTCGATCTGGGCCGGCTGCGCCACGTCATCGCTGCCTATCGCGAACACGGGTTCCGCATCGCGCTCGACAACGTTGGTGAGGGTCAATCGAGTCTCGAGGTCCTCGTCGCCGCTGTCCCAGACTACCTCAAGGTGGCGCGTAGCCTGGCGATGGCCGCCGACACCTCCGGGGCCCGGGCGGCTATCGAGGCCGCCGTCACCTTCGCTCGGGCGACTCAGACCGCGGTGATCGCTGTGGGGATCGAGACCGCCGCGATCGCTGCCCGGCTGGCCGACCTGGGGGTGACCTACGGTCAGGGCAACTGGCTGGCGCGGCCGGCCATCGATGTTGGCGAGATCCCCGTCCGCGGCCGTGTCATCGCGCCGCTGCGAGCGACCGGTGACGAGGATCGCGTCAGCCCAGCGGCTCACCTCGGCGCCTAGCCGCGTCGTCTGCGCAGTGCAGGCGGTATCGCTGCCCTACCTGGCCACCGGCGCGTGCGCCAGTTCGCCGATCACCGCGTCGGCCACCTGGGAGGTGCCCACCGCTGTGGGGTCGTCGCGACTCGGCTTCATGTCGTAGGTGACGGCGGTGCCATCGGCGATGACCTTGGCGATCGCGGCCTCGAGCCGGTCGCCGGCATCCTTCTCGCCGATGTGTCGCAGCATCAGGACGCCACTGAGCATCATTGCCATCGGGTTCGCCACATTCTTGCCTGCGTATCTCGGCGCGCTGCCATGGGTCGCCTCGAAGACCGCGATGTCGTCACCGGTGTTCGCCCCGGGGGCGAGCCCGAGACCACCGACGAGGCCGGCGCAGAGATCACTGAGGATGTCGCCGTATAGGTTGGGCATCACCATGACGTCGTAGAGTTCGGGCTTCTGCACGAGTTGCATCGCCATGTTGTCGACGATGCGCTCCTCGAATTCGACGTTAGGAAACTCCTTGGCCACGTCTTCGGCAACCCGAAGCCAGAGCCCATCGGTGTGTTTCATGATGTTGGCCTTGTGTACCGCCGTCACCTTGTGGCGACCATTGTCGATGGCCCACTTGAAGGCGAAACGGAAGACGCGCTGGGTCGCCCCGACGCTGATCGGCTTGATGCTGATACCGGAGTCCGCGCGGATGCGCCGATTGCCAAGGCGCTCGATGGCGTCGATGAGTTCATGCGTCGCCGCTTCACCCTCGGCAAACTCGATGCCGGCGTAGAGGTCCTCAGTGTTCTCCCTGACGATGACAAGGTCGACATCACGGTAGCGGCTGCGAACGCCGGGGTAGGACTTGCAGGGCCGCACCAACGCGAAGAGGTCGAGCTCGCGGCGCAGCGCGACGTTGACGCTGCGGATTCCCTTCCCGACGGGGGTGGTCAGCGGCCCCTTGATGGCGATCTTGTTCCTGCGTATCGATGCGAGCACGTGGTCGGGCATGGGCTGCCCGTACTGCTCAACGACGTCAAGACCAGCGTTCTGGACGTCCCACTCGATGTCGACACCGGTCGCGTCGATGACCCGGCGCGTCGCCTCGCTGACCTCATACCCGATCCCGTCACCCGGGATCAACGTGACGGTGTGGCGCGCCATACCTTGTTCCTCCTCAACCGATCAGCTCGTGCGAGTCTCGCAAATCAACCGGCCGCCGCGACTGCGGCTGAAGATCCACGACCCGCTGAGCGACACTACCGTGCAATGTGGACCGACAGCCTGCCCGACTGGTTTGCCGAGCATGGCCGCCACCACCTGCCCTGGCGCCTGACAACCGACCCGTGGAGCATCCTCGTCAGTGAGGTGATGCTCCAACAGACCTCAGTTGGTCGGGTGCTGCCCCGTTGGAGCCGATTTCTATGTCGCTGGCCGGACGCCGACCACTGTGCGGCCGCGACCCTCGCGGACGTGCTGCGTGAGTGGCAGGGGATGGGGTATCCGCGCCGCGCGCGCGCGCTCTGGCTCGCGGCGGCTCGCGTGGCCGCGGAGGGCTGGCCGACCGATGAAGCCAGCCTGCGCACTCTACCCGGCGTCGGCGCGTATACAGCTCGAGCGCTGCTCGCTTTCAGCGACGTCGGAGTGGCCGTCGCGTCACCGCGGGACGTCAATGTCGGCCGCGTCGCCGCCCGTGCCGCGCTGGGGCGGGAGCCGGCACAGGCGCGCGTCACAGCGCTTGACACCGTGCTGAGCGACAGCCGCCCGCACGGCATGCCACTACGCGACTACACGTATGCACTCTTCGACGTGGGCACGCTGCACTGCCGGTCACAACCGCGGTGCGAGGGATGTCCGTTGGCGCCTAGCTGTGCGTTCCGTGGCCGTGGTGTGACCGCCCAGCCAGGACGTCGCACCCCCTACGAGGGTAGTCTGCGTCAGTTGCGGGGTGCGATCCTCGCCGCCGTGCTCGACAACCCGACGCTGACCTGTGCGTCTCTGCGCGAGGCCGTATCAGGCGTTGCCGGCGCCACGCCACAACGGTTCGACGAAGCCGTGGCAGGCCTCGCCATGGACGGACTGCTTCCCAGCGACGTCGGCGTGTGTTGATCGCGGCCGCGTTAGGATTCCCCGGTGGCGACGATATCTCCGGCCCTCGACGACGTTCGCGAGACCCTGTGGCAGCGTCGGCAGTTTTCCTTTATCCCCGATCGTGACCTGCCGGCGCTCTCGAGCAGCGCGCGCACATCGTCAGGGGCGCGCATCCTGTTTGCTGGCTTCCCGTCGGACTACAGCTTGGCATTCCTGCTTGCCCTGCTCCAACTCGACGACGTCCAGGTAGTGGGGCTGCTCACGTCACCCGGGGCGCACGAGGCGATCCTGGGCGACAATGCCCTGAGCCGCATCGCCGACCATATCGAAGTGCCGCTCCTTCGGGCCTGGCGAGTCAACGATGAGCACACCATCCTCGATCTCACCGGCCTTGACCTCGACGGCGTTGTCATGGCCAGCTTTGACCAGATCATCGGCGCTCGGGCGCTCGCCGTGCCACGGCACGGCTGGATGAACATCCACCCCAGCGCCCTGCCCGCCCGGCGCGGCCCAGAACCGGTGTACTGGACGATCGCTGACGGCGATCCCCGTGCCGGAGTCACGCTGCACCGCGCGGTACCAAAGGTGGACGCTGGCCCAATGCTGGCCCAGCGGACGCTTCTCGTCGCCGACGACGACACTTCCGGAACGCTGACCCGCCGCCTCTCCGAAGTGGGCGTCGCCGCCTTGGGACAGGCACTTTCCGGCCTGCTCACCGACTGGCCAGGCGACCCGATCGACCTGTCGAATGCGACGTACGCGCCATCAGTGGGTCACCGCCATCTCGACACGGCCCCGTCAGCGGCCGCCGCGCTACGCATGGTCCGTGCCGGCGTGCCGAATATGCCGGCCTGGACGACAATTGACGGCCGACCGGCTTACGTCCGCGCAGCGCACGCCGGGGCGCCGTCACCGGGGCAACCCGGCATCGACTTCGCGGATGGTCCCATCGTATTGGACGAGATCAGTCATCAGTGCGGATGTCATCACAATCTGATTTCCTGCCCGCACCGTCAGGATTGAGCCGGTAGGATCACCGAGGTGCAACTCTCTCCTCCTCTCCTGATCGTCGAGGACGACGAACTGGTTCGGTCCTTCCTATCCCGTGCGCTCACGGATGTGGCGGGAGATGTGAACGCAGTCGCCACCGGGGCCGAAGCGATGCGCGCTGTGCAGCGCCATCGCTACGGCGCCATCCTGCTCGACGGCCTGCTCCCTGACACGCATGGCGTGGACCTCGGACGCCGACTGGTTGCGGGCCCAAACGCGACCCACAGCGGCATCTGCTTCGTGAGCGGCTCATTACGTCAGGCCCTACCACTGCGCAGCGGTGTCAGCGCCCTCCCCAAGCCGCTACGCCTCCGTGAACTGATCGCCGCCGTCGAGGAGTTGCTGGTGTGGGGGCGAACCGCTGGTGCGGCTGTCGCCGATCGGCTCGCCGCGCTCGACAGCCTGGCCGCCGATCTATTGGTCGGCTGACCGATGGCACGGATGGAGATACCGCCCATCTCGCAACTCCCATGGGCGATCGGTCACGACCGATTCGTGGCGGCGGCCGGAGCCGTGACCGGCGATGGTGCGTGCTGCCTGTTCGTCATAGACGAGGCGATCCCAGCCAGCGCCCGATCGGGATATGCAGCACTTGTGATCGCATATGCGCGGGCCAATGAGCCGGTCACCATCCTCGAAGGAGGCGCTGCGGCCCTGTTGATTCGCGACGGTGGCGTCGCCTCCGGCGTCGTGGCAGCGAAACGGCTGCTGAACCAGATGAACAAGCTCGGTCTCCAGCAAACGCTGCGAGCCGGTGTCTCGTCACTCAACGGGGGCGTCGAGGGCGCACTCGCGATCGCCAGAGAACTTGCTGTGCGTGCTGCCGCGGGCGAGGTGGCCGTCGCGGCTTGACCGGCCCGGCGACCACTCGCGGCGGCTGGCCGAGCGCGGGATCCGCGCCATCGAGGTGCCGAGGGACAGGATCGAACTGTCGACACCAGGTTTTTCAGACCTGTGCTCTTCCAACTGAGCTACCTCGGCGAAGCGCGTAGTTTAGCGGCCACGCGTTAGCCATCTGGGCACGGGTCATGGCAGGGCACCGCTTCTACAATCGAGCCATGAGCCGGGTCATTCATGTTCGCTTTCGAGCGCTCGCTCCCGAAGCAAGAGGCGCCTTGCATAAGCGGTTTGACAGCCTGGTGGCTGGACGCGATTGGCGCCAAGGCCCCCCCTGGCTCGCCGATGCCACGTCCCGCGACATCCTCCCCCAGCTCTTCTTTGACCGGGCGCAAGCCGAGGCTCGCAGCGCCCGGGATGAGAAGCCACTGTCCGCGGCAACGGTTGTCCGCATCGCAGGCGATGAGGCGGACGCGCTGGCGCTGGCCTTCATCGCCCGCGATCTGTCATTGCGCTTCGCCGTCGACGTTGAAATGCGCGACCCGGACAACCCGATCGCTAAACTGCGTCATGTCGAGTTGGCATCGGGACGGTTGCACAACGGCGCGGCCCTCGAGAGCATCCTGGTGCAGCGGGCGATCTTCCGGCGCATGCCCGACGGCTCGCGTATGGAGATGATCCCGCCCCGCGCCCGTGGATCCGCCTTCGGTCGGGCCGTCGGCGGCGATACCAGGCTGCGTTGGAGCTTCATCGTCGACGACATCCGCATTCTCGACTCCTCATTCCTCGGGGCGGAGGCCGAGGCGATGCGGATTTTTCGCGGCTTCCGGGCCCTGCCTTCCGACGATCGCGGATGAGGGCAGTGGTGCAGCGCACCGCTCGCGCCGCCGTCCGCGTGGCCGGGTCAACGATCGGCGAGATCGGTGCGGGTCTGCTCGTCCTCATCGGGGTTGGCCCCGAGGACGACGAGCGGAGCGCAGATCGACTGGCCTCGCGCGTTGCCGGGCTGCGTATTTTCGCGGACAACGATGGCCGGATGAACCGCGAGGTGTCCCAGGTGGGCGGCAGGGTGCTGGTGGTGAGCCAGTTCACGCTCCTCGCCGTGACGAATCGGGGCCATCGACCGTCATTCGTCCGCGCCGCACCTCCGGAGCAGGGTGAGCGGCTCTACCGGCGGTTCGTCGAGGCGCTGCGTGGCCGTGGATTGGTGGTCGCGACGGGGGAGTTCGGCGCGCACATGGACGTTGAGCTGGTCAATGATGGCCCAGTGACGCTCGTGCTCACGAGCGGGGAAGGCCCATGGAACGCCGACGCGGGCTGAGGTCAGGCGCTGCGACGCGCTCGGAGGGCCACCAGCTGTTCGTTCTCGCTGCCGCTGCCCGCATAGCGGAAAAGCTCTGGCGGCCGGCCCCCGGTCCCTGCGGGGGAGCGGAAGCGAGGCACCCGGCCCCGCATCGCCGCAACCTCTCGGTCGGCGACGGGGCGAAGAAGGCCGCTGTCGCGCAATTCCTGGATCCGCCGGCGGAAGGTCCGGTCACTGCCCTCCGGGCCGCCGTGGAGCGCCACGTGAACGCGAAGAAGGTCGTCGCCAGTGAATACATCGCCGAGCAGAGTTGCAGCGCCCCCCACCTGACGTGCGTCTTGGCGGAGACGTTCGCTCGCCTGGCGAAGGGCCGCAGCATCCCGCGGTTCGAGGCGAAGACCACGGCCGACCGCGGCCCACGCCCCGCTCCCGTCGAGATCGCCCAACGGAGCGGTGGCGTAGTACCAGGCGGTGACGGTTCGCGTCCCTCGGCCGGGGTCGTCGTCGATGCCGACGAGGTGGAGGCGCTCCGTCCGGCCACCGCGACGCCCCGCGAGGTCCACGCCAGCCGCGCGGGCCAGGCGGACGGCCGCATCGACCAGGCGCTCACGCCCGCCGAGCTCGCCCCGGGGAAGGTTGCGTCGCACGGTGAGCACTTGCAGCGCGCGGCTCGAGGGAACCCCCGGATTGGCGTCAAAGCCGAAGACAGCCACTCCCACTGCGATCCCAGCCTGTGCGCCCCGGGCCATCACGTTCCTCCTTGTTTAGGCTGATGATGGCACAAACTGGGATTTTGGAGTCGCTCCTGAGGCGCAATTGACGCGTTCGCCGGACTGATCACACCCTGGGCGGGGCAGGGATCGAACCCGCGGCCTTCTCGGTGTAAGCGAGACGCTCTGACCAGCTGAGCTACCCGCCCGGTGCGGCCACTCTAGCGCCGATCAGCTGCCTCGAGCCCTCGGGAGCGCATCCAGCTGCTCCGCCCCGACGGTCGTCTGGATGTAGTCCGCCGTGACGCGTTCGATGCGATCTGCTGTGATCTCCACTTCGGGCCCCAGGATGCCGCGCCGCAGGGATACTCCATGGAAGATGTCGGCGCCGTCATCGGCGAGGACGCGATGGACGGTGCCGATGTCGTGCCCCTCGCGATCGCGAATCTCGTGGCCGGGCTTGATGGCGGTCCACGCCAGGACCTCTTGGTCGGCCATTGCGGCCACCTCCTGATGGGCCGTCGCGGGTTCAGCTCAGGATAGGGCGACCGAACCCCCTCCTGCCGGTTCCAGCCGCGTCAGGGTGCCATCCGGGCGGGCGACAATCACCAGGTCGGCCATCCCCAGGAACAGTCCATGGCCGACGACACCGGGGATCGAGTCGAGCCGCGCCGCCAGCCCTTCGGGGTCGGCGATCGGCCCGAAGTCGCCGTCGGCGATCAGGTTGCCGTTATCGCTCCGCATCGGTTCGCCGGCTGTGTCGAGCCGCAGTTGGAAGCGCGCTCCCGTCTGGTCGAGCAACGTCATGGTGTGGTGCCAGCCGAACATGAGCAGCTCCACGGGGACAAACCCCGCCAGGTGCGGTCGGAGCTTGGTCTCGTCGGCGACGATCACAAATCGCCTGGCTGCCGCAGCAACGATCCGCTCGCGAACCAGCGCGCCGCCGAGCCCCTTGAGCAGGCGCAGGTCGGGGTCCACGGTGTCCGCGCCGTCGACGGTGAGGTCCACGCCGTCGCCGCCGAGCTCGATCAGCGGGATGCCGTGGCGGGCCGCCAGCGCCGCGCTGGCCAGCGAGGTGGCGACCGCTGTAACTCGGAGCCCCGACGACACACGAGAGCCCACCGCCTCGATGAACCACCGCGCCGTGGTGCCCGTGCCCAGGCCAAGCGTCATTCCCTCCTCGACAAGCGCCGCCGCTGCATCACCAGCTGCGCGTTTGGCGGGCTCGAGGTCCATCGCCGCGGGAGCCTAGCAGGCGGCCGCAGCGACTGTTGATCAGGCGATCCGCCGGCGCAGGTCTTCGACGACGAGGAGCTCGTTGACGCCGTCTGGCTGGCGCATGAACGCCTCCTGCACACCGAAGATCGCCTCGATCAACTCGGCAGGGTTGACGCCCGGACGGGCCATCACGCCACGTCGTCGCAACGCGATGAGCACGCGGCTCGGCACCGCGCCGCCACGCAGGTTGACCTCTTCGAGCTGCGTGAGCATTCCGTCGAGTTCACAGAGCACGTCGCGACGCTGCGACCGAATGCCCTCCTCCTCCTCGGCCCAGGTCAGCTGATTGAGCACCCGGTTGCGGACGAAGGTTGCCATCCAAGGATCCCTTGGGAAGCGCTCCCAACTCGGGGGGTGGAAGAACGTCGAGTGCGAAACCGAGTGGGTGGGCGATCCTGGAGCCGCATGGTAGCGGTATTGGGGGCGCTTGAACAGGGGTTTGTGGGTTTGCACCTGCTTGTTGGCGAGGATCTCGTCATCACCGCGCAAATCCGCAACCCTGTGTGAGTCGCGGTCGAGGCTCAGACGGCGACGGGCACGGCCTCCGCGATCACACAGCGCACGGCGTCGCCAGCCCGGCTCGGCTGGCGGCCGATCGCGTTCGCGAATGCCGTCACAAACTGCGACGCGACCTGGTGCAGACGTGGCAGGGGCGCGACACCGAGCGTTGCCAGTGACGCCACCCCGGCCCCATCGATCCCGCAGGGGATCACCTCCGCGAACCAGTCGAGGTCGGTGCTCACGTTCAGCGCCGCCCCGTGCGTGGTCACCCCGGACGCCAGCTTGACCCCGATCGCGGCAAGCTTCTCCTCGCCCACCCAGATGCCCGTGTACGGCGGCCGGCGCGTCGCGACCACCCCGTACACCCCAACAGTGGCGATCAGCGCCTCCTCGAGCGCCCGCAGATGGGCGACCACATCCCCCAACCCCGGCGAGCCGGCCATTGGGAACACGGTCGCCACCGAGAGGATCGGGTAGGCGACGAGTTGCCCCGGCCCATGGAATGTCACCGACCCGCCGCGATCCACCTCCACGTACTCCGCGCCCCGGGCGATGAGGTGCTCGGCGCCGCCCCGCAGGTGCGAGTTGCTGCCGTTGCGCCCCATCGTGAACACGGGCGGATGCTCGACCAGCAGCAGCAGGTCACCGATGTCGCCGGCGGCCCGCGCCGCCGCCAGTCGCCGCTGCAGTCCCCAGGCATCGCGGTAGGGGATCCGCCCGAGCCAGACGTGCTCCAGGGTGGCCAAGCTCAGACCGCGCTCGCCGCCACCGCCTGCTCGTGGGCGTGGTACGAGCTGCGAACCAGGGGACCGCTCTCCACATGGCTGAACCCCAGCGCCAGGCCGAACGACTTCAGCTCGGCGAACTCATCCGGCGTCCAGAAGCGGATCAGCGGGTGATGCTTGAGCGAGGGGCGCAGGTACTGCCCGATGGTCACGATCTCGACGTCGTGGGCGCGCAGGTCGGTGAGCAGTTGCTTGACCTCGTCCATCTCCTCGCCGAGGCCGACCATGAGCCCGCTCTTGGTGCGACTCCGCGGCTCCAGCCGCTTGGCCTCCTTGAGCAGCGACAGCGACTGCTGATACCCCGCCTTGGGCCGCACCCTGGCGTACAGTCGCGCGATCGTCTCGAGGTTGTGGTTGAAGATCTCCGGCACCGTCGCCATCACCACACGGAGCGACGCCACGCTGCCATTGAAGTCCGGCGTCAACACCTCGATGGTCGTCCCCGGTGACTGGCGACGGATCTCGCGGATGGTGTCGGCGAACAGCGACGCACCGAAATCCGGCAGGTCGTCGCGGTCCACCGACGTGACCACCGCATGCGCCAGTCCCATCTGCGCCACCGCCGCCCCGACTCGTCGCGGTTCGTCGGCATCGATGTCACCGCCGCGCTTGCCGCTGGTCACCGCGCAGAAGGCGCAGGCGCGGGTGCACACCTCGCCGAGGATCATGAACGTGGCGGTGCCGTGTCCCCAGCACTCGGCGATGTTGGGGCAGCGCGCCTCCTCGCACACTGTGACCAGGTCGAGGCCGCGCATCAGGCTCTTGACCTGCATGTAACCGTCGCCCGCCGGCAGCTTCACCGTCAGCCAATCAGGGCGACGCTCCACTCCCTCGGGGAGCAGTCGCTGATGCATGGGACGGGCGTCCTCCACCCGGCCGGCTCGCGCGGTCGGTGTCAGAGGAATTTCGCGCATGCCGCGGCCCACTCTACCGCGCTCGCCGGGGTCGGCGACCCAGCCGGCGGGGCTGCCCGCCTGCGCCACAATCGACATCGATGACCCACTCCGCCCCCGCCCCCCGCAACGAGCCAGCGCTCGAATACCGACCCGGCTCGCCCGAACGCGCCGCCGTCCGTGCAGCGCTGGACGACATCGCCGCGTCCGCGCCCATCGATCTGCCGATGCGCATCGATGGCGCCAACGTCGAGGGCGCCGGCCACGCCTTCACCGTCACCGCGCCGCACCGCCACAGCCAGGTGCTCGGCAACGGCCACACCGCCACCGAGGCGGAGGTCACCGCAGCGGTCGATGCGGCGCTGCGCGCGGCTCGCGACTGGGCTGGGGCGTCGTTCGAATCCCGCGCCGCGGTGTTCCTTCGTGCCGCCGACCTGCTCGCCGGGCCGTGGCGCGCCCGCGTCAACGCCGCCACCATGCTTGGCCAGAGCAAGACCGTGATCCAGGCGGAGATCGACGCCGCCGCCGAGCTCGTCGACTTCTGGCGCTTCAACGTGCACTACGCAGCCCACCTCGATGGCGACCAGCCGATCTCGCCACCCGGGGTGTGGAACCGCCTCGAGCTGCGCCCACTCGAGGGCTTCGTGCTGGCGATCACACCGTTCAACTTCACCTCGATCGCGGGCAACCTGCCCACTGCCCCGGCGTTGATGGGCAACACCGTGGTATGGAAGCCGGCGACCACCCAGCAGCTCGCCGCGTCACTGCTGATGCGCGTCCTCGAGGAGGCGGGACTTCCCAACGGCGTCATCAACATGGTCACCGGTCACAGCGGCGGTGTTGCGGCCGCCGCCCTCCCCCACCCAGGCCTCGCCGGCATCCATTTCACCGGCTCGACGGCCACGTTCCAGCGCATCTGGTCGGTGGTCAGCGATAACCTCGGTGGCTATCGCACCTATCCGCGACTTGTCGGCGAGACCGGCGGCAAGGACTTTGTGGTGGCGCACGAGTCGGCGTCGATGGACGCATTGCTCGTCGGCCTGGTGCGCGGCGCGTTCGAGTACCAGGGACAGAAGTGCTCGGCGGCGTCGCGCGCCTACGTGCCGCGGGCCATGTGGGAGGAGCTGCGCGGTCCGCTGGCGGCAGCGACCGAATCGCTCCCCATGGGTGACCCCACCGACTTCCGCCAGTTCATGGGCGCGGTGATCGACGAGCCGGCTTTCCGAACCCACCAGGCCGCGATCGCAGCGGCGCGTAGCGACGCGTCGATCTCACTGGTCGCCGGCGGTGAATGCGACGCCGGTGAGGGATGGTTCGTGCGTCCCACCATCTTCGAGACGGCCAATCCGCATCACGACCTGATGGAACGCGAGCTGTTCGGCCCCATCCTCACCGTGCACCCCTACGACGACGGCGACTGGGAGACATTGCTGCGCACCGTCGATGGCACCTCGCCGTACGGCCTGACCGGCGCGGTGTTCGCCACCGACCGCGGCGCCATCGAGGTGGCGACGCACGTGCTCCGCAACGCCGCCGGCAACTTCTACATCAACGACAAACCAACCGGCGCCGTCGTCGGTCAGCAGCCTTTCGGCGGCAGTCGCGGCAGCGGCACCAACGACAAGGCGGGCTCAGCGTTCAACCTGCTGCGCTGGGCATCACCGCGCGCTATCAAGGAAACCTTCGTGCCGCCGACCGACTGGCGACACCCGCACATGCTTGCCGATTGAGCCGTTACTGGGCTAGAACCCGCGAGCTCCGCCACCTGTAGGCCCGACCACCGGGCTGATCACCAGCTCCCAGGGCTCGCTGGTGATCATCTCGACAGTCCACTCGCCGGCGCCAAGAAAAAAGGGATTCACGCGACGGCCGCCACTCGCGCTCGCGGCGCCCATCTGAACGACGTGCCCGTCCGCCGCGCGCAAGGCCAATGAATACGGGTGAATCGCCGGCCTGAGCGCCGCCTCACCCACCGTCCACACAGCGTCGTACCGCCCCGTCTGAGCGACGCGCAGCACCGGTGCATCGCTGCTTCGAATCGTGATCACCTCGGGCACCTCCGACAACGACCGCCACGCGCGCGGCGCCCTCCGCAACGCCAACATCGAGTTCAGCACCAGCTGCACGTCCCACGCGCAGGTGGGCGTCGCCGTGCCCACCTCGACGTGATACAGCCCCGCGGGCAGCTCCTCCTGCACCAGCGGTGCGGTCACCACCGCCACCGGCGCCGGGATCGCCGCCCAGTCCGGCCAGCGCCGCCCGCGCTGGTCGACGATCGCGAACGACTCCACCGCCTCGGCAGGGTCGTAGTCGTTGAACACCGTGTAGCGCGCGTGCGGCAGCCAGAACGGCGCCGTCGCGGCGGTTCCCGCGCCGCGTTGGCGCACCACCAGCCGGTCGATCTGCCGGTACGGGTTCAGCCGCCACCGAGCCCACCTGGCCGACGCGACCACCGCGTCGCGCGCCATGCCGGTCCCCCTACAGCAAGGCTGCGTTGACGTCGATGTCTTCGAGAATCTCCTTGACCCGCTTGGTGAAACGGGTTGCCGCCAGGCCGTCGTTGATGCGGTGGTCGAAGCTCAGGCCGAGGTTCATCATCGGCCGGATCGCGATGGCGTCGTCGACCACCACCGCGCGCTTGATGACCGCATCCATGGCCAGGATCGCCGCCTGCGGCTGGTTGATGATCGCCACCGTGTGCACAGTGCCGAGCGCCCCGGTGTTGTTGAGCGTGAACGTGCCCCCCTGGATCTCGTCGAGCTTCAGCCTGTTGGCGCGCGCCCGGTCGCCGAGGTCCTGCATGGTGGTGGCCAGCCCGGCGACGCTGAGCCGATCGGCGTTGCGCACCACAGGCACGATCAGGTTGTCCTCGAGCGCCACCGCGATGCCGAGATGGACGTCATGGCGCAGGATGATCCCGTCGTCGGTGAACGACGAGTTCAGCGTGGGGAACTGGCGCAGCGCCTCGCACACGGCGCGCGCAACGAACGGCAGGTAGGTGAGCTTGGCGCCGTAGTGCTGCTCGAATTCAGCGCGACGGGAGGCGCGCAACGCGGCCACCCGCGACATGTCGACCTCCATCGACAGCCACGCGTGCGGCGAGGTGCGCTTGCTTCGCACCATGTGCTCGGCGATCGCCCGCCGGGTCGGCGACAGCGGGGTCACCTCGTCGCCGCCACCCGCCTGGGGCTGTGCCTGCGTGGCGGGCGCTGCGGCCGGGGCAGCCGCTGCAACAGGCTGCGCGGCATTTGCCTGCGCCGGCGCCGACGCCGCGCCCTGTCCGGCAGCTGCCGGCCGGGCCACCCCACCACCGGCGTCACGCTGCTGCACGTAGTCGAGAACGTCCTTCTTTGAGATCCGCCCGCCGAGCCCGCTGCCCTCGACCTGTGACAGGTCGACGTCATGCTCGCGCACCAGCATGCGCACCGCCGGCGTGAGGTGATACTCGCCGCCGGCACGGCTGCTGCCATTGCCACTGCCACTGCCATTGCCACTACCGCCGCGCTGCTGCGCCGGAGCAGGCTGCGCAGGCTCGCGATCGGGGGCTGCCGGCTGTGCGCCGAGTGCCTCAGCCGCCGCAGGCTGTGGCGCCGGCGTCTGCGCAGCCGGCTGTGCGGGTGCTTCCGCCGGCGCCGCCTCCTGCTGCGTGCCGGCCCCCCCCGCCTGTGCCACCGCCGCCACCGGCTGCGCAGCCGGCTCAGGCTGCGTCGCGTCTGCTCCAGGCTCAGCCGGCGCCTGCGCCTCGCCGTCACCCTGGTGCCACGCCGAGTTCGCCTGCCCCTGCTCGGCTGTCTCGATGCTGCAGATCGGTTCCCCGACCTTCACCACCTGGCCCTCATTGGCGATGTGCTCGCCCATGCTGCCCTCCGCGGGCGACGGGATCTCGGCGTTGACCTTGTCGGTCACCACCTCGGCGATCGACTCGTACTTGGACACCAGCTCCCCCGGCTGCTTGAGCCAGCGGGCGATGGTTCCCTCGGTGACGGACTCACCGAGCTGGGGCATGGTGACTGTCATGGCCATGGTGCTAGGTCCTCAGTATGCCGCGAGCGTGCGCAGCGCAGCCTCGAGCTTGTCGGGTGTGACCAGGTAGAAGCTCTCCAGGGCTGGTGCGAACGGCATCGCGGGGATCTCGGGACCGCCGATGCGCATCACCGGCGCGTCCAGGTACTCGAAGCAGTCCTCGGCGACAATCGCGGCCACCTCGGACGAGATCGACACGGCGAGGTTGGGCTCCTGCGCCACCATCACCTTGCCGCACTTGCGCGCGCTGGCGACGATCGCCTCGCGGTCGAGCGGTCGCAGCGAGCGCAGGTCCACGACCTCGCATTCGAAGCCGTCTCTGGCCAGCCGCTGGGCCGCCTCCAGCGCGGTGTGCACCATGATCCCGTAGGTGAACACAGCGATATCGCCGCCCTCACGAGCCACCGACGCGGTCCCGAGCGGCACGCTGTAGTCGTCGTCGGGCACCTCGCCCTTCACCGAGCGATATGCACGCTTGTGCTCGAAGAAGAGCACCGGGTCGGGGTCGCGCATCGCGCTGACCAGCAGACCCTTGGCATCGTACGGTGTGCTCGGCACCACCACCTTGAGACCGGGCACGCCGCAGAACATCGCCTCGATCGATTGTGAGTGGTAGAGAGCGCCATGGATGCCCCCGCCGAACGGCGCGCGCACCACCATCGGGACTCCCCAGTCGTTGTTGCTGCGGTAGCGCATCTTGGCCGCCTCGCTGACGATCTGGTCGACGGCCGGCATGATGAAGTCCTGGAACTGGATCTCGGCGATCGGGCGCATCCCGTTCATCGCGGCGCCGATGCAGACGCCCACGATGCACGACTCGGCAAGCGGCGAATCCATCACCCGCATCTCACCGAACTCCTTCTGCAGCCCCTCGGTGGCGCCGAACACGCCTCCCTTGGCGCCGACGTCCTCGCCGAGGATCATCACCCGCTCGTCGCGACGCATCTCGTCACGCATGCCCTCGCGGATCGCTTCGAGATATGTCTTGGTGGGCATCAGGAATCCTCCGCGTACACGTGGAGCATCGCCGTCTGCGGCAGCGGGTCGGCCGCCGCCTCCGCGTACGCCGTCGCCTCGTCCAGCTCGACCACGAGCTCGGCGCGCATCGCGTCGGCGTCGCCCGCCGCCAGCACGCCGAGGTCCTCGAGCAGCCCGCGGAACCGCGGCATGCAGTCCTGCTTGCGCTCGGCCTCGAGGTCCTCTGCGCTGCGATAGCGCCGCTGGTCGTCATCGGAGCTGTGCGAGGTCAGACGGTGCACCTTGGCTTCCAGAAGGGTCGGCCCGTCCCCGCTGCGGGCGCGCTGCACCGCCTCGCGCGCGGCGCGGTAGCAGGAGATCGCGTCGTTGCCGTCGATGCTGACGCCGGGGATCCCGTACGCCTGGGCGCGGTCCGACACGTGCGGGGTGGCCATCTGCTTCTCCACCGGCACGCTGATCGCATAGCCGTTGTTCTCCACCACGAACACCACGCCGAGCTTGTGGGTGGCGGCGAAGTTGAGCGCCTCGTGGAAGTCGCCGCCGCTGGTGCTGCCCTCGCCGAACGCGGTCACGCACACCGCGTCCTCGCCGCGCATGCGGAACGCCAGCGCAATGCCGGCGGCGTGGAGCAGCTGGGTGGTCACCGGTGAGCCGGTGCTGATGATGTTGTGCGCGCGCGACCCGTAGTGCGCGGGCATCTGCCGGCCGCCGCTGTTGGGATCCTCGGCCTTGGCGAGCACCGAGAGCAGGTGATCGCGCGGGGTCATGCCGAGCACCAGCGTCAGCGCCAGGTCGCGGTAATACGGCGCCAGCCAGTCACGCCCCGGCTCCATGTTCATGCCCACCGCCACCTGGATCGCCTCGTGGCCCATGGCGCTGATCCAGAAGGGCGCGCGACCCTGGCGGTTGAGCACCCACATGCGCTCGTCGAGCACGCGCGAGCGCAGCATGTGCCTGTACATGGCGCGCAGCGTCTGCGCGTCCAGTCCCTCCTTGCTGACTGCGTCCGGTTTGGCGATGGCCACGTTGATGGTGCTCCTGATCAGATGTGCAGGGCCTCGCCGGAGACTGCCAGCGCGGCCTCGGCGAGCGATTCGCTGAGAGTCGGGTGGGGCGCCACCGCCCGCGACATCTCGAAGGGGGTGCTCTCGAGCAGCGCGCCGAGCGCGGGACCGTAGATGAGCTCGGTGACCTCGTTGCCGATGATGTGCACGCCGAGCACGGCGTTGGTGCTCTTGTCGGCGACCACCTTGGTGAACCCGCCGGTCTCGCCCCACACCACCGCGCGCGCGTTGCCCCGGAAGGGGAAGACCCCGACCGCCACATCGTGCCCGGCGGCCCTGGCCTCGGCTTCGCTGAGGCCGAGTGAGGCGATCTGCGGCGTGCAGTAGGTGGTGCGCGTCACCAAGCGCGGGTCGAGTGGATGCGGGCTGCGCGCTGCGATCGCCTCGACGGCGATGACGCCTTCGTGCATCGCCTTGTGGGCCAGCTGGAAACCGCCGGCGCAGTCGCCGATGGCGCTGATCGCCGCCGCGCTGGTGCGCTGCTCGGAGTCGATGGTCACCATGCCGTGCTCGGTGGCCACGCCCGCGTCCTCCAGGCCGATGTCCTCGACATTGCCGGCGCGACCCACCGCCACCAGCAACACCGTCGCCTGCAGGCGCTGCTCGGTGTCGCCGGTCCGCACGGTCACAGCCACGCCGCCCTCATTGCGCTCGAGCGTCGACGGCTCGAGCGTGGTCCCGACCAGGCAGGTGATCCCGCGCTTCTCGAACTGCTTGCGCAGCTCCTTGCCGATCGCCTCGTCCTCAAGGGGCACCAGGCTCGGCGCCATCTCCACCACGGTCACCTCGGTGCCAACGCTGCGCCAGAACGACGCGAACTCGACGCCCACGGCTCCAGCCCCGAGCACGATCGCGCTCGGCGGCACCGCGTCGAGGAAGAGGGCGTCGTCGCTGGTCAGCACCTGGCGCCCATCCGTCTCCATGCCCGGCAGCTGACGTGCCCGCGAGCCCGTGGCCACGATGATGTTCGCGGCCTCCAGCTCCACCTGGTCACCGCCGCCGTCGACGGCGACGACGACTCGTCCCGGGGCGGTGATGCGACCCCGGCCGTGCACGCTGGTCGCCTTGTTCTTCTTGAGCAGCGCCTGCACGCCCCTGTACAGAGTGTTCACCACCTCGTCGCGCCGCGTCGCCGCCACCCGGTACTCGAAACTCACATCCGACGTGTTGACGCCGAGTTTGTGGCCGGCGCGGACCTGGTCGAGCAGGGCCGCGCTCTGCAGCAGCGCCTTGGTGGGGATGCAGCCCCGGTGCAGGCAGGTGCCGCCCACCTTGTCGGCCTCCACCACCGCGGTTCGCAGGCCCAGCTGGCCCGCCCTGATCGCGGCCACGTATCCGCCCGAACCGCCGCCGAGGATGACCACGTCATAGCGCTCTGGCACGGCCGGAGTATAGGTCTGCTCCCAGCGCTGCCGGCCGTTGGCACCACGCCGCCAGCGCATCGGTCAGGTTCCCCCCAGCACTGCCAGCGCGGCCTGCAGCTGGGCGTCACCGCTGGCTGGGGACGACTGGGCGTCGAGCTGGAAGCGATCCTCGGGCGAGGGCAGCGCGACCGCGCGGTCGGGCGTCACCCCCTTGCCCTCGATGGTCTCGCCGCTGGGGCCGTACCAGCGCTCCACGGTGAGGTGCAGGTCGGCGCCGTCGGGGAGCGGAAAGTCCACCTGGACAGATCCCTTGCCGAACGTCTTCGCCCCGACGACGGTGGCGCGGTGGTAGTCGTGCAGCGCGGCGGTGGTGATCTCCGCAGCGCTCGCCGTGTCGCCGTCGACGAGCACCACCATCGGCTGGGTCAGCGCCAGGCCGCCCGAAACGATGGGATCGCTGACCACAGACTGCGCGCTGTTGGGGTCGCCGTTGGCGGCGAGGCGTCCGCGCCGCACCACCACGTACTTCTGCGTGGACGTCGGTTGCACGAACTGGCTGACCAGCGCCTGGGCTGCGGTCACGTAGCCACCGCCATTGCCGCGCAGGTCGAGGATCAGCGACGTCGCGCCGGCGGCGAGCCCGCTGCGCAGCTGAGTGCGCAGCGCATCGCCGGTGTCCTGGTCGAAGCCGGTCACCTGCATGTACAGCGTGTGCCCCAACAGCCTGGTGTACACCGAGGGGATGGTCAGGTTCTGCCGCGTCGCCGTCAGGGTCAGCCGGCTGCCGCCGCGCACCACGGTGAGGCGCACCGTGGTGCCCATCTGGCCGCGCACGCGCGTTGACGACCTGTCGATCCGCGTGGCCTCATCATTCGCCATCGACGCGAGCGTGACCCCGTCGACGGCGATGAGCACGTCGCCGCGGCGGATGCCGGCGCGGTCTGCGGGCTGGTTGACGAGCACGTCCTCGATCACCGCGTCGTCGGGCGTCTGCCCTGACGCGCACAGCGCAACACCGCAGCGGGCCTGCAGCGCGATGCCGATGCTGCCGTCGCGACGCCCGCCGAGGGTGGCGTTGAGCTGCTGGTACTGCTGGGTGGTGAGGAACGCGGAGAAGCGGTCGTTGTAGTGGTCGTGGAGCATCTGCACGATGCCCTGCTCGGCGGCCTGCGTGCCCTGGCCACCGGGCACGTCACGGATCACATAGTTCTGCTGCACGGTCTGCCACTCGGCTGTGATGCTGTTCGCGTCGATCGTCGATCCGGCGCCGATGTGCGGAAAGATTCGGTTGATGAATCCGCCGTACTGCGACGCGGAGAGGTTGAGCACCACCAGCGCGGTGAGGTAGCAGGCGGCCACCGTGGTCAGCACCCGGGTCACCGCCGGCGGGGGAACGGGGATGCGCGCGCGCCGGCGCGGCCCTTGCGGCGACCACACCGCCTCGGTGTCAGGCGGCCGGTTCGTCCCCCCGTCGCCGCTCACGACAGATAGGCGAGGGGGTTTCTTGGATTGCCGTTGAGGTCGATCTCGAAATGGAGATGGCAGCCGGTGCTGTTGCCGGTGCTGCCCTCGTAGCCAATGACCTGGCCACGGTGCACGGTCTGCCCGTCACCGACTGCGAACTGCGCCATGTGCCCGTACACCGAGACCCAGCCATTGCCGTGGACGATGATGATGTGCAGGCCGAAGCCGTCATTGCTCCAAAACTGGTGGGCGATGCCGCTGTCCGCGGCGGCGATGTTGGTGCCGCAGGCGGCGGCGATGTCGATGCCGCTGTGGAAGTGCCGGGTCGAGCAGTTGGGGTCGTACGGCTCGAAGGGGAAGCTGGTGCAGCCGAAGCCCTGGGTGATCGGACCGTTCAGGGGCCAGAGGAAGCGGCCGTTGCCGCCACCCGCGGCCAGCGCCGCGGCCTCCTGCGCCTTGAGGGACGCGATCTGCGAGTTCAGCTGTGCCTGCGCCGCCTCGTTCTGGGCGAGCAGCACCTGGTCGCGCGCCTGCAGCGCCACCAGCTGCGCGCGCGCCTGCTCGCGTGATTGCAGCGCTGCCGTCTGCTGCTCCACGATGCCGTGCAGGGTCGCCAGCAGCTCCACCTGCTGAGCCTTGGCAAGCGTGATGCTGTCGACGTCGGCCTGGATGGTGGCCTCGTCGAGGGTGACGCTGGCCACCAGGTTGCGCTCGCTGCGACCCAGCCTGTTGACGTCGATGGCGCGCTGGAAGTAGCTGTTGAAGTCACCAGAGTTGAGGAAGTTGCTGAACGAGTTGGAGGCGTTCTGCGCCTTGTAGATCACCACCATGTCGACCTTGAGCTGGCCGCGATCGAGCGCGAGCTGCGCCTGCGTGTACGCGAGGTTGTCCTGGGCGGCGCTGAGCGCTGCCTGGATGCTGTTGAGCTGTGCGGTGGCGGACGTGATCTGCCCGTTGGTGGCGGTGATCTGCGCGTCGAGGTCGACGATCGCCTTCTGGAGCGCCGCCTCCTGGTTGGCGGCCGACGCGAGCTCGGCGCGCAGCCGCGCCATGGCGGCGCCGTCGGCCGCAAGCTGGTGCCTCTTGGCGGCGATCTGGTCAGTGAAGCTGTCGGCGGTGGCGTGACCGTTCGACCCGAGCGCCCCACCGACGATGATCCCGGCGGTGATCACCACCGCGATCAGCGCACGCCGCCCGCTGAGGCGGCGCCCGCGGGGGGATCTCGGGTTGGCGGAAAGGTTCATCGTCGAGTCGGCCGCCGCTCTCCATCCTGCCGTCAGGCGGCGAGGAAGCGGCGCACCCCCAGGTAGCTGCCGATGGCGCCCACCACCGCACCGCCGGCGAACAGCGCGGCGATGAGCACGGCGGTGAACGGCCCGTCAAACGGGATGGCGAAGAGGTCGCCGTTGGTCGCGCCGACGGCGATCTTGTAGGCAAAACCGACGATCAGGCTGCTCAGGACGGCGGCGAACACACCGCCGAGAACCCCCTCGAGGATGAACGGCCAGCGCACGAACCAGTCGGTGGCGCCGACCAGCTTCATGATCTCGATCTCGGTGCGCCGCGCGTAGACCGCGGTGCGGATGGTGTTCATGATGATCACCAGGCTGATCACCAGGAGCATCCCCGACAGCACCCCGCCGACGATCTCGATGCCGGTGATCGCCGTCTGTATCTTCGGGGTCACGTCGGAGTTGTAGTCGGTGGGCTGGGTGGGATCGACGATCGGGTCGGCGCGCGCCACCCGGTCGAGCTGCACCAGGTAGCGCAGCTGCTTGACGTCGACGTTGAGCGACGCAGGCAGAGGGTTGCTGCCCAGCGCATTCACCGCCGTGGCGATGTCGGTGCCCTTGCTCTGCGCCTCGGCATACGCCTGATCCTTGTTCTCGAACGACACCGCGAGCACACGCGAGTCGCTCTGCAGCTGGTGCTGGAAGTTGACGATGTTGGCCAGCGAGACGCCGTCCTGGATGTAGATCTTGAGCTTGCTGGCACGCGACTCCTGGTCGTGGAGCACGTTGGTGAGCAGGTGGGTGGCGAGCACTGTGGTGCCGACCAGCACCAGGATCAGCCCCATCGTGCACACCCCGGCGATGGAGACGCCGAGGTTGCGCCGGAAGTTCTGCAGCGACGAGGCGATGGCGAACCACAGGGCGGCGAAGAAGCGCCTCATCAAATAGTCGCCTCACCCTCGCGCAGGTACTGGCCCTCCTGCTCGTCGCGGATCACCCGGCCGCCGTCGATGGCGATGACGCGGCGGCGCACCAGGTCGACGACCTCGCGGTTGTGGGTCGCCATCAGCACGGTGGTGCCACGGTGGTTGATCTGCAGCAGCAGCTGCACGATTCCCCACGAGGTGTCGGGGTCGAGGTTGCCGGTGGGCTCGTCGGCGAGGAAGATGCGCGGCCGCGTCACCAGGGCGCGGGCGATGGCCACACGCTGCTGCTCACCACCGCTGAGCTCGTCGGGGAACTTGCCGATCTTGTCCTCGAGCCCGACGATCCAGAGCGTCTCCTCGACCTTCTCGCGCATGTGGCGCTGCCCCGGCCGGGTCACCTGCAGGGCGAACTGCACGTTCTGCCCGACGGTCAGCGTGGGCAGCAGCTTGTAGTCCTGGAAGACGATGCCGAACTTGCGGCGCAGCTTGGGCAGGCGGCGCCGCGGCATCCGCGTCACCTCCTGGCCGTCGACGAAGATGCGCCCGCTGCTGGCGGGCTCGTCGCGGATCAGCAGCCGCACCAGCGTCGATTTGCCCGCGCCGCTGGCACCGACCAGGAACACGAAGTCACGCTGGTAGATGGCGAGATCGATGTCGCGCAGGGCGACGGTCCCACTCGGGTAGGTCTTGCCCACGCCGTGGAAGCTGATCACCGGTCGGAGCGCTGGGTCGCTGGCCAGCGCCGGCCGGTGTGCCAGGGCGACCGTCACGGGCGGATCACCTCAGCAGTACCCCGGTCGGTGTGTCGCAATTTCATCGGCGGGGAATCCCAGCTCCCGGCAGGCCCGTCTCCTCTCCCGCCCAGCCGGGTGGCGCGGTGGGAGGTCCCTCCGGTTCGCGTGCGACGTGGAGCGAATTGAGACCGGTGAAGGGACGTCGCCGAGTATACGGCCGGTGCAGAAAATGCTCGCTCCATCGCGACAAGAACGCGACATCCGAATTCCGATCGGGGTGAATACGCTCGACGCGTTTGCACTCTCTGCGACGACCGCACGGTGGAGACGGTCAGGGCCGCCGGGCGTTTGCTCGGCGGCCCGGCTACCCGCCCTACGCGAAGAACTCGTCTGTCTTGAAGGGATCGAAGTCGAGGATCCATGCCTCGGTCAGCTTGCCGTCGCGGAAGTGGCACACATGGGCGTACTGGTCGGTGATCGACTTGCCGTCTCGCTCGCCCGACAGCGTTGCGATGGCCACGGCATGCTCGTCGGTCGCCAGGTAGTCGTGCACGTCCACCTTGAAGGTCCCATTGGTGAGCTCGAACTGCTTGACAAACAGGCCGATGACGGCGTCTGTGCCCCGAAATTCGCCGGACAGCGGGCCCCGGCCCGGCGCGTGCCACACGATGTTCGGGTCGAACAGCTCGTTGCGGAGCAGGTCGAGGTTGCCGGTCTGGAAGGCCTCGTAGCCGCGCCGCAGCGCTTCGAGGTTGGTGGTCGCCGTGTCCGTTGCTGTTCCTGGCATTGCCAGTCCTCCCCACTCGGTGCCCCCGCCGGGGGCGCGGACCCGCAGCATAGCTCCGTCGCAACAGCGATTTGGGCCATGGGAGGCGGTGAAATAATCGGCGCGGTGAACGGCCCGCTCATCCTTCGTGAGGCGACGCAGGACGACCGAGCTTTCCTTGAAGCCATGCTCGTGGAGGCGGTCAACTGGGATCCGCGCCGTGACCGCTTGGCTCGCGAAGCGATCCTGGCCGAGCCTCAGCACGCCCACTACATCGCGGGCTGGAAGCGACCCGGCGACATCGGCATCATCGTCGAGCTGAACGGCGAACCCGTGGGGGCGGCGTGGCTGCGGAGCTTCGCCGCCGACGACCCGGGCTACGGGTTCATCGACGAGCGCACCCCAGAGGTGTCGATCGGCGTAGTCGACGAGCACAGGGGCCGGGGCATCGGCGCCGCGTTGCTCGAGGCGCTGGCCGATCGGGCGATCCAAGCCGGCCACGCCGCGCTCTCGCTCAGCGTCGAGCCGGACAACCCAGCTGTGGCTCTGTACGAGCGCCACGGATTCGTCGCGGTGGCCGCGAACGGCCGGGCCCTGACGATGCGCAGAGACCTGCGCAGCTGAGATGCGCTGCCCCAGGTGCGGCGCGACCCTCGCGGTGGACCCTGGCTGGCCAACCTGGTGCGACGAGTGTGACTGGAGCTCTGCCTACCCGACGATCGCCACCAGGGTTCGTGACGCAACTGCATGAACGCGTTGCCCTACGCCGCCGCACCCTCGCGCGCCGACCAGCGCAGGTACGCCTCCATGAAGGGGTCGAGGTTGCCGTCGAGGACCGATTGCGCGTTGCCCACCTCGGCGCCGGTGCGATGGTCCTTGACCATGGTATACGGCTGGAGCACGTAGGAGCGGATCTGGCTGCCCCACTCCGCGGGCATCGACTCGCCGCGCAGCTCGGCGACGTGCTCGGCGTGGGCCGCCTGTTGCAGCGTGAGCAGCCGCGAGCGCAGCACCCGCCACGCCACCTCGCGATTCTGGTGCTGCGAGCGCTCGTTCTGGCACGTCACCACCACGCCGGTGGGGATGTGCGTCAGCCGGATCGCCGACGACGTCTTGTTGACGTGCTGGCCACCCGCGCCGCTGCTGCGGTACACGTCCTCGCGCACGTCCTTGGGATCGATGTCGACGTCGACCGCGTCCTCGATCTCCGGCGTCACCTCGACCAGCGCGAAGGACGTGTGCCGCCGCGCCGCCGAGTCGAACGGGCTGATGCGCACCAGCCGGTGCACGCCGCGCTCACTCTTGAGCAGCCCGTACGCGCGCGGTCCGCTGATGCGCAGCGTCGCCGACTTGACGCCGGCCTCATCGCCCGCTGACTCGTCGAGGAACTCGATGGTGAACTTCTTGCTGTCCGCCCAGGCCATGTACATGCGCATCAGCATCCCTGCCCAGTCCTGCGAATCGGTGCCGCCGGCGCCGGCGTGGATGCCCAGGATGGCTGGGTGATCGCTGTACGGATCGCTGTAGAGAAGCTCGAGCTCGCGCCGGTCGAGCTCGTTGCTGAGCAGATCCAGCTCGCCTGACACCTCCGCCGTCATGGCGTCGTCGGGGTCGGTCTCGAGCATGCTGCTGAGGTCGACGGCATCAGCGGTGCGCTTCTCGATGGCCGCGACCGACTCGATCTCCTCGCGCAGCCGCGACGCCTCCTGGGTCAGCGACGCGGCGCGTCGCTGGTCGTCCCAGAGAGAGGGATCGTTGATCTCCTTGTCAAGCTCCGCGAGGTGTGTGCGTCTGGCCTCCAGGTCAAAGGTGGCCCAGCAGGTCTGCTGCTCGGGCCTTGACCTCTTCTGCGCGCGTGGACAGCTCGCTCATGACCTCGCGAGTGTACTTGGCCGCTCGGTCGCGACGGCTAGGATGGCCGGATGACCGAAACCCTCTCCGTCCCGGACAGCCGCGGCCACACGCCGTCCGATGCCGACGAGCGCGAAACGCTGATCGCGTTTCTCGACAAGTACCGCGAGTCGGTGCTGGTCAAGCTCGATGGCCTCGACCGCGAACAGATGTCGCGTCGCCTGCTCGAATCCCGCACCACTCTGCTCGGCATCGTCAAACACCTGACGATCTGCGAGCTGTCGTGGTTCGGGACAGTGATGGCCGGTGGTCCGGAGATCCCGGAGGATCCCGACGATCCCGACGCCGAGTGGGTGGTGATGGAGAGCGACGCGCCCGAGCAGGTCGTCGCCGACTACCGCGCCGCGTATGCGCGCAGCGACGACATCGCCCGTGCGCAGACCTCGCTCGACGCACTCGTACCGCGCCCCGGCCGTCCCGACAAGTCGGTGCGCTGGATCCTGGTGCACATGCTGGAGGAGACGGCGCGACACGCCGGCCACGCCGACATCCTTCGCGAGCTCATCGACGGCCGCACCGGCGATTGACGGCGTCCAGCACGGACGCCACCGCTGGTCGCGAGAGCCTTTGTCTGCGTATGTGCTCTTGGGTCACGTCTGAGCGCGCGAATCGAGATACGGGCAGCCCACCTGCGCCGGCTCTTGACATCCACGAACGTATGTTCGTATACTTGCCTGCATGATCTCGTCCCCTCCTGGTGAGGGGGCGGTAGGGGCGCCCTCGACACCGTCCGACGCTCCGGGCGCTGACCTTGCCGAGCTCGGTCGGGCCGTGGCTCGCTTCAGCTCGCGACGCCCGGCCCGCAGCCCCGCGCAGCTCGGTGTCGACCTCATCGAGCTGCGCCACCTCTGCGACCTCCTCGAGCTGCGCTTCGCGCTGGACGCCGCCGAGTTCGCCGCCACCGACGAGTACGACGTCGACGCCGCGGCCAGCCCCTACGCCTGGATCACCCACCACTGCAGGATGGGCGGCCACGCCGCCTGGTCCGCCGTCTGTGTCGGCGAGATGGCCAAGCAGCGCACCCCGGGCACCGTCGCCGCCCTCCAGCAGGGCCAGGTCGGCTTCGGTCACCTCGCTCTCCTCGCCGGCGTGGCCCGGGCGGTCACCGTCGACTCCCTCGCCGCCCAGGCGGCCGAGTGGCAGAGCTTCCTCCGCGAGCACCCCGACGACCCGATCGCCGCCGCCAACACCGACCCAGCCGACGCCGACGTCCCCACCGTCGTCTTCGACGAGACGCCGCTGCTCGCCCTGGCCCGGGCGCACACCGTCAGCCGCTTCCGCCGCGACTGCGCCCACGCCCGCCACGCCGGCGACCCCGAGGGCTTCCTGAGCGAGCACCTCGACACCGTCGACTGCCGCCGCCTTGAGCTCATCGGCGGCAGCAGCGGCACCATGAGCATCAGCGGCGTCCTCGATTCCGTCGGCGGCGCCGCGCTCCGCACCGCCCTCGAGCCGCTGGCCCGCCGCGACGGCGCCAACGACGCCCGGCCCACCTCCCGGCGCCTCGCCGACGCCCTCATCGAGCTCGCCCACCACGGCCTCGACACCGGCCTCATCCCCCAGCGCGCCAGCCAGCGCACCCACCTCCAGGTCACCACCTCCCTGGAGACCCTGCTCGGCATCCGCGGCGCCCCCGCCGCCGACCTCGAGTTCTCCTCCCCGATCGCCGCCGCGACCGTCGCCCGGCTCGCCTGCGACGCCACCGTCACCCGCATCGTCCTCGACGCCACCTCCGCGGTCATCGACGTGGGCCGCTCCCGGCGGGTGGTGAACGGCTCCATCCGCCGCGCCCTCAACGCCCGCGACGGG
>DATBPD010000056.1:0-2296 GCA_036561525.1 Candidatus Dormiibacterota bacterium | reverse complement strand
GAACCACTTGACCGTACCTTCTGCCAACCTAGGTCCTCCTCGACCAGCGGACCGGTATGGACCGCTTTGCTGAATCGCGCGAATATAGAGGACCGTGCGGTCGGCCGCAATCGCGGCCGATTTGGGACGGTCGCGGCTCAGCGCCGCAGTCGTGCCGCTTCCAGCGTGTTGGAGAGCAGCATGGCGATCGTCATCGGGCCTACGCCGCCCGGTACGGGGGTGATCGCGCCGGCCACCTGCGAGGCTGATTCGTAGTCGACGTCGCCCACCAGACCGGCGTCGGTGCGGTTGATGCCGACGTCGATCACGGCCGCGCCCGGCTTGATCATGTCGCCCGTGATCATCTGCGGCCGGCCCACCGCCGCCACCAGGATGTCGGCCCGTCGCGTCACCTCGCCCAGGTCGCGGGTGCGCGAGTGGGCAATCGTGACTGTCGCGCTCTGGTGCAGGAGCAGCAGTGCCACCGGCTTGCCGACGATGTCGGAGCGGCCCACGACCACGGCGTCGGCGCCGCTGACGGGGATGTCGTAGGCGCGCAGCAGCTCCATCACGCCGGCCGGTGTGCACGGACGCAATCCCGGCTGGTTGGCTACGAGCCGGCCCACGCTGATCGGGTGGAACCCGTCGACGTCCTTGGACGGATCGATCAGCTCCAGCACCGGCTTGGAGTTGAGGTCGCCGGGCAGCGGCAGCTGAACGAGGATCCCGTCGACCCGCTGATCGGCGTTCCAGCGGGCGACGGCACTCTCGACCTCGTCCTGGCTGGAGGTCGCCGGCAGCTGGTCGTGGAACGAGGCCATGCCCAGCTCGCGGCAGCGTTCGCCCTTGCTGCGGACATACACCTGTGAGGCCGGGTCCTCGCCCACCAGGATCGTGACAAGGCCGGGCGTGTGCCCGGTCTCGGCGACGAACTCGGCCACCTCGCGGGCGACCCGCGCGTGCACCGCCGCCGCGGTCCGTTTGCCGTCGATCGCCGTCGCCATGGCGGCGCACCATAGCGAATTCTCCGGCGTACAAAGCATCCCAACGGGGGATACCAGCGAAACCGGTCAGCGCCTATTCAGTGAGATACGTCTCTGACGGCAGTTCCCCCAAACAGGGGAAATCGCCAGTAAGCCCTCAAGGCTCCATGGCATCTGCCGAAACAGATCGAACAGGATCCGCCTTCCGCGGCGGCTCCGAGAAACTGGATGGGGGGAGGTGAATTCCTTGATCGAGTACCTGAGCCGCCTGTTCGCGGATCTCAAGGAGGAGTCGGGCCAGACGATGGCTGAGTATGCCGTCGTGCTCGGCGTCATCACCATCGCTGTGGTGGTCACCCTTGGCCTCCTGAGCTCCAAGATCTCCGCCGTTCTCAATAGCGTGATTGCCGCCATGTAATTATGGCTTCCCTTGGCGGGTTCCCGGGTGCTCAGTGGCCCGGGAGCCCGCCTGCTTTTGTCCCCCGCAAACAACGTCACCCGGGTCTGGGAGGCTCCGTTGAAGATCAAGAAACGCACCACAACCGATGAAGGCCAGGCGGTAGTTGAGTTCGCCGTCATCCTTCCCGTGCTGCTGCTGGTGCTGTTCGCGATCCTGCAGTTCGGAGTGCTCTTCAACAACTACATCCAGGTGACGGCAGCCGCCCGCGAAGGTGCGCGTAAGGCGGCCACCAGTCGCGCGCTGGGAGTCGCCGGCGCCGAGAGTGCCGCCACCACCGCCGCCCAGTCGGCCGCGCCGGGGCTGACCACGTCCAGCATGGGGATCACGTATCCCAACAACCCGACGTTCATCCAGGGCTCGGACGTGAAGGTGCAGGTCACCTACCCGTATTCGATCAGCATCATCGGACTGGTTGTCTCGTCTGGCAACCTCACCGCTTCAACCACTATGCGTGTCGAGTAGCACCTAACGCTTTTGAACTCCCCTGCCTGATGCTCCGTCCCTCGCACACCCAGGCTCGTGCAACCCCGGCCCGCCCACGTCGGGCCGGCGGCCGTTCCGCGGGCCAGGCGATGGTGGAGTTCGCGCTGGTCGCGCCGGTGTTGTTCCTGGTGCTGATCGCGATCTTCCAGTTCGGTCAGGCGTTCACCGACTACATCCAGGTCACGAACGCCGCCCGCGACGGCGCCCGCAAGGCGATTGTGTCGCGATCGGACCTAAACGGTGTCACGACGGTGCAGAACACCGTCAAGGCGTCGGTGTGGTCGCTCAACAAGTCCAACATGGGCATCAGCGTGTCGCCAGGTCAGCCGTGGACGGCCGGCCAGTCGGTGACCGTGACAGTGACGTATCCGTACAACATCAGCATCATGGG
>DATBPD010000055.1:0-7149 GCA_036561525.1 Candidatus Dormiibacterota bacterium | reverse complement strand
CCACCGCCGGCCACTACCTCCGTCCCTGGGAGGACGGCGCCGTCGTGCGCCTGCCCGTGGACGAGCGCCCCCCGCTTGACTCGCTGAGCGCCTCAGACCAGCCGCGCGGCGATCGTTGCGTGATGGGATCGGCGCCGTGAGAGCCCCGGCGGCGGTGGGCCTGGGCTCCGCGCTCGGCGCCGCGTTCTACATGGTGCTGATCGACACCATTGACCTGCCCGAGCTGTACGCCGGAATCGGCGCGGTCCTCCTGGCCGGCGCGGCGTATGAGGCGGCGCGTCGCCAGGGCGTGGCCGAGGCCCGGGTGTCGCTCCGCTGGGTGAGCCGGGGCTGGCGGGTGATCGCGAGCATCCCCGGCCAGATCGCCTGGGTGTCCTGGCAGGCGCTCGCGCAGCTCGTGGCGCCCCGGGAGGCTCGCGGCTCGCTACGCGCCGTACCGTTTCGTGCCGGTGGCGACCGGTCCGGCGACGTGGGACGCCGGGCCCTGGCCGAGGGCCTGGGGTCGCTGGCGCCGAACACGATCGTCATCGGCATCGATGGGGAGCGCGACCTGCTGTTGGTGCATCAGCTGCATCGCAGCGGCGGGCGCGAGCAGCTCGACGTGCTGGAGCTGGGGTGAACCGCTGGGAGATCGCTGCGCTGGTGATCATGGTGGCGCTGCTGCCGTGCCTGGGCGTGGCGGTCTTCGCCGGCGCCGCGGCGGCTCTGGCGGCCGTTGAGGTGGCCAGCGTGCTCGCGGTCACCGCGCTGATGCTGCTTTCCGAAGGGTTCCGGCGCCAGCCGTTCATCGATCTCGCCGTGGTCCTGGCGCTCCTCTCGACCGTGGGATCGCTCACGTTCGCGCGCCTGATGGAGGCCGATCCGTGAGCGGCGTGCGTCATGCCGTCCCCAGCGTCCTGCTCATCGCCGGGGTGGTGCTGCAGGTGACGGCGGTCATCGGCGTGAGCGTGATGCGCAACGTGCTCGACCGGCTGCACTACGTCAGCCTCGCCGGCTTCGGCGCGCTGCTGGTCGGGATCTCGATCCTGTGCGCCGAGTCCTTCTCGCTGATCGGCGACAAGGCGCTGGTCACCGGGGCGCTGCTCGTCCTCGCGGGCCCGGTGCTGGTCCACGCCACCGCGCGCAGTCTGCGCGCCCGTGCGCTGGGGGACTGGCGCGAGGGCATCGAGGAGCACCGCGAGGAGGAGGGGTGACGGCGCTGCAGGCGGTCGCCCTGTTGCTCGTCGTGGCGGCGGGGACCGCGATCGTGTTCATCTCAGATCCGTTGCGCCAGACGCTGGTGCTGTCCATCTTCGGCCTTACGCTGACGCTGCTGTTCTTCGTGCTCCAGGCCCCGGACGTCGCTCTGTCGCAGCTGGTGGTCGGCAGCGTCGGGATGCCGGTGATCATCCTGGCCGCCCTGCGCAAGATCGCTCAGCATGCCTCCGCGCGCGAGCGCCATGAGGAGGACGGCGAGTGAGCCGGCGCGGTCGCCTGCTGCTGTTCGGATGTGCCGGCTCCGGGCTGCTGGCGGTGCTGGTGATCGGCCTGCATGGCCTGCCACCGTTCGGGGACTTCCACGGCGCCTACGGCCTGCTGGTGGATCGCCTCGAGCCGGGACGTCGTCACGCAACCGACATCGTCACCGCGCTCAACTTCGACCTGAGGGCGTTCGACACGCTGGGCGAGGAGTTCATCCTCTTCGCCTCGGTGACCGGGGTGGCGCTGCTGCTGCGCCACCTGCGCGACGAGGAGGACGAACCGCCCCGCCGCAGCGTGGACGACCACCGGTTCGCCGGGGCCAGCGACGCCCTGCGTCTCCTGTCGCTGATCCTCATCCCCCTGCTGGTCTCCCTCGGGGTGTATCTGGCGCTGCACGGGGCTCTCACCCCCGGCGGCGGCTTCCAGGCCGGAGTCGTGCTGGCCGCGGGCCCGTTGGCGATCCTGCTGGCGGGGCGCTACCTCGCCCTCAAGCGCGTCGCGCCACATTGGGCAGTGGAGGCGCTGGATGGGATCGGCGCACTCGCGTATGCGGCGATCGGCCTCGGTGGGCTGATCTTCGCCTCGGCATACCTTGAGAACTTCCTGCCGCTGGGCACCTCGGGGCACCTGCTGTCGGGCGGGATGATGCCGCTCAACAGCATCGCGGTGGGGCTGGAGGTGACGGGCGCGTTCCTGCTCACGTGGACCGAGTTCCTGGACCAGGACCTGCTGGTCGCGCGCGGCGAGCTGTGATGGCCTTCGCCCCGTTTGCGGCGGCAGCATGGCTGTTCGTGATCGGCCTCTACGGGGTGGTGTCCAGTCAGAATCTGGTCCGGACGGTGCTCAGCCTCACCGTCGTCCAGTCCTCGACCTACCTGGTCCTGCTGGGAGTGGGCTATCGGCACGCCGCCAAGGCGCCGATCGTGGCCGACATCCCCACGACGTCGCGGTTGGTCGACCCCGTCACCCAGGTGCTGGTCCTCACCGATGTCGTCATCGAAGCCACGGTGATCGCGCTGCTGCTCGCGCTGGTCGTGCAGGCCCACAAGCGGTTTGGCACCGTGGATCCGGCGAAGCTGCGCGCGCTGCGCGACTGATCGTCGTGTGGCACCTGAGCGCGCTGCCGGTCGTCATCCCGTTCCTGGTCGCTCCCGTGCTGGTGAGCGTCGGGACGGTCGTCCCGCGCTGGTGCGAGGACGCCACGGCAGTGGTGGTGGCGCTGAGCGCGGTGACGATCTGCCTCCTGCTCGCCGTGCACGCCGCCAGCGAGCCGTTCGCGTACTGGATGGGCGGCTGGCGGCCCGAGCATGGCGTGGCAATCGGCATCGCCTTCTCGATCGACCCGCTCGGCGCCGGCATTGCTGCCTTCGCCGGCGTCATGGTGCTGGCGGCGCTCGCCTATTCGCTGCGCTACTTCGACGCCGTCGGTGGGCTGTTTCACGGCCTCATGCTGCTGTTCCTGGCGGGAATGGTCGGGTTCTGCCTGACCGGGGACCTGTTCGACCTCGTCGTGTTCTTCGAGCTGATGAGCACGGTGGCCTACGCGCTGACCGCCTACCGGATCGAGGAGCGTGCGCCGATCCAGGGTGCCATCAACTTCGCGATCACCAACAGCATCGGCGGTTACGCGATGTTCATCGCGGTGGCGATGCTCTACGCGCGCACGGACGAACTCAACATGGCGCAGATTGGTGCGGTGCTTGACGGCCATCCCGCCGACGCGCTGGTGATCGTGGCGATGGTCCTGCTGCTGCTGGGGTTCCTGACCAAGGCGGCGGCGGTGCCACTTCACTTCTGGCTCGCCGACGCGCACGCCGTCGCCCCGGTCCCGGTGTGCGTCCTGTTCTCCGGCGTGATGGTCGAGCTGGGGATCTACGCGGTGGCGCGCGTCTACTGGGTCATGTTCGCCGGTGCGATGGCTCCTCACACCGACCCCCTGCGCGCGATCCTGGTGGCGTTGGGGGCGACGACGGCCGTGTTGGGCGCGGTCATGTGCGTGCTGCAACGCCACATCAAGCGGCTGCTGGCCTTCTCCACCATCGGACACGTCGGCATGTTCGTGTGCGGGGTCGGGCTGCTCGGCGCCAAGGCGCTGGCGGGGGTGGCCGTGTTCATCGTCGGGCATGGACTGACCAAGGCCGCCCTGTTCATGATCTGCGGGATCCTCCTGCACCGCTTTCGCACCGTCGACGAGTACGACCTGCACGGCCGTGGGCGAGAGGTGCCGGTGGCCGGAGCGCTATTCGTGGTCGGAGGGATCCTGCTGGCGGCGCCACCCCCGTTCACCGAGTTCCAGGGCAAGGCGCTGATCGAGGGTTCCGCTTCGGACGTCGGCTATGGGTGGCTGCTCGTGGTGTTCGCGATCGTGTCGGCGCTCACTGCGGGGGCCGTGCTGCGGGTCGCCGGCCGGGTGTTCTACGGCTGGGGCCCACGCGAGGGCCCCGATCCTCGCCAGGCGCGCGCCGCTCAGGAGCGCGTCGACGAGACGCGCGAGGACCGTGGCCGCACCCCGCCCCTGATGCTCATCGTCCCCGGCGTGCTGCTGGCAACCGGCGTCGTCGGGGGCCTGGTTCCGGGAGCTGTCGCGTGGGTGGCAAGATCCGCGGCCCGGTTCGCCGATCATCCGGCCTATGCGCAATGGGTGCTGCACGCCCACAGCGTGCACTGGCCGCCGGCCCCGCCGATGCACGTGGAGACCATTGATGTGATCATCGGGATGCTCACCCTGGTGGCGGCGTTCGGCGTGGCCGCCGCGGGGCTCTTCGGCCGGCCGCTGCTGCGCCGCCTGCCCCGCCGGGTCCGTGCGGGCGGCCGGGGGGCGGTGGTCGGTCTGCGGGGCCTGCATTCTGGCCACATCGGCGACTACATCGCGTGGTGGACGACCGGCGCCGGCCTGTTGGGCGGAGCCTGCCTGTTGGCGCTGCGCTGATCCGGCGCGGGGGCTCAGTCCGAGGTCAGACCGCGGGGACCGCCCTTCGTGTTTGGAAGATCCGCAGTGGGGCAAACACAGCCTGCGATGCCGACTCGGGCGCAGATCCTCGAGCTGCTGGACGCAGGTCACTCCTACCAAACTGTGGGGCGGGCATTGCACATCCCGCCGGGGCAGGCGTTCATGATCGCCACCGGCCTCCCCGCCGATGGCAGCGACACGCCACACCCTGACGAGCTGCGCGCCAAGCCGGCGCTGCCCGCGAGCACGCAGCACCTGGTCAATCCGCCGGCGCTTAGCCCCACCCGGGACGAGACGGTCATCGCCTGGGCCAGGGCGCGCGCGGCCCGCGAGCTGCAGGGAGGTTCGTGACGATGCCTGAGCTGCCGTCGCCCGCGCGCTGGCCGGTGCTGCGCCAGCTCCGCGGAGCGGACCGGCTGGCGCGTGGCGCGGCGGTCAAGTCGCGGGGGTCCGACCGGCTGGAGGCCCGTACCCGTGCCGCCGACCGGGTGGTCAAGTCGGTGTGCCCGTACTGCGCGGTGGGCTGCGCCCAGAACGTGTTCGTCAAGGACGACGCGGTGATCCAGATCGAGGGCGACCCTGATGCGCCGCACAGCCGCGGGCGGCTGTGCCCCAAGGGCTCGGCGTCGCTGCAGCTGACCACGGGCGCCTCTCGCGAAGAGCACGTGCTGTATCGGCCGCCGCACGCGACCGACTGGCAGCGGCTGGACCTGGACACGGCGATGAACATGGTGGCCGACCGGGTCGTCGCCACGCGCCGGGAGGGCTGGGAGTGGGAGCGCGACGAGTCGCGGGTGCGGCGTTGCATGAGCATCGCTGCGCTCGGCGGCGCGACGCTGGACAACGAGGAGAACTACCTCATCAAGAAGCTGCTCACCGCCCTGGGGATCATCCAGATCGAGAATCAGGCCCGCGTCTGCCACAGCTCCACCGTGGTCGGGTTGGGCACGTCGTTCGGGCGCGGCGCGTCCAGCACGCTGCCCGGAGACCTGCAGAACTCCGATCTGATCGTGCTCGAGGGCTCCAACATGGCCGAGGCCCATCCGGTGGCCTTCCAGTGGGTGGTGGAGGCCAAGGCCCGGGGGGCGACGGTGATCCACGTCGACCCGCACTACAGCCGCACGAGCGCGCTCGCCGACATGTTCGTCCCGCTACGCGCGGGCACCGACATCGTGTTCCTGGGCGCGATCATCAACCACGTCCTGACCACCGAGTCGGAGTTCCGCGAGTACGTCCTGCACTACACCAACGCGCCGGTGATCATCCGCGAGGAGTTCGAGGACGCCGGCGCCGACGGCCTGTTCTCGGGCTGGGACCCCGACCTGCGCGGCTATGACCCCTCAAGCTGGCAGTACGAGGACGCGTTCGTGGCCGCCGCGGCCGGGCAGCGCGACCAGGAGGGCAACCTTCCCAGTCAGGGCCCGGGCGGAGAGGGCCAGCGCCGCGGCGACGCGCACGGCACGCCCGAGCTCGATCTGACGCTCGAGCATCCCCGGTGCGTATGGCAGATCCTCAAACGCCATTACGCGGGCTACACGCCCGAGATGGTGGAGCGGGTGTGTGGCGTCCCTCAGGAGGTGTTCGCCACGGTGTGCGAGCTGTTCGTGGCCAACTCGGGCCGGGAGCGCACCACCGCGTTCGTGCACGGCGTGGGGTGGACGCAGCACACGATCGGTTCGCAGTACATCCGGGCCGCATCGATCCTGCAGCTGCTGCTGGGCAACATGGGCCGTCCGGGCGGCGGCGTGATGGCGATGCGGGGCCACGCGTCGATCCAGGGCTCAAGCGATATTCCGACGCTGTTCGACACGCTGCCGGGCTACATCCCCATGCCGCACGCCCATGCACACGCGGACCTGGATGAGTTCATCGCCGGAAACGCGGCCGACAAGGGCTTCTGGGCCAACATGCGCGATTACACCGTCAGCCTGCTCAAGGCGTGGTGGGGCCGGGCGGCGACAGCGGACAACGACTTCTGCTTTGACTACCTGCCGCGGCTGACCGGAAGCCACAGCACCTACGACACGGTGATGGAGCAGATCGCCGGGACGGTCAAGGGGTACATCCTCTTCGGCCAGAACCCGGCGGTGGGGTCGGCGAACAGCCGCATGCAGCGGCTGGGCATGTCCAAGCTCGACTGGCTGGTGGTCCGCGACTTCTCGCTGATCGAGAGCGCGACGTGGTGGAAGGACGGTCCCGAGATCGAGACGGGGGAGATGCGCACCGACGACATCGCCACCGAGGTGTTCTTCTTCCCGGCGGCGGCGCACACCGAGAAGGACGGGACGTTCACCAACACCCAGCGCATGCTGCAGTGGCATCACCAGGCGGTGCAGCCGCGCGAGGAGCAGCGCTCTGACCTGTGGTTCACCCACCACCTAGGCAACCTCATCCGCGAGCGGCTCGCCGGCTCCACCGACGAGATGGACCGTCCAGTGCTCGACCTCACCTGGCAGTACCCGACGCATGGTCCTCTGGATGAGCCCAAAGCCGCGGCCGTGCTGGCCGAGATCAACGGCTGGGGCGCGGACGGCGAGTTCCTCTCGGCCTACACGCAGCTCTCAGACGATGGCTCGACGTCATGCGGATGTTGGATCTACTGCGGCTGCTATGCCGACGGGGTCAACCAGACGGCGCGGCGCAAGCCGGCGCGGGAGCAGAACTGGACCGGCGGCGAGTGGGCATGGGCGTGGCCCGCGAACCGGCGGATCCTGTACAACCGCGCCTCGGCTGACCCC
>DATBPD010000054.1:0-1993 GCA_036561525.1 Candidatus Dormiibacterota bacterium | reverse complement strand
CTGCTCGAGATGGTCACGAGCCAGACGCTGGTAGCCGGCGATCCGTTTCCGGTCGAGCGCGAGATCGCCACGGCCTACTCGGTCGGGCGCTCGACGGTGCGTGAGGCCTTACGGATCCTCGAGTCGCAGGGCGTCATCACCGCCAGCATCGGCGGCTCGTTCACCGTGTCCGAGGCGGCGCAACCACTGCACCGCTCGCTGCGCCTGGTGATGGCGCTGGACGCGGAGCCAAGCATGGCCGACCTGTTCGAACTCCGGCGGATCCTGGACTGCGCGGCCGCCGAGTTGGCTGCGCACCGGCGTCAACCCCGAGACCTCGAGCAGATGCAGGCCGCCCTCGACGCCATGACCGCCGCGCTCGCGGACGACGACGCCCAACGATTCATCGACTCCGACCTGCGCTTCCACATCGCCATGGCCGACGCAACCGGCAACAGCCTGGTCAGCCACACCCTGGACGCCATCCGCGACGTACTCCGCGACGCGCTGCTCGAGATCTTCGGGATCCCCGAGAGCGCCGAGCGCGCCATCGACGAGCACCGTGCCATCCTGGCCGCGATCCGGGCCGGTGACGGCACCGAAGCGCGCATCGCCGCCCGCATCCACCTCGACCGGGTGGAGGCCGACGTCCATGGCAATGAGTGACGAGACCGCGATCATGCCGGTTGACCCGGCCGGGCTCGACCCGTGGCTGCAGCGATACCGCGAGATGGTCACGATCCGCATGTTCGAGGAACGGGTGAACGAGCTTTACCGCAGCGGCAAGATGCCCGGCCTGGCGCACCTGTATATCGGCGAGGAGGCGGTCGCCGTCGGCGTCTGCTCGGGCTTGAAACAGGACGACATGATCACCTCGACCCACCGCGGTCACGGCCACTGCCTGGCCAAGGGCGCCGACATCGGCCGGATGTTCGCGGAGTTGCTGGGAAAGGAGGCCGGCTACTGCCACGGCAAGGGCGGCTCGATGCACATTGCCGATCACGCCAACGGCAACCTGGGAGCCAATGCCATCGTGGGTGGCTCCACCGGGATCGCGACCGGTGCCGCCTTCTCGGCCAAGCACCGCGGCAGCGGCCAGGTGGTCGCCTGCTTCTTCGGCGACGGCGCGCTCGGCCAGGGGCTGCTCTATGAGGTCATGAACATGGCGTCGCTGTGGATGCTGCCCGTGATCTACGTCTGCGAGAACAACCTCTACAACGAGTACACCCACTACCTCGAGGTCACCGCCGGCGAGCTGCTGGCACGCCCCCGCGCCTTCGGCATCGAGGCCGTCGAGGTGGACGGCCAGGATGTGCGCGCGGTACGCGAGGCCACCGACCGGCTGGTGCAGCGGGCGCGCGGGGGAGACGGCCCGGCCTTCCTGCTCTGCAACACCTACCGCTACCACGGCCACCACGTTGGCGACATCGACCGCGGCTACTACCGCTCCGCCGAGGAGGAGCAGGAGTGGCGCGGACATCGCGACCCGATCACGCTGCTGGGCGGCTGGCTGAGCGAGCAGGGCATCGCCGGCGAGGCGGAGCTGCAGCGGCACAACGATGACGTGCGGCGGCTGGTCGAAAACGGGCTCGCATTCGCGCTCGACGCGCCCTTCCCTGAGGTCAGCGAGGTCGACCGGCATGTCTTCGCCTGAGACGGCCGCGACCCGCGAGATCACGTTCGGCAAGGCGATCAACGAGGCGCTGGCCGAGGAGCTCCGACGCGACGAGCGGGTGTTCGTGATCGGCGAGGACGTGGCCGAGGCGGGAACGCCGTTCAAGGTGCTGTCAGGCCTGGTCGACGAGTTCGGCACCGATCGAGTGATCGACTCGCCGATCTCTGAGGCCGGCATCACCGGCCTCTGCGTCGGCGCTGCCATGACCGGCATGCGACCGGTCGTCGACATCATGTTCGGCGACTTCCTGACGCTGGTGATGGACCAGCTCGTCAACCAGGCCGCCAAGGCGCACTACATGTCGGGCGGCAGCCTGAGCGTGCCCCTGGTGCTGCGGAC
>DATBPD010000053.1:0-2930 GCA_036561525.1 Candidatus Dormiibacterota bacterium | reverse complement strand
GTGCATCGAGCTGATGCTCAATGCCGTCAACATCGTGTTCGTCGGCTACGGCCGCTTCCTCAACAGCGAGGAGGGCCAGGTGTTCGCCTTCATGGTCATCGTCGTCGCCGCCGCTGAGGTGGTGGTCGGCCTGGCGCTGATCACACAGGTGTTCCGCATCGGCCGCGAGCTCGACATCGACGATCTCGATGAGATGAGCGAGTGAACACGTCCGCCGTCGCGGTGCTGGCCAGCCTCATCCTGCTTCTCCCCATGGCGGGTGCTCTCTTCAATGCCCTGGCCGGGCCGAGGCTGCCCCGGGCGACCGTCAACCTCGCCGGCACGGTGAGCATCCTGGCGGCGTTCGTGGTGGCCTGCATCATGCTCGCCACGGTGGTGGGCGCCCCAGCGGGCGCCAAGTCGGCGACGGCGCACCTGTGGCAGTGGATTGATCTCGGCAGCGGCGGCCTGAGCGTCGGCGTCGACATCACGCTCGACCCACTCAGCGCGGTGATGCTGATGGTGATCACCGGGGTCGGCTTCCTCATCCACGTGTACAGCGTCGGCTACATGGAGCACGACCCCGGCATCGCCCGGTTCTTCAGCTACATGAATCTCTTCATCTTCTCGATGCTGGTGCTCGTCCTCGCCGGCGACCTGCTGATCCTGATCATCGGCTGGGCGCTGGTGGCACTGAGCAGCTACCTTCTGATCGGCTTCTGGTACGAGCGCCCGAGCGCCGTTGTGGCCGCGCGCAAGGCGTTCATCACGCAGGTGATCGGTGACGTCGCCCTGGTCATCGCCGCGTTCCTCATCGTCCTGCACGTGGGCACGCTCAGCCTGCCGCGCATCTTCGCGGCCAGCGGCTCGTTCGCCTCGGGCGGCCTGCTGGTCACCGGGATCTGCTCGCTGCTCGCCATCGGCGCCTTTGCGAAGAGCGCGCAGTTCCCCCTGCACACCTGGCTGCCGGACGCCATGGAGGGCCCGACCCCGGTGTCGGCACTGATCCACGCGGCCACGATGGTGACCGCCGGCGTGTACCTGATCGCCCGCTTCCACCCACTCTTCGACCGCGCCCCGGTGGCACAGGGGATGGTGGCGTGCGTGGGCATCGGCACCGCCGTCATGGCCGGTGTGATCGCACTCAGCCAGGTGGACATCAAGCGTGTCATCGCGTACTCGACGATGTCGCAGATCGGCCTGATGATCTTCGCCGTGGGGATCGGGGCGTACTCGGCGGCGATGTTCCACCTCGCCGCCCACGCCGTGTTCAAGGCGCTGCTCTTCATGGCCGCCGGCAACGTCATCCATGCGCTCCATGACGAGCAGGACATCCGCCTCATGGGTGGCCTGTCCGCAACCATGCGCACCACCGAGCGATGTTTCTTGAGCGGCACGTTCGCGCTGGCGGGCATCCCGCTCTTCGTCGGCTTCTTCAGCAAGGAGGGCCTGCTCGGCTTCGGGCTCACCAACGGGCCCGGGGCTCTGCCCTGGATCCTCTACATCGTCGGGCTCGGCATCAACGTGCTCACCGGCCTCTACGCGTTCCGTCTCTGGGCCACGGTGTTCCGAGGCGAGCCGCAGACGGCGCGGGTCTACGCCGCGCACGAAGCGTCCCCGGTCATGCTCGGCCCGGTGGCCATCCTCGCCGCGCTCAGCGCGGGGCTCGGCGTGGTGCTGGCGATCTGGGCGCTGGTCATCCACGAGAACGTGCTGACCGGCGTCTTCACCAGCTTCCTTGCGCCGGTGTTCACCTCGCCGACGTCGGGTCCGATCGCCATCGACCTCGGCCTGGGCACAGCCGTGCTCGCGGCCATCGCGGGCACGCTGTCGTCGCTGTTCGGCGCCGGGATGGCAGCGCGGATCTGGTTGCAGCGCAACCCGGACGCCGCCGTGATCACCGCGCGGCTGCCCCGTGCGCTGCCGCAACTCTCGTACAACAAGTTCTACTTCGACGAGATCTACGACGCCCTGCTGGTGCGCCCGGCGCTTGGGCTGGCCGCCGCCGCCCGCAAGGTGGTGGAGCCGCGCGTCATGGACGGCTGGGTGAGGGTGGTGGGCGACGCCTGCTCTGAGCTCGGCGCCTGGGCACGCGACTACCAGACGGGGCTGATCCGGGACTACGCCTCGTACATGATCGCGGCCGCGGGCGTGTTCGTCGTCCTCACCATCGTGCTGGTATCGCGATGAATGTCCCTTGGCTGACCGTCGTGCTCATGGTGCCGCTGGGGGGCGCGCTGCTCCTCCAGGTGATCCCGCGCACATCGCCGTCGCTGATCAAAGCGTTGACGGTGGCGACGACGCTGGTGACCGCGATCATCGTCTGGTCGCTGGTGGCCGGCCTGAGCAGCTCGCCGGTGTCTCACCTGTCCCCCGGACCGATGTCGTTCCACTACGAGGAAGCGCACGAATGGGTGCCCGCGATCGGCGCGGACTACCACCTCGGGTTGGACGGCATCTCCGCATGGATCCTTGCGCTGAACGCCGGCGTCTTCCTGGTTGCCTCGATCCTGGTGTCGCGTCGGAGCACGCAGCGACTCAAGCTCTTCTGCGGCCTGCTGCTGCTCACCGAGACGATGACCGCCGGCGTGCTGCTGAGCCTCGACCTGCTGCTCTTCTACCTCTTCTGGGAAGGGATGCTGATCCCGCTCTACTTCGTCCTCGCCAACTTCGGCAACGAGAACCGGGGCCGCGCCACCCTCAAGTTCATCATCTACACGGTCGCCGGCAGCCTGCTGATGCTGATCGCGATCATCAGCCTGTACTTCGCCAGCGGCAAGGGCTCGTTCGACCTCACCATCCTGCTCGGCGGCCAGATGTCGCACACGCCGCTGGTCATCCCCGGCCTCAACATCACCACGTTCAGTCCCGAGCAGTGGGCCTTCCTGGCATTCGCCGCCGCCTTCCTGATCAAGATCCCGGTGGTGCCGTTCCACACCTGGCTGCCCGAC
>DATBPD010000052.1:0-20923 GCA_036561525.1 Candidatus Dormiibacterota bacterium | reverse complement strand
GCCTCGCGGTGCACCGCGTCAGACGAGCCGGCTCTGTCCTGGCGGCTGAAGGACCGTCCGGACTGCGACAAGCGGTGCGCGAGCGCAATCGCAACACCCATCGTGGCCGTGCTCGCCTGGTCCAACGTGAGTACAACGAATGGCGACGCCGGCATCAACCGGACGCGGCGGAGCTCGACAGGATGCGCGACCAGAGTCGCACGTGGAGCGACCGTCCACTCATCAGCATCGTCATGCCAACGTACAACCCGCGCCCGGACTGGATCCGGCCGGCCGTGGAGTCGGTCATCGCCCAGACCTACGAGAACTGGGAGCTGTGCATCGCCGACGATGCCTCAACAGCTCCGCACGTCGGCGAGATCCTGGCCGAGTACGCGGCCTCGGAGCCGCGCATCAAGCTGGTCAGGCGCGCAGAGAACGGTGGCATCGCCGCCGCGTCGGCGAGCGCGACGGCGCTCGCCGACGGCGAATTCGTCGCCATGCTCGACCATGATGACGTGCTCCGCCCGCACGCCCTGCATCGGGTTCTCGAGGCCATCCGCGAGGCGCCCGACACAGACATCGTCTACTCGGACGAGGACCTGTTGCTCGCCGACGGGACGTGCGGGCGGCCCTTCTTCAAACCCGACTACTCCCCCGACTTTCTCCTGTCCGTCAACTACATGTGCCACTTCCTTGTGATCCGGCGGGGCGTCATGGAGTCCGCAGGCGGTTTTCGCGCCGGGTTCGACGGCGCCCAGGACCATGACCTGCTGCTGCGGGCCACCGAGAGGGCGCGGCGGGTGAGCCACGTGGCCGACATGCTGTACTCGTGGCGCCAGGTCCCGGGATCGGTGGCGATGGCCAGCCGGGCGAAGATGTACGCCTACGAGTCGGGAAAGCACGCGGTCGAAGAGGCGCTGGAGCGCCGCGGTCTGCAGGGACGGGTCAGTCTCGGGCGGCAGCTCGGCACCTACCACGTGCGCCTCGACGTTGTCGACGAGCCTCACGTCGCCATCGTCATCCCGACCCGCGATCGGCTCGACCTGCTGCGCGCCTGCATTGCGAGCATCGAGAAGTCATCGACATACAGGAACTGGTCGATCACGATCATCGACAACGGTAGCGTCGAGCCGAGTACCCTGGCGTACCTGCAGAGCTCGCGACACACGGTGGTTCGCCACCCCGGCGCCTTCAACTACTCAGCGCTGATCAACCACGGGCGGGCATCGATCGACGCGATGTACATGCTCACCGTCAACAACGACACCACCGTGGTCACACCCGATTGGATCGAGGCGCTGCTCGAGCAGGTGCAGAGGCCCGAGGTCGCTGTCGCCGGCGGCCGGCTGATGTACCCGAATGGACAGCCCCAGCACGAGGGGATCGCGGTGGGCAACGTGCGCGGCGGCTACCTTGCGGCCAACGTCGACGCCGGCTGGATGGGTCGGGTGATCAGGAATGTCACCGCGGTCAGCGGCGCCTGCCAGATGGTCAAGACAACGGTGTTCGACGAGGTGGGTGGGTACGACGAGCGCATCGCGGTGGCGTACAACGATGTCGACTTCTGCCTTCGGGTTCGGGAGGCGGGCTACCTGGTCGTCTATACCCCGCACGCCGAGCTCCGCCATGACGAGAGCGCCACCCGCGGCGACCTCGACCCCCACAGCGATCATCAGCTCTTCTGGGAACGCTGGGGGCATCCGGGGGGGATCCGCGACCCGTACCTCAACCCTCACCTGCGCGAGATCAACCCTCTCAGGATCCGGCTCGACCCGCTTCCCGTCGAGCGCTGATCGTCGACTCCTCCTGCGATCCCACCGACGACACCTGCGTCCACGTCCCCCGCAGGTCGACCATCCCTGGCCTGCCGCGGTCGTCCACAGCGCGGAACGAGACGGCGTCCTCGATGTGGTCATAGGCATGCACCAGGTGCTCGTCGTAGACGGCGACTGTGAGCAGGTAACGAGCACCGAGGAGCTCGAGCTCGGGCATTTGGTACAGGATGGTTCCCCGCGTGCCCGGTGGACCCGTCCGCACCGCGCAGTCGGCATTGCGAGTGTTGGGACCGGAGAGGTCGGCACCGTCGCTGCGCTTGAAGGCCAGGCCGAACACGAAATCGCTCACCGCGGCGTTGATGACGTAGTCGATGGCGACGGTCATCGGCGCACCGGTTGCGAACGTGGTGTGAGGGTGGTCCGCAGCATCGAGGAGACGCACGGCGGTGATCTCGATCTCTCGACTCCCCCACCGAGTGGTCCACGCCTCCGCTCCTCCGCCAAGCTCAGGCTGGCTGTTGTCGGACATCGCGCCGACGATGCGCCGGTACTGTGCGGTGACCGCGCTGGCCGCGCCGTCGGCGATGACCTCACCCCTCTGCATCAGAAGGACGCGATCGCAGTACAGGTTGAGCGCCCCGAGGTCGTGGCTCACCAGCACCACCGTTCGCCCCTGCCGTTTGTAATCGGCGAAAACGTCGAAGCACTTCTCCTGGAAGCGCGCGTCGCCCACGGCGAGGACCTCGTCCATGAGCAGGAGGTCGGCATCGGCCTGGATGGCCACCGTGAAGGCAAGCCGCACGCCCATGCCCGACGAGAAGTTCTTGATCTTCTGGTCGGCGAAGTCGGTGAGCTCGGCGAACTCGAGGATGCTGTCAACCCGACCCTCGAGCTCGCGCCTGGTCAGCCCCAGCACGGCGCCGCCCAGGAAGATGTTCTCGCGCGCGGTGAGCTCGGGGTTGAACCCGACGCCGAGCTCGAGGAACGGAGAGACACGACCGGCGATGCGGACCTCGCCGGTGTCGGGCGAGTAGATTCGTGACAGGATCTTGAGCAGCGTGCTCTTGCCGCAACCGTTGGGTCCGGTGATGCCGATGAACTCGCCGGGTGGAACCTCGAACGTCACGTCGCGCAGGGCATGAAGGTCGCGATACCGCGAACTGCTGAGCGGATGCGTGAACCGGTACTTCAGGGTGGTGCTGTGGTCGAGCGGGATGCGGAACCGCTTGTTGACCCCGGCCACGTGGATCGCGGGCGTGCTCACAGCGCTTCAGCGAACCTGGGACTGAGGCGGTGGAACACCAGGTATCCCACCGCGAGCGAGGCACACACGATCAGGCAGGGGACGACAACGAGGGATCCGAGGATTGCCGATGACCAGGGGATGGACGAGGTGATCAGGGAACGGCGCATGTCCTCCATGATCTGTGCGATCGGGTTCATGACCGCGAACCGGACATACTGGGGGATGAGGCTCAGCGGGAAGAGGATCGCGCTCGCGTAGAAGAGGAGTTGCAGGGTGATCTCCCAGACGTGCCCGAGATCTCTGTAGAACACGAAGAGCGACGACATCAGCAGCCCGATACCTACGACCAGCATGTACAGCTCGACGAAGAGCAGCGGCACGAGCAGCGTCTGCACGCCGACGTGGAACCACCCGAGCGGCAGGCCGATGGCGAGGACGAGGGCGAGGTTGACGGCGAGTGTCATGGTCGCGCTCAGCGTCGAGGCGACCACCACGATCCACCGCGGGAAGTACGCCTTGCGGATCATGTGGCCGCTGGCGACGATCGCTCCCACCGCCGAACCGGTTGCGTCTGCGAAGAAGGTCCACAGCACGATGCCGAGCAGGAGTTCGACAGGGAAGCTCGGGTCACTGCGGCCCGCCTTGAACACGCGGACGAACACCGCATAGGTCATGCCGAAGATGAGCAGAGGCTTGACCAGGGACCAGGCATAGCCGAGCGTCGACCCCGTGTACTTGAGCTTGAACGAGGTCACCGCGAGCTCGCGGGTCAGGTTGAGGTTGATCCGGAATGGCGACGGTCGCACGGGCCGCGGCGGGGTGGTCTGCGCCGCCGGCTGCGCAGGTTCGGCGGCTATGGACATGGCCAGCAATGATGCACAGCGCTCAATCCCGATTGCCGACGCTGACGATCACCGTCCGCACCAGGTGGCTGAGCCGCGGGTGTCGTGTCAGGACGCCGCCGGCGCGTGAGCGCACGGCCCGGGATACTCGTCGCGCGGCGCTGCCCGGCCCGGGGGATTCGAGCTCGCGGGTCAACGCGGCGGTGAACTCATCGGTGACAGCGAGCATGCGCTGCAGCGCGCCGACCTCGTCGAGTCCGTCGGCCGCAGCCTGGGCAGGACCACCACCACCGGTCCGGTCCGGAGCCACGGCCGGGCGGCTCTCCTCTGCCGACCCGCGCCGCGCCGCCACCGCGGCCCTGTCCAGGGCTCGTTGCACCGCCCGCTGCCCCGTTGTCAGGGAGGGGGACGGCTCGGCACCGGCGAGGGCGGTCGCCCATTTGGTTACGAACAACGCGCGATTGCGGCGCTTGAGAAAGCGTTGGAACGACGCGCCTGTGCTCCCGCCCTCCTCGTGGACCACGACCGAGCGCGGTTCGCAGATCACCCGCCAGCCGAGCTGGCGCGCGGTCAGACAGAAGTCGGTGTCCTCGTAGTACGCGGGGAAGTAGCGCTGGTCGAACCCGCCGACCGCGTTCCACGTCTCTCGGGCAACCATGGCCGAGCAGAAGGACACGTAGTCGACGTCGCGCCGGATGGAGTACTCGGGCGTGTCCGGGTCCATGCCCCGGCCCACCCCCGACGTGCTGCCGTCGCGCCACACCACGCCTCCCGCCTCCTGGAGCGTTCCGTTGCCGAGCAGGACGCGACTCCCAGCGACGCCGATGGTCTCGCCGTCGACGGCCGCGTAGAGCTCTTCGAGCCACCCGGCTTTGGCCGCCGCGTCATCGTTCATGAAGAGCAGGTGCCGCCCGGCAGCGACGCGCGCAGCCCAGTTGCAGCCGCCGCCGAAGCCAAGGTTGACGTTGGCAGCGAGCAGCACCACGTCATCGCGGTCGGTGAGCCACTGCACCTCCTCTGGGGGGGTGCCGTTGGCCACCACCAGCAGCTCAGACACGGGCGTTGCTGGACGGTGGGCGTCGACAGAGGCGAGGCAGCGTCGAAGGCGGCTGGTGTCCTTGGTGACCAGGATGATGATCGATACCGCTGGATCGCTCGGGACCCTGGAACCGCGCCGCACATGAGGCTCTGGTGAGTTGGTGGTCGCGTCCATACCACCGACAGGGTAACCCGAATCCGCGGACGGTGCGATTGGCTTCGAGGCTCGCGAGCCTGTGTAGTATTGGGCGCGTGAAGGCACTGATTCTGAGTGGCGGCAAAGGCACGCGCCTGCGTCCGATCACTCATACGTCGGCCAAACAACTTGTTCCCATCGCCAACAAGCCGATCCTCTTCTACGCCATCGACGCGATCGTGGCCGCCGGCATCACCGATATCGGGATCATCACCGGCGAGACCGCGGCAGAGGTGGAGGCTGCGGTCGGTGACGGCGCCCGTTTCGGCGCGGCCATCACCTTCATCAATCAGCCGGAGCCGCTGGGACTTGCCCACGCTGTGCTGACTGCACGCTCTTATCTCGGGGACGACTCCTTCGTGATGTACCTCGGCGACAACCTCATCCGGCAGGGCATCGTGCCCATCGTGCAGCGGTTCACCGAGAGCAGCCCAGATGCCCTGATCCTCCTGGCTCGCGTGCCCGAGCCGCAGCACTTCGGCGTTGCGGAGCTGAGCAACGGGTCCGTGACGCGGCTGGTCGAGAAGCCACCCGAGCCCAAGAGCGACCTGGCCCTGGTCGGCGTCTACCTGTTCAACCACACCGTGTTCAAGGCCATCGACTCGATCGAGTACTCAACACGCGGAGAGCTCGAGATCACCGATGCGATCCAGCAGATGATCGATACCGGTGGGCGGGTGGAACCGCACCTCATCGTCGAGCCGCACCAGGCGATGATCGCCACCTGGAAGGACACCGGTCGCCTCGAGGACATGCTCGAAGCCAACCGCATCGTTCTCGACGACCTGCCGCCTCGCATCGACGGCACCGTCGGAACGGGCGTGCGTCTCGACGGCAAGGTCATTCTCGAGAAGGGCGCTACCCTGCAGAATTGCACGGTGCGCGGGCCAGCGATCATCGGTGAGAACACTCAGATCGACGACGCCTACATCGGCCCCTACACATCGATCTACCACGGCTGCACGGTGCGGAGCGCGGAGCTGGAGCACAGCATCGTCCTCGAGAACAGTGTCATCGAGGATGTCGACGGCAAGATCGAGTCGTCCCTGATCGGCAAGGAGTGTCGTATCGGCCGATCGCCCCTGCGGCCACGGGCGTTCAAGCTGATGATCGGTGACCACAGTCGCGTGGAGTTGCGCTGATGGCCTGGATGCCGACCACCCCGGCGATCGAGACCACCCTGTCCCGGATGGCCATGGTCCCGGCCGATCAGCGACTCGGCCGCATCCACGACGTCCAGATCAAGACCTTTGTCAAGCACGCCGACCAGCGTGGCTTCTTCATCGAGCAGCTCAAACGTGGCGACGTCGACGACGACGGCAGGCCGTTCCTCCCCGACCAGCCTTTCGCGCAGATGTCGCGCAGCCTGGTGTACGCACGCGGCGGCAACCCGCCAGAGCTCATCAAGGCGTTCCACTGGCACAAGAGACAGTGGGACTACTGGGACATCGTGCTCGGCAACGCGCGCGTGGTGCTCGTCGACCTGCGCGATGACTCGCCGACCTCTGGAGTGGTCCAGACGCTCATCCTCGGCGAGAACGCGCCGCGCATGGTGGCGATACCACCGCTGGTGGGGCACGGCTACCAGGTGCTGGGGCTCGCCGACGTTCAGCTCGTCTACTACGTCACCGAGCCGTACGCGTCGGCGGACCCCGACGAAGGCCGGATCGCGTGGAATGATCCACGCATCGGCTTTGACTGGCGCATCGAGAACATCTGACGTGCGACTCCTGGTCGCCGGCGGCGCCGGGTTCATCGGCAGCGAGTTCGTCCGCCACACGATTGAAAGGCACCCTGAGGACAGCCTTGTCGTGCTCGACAAGCTGACCTACGCAGGCAATCTCCGCAACCTCGAGTCGGTGGCCGGCGATGCTCGATTCCGATTCGTCCAGGGGGACATCTGCGACGTCGACACGGTCGCGGCTCTGGTGGGTGAGGTAGACACCATCGTCAACTTCGCAGCGGAGTCGCACGTCGATCGTTCGCTCGAGGCGCCGGGCCAGTTCATCCAGACCGATGTCTACGGCACCTTCGTCCTGCTCGACGCGGCGCGACGCGCCGGGCACGCGCGCTTCCTGCAGGTGTCCACCGATGAGGTGTACGGCGACGTCGCGGTGGGTCACAGCGCCGAGGACGATGCGTTGCGGCCCCGCAGCCCGTACTCGGCCAGCAAGGCCGGCGGCGAGATGATGGCGTGGGCGTACCGGGAGTCGTACGGTGTTCCGGTGATCACCACCCGTGGATCGAACACCTACGGTCCGTACCAGTATCCCGAGAAGATCGTCCCGCTGTTCATCACCAATGCGATCGATGATCGGCCGCTGCCGATCTACGGAGATGGCGGCGCCGTCCGCGACTACCTGTATGTGACCGATCACGTCCGTGGCATCGACGCCGCGCTTCGCTTGGGAACCCCGGGAGAGGACTACAACGTCGGATATGGCGGCGAGACCAACGGTCGCGAGGTCGCGGACCTCATCCTCGGTGCGCTCGGCAAGCCCGATTCACTCAAACAGCACGTGCGCGACCGTCTCGGTCACGACCGGCGCTACGCGGTCGACACGCGCAAGCTGCGCGGCCTCGGCTGGCAGCCGGAGGTGGCGCTGGATGAGGGCATCCGGCGCACCACCGAGTGGTATCGCGACAACGAGGCGTGGTGGCGCCCGCTCAAGTCCGGGGAGTTTTGGGAGTTCTACTCGCGGAACTACCAGCCGCGGCTGCCGACCCGCGCAGCCGGTCCGTGAGGATCCTCATCACCGGCGGCAGGGGCCAGCTGGGTCGCGAGCTCGCTGACGCTGCGCAGGCCGCCGGCCACCACGTTGAGTCCGCGGGGCACGACGACTGCAACATCGCCGACCCCGATGCGGTGGCGCGCGCCATCGCGGCCGCCGAGCCCGAGGTCATCGTCAACTGCGCCGGCTGGACACGTGTCGACGCAGCGGAGGACAACCTCGACGGTGCCTACCTGAGCAACGCCATCGGTCCGCGGGTGCTGGCGGCGGCCTGCGCACGGCGCCGCCTCCTGCTCGTGCAGATCAGCACGGACTACGTCTTCGACGGCACGGCGAGGGCACCGATCGACGAATGGCAACCGCCGGCGCCGCGATCTGCCTACGGCATCACCAAGCTGGCCGGCGAGAGCGAGGTGCGCACCATCGCCAGCCGCCACCAGGTGATCCGCACCTCCTGGCTGTACGGACGCGACGGTCCCAACTTCGTGCTCACCATGCTCAGGGCCGCCGCGGCCGGCCGCCAAATTCGTGTGGTCGCCGACCAGGTGGGCGGTCCCACCTGGACCGGTCACCTCGCGCCGCGCGTTTTACGGCTGATCGAGCGTGACCTGCCCGGCACCTTCCACGTCACCAACAGCGGGGTCACCAGCTGGCAAGGCTTCGCAACCGCAATCTTTGCCGCGGCGGGGATCGACGCCGACGTCGTGCCCATCGCCACCGCCGAGTACCCCACCCCCGCGCCACGGCCCGCCTACTCGGTCCTCGACAACCGGGCCTGCCGGCTGCTCGGCGAACCTCCCATGCCACGCTGGGAGGACGGGCTGCACGGCTACATCGCGGAGTTGCGCGTGCGGGGCGTGATCACCCAGAGCGGAGGGGCGTGACGGACTCCGCGCCTCCGCGAGCCCGCGACTTCGCCCTGCGCGACCTCGGCAGCCTCGATGACCAGGCGCTCCGGGTGTTCCTCCAGCCCGGCGAGGCGGGGTTGAGCCCGCGACTTCTTGGCAGGGCGATGCAGAACGAGCACCCAGGCCTGCGCAGCCGGGTCTTGGACGCACTGTCGCCGGAGGCGCGCGACGAATACGTCGCGGCCGAGCAGAAGCCTGCGAGCCGCGCGGAGGTCGAGGAGGCGCAGCGGGCGGTGGTCAGCCACCTCTTCTGGCCCCTGCTCTACTGGCACGACCCGTGTGCCTACGAGGAGCTCGTCGCGGGCGAGAGGATCCATCCGCGGATCCTCGATGCCCTCGACCTCGAGGGCCGCACCGTCTGTGACGTCGGCGCGGGGGCGGGCCGATTCACGCTCTTCGCCGCCCGGCGCGCCGCCCGGGTGGTGGCGGTGGACGGGATGCCTCCGCTCCTGGGCAGGCTCGAGCTCCTTGTGCGCGAGCAGGGCCTGGCCAACGTCGAGGTGCGACGCGGCAGCTTCGACGCCCTGCCGCTGGAAGACGGCTCAGTCGACGTGGCCGTGGCCTGTTCCTCGCTGACCAGCCAGGCACCATGGGGCGGCGAGGCGGCGCTGGCGGAGCTGGACCGGGTCGTGCGCGACGGCGGCGAGATCGCCGTGATCTGGCCCGATCGGCCCGAGTGGTTCCGCGAACGAGGCTTCGTCCACCTGAGCGCTCCCGGCAATGACAGCCTGTTCTTCGCGGACCCGGAGACGGCCGAGCGCATCTGTCGGGATTTCTACTCGGACGTGGCGGCGGCTTGGGTCGTGGAGCACCGCGCCAGCGCCGTTCCCTTCCGGGCTCTCGGAATCGCTCCGCCGAACGACGCCTGTCTCAGGGTGGTGCGGAAGCGCCGCCCATGACAGGCCCGGGCCGGGGCGTTTGCGAGTCGGCTCAACGCGGTAGGCTGATGGGTGACGGTCAACCATTCCGCCCGTCCGAGGGATCCCCATGCGACCGCAGCTTGCCAGCACCCCAGATGTCTTCGACCGCGCCCGCCGCCTCTCACGCGAGCGTGGTACGCCGGTGTACGTGAGCGGCGGTGAGGTCGTGCTCGAGCGCCCCCCCAAGACGACCGCGATGGTGTGGCCGAACGGCAGCGTCACCTGGGGCAATGCGTCCGGTTCGGACCGGCGGGATCGCCGCCGCGCCGCCTGAGGCGGGGTCACTCCTTCTCGGTCACCGTGTACTCGAGGTAGGCACCGAACATCAGGCGCGTCTGCGCCTCGAGGGCGGGAATGACGCTCAGCGCCAGCCCGACGATCGGGTACAGGAAGAGTTGCAGGTCGGCGTAGCGTCGCCGCCACCAGGGCCAGTCGGCGGGCTTGGGACACATCGCGGCGTCAACCTTGATGAGCACGAAGGTGTTGAACAGGGTGAGGGTGAGGATCCCCGCGGTCGCCCAACCGATGACGAACGCCTCGGTTGACAGGCTGTAGTCGAGGTCGATCAGGGCAGGGAGCGCCCCGCCGAAGAAGAGGAGCATCGGCAGCGTCGTCCAGGTCAGGTGGTTGAACACCAGGTTCAGATAGCGCCGGGCGCGCAGCCGCAGCGGGATCTCCGGATGCTCGAGCATTCGCAGCGTCACGTAGGGGACGTCCGTCGCCCCCCAGGCCCAGCGCTTGATCTGGTTGTACTGCGACACGTGCGTCGAGGCGTAGTCACGGGCGCGGGGGGCGTCGCCGAACACCGGCAGGAACGCGGGACGCACGTGCAGCCGCTCGCCGTACCTGAAGAAGCTCTTCCAGAAGAAGCGCGAGTCTTCCGGGATGACGTCGGAGTCCCAGTACCCAACCTCGTGGAGCAGCTGTAGTGACATGGTGTACGAGGAGAACATCACCAGCCGATGCGGGTTCTGGTGGAGGAACATCTGCCACTGCGTGGCCGCAGTCGCCATCACCCGCACAGCCGCGGGCACACGCCAGAGGTTGTTGAGGAACACCGGGACCGGCTGCCAGATCGACGTGAGGCCATCGCCGGCGGTGCAGAACTCGTGTGTCATGTACGCGAAGTACTGGGGATGCAGGCGGAAATCGGAGTCCAGGTCGGTGACCAGGGTACGTGCGGGGTCGAGCCCCATCTCGTCGCAGGCATGCTTGAGCACCGGACCGCCATAGGCCATCGCCGCCGACTTCCCGACCACGATCCCCGGCAGCAGCGGGTCCTTGATGTGGATGAACCCGCGGAAGCGGTCGCCGAACTCCTCGCGGAGCCGGTCGACGTTGGCCCAACCGCCGGTATCGGTGACGCGTGTGATGATCGCGCAGACCATCTGGTCTGAGGGGTAGTTCTGGCTGGCCAGGGCGGCGACCGTGGCGTGGAGCACCTCGTATCTCTCGGTGTAGGTGGGGATCAGCGCGCACTGAACGATCTGGTCAGGGCGCGGCCCTCCCGGCGCGATGCTGAGGCCGCCACAGCGCTCCCACCAGTCGACTTCCTGGGTGTGCCTGAGGATGGCGAGCGAGCGCTGCACCGCGCGGACGGTGTATGCGGTGCGGCCGAGCCAGTAGACGTCGAGGGCGATGGCGCAGAGCCCCAGGATCCACAGCTTGGTGGGGTCGTTGAGCCGGATCGCAAACGCCACCACCAATGGGGCGAGCAGCACCGTCCAGGTCAATGCTCCCGGGACGATCTCGAGGACCCGTTGCTTGGCACGGGGCGACAGATGGCGCGTTCCGGCACGGGCGATCACCAGGCCCAGTCTAGGTGTGCCGCTTTGTCCCCGGGCTGCGACGGACACGATGTCGCGTGCGGGCGCCGGGCGCTGCGGCAGAACGGCTATCCTCGAAGGCGGCGCGCCGCTCCGCGCACATTCCAGGATCGGTCTTCAAATATGCCCGCTCGCACCCCAGGTTCCGACCGCGACGCCGTCACCCCTCCAGACGAGGAGGCCAGCCTCGACGACGCCGCCGAACCTGAGGTCGTCGTCGATGAGGTGATCGAGGTCGATGCCGTGGACGACGCCGAGGTGGTCGCCGTCGACGCCGATGACGACGATGACGATGATGATGACGACGACGACGAGAAGCTCGAGGCTGTCGTCGTCGCGCCGATCAGGCCGACGCCCCGGCCTCAGCCTGGTCGTCCGCCGAGCGCCAAGGAGGAGGAGCCGCCGCCCTTCGCCATCGGGGAGAGGGTGCGACTGACCTCCAACATCCGGCCCCGAACCGGCACGCCGATCGGTGACTACCCGATCGGCTCGATCGGGACCGTGGAGACGGTGCTCAGCCAGACGGCGATCGTTCGGTTCGACCGCGCTCCTGATACCAAGGAAGTGGTGGCCTGGACCTGCCTCGAGACGGCCGAAGGGGTGATCGGACGCGGTGATGGACCGCCCGTGCCTCCGGCGCCCACGCCTGTTCGGCGCGTGACCGCCGCGATTGCCTCTCACCCGGTGGCCGTGCTCCGCGGTGTGCCCCGCCCGCCGGCGCCGCGCGAACTGCCGCCGCCGGCGCCCGCCCGCCTCGCGCCCGCCCCACGTGCCGCCCCGGCGGCGGCCGCCGAGAAGCCGGCCGCGGCCCCAGTCGCGGCCCGTCCGTCGGTCGCTGCCAAGCCGACCTCGGGCGCGTCGCAGGCTGGCAGGGGAACGGCCACGGCGGCGCCGGCGCTCAAGCCCGCGGCCAAGCCGGCCCCACGACCCGTCGCCAAGACTGCCACCCGGCCGGCGTCGAAGGTGCCAAGCAGGCCAGCGGCGAAAGCACCAAGCAAACCGATCACCGCGGCGACAAAGCTGGCCACCAAGGCGACGGCGAAACCGTCTGCGCACCTGGCTGCCAAACCGGTCGCCAAGCGATCGACACCGGCGAAGACGGCAGCGACATCTCGGGCGAAGGCAGCCAAGCCGGCACGACCTGCTGCAAGAGCGCCGGCGCGACGAACCAAGCCGACCCAGAGAGCGCCCGCCAAGGGCGCTGCCAAGACACGGGCAAAGCCCGCCGCGAGGGCGCCGGCCAAGGGCGCTGCCAAGAGATCGACGGGACGGGCCGGACGGCCGCTTGCCAAGCCCGCCAAACCCAGCCGTGCCTCCGGCCGCGGTCAGGCCCGGGCAGCGAAGGCCGTGGCGCGGCGAACCGCGCCGAAGTCGGCCGCCAAGACCGCCAAGGTGCCAGCTCGACGCCCAGCGCCGAAAGCGGCCGCCAAGTCCGCCAAGGCGCCAGCTCGACGCCCAGCGCCGGCAAAGGCAACCAAACCGGCCGCAAGGGCGAAGGCGCCCGCGGCAAGAGGTTCGAAGCCGGCGCCTGCCAAAAAGGTCAAGGTGGCCGGCAAGAAGCCGGCGTCGCGGGCACGCGCCAAGCCGGCGAGGAAGCCGCAGGGCCGCTCCGGCCGCCGCTGACCCTCAGCGCCGCGACGGGCTCCCCGCCGCGCCGGCGTACACCCCTCGGCGCGACCGGGGCAGCAGCTCGGCGATCCGTCCGGCGATCTGGTCCGCGACGGCGGCGTCGTCGCCCTTGGTGAGGTCGACATCGAACGGCTCGCCATACCTGACCACGATCTCGCCGCGTCGGAGGATGCCCCGCCTGCTCCCGTGGCTGTCGGTGCCTTCGATGGCGACCGGCAGGACCGGCGCCCCGCTTTTGCGCGCCAGGAAACCGACCCCGGCCTCGGCGCGATGCATGGTGCCGTCGCGTGACCGCGTCCCCTCGACGAAGATCAACAACCGGCGCCCGCGACGCAGCACATCGAGCGCGCGGCTCACCGCCCGACGGTCGGCGCCGCCGCGGTCGACCGGGATGCAGTTGCAGCCGGCAAGAAACCACGCGATCGGAGCGTTGAGATACATCTCGCGCTTGGCCATCGCGAACAGCGTCCGCGGAAAATAGGCGCCGAAGAGCACGGGATCCCGGTTGCTGGTGTGGTTGCACGCCACCAACAGCGGACCGCTCTCTGGGATGTTGTCCTCACCCTCGATGCGTATCCGTCGCCAGGAGAGCAATCGCAGATACTCACGTCCGAGCCCAGCGGCGATGACATATCGCAGCGGGCGACGATCGTCGTCACGCACTGGGAACTTCTCGGGAAAGCCCTTCACCGCGCTGGTCATTGGGTCATGGTGGCGCAGAGGGCCGGCGGCTCGCCACCTACAATCGCGCCGGGCCCCTTTAGCTCAACGGCAGAGCAGCCGGCTTTTAACCGGTTGATGGAGGTTCGATTCCTCCAGGGGGCACGACAGCGGAAGGACACCGGCTATCCGCGTACCGCCGCTCGGCCAGCTCTCGACGTGGAGACTCCCGCCCAGGGCGTCCAGCCTGTCCTGCATGTTGGTCAAACCGGCACCGTGCCATGCGATTGACGTATCGAAGCCCATCCCGTCGTCCTCGACGACAAACTGCAGCTGACCGTCGGCCTCGTTGAGCCGAACCGCGACCTGGCGTGCTTGCGCGTACTTCTGCACGTTCTGCAACGCCTCGAGCACGCAGAAGTAGACGGCTGCCTCGATCTCCTGCCCATGACGACCGATTCCAACCGCATCGACGGTGACCGGGACGGTTGCCCGACGCGCCTGCGACTGGATCGCGGCCGCCAAACCCTTGTCGGCGAGGAGCGGCGGGTAGATGCCACGCGCCAGGTCACGCAGAGTATCGAGCGCTTCATCAGCGTCCCGCTTGAGCTCGGCCAAGATCGCCCTGGCCCTGTCGGGGTCCTTCAGCGCCTGCATCTCCGCCAGCCCAAGCTTGACCTTGAGCGCGACGAGGTGCTGTTGGGCACCATCGTGCAGGTTGCGCTCGATCCTGCGCCGTTCACCATCCTGCGCCGCGACCAGCCGTTGCCGCGACGCACGGAGGTCCTCGAGCCGCGCCGCCAGGTCCGCGCTGAGCCCCACGTTCTTGAGCACCAGCCCGGCCTGGTGGGCAAGGTCGTCGAGCAGCTTCTCCTCGATGGGCGTGAGCGACTCGCCAACACGCTTGCGGACGCTCAGCGCCCCCAGCAGCTCGTCCTGCTGGCGAACCTCGACAACCCTGTCGGCGTCGGCAGACGCGGAGACCGACCCGTTGCTCAGCGTCACCGCCCCGACTGCCGCAACGCCCAGCGGCCACGATGCTGCGGCACGGAGGGTGCCGCCGGTGCGCAGCCAGACGTCTGCACGCTGGGCGCCGGTGCCTTCGGCGAGAACCCGCGCCATGCGGGGAAGCACGTCATCCATGGCGTAGCTCTCCGCGACCTGTTCGGAGAACTGCGACAGCACCTCGTACGGTGTCGCGCGCTGTCCGTAGACCAACCGGTTGGCCACCCTCTGCATCCGCTCTCGCACCGGCTGGAAACCGACCGCAACGATCGCCGTGGCCAGGATCGACAGCCCCAGGTTGGGCCTGCCACCACCACCGATCAGGGCCCCGATGCCGACAGCGATGCCGACGTACACCGTGGTGATGAAGACCGCCAGCGAACCGTAGACCAGGGTGCGGCTGATCACGACGTCGATGTCGTACAACCGGTACTTGAAGACCGCCACCGCGGCGCCGATGGGAAGTGCCGAGAACCCGACCACGGCGACGGCGCTGGCCGCCTGCTCGGCAGGACCGGTGCCGAAGGCGAGCTGGCTTGCCGCGAATAGCGCGAAGCCGAAAGCAGCGAGCGCAGCGCCGTACATGAACCATTTCATCTGCTGGCGACGCTCACCTTGTGACCGGATGGTGTTGGTGATCAGCCCGGCAGCCCCCAGGACCAGGGTCAGCGGGGCGAGCGGGAACAGCACGATGAAAGCGTTGTAGAACCCCTTGTTCGCGCAGCCTGCGCAGGCACCGCTGAACTGACTCACCTGGCCGTCCAGGCCGATGGTGACCGGTGCGCCGATCACGGTCGTCAAGGCAAACAGCGCCTGCGCGCCGACGAAGACCACGTCGAGGGCGATGCAGATCCACAGCACCACCCTCCACCTGTGGGAGCGGACATGGCCATCCGGGAAGAGCAGGACACCCACGGGGAGAAGCGAGAGTGCCGGCCCCCACAGAGTGGATCCCAGCCACGCAGCCACCGGTCCGAGCGGCAGGTTGCTGCGCCCCCCGCGATAGATCAGCAGCGCGTAGAGCTGAGCGTCACCGAGCATCATCAGGGAGAACCCGGCGGCGAGCAGGATCCACCCCACCGGGTTGCTGCGGTCGCGCCTGGCAATCAGGAAACCCATGAAGGCAAACGCCAGGGCGCCCACGGTATTGGCGCCCGGGAAACCGAAAACCTTGGGCCCGATACCGCTGACCAGGATGTAGAGGGGAACATACGCCGCCGCCAGCAGCACCACCAGGCCGAGGATGACCGCGCGTGCCTGAGTCGCCAGACGGCGACGGTCAGCGGCCCCACTTGCCATGACTGAATCTTCGCCGTCCCCGGTCGCCGTGGAAAGGGTGCCCGCCGCACCCCCGGGGGGTGGCCAACACCCGGCTCTGGGCATCACCTCCGGCGGCTCCGATCCAGAGCGCCAAGGTCGCGGGTCGTGAGCGGGCCCACCTCGGCTTTCCAGCCGGAGCGGTCAGGCGATCGCTTCCGATCCGGCGGCGGTCAGGGCGCCGGTACGACGCCTGCCGCAGTGAGGAGCAGCGCCACGACGATGAAGCCGGCGCACACAGCGACGAACCCGAGGCCGCGAGGGTCGGGCGTGTGGGGCTCCATGACCACCGCGCTGATCACGTGGCCGCGCGGACAGATCACGCGCTGGAGTGCGGCGGGCCGCGGGTAGTCGACTTTGCACGTGTCGCAACGATCGAAGTACTGATGACGGCCGCCGTGCCACACGTGCGGGGCCGCCCTTTCGCCGAGCGCGAAGAGCATCAGCAGGAAAGCGAGGGCCGCGAGGAAGATCAGCACGGAGTGGAGTCCACCTCGGACCGCCAGCGGAGGTCCGAAGGTCGCGACAGGCCGGCCTGCGCCAGGTAGTCAGCCAGCCCGTCCACGATATCGCTCGCGGTGGCAGGATCCGCGAAGGTGGCGGTGCCCACCTGCACAGCATCGGCGCCGGCGATCAGAAAGTCCACAGCGTCGCCGGTGTCGCTGATCCCGCCGACGCCAATCACCGGGATGCGCACCGCGGCGCGGACCGCGGCGACGGCCGCCAGCGCCAGCGGCTTGATCGCAGGCCCGCTCAGACCTCCGGTGCCGGCTCGCGGCAGGACCGGCCGGCGCGCGTGGCGATGGATCTTCATGCCGATGAAGGTGTTCACCGCCGAGACCGCATCGGCTCCGGCGGATTCCACCGCGCCGGCCACGACGGCGATGTCGGTGACGTTGGGGCTCAGCTTGACCACGACGCACCGTTCGGTGACGGCGCGCACCGCCGCCGTGACCCGCGCAGCCCCCTGCGGATCCCGCCCGAGATCGAGACCGTGCGCGATGTTGGGGCACGAGATGTTCAGCTCGTACCCGGCAACTCCGTCGGCGCGATCGAGGATGCGCACGCAGTCCACGTACTCGTCGACGCTGGCCCCGGCCACGTTGACGATCACCGCACAGCGCCACTGCGTGAACCTCGGCGCGTACTCGCGAGCGACGTGATCGACACCGGGATTCTGCAGGCCGATGCTGTTGAGCATCCCGCCCGCTGTCTCCGCCACCCGTGGTGGCGCATTGCCGGCACGGGGCAGGCGGGTGGTGCCCTTGGTGTAGACGGCGCCGATGCTGTCGAGGTCGATCAACTCGGCGAGCTCGAAACCAAAACCGGCGGTGCCACTGGCAAGCCCGACCGGGTTGGCAAGCCGCAGGCCGCGGCCGAGGTCCACGCGCATGTCCAGAGTCACGCGACGTGAGCCGGCGGCAGACGCATGAGCTCGTCCCAATCGACGGCGTCGATTGCCATCACTGGTCCCTGGCGACAGCAGAGTGCCCAGTCCGCCGTCCCGTCGGCGCCACGAGCGGGCAGGGCGCAACCTAGACAGGTACCGTAGCCGCAGCCCATCGGGGCCTCGAGCGAGGCCTCGGCAAGCAGCGGGCGCAGCCGCCCCTGCTCGATGGTCCCTGCCAGCGCGGCCAGCATCGGGTTGGGGCCACATGCGTAGATTGAGGTTGCCGGATCGCAGCGGCCGGGCACGGCAGCCGTCACCAGCCCGCTGCTGCCCCGGCTGCCGTCGACGGTCAGCTCGATCACCCGGACCCCGGCGTCGCCACGGGCGAAGCGCTGGGGTGGGTAGAGCAACTCCGCGGTTGCGGCGCCACTCACGACGGTCACCTCGCGTGCGCCGCCCGCGCGCAGCGCGCGGATCAGCAGCGGGAACGGCGCGCAGCCAAGGCCGCCGCTGACGCACAGCGCGTGGGTCGCCACGGTGTCGACGGTGAAGCCGTGCCCGAGGGGTCCGAGCGCGACCAGCGGGTCGCCGGGCGACAGCGATGCCAGGATGCGTGTGCCAACGCCGACGGGAGCGAGCACAAAGTTGGCGATGTCGCCGTGGGTCCAGGCAATGCTGAATGGGCGGCGGAGCAGCGGCGTGATCGAGTCGCCGCAGCGCAACTGCGCGAACTGCCCCGGCTGGGCCGTGGCGGCAAGGTGCGGCAGCCGCGCGCTGATCTCGACCATGCCGCCGCCCAGCGACTCCACCGCGACGACCTCACCGCCCTCATCGCGGACGTCGCGCAGCGACGCGCTCACGACATCGCGCCGACTGCGCCCTCACGGTAGGCGCGCACGGGTCCGATCGCGAATCGCTGCCCGGCTTGTTGTCGGCTCATCGCATCCACGAGGGCTGTGGCGGTGTCCAGCGACGTACAGCAGGGGATGCGCCGCTGCTCAGCGGCGAGGCGAATTCGATACCCGTCCTTGACCGTCCTGCCGGCTGCGGCCACCGAGGCCGCGCCCGCTCCGTCGTACTCCAACTCGTCAGTGGCCAGGTGAGACACGGTGTTGATGACCAGCTGGACGCGGCCATCCTCGATCACGTCGATGACATTCGGCCGAGACTGGCCGAGCTTGCCAACTGCGACGGCACTGATCCCCGCCTGCGCGAGCGCAGCCATCGTGCCCGCGGTCGCGTACAGGGTGAATCCGAGCGCACTCAGCTGGCCAAGGATCGGCAGGGCCTCGGCCTTGTCCTGGTCGGCGATGCTGCACAACGAGCCTCCCGAGGACGGGACTGAGCCGAGCGCAGCGAGGAACGCCTTCTCGAGCGCGGCGCCGAGGTCGACGTCGATGCCCATCACCTCCCCGGTTGACTTCATCTCAGGACCGAGAACAGTGTCGACGTCGGTCAGCTTCATGGTTGAGAAGACCGGTGCCTTGACCGCGACCAGCGGACGCGGTGGCACCAGGCCGGTGGTCCACCCCAGCGCGGCCAGAGTCTGACCCCCCATCACGCGGACCGCGAGCTCGACCATCGGCACCCCGCTGACCTTGCTGAGGAATGGGACGGTGCGCGACGCACGCGGGTTGACCTCGATGACATGAGCTCGGCCGCGAAACACCACGAACTGGATGTTGCACAGGCCACGGACGCGCATCGCAACAGCGATGCGGATGGTGTCGGCCACGATCTGGTCGCGCACGCCTGGGTCGAGCCGGGGCGCCGGGTACGCCGCCATCGAGTCGCCGCTGTGCACGCCGGCGCGCTCGATGTGCTCCATCAGCCCGGGGATGACGACCGTCTCGCCGTCGCAGATGGCATCGACGTCGACCTCGGTGCCGAACAGGTACTTGTCGACGAGCACGTTGCCCCGCCGTTGCGACCCATCCTCGGGCAGCACCGCCATGGCGGCCACCAGGTACCGCTCGAGAGCGGTGCGACTGTGCACCACCTCCATGGCGCGGCCGCCGAGAACGTACGAGGGGCGCACCAGCACGGGGTACCCGATGCGCTCGGCGATCTCGATCGCCTCCTTCACGTCGGTGGTGGCGGCGCCATGGGGCTGAGCGATCCCCAGCGAGCGCATCAGCGCCTCGAAGGTGCGCCTATCCTCGGCCGCGTCGATGGTGTCCACGTCGCTGCCGAGGATGGCCGCCCCGGCGGCGTGGAGCGGGCGGGCCAGGTTGACGGCCGTTTGGCCGCCAAACTGAACCACGACGCCGCGCGGGTGCTCGGCGGCGATCACCGCCAGCGCCGACTCCTCATCGAGGGGTTCGAAGTAGAGCCGGTCACTGCAGTCGAAGTCGGTGCTCACAGTCTCCGGGTTGCTGTTGATCATCACCGCCTCGATACCGGCGTCGCGCAGGGCCTGAGCGGCCTGCACGCTGCAGTAGTCGAACTCGATCCCCTGGCCGATCCGGATCGGGCCACTGCCCAACACCACCACCGACCCTTGGGCGCCGCCGGGGGATGCCTTGACCTCATCCTCGCTCTCATAGGTCGAGTAGAAGTACGGGGTCTGTGCCTCGAACTCCGCAGCGCACGTGTCCACGCACTTGTAGACAGGACGCAGCCCGAGCCTCTGGCGAGCGGCGCGAACGCCCGCGGGCTCCTCGCCGCGCAGCTCGGCGATGCGTGCATCGCCGATACCGAGGTGCTTGGCTGCGACCAAGACCTCGGCGCTCAAAGCACCCCAGCGCACCCGTTCCTCGCACTCGACGATGGTGTGCAGGCGCCGCACGAACCAGGGCGCGATCGTGGAGCGCTGCGAGATCTCGGCGACGGACCTCCCCCCGCGCAAGGCTTCCATGATCGCGAAGGCGCGCCGATCATTGGCGCTCTCGATCAACACCGGGTCGCGGAGAGTCGCCGTGTCCGGCCGGCGCTGCTCGAGGGCGCGAATCGCCTTGTTGAAGGCGGCCTCGAAGCTGCGCTCGATCGCCATAACCTCGCCCGTCGACTTCATCTGCGTTCCCAGGCGACGATCGGCGTCGGGGAATTTGTCAAACGGCCAACGCGGAATCTTGACGACGCAGTAGTCGAGCGCGGGTTCGAATGCCGCGCAGGTCATGCCGGTGACGGCGTTGGTGACCTCGTCGAGACGCCGGCCCACGGCGATCTTGGCGGCGAGGCGCGCGATCGGGTAGCCGGTCGCCTTCGATGCCAACGCTGAGCTGCGCGACACGCGTGGGTTCACCTCGATGACGTAGTACTCGTGGCTGCATGGATGCATGGCGAACTGAACGTTGCAGCCGCCCCTGATATCCAGCGCGGCGATGAGGCGCAAAGCGGCGCTGCGCAGTTGCTGGTGTTCACGGTCGGTGAGCGTCTGCGCCGGCGCCACCACGATCGAGTCGCCCGTGTGCACGCCCATCGGGTCGAGGTTCTCCATGTTGCAGACGGTGATGCA
>DATBPD010000051.1:0-4578 GCA_036561525.1 Candidatus Dormiibacterota bacterium | reverse complement strand
GTCTCACCGATTTCGCCGGTGTCGACCATGCCCGCGGCGCCAACGTGATCAGCAGCAACGGGCTCATCCACGACGAGGTGCTCAGCTGTCTGCACGCCGGTGCGGCATGAGGCTGGGCACAATGCGAACCGACGGCGGTGGTGTTGCCGCGCTGGTCATCGCCGATCGCGTCGTCTCGTTGCCGTACGCAGCCCGACTGGCCGGCGAGGGCCTCAACGGCGTCACCGACATGATCTCGTTGATGCAGCAGTGGAACGTGGTCGCCGATGCGGTCCGTCGCGTCGCCGACCGCACCCAGGGGCTGTTGACCGTGGGCGAGGTGACCGGTGCGGAGCTCACCAGCCTCGACGCTCCGATCCTGCGACCCGGCAAGGTGATCGCCATCGGTCGCAACTACGCGGAACACGCCGCGGAGCTGGGCAACAAGCTTCCGCCCGAGCCGATGGTGTTCGCCAAGTACTCCTCCTCGGTCATCGGTCCGTTCGACCCCATCCCCCGTCCGCGGTTCGTCAGCGACCTCGACTACGAAGCTGAGCTGGCCGTGGTCATCGGGACCGCCGGTCGAGACATCGCCGAGGCGGATGCGCTCGACCACGTCTTCGGGTACTGCTGCGCCAACGACGTCTCAGCGCGGACCGCGCAGATGGCCACCGGTCAGTTCATCAGGGGCAAGTCGTTCGACGGCTTCTGTCCACTCGGACCGGCGATCGTCACCCGCGACGAGGTGGCCGACGTGCAGAACCTTGGCATCAGGTGCATCGTCGACGGCCGCACGTTGCAGGACGGCAGCACGACCGACATGATCTTCACCGTGGCAACCCTGGTCGCCCACTGCAGCGCGGCGACCACGCTCGAGCCCGGGGACGTGATCCTCACCGGCACACCGTCGGGCGTGGCGATGGGACGCAAGCCCCCGCCGTGGCTCCAGCCGGGCCAGGTCTGCGAGGTCGAGATCGAGGGCATCGGCCGCCTGGCCAACCCGATCACAGCGGGCTAGTCGATTGGCCGCCCGACGTCCGCCGGGGGCGCCGACGATCGAGGTCGCCAGGAGGGCCGGTGACGGAGGCGACAGCGATGACGACACAGCAATGCCCGGTGTGCGGCGAGTGGATCGACGACGACGCGGCCGAGTACTGCCCCACGTGCGGGGAGGTGGTCACCCCCGACGACGGCGGACGCTGAGAGGCGTCAGCCCGCCGCGGCGCCCTCGCCCACCGGCAGCTCGGCGTCGATCCACGATTGCAGGGCGTCGCCTGACTCCCACGAGGTGATCAGCGCGTAGCGCGGGTTGGGACCAGGGTTGTGGACAACATGCCACAGCCGCTGGGTGTCGATGATGAACTGCATCCCGGCGTGCAGCGGGATCCGCGACTCGGTGCCGTCGTGCTCGCGGTCCTCACGGAGGATGAAGGTGGCGTTGCAGTCGGTCAGCTCCAGCCACGAGCGCACAACCCACCCCTCCCCATCCGGGTTGAGACGGTTGTTGTCGTCGAGGTGGAGCTGGCGCCGCGCAAACGGCTCGTCGCTGGGGTTCAACTTGATGACGCGAACCCTGCCGTAGCGCGTGCCCACCGCCTCGACGTAGCGCACCAATGACGGCGCGATCTCCTTGTTCTTGGTCCAGATGCCGTCCTTGTCGGGCTTGCCGTGGTCCCAGAAGCCGGCGCACTCCATCTCGCCGAGCGCTGAGGCGAGCGGAGCGAAGTTGGTGTCCCCCCCACTCTTCCAGTCCATGTATTCGAGGCCGAGCCATTCGCTCTCCGGGATCGCCGGGCCCTGGTGGTCGCGGAGGATGACGAAACCCTTCTCGTCGAAGATCGGCAACTTGCGGTGGGCCATGGCTGTCTTGACTCCTGGTGATCGGTTGGCGCGGACTAGGGTACGACGGGCGCGGCCGCACAGGCGGTGGGTAGGCTCTGTGCCGTGACCGCAGCGAACGCCACGGATCTCGCCGACGAGCTTGCCCTGGCCAACGAGCTCGCCGACATCGCCGACGCAGTGTCGATGAGGTTCTTCCGGTCGCTCGACCTGGTGGTCACGACCAAGCCCGACCTCACTCCCGTGACCCAGGCGGACCACGCCATCGAGCGCGCCATCCGCGAGCTGGTGGGCCAGCGCCGGCTGGGACACGCGATCCTCGGCGAGGAGTTCGGCGGCGACGTGGAGGCGGTGGGCGGCTGGCGCTGGGTGATCGACCCCATCGACGGTACCAAGAGCTTCGTCCGCGGCAACGAGACATGGGCCACGCTGATCGCTCTGCAGCACGACGGCGCGTCGATGGTGGCCGTGGCCTCGACCCCGGCCTTCGGCCACAGGTACGCCGCCGTTCGCGGCCGCGGGGCGACGGTCGACGGCCGCCCGCTGCACGTGTCCGCGGTCGACAGCATCGAGCAGGCGATGATCGCGCACACCTCGGTGTCTGGTTTCGCCCGGGTCGGCATGGCGGCCGAGCTGGTGGAGATGGCTCGGCGCTGTTGGGACGCCCGAGGCATGGGCAACGCGCTCTCGCACCTCGCCGTGGCGCGCGGCACCGCCGACATCGGCTGGACGTCTCGCGCCAACGTCTGGGACTATGCGGCGCTCTCCCTGATCGTCGAAGAGGCGGGCGGGCGTTTCCTGGATCGCTCCAGCGACGGACCGCTCGGGGGCACCGGGCTCTCCACCAACGGGATCCTCCACGAGCGGGTGGTGGCGTTCACCGGGGCAGATCGCAACCGCCATCCCCGCTGACGATCCTGTCACGGTCGCGCGCGCAGGCGGTTGAGGCGGGCTGGCGAACCTAGCATCGGCGGGTCAACAGCGATGCGAGAACGTACCACGACGCCGATCCGCCTCGACCAGGCCGTGTCTGGGATCCTTCTCCGCCTTGGTGGTCTTGCGGTGATTGCCGTGATCGTCCTGGTTGTCGTCAATGTCGGGCGAGGCGTGCTCTCCCAATCAGCCAACCGGTATGTGGCCGCCAGCCAGGCTCTTGCCGAGGCGCACGCAGGCATGCTCGACGAGGAGACTGGGCTTCGCGGCTTTCTCGATACTGGGGTGCCGTCGTTCCTCCAGCCATACCGCGCCGGCCAGCAGGAGCTGGAGCAGGGGACTGCCGCTCTGCAGCAGGCGGTCGGCGGGGACCCGGCTCTGCTCGACGGGTTCGTCGCGCTCCGCCTGGCCGCGAGTGCCTGGCTGTCGGGCTGGGCAGCGACGGCGGTGGCACAGGCCCCTCACGCCGGCAGCACCCCGGCATTCCTCGGCTCCGGGAAGGTGCTCTTCGACAGCTATCGCGCGGCCGAAGCGACCCTCAACTCGTCCATCGACGCCGCCATCGGGCGAGCGCAGAAGTCGGCCAACGCGGTGGCCTTCGGCGGCCTGGTGGTGGAAGTCGGCGTCGGGCTCGCCGGCGGCCTGCTCTGGTGGCGCGAGCGGCGCGCGCTGCGACGGGCGCTGGTCGGCCCCGTCGCGAACATCCTCACCACCCTCGAGGACATCGCGGGTGGCAACTATCGAGAGCCCGATGGCACCGACGACGGCCCCGCGGAGTTGCAGGAGGTGATGCGCCGGCTCAGCGGCGTCGCTGCGACACTGCACGCGGCCCGGGCCGGGATGCAGCACCGCGAGCTGGAGGCGGCAGAGCACGCGACGCGGCTGCGCAGCATCGTCGACATGGGTCGCGAGATCGCAGGCAGCCTCAACCTCGGCTACGTGCTCGAGGCGGTGTCGCGGAGCGTGGTCGCCAACGGCTGCGGCAGCCGCTGCATCATCTGGCTGACCGACGAGGACCAGGACACGCTGACGGCCGCATACGACTCGGCGGGCCTCCAGGGGCGGGCCGCCGGCCTCACAGCGGTCGCCATGGCCGACCAGGCGATGGGCAAGGCGGCACGATTCGGCAGGATCGTGGGGCCGGAGCCGGTGTCGCATCCCGGGGTGGCCGACCCGTGGAGCCACGCGATCGCGGTTCCGATGAGCGTCGGCTCGCGCATTGTCGGTGTCATCGAGGCGGGCGCCGACCACGCAGTCGAGCTGTCCAATCTCGACATGGAGTTGATCGACACACTGTCGAGCCAGGCGGCAACGGCGATCGAGGCAGCCCGGCTCTACGAACGCGCCGAGGAGCTGGGTCGCACCGACGCGCTCACCCTGCTGCCCAACCGGCGCGACCTCGACACCACGATCGCCGCTGAGGTTGCCCGTGCTGCCCGATACGGGCGCTCCGTGGCCGTGGCCATGCTCGACCTCGACCATTTCAAGGCTGTCAACGACAGCTTCGGCCACGCTCGCGGCGACGACGTCCTGCAGCAGGTCGCGGCGGTGCTGCGCAGCGTGGTGCGTGAAGTGGACACGATCTATCGATACGGGGGCGAGGAATTCCTCGTCCTGATGCCGGAGACGAACTGCGATTCCGGTGTGGAGCTGTGCGACCGCCTGCGCGAGGCGGTGAGGGCGCGGGTGACCCTCCCCAACGGGCATCGCCCAACCATCTCCGGCGGCGTGGCGGCATTCCCCGCCCAGGCCGACAGTCCCGAAGGGCTCATCGCCGCAGCCGATGAGGCGCTCTACCGCGCCAAGAGCGCCGGGCGTGACTGCGTC
>DATBPD010000050.1:0-1583 GCA_036561525.1 Candidatus Dormiibacterota bacterium | reverse complement strand
GCTTACGCGTCTTCGTCATCGCGCCCACGGTCAGGAGGGCTTCACCCTCATCGAGCTGTTGGTCGTGATTCTCATCATCGGCATCCTCGCCGCCGTCGCCATTCCGGCTTTCCTCAGCCAGCGTGGCAAGGGTCAGGACGCCAACGTGAAGTCCGACATCAACAGCGCTCAGACCGCTGAGGAGTCGTACTCCACCAACTCAAACAGCCCCGGCTACGTCGCCGCCAACAGCGGCAGCGACGCCGCTCTGACGGGCGTCGAGCCGACCCTCAAGAACGCGATTGAGGGCACCGAGGCGCTGACCGTGACCGTGTCTGGTCCTGCAGCGGCCCCGAACGCATACACGATCACCGCCAACTCGCCGTCTGGCGTCAACTACTCGCTGTCGAAGGCCGCGACCGGCACCATCAGCCGGACGTGCACCGTCACCAGCGCCGCGCAGAACAGCGCGGGCTGCAACAGCGGCAGCTGGTAGTCAACAGTCGTAAGAAGCACTTGGCGTCAAGCCGCCGGGTGTGACACTCACGTCACACCCGGCGGCCACGCCACACCACCCCTCTCTTGCACACACTGAACTCTCCCATGTCCCCCCTCACCTTCGATATCGCCCTTGCTGCCATCGGTGGCCTGTGTCTCGGCTCGTTTCTCAACGTCGTGGCCTACCGGCTGCCCGCGGGGCTGTCCCTGGTCACCCCAGGGTCGGCGTGCCCCGGCTGCGGCGCTGCGATCCGGCCCTACGACAACCTTCCCGTGGTGTCGTGGTTGGCGCTGGGTGGGCACTGCCGCGCGTGTGACACCTCCATCTCACCGCGCTACCCGCTCACCGAGGCGCTGACCGGCGCACTGTTCGCCACCGTCGTCATCGCCAAGGGCGCGAGCGCGAGCGTCTGGCTCGACCTCATCTTCGTCGCGGGCCTCGTCGCGGTCACCCGGATCGACCTCGAGCACCGGATCATCCCCAACCGCATCGTGGCGCCGCTCGCGCTGGCCGCCGTGGTGCTGACGGCGGTCTTTGAGCCCCACCTGCTGCCCGAGCGCCTCATCGCCGGCGCCGCCGCCGGCGGATTCATCCTCGCCGCCGTCCTCGCCTACCCGGCGGGGATGGGCATGGGCGATGTCAAGCTCGCCGCGGTGATGGGCCTCGTCCTCGGCCGCGCGGTCGCGCCCGCCATGTTCATCGCGCTCATCGCGGGCACGATCGTCGGCATCGGCGTCCTGGCGCACAAGGGCGTCAGCGACGGCCGCAGGACCAGGGTGCCGTTCGGGCCCTTCCTGGCCCTCGGCAGCGTCATCGCCCTGTTCGCGGGCGACGCCCTCGTCAACGTCTACCTGCACGGAGTGGGGCTGTGAGCGTCCTCAAGAAGCAGTTGTCCCTGCCGAGCCTGCCGTCGATGCGCCTGCGCAAACCGTCGCGCTCGGCGCGGCGCCCGGCCACCGTGACGGGACTCGAGATCGGCGCCACCCGGGCGATCGCCGCCCAGGCGCGCCTGCAGGGCGGACAGATCGTCGCCGAGCGCGTCGCGGCTCGTTCGCTGCCGACCGGCCTGATGCGCGACGGCGTGGTCACCGACCCCGGCCGTCTC
>DATBPD010000049.1:0-2769 GCA_036561525.1 Candidatus Dormiibacterota bacterium | reverse complement strand
CAGGTCCGGCTCTCGGGCGATGAGGAGGCTGAGCCGATCTTCGGCCCCTCCGCGCTGCTGTCGGTCCTCACCGCCGCCGACGGCTATGTGATCGTCCCCGAGGACGCCAACGGCCTGGCGGCCGGCGAGACCCTCGAGGTGGTCCTCTATCGCTGAGCGCACCACGCCGTTCCTGCGCGACGTACCGCTGGCTCGTGCGCTTCAGGAGTGGGCACGTTGCCGCGTGGCGGCGGCCTGCCCCTCCCGGGTCCCGGCGGTCACGGTGGCGCTCGATGAAGCGGTCGGGCGGGTCACCGCCGAGCCGATCTGGGCCTCGCGATCGTCGCCGCCCTTCGACGCGGCGGCCATGGACGGCATCGCGCTGCGTGCTGTCGACAGCCGGGGCGCCAGCGAGACCACCCCGCTGCTGCTCGCACCCGACGCGTTCGCGGTCGTCGACACCGGCGACCCGCTCCCCGACGGCTACGACGCCGTAGTCATGCGCGAGCACGTGCACTACGTCAGCGGTCAGGCGGAGCTGCGCGCCGCCGTCGCGCCCTACCAACACGTGCGCTCGATCGGTGAGGACATCAGCGCCACCGAGCTGCTCCTGCCCGCTGGACACCGCCTGCGCGCGGTCGACGTCGCAGCTGCTGCGGCCGCCGGCACCACCGGGATCGTGGTGCGCCGCGCACCGGTCGTGGCGATCCTCCCCACGGGTGATGAGATGCGCCCTGCAGGCTCAGAGCTCGCCCCCGGAGAGTTGCTGGACACCAATTCGCTGATGCTCGCCGCCCAGGCTCGTGCCATCGGCTGCGAGGCCATCACCCTCCCCATCGAGCCCGACGACCAGGACCGTATCGCGGCCGCGATCCGCGAAGCGATCGGCGTGTGCGACCTGATGATCGTCATCGCCGGCTCCAGCGCCGGCCGCGACGACTACACCGCCCAGCTCGTCGCGCAGCTCGGCACCCTGGCCGTCCACGGCGTGGCCGTCCGGCCCGGGCACCCCGTCGTCCTGGGCGCCATCGACGCGACCCCGGTGATCGGCGCCCCCGGCTACCCGGTTTCGGCGTCGCTCACCTTCGATATCTTCGCCGTGCCCCTCCTGGCCGACCTCGAGGGCGCCGTCGCCACACCCCGCCCCCAGACGCGGGCCCGGCTGGCGCGCAAGGTCGTCTCGGTGATCGGTTCCGACGACTGGGTCCGGGTCCGGCTGGGCCGGGTCGGCGGCGGGCTGGTGGCCTCGCCGCTGCCGCGCGGCGCCGGCGTGCTCACCTCGCTGGTCCGCGCCGACGGACTGCTGGTGATCCCCACCGAGGTCGAGGGTCACCACGCCGGTGAGGAGGTCGACATCTCCCTGCTGCGCAGCCTCCCCGAGATCGAGGGCACCATCGTCGCCATCGGGTCGCATGACCCGATCCTTGACCTCGCTGCCTCCGAGCTGCGCACCCGCGATCCCAGGGTCACCCTGGCCTCCAGCAACGTCGGCTCGCTGGGCGGGCTCATCGCGCTGCGCGACGGGCTCTGCCATCTCGCCGGCTCGCACCTCCTCGAGCCCGATACCGGCGAATACACGATCCCGTACGTGGAGCAGATGCTCGCGGGCCACGACATCGCCATCGTTCGCCTCGTGCACCGCGAGCAGGGACTCATCGTCGCCCCCGGTAACCCCCTCGGCGTCGGCGGGATCGCCGACCTCGCGCAGCCCGAGCTGCGCTACGTCAACCGCCAGCGGGGCGCGGGCACCCGCGTCCTGCTCGACTACGAACTGCAGCGCGCCGGCGTCGACCCCGCCGCCCTCAGCGGCTACTCGCGCGAGGAGCCGACGCACCTGGCCGTCGCCGCGGCCATCTCCGCGGGCCGGGCCGACTGCGGCCTGGGCGTGCAGGCCGCCGCCCGAGCGTTCGGGCTGGACTTCGTGCCCGTCGCCCAAGAGCCCTTCGACCTGGTGCTTGAACGTGGCACCGCCGAGTCAGAACGCCTGGCGCCACTGTGGGCACTCATGGAGACCGCGGAGTTTCGTTCCGCGGTCGAGACGCTCGGTGGCTACGACACCAGCGAGATGGGCCGTCGCATCCGCTAGGACGCCGCTCAGCCGCCCCCCATGCCGGTGCTGAGCACCACCTCGGCGGCATCGACGGGAAAGGCATCGCCCTCCACGGGGGCAAAGAAGGTCCCGTCGCTGCGCACCGCCTCGTAATCCTGGCCGAGCAGGTCGCGATACAGGTCCTCAGCCTGGGTCACCGATGTCGCATCACCCGGCACCCACTCGGCCAGCACCTCGTCGCCGTCCGCCGTCCTTCGCACCAGCTTGCCCATAGCCCGATAGTAGACCGAGCTCAGCGTGTTCCCAAGACGGCTTCTCGCCGGCGTCACTGCGTGCGCGCCAATCGCATGCCGACGCCGCGCGCCAGCGTCGCGACCACACGCACCTGCGACATTGCCGCCGATGACCTGCGCCTTGGCTTGATTGAGCGTGGCCCCCGTTGTCCAACGGCGGGTCCCTTGGGCCTCCCCGCGATACCCGCGACCCACGACCCGTGTAATCGGCCCAAACTGGCTACGAACTCCGCGACGACCACATTCAGGCCAGCTTTGCCTGGAGGATGCTCCCGGTTGGCTGACCAGGATCACCCGGGTTCCCTGCTACGTGACCGGGATGTGAGCAAGAGGTCCCTTCGGTGCGAGCCCGTGATTAGTCGCCGCCAACTCGTGGCGGGTCTCCGGTGGACGCGTGTAGCATGACGCTGGGGTGAGCGCTTACCGTGGAGCCGGCGGAGAGGTTGC
>DATBPD010000048.1:0-30000 GCA_036561525.1 Candidatus Dormiibacterota bacterium | reverse complement strand
ATCCCGAACTCGAAGGTAGGTTGCTCACGTGTTACTCACCCGTGCGCCGCTAGATGCGTGACCGAAGCCACGCACCGCGCTCGACTTGCATGTTTCATGCACGCCGCCAGCGTTAATCCTGAGCCAGGATCAAACTCTCCGAAAAAACGTCTCACCGGGCCGAGCCCGGTATTCGACGAATTCAGACGAGGTGCCTCACCAGCCCACGGCGAACCGTGAGCCCTAGGCCCTTGCGGAAAGTCGTCTCCACTCTTCAATTGTCAAGGTTCTCGACGCGCGCGAATCCCAACCTTTGGGAAAACGCAGCACTTCCCGGGCAGCAACGGCCAACCGGGCAAGAGGGGCAGTGTAGCGAGTCAGAGGCCCAGCGTCAAGTTCGGCGGGGGGGTGGGGTCGCGCCGAAACACTGTCTTCCACCCTGCCGATGCGGTATAGAACGATACACGACACAACACCGCGCGCCAGTGACCGCGGGGCTCTACAGAGAGCGACGGCCGGCGAAGGCGCGGGCCACCGTCACCTCGTCGGCGTACTGGAGGTCGGCCCCGGCGGGAAGGCCGTGGGCGAGCCGGGAGACGATGATCCCGCGAGAGACCAGCCGCTCGCCCAGGTAATGGGCGGTGGCCTCCCCCTCGACGTCCGGGTCGGTGGCGATGACCACCTCGCGGACCTCCCCATCGTCGAGGCGGCGCTCCAGGGCGTCGATCCTCAACTGGTCAGGGCCGACCCCGTCAATCGGCGAGAGCGCTCCGCCGAGCACGTGGTAGATGCCGGTGAACTCCCCGCTCCGCTCCACCGCCAGCACATCGAGCGGCTCCTCGACGACGCACAGCACGGTCCGATCGCGTCGCGGGTTGGCACACACCGCGCAGAGATCTCCCTCGGCGATGAAATAGCACTGGCTGCACGGCCGGACCCCGTCGTGCAGCTCATCGAGTGCGGCTGCCAGCCGAGCAGTGGCCTCCGGCGTCGCGCCCATGCAGTGAAAGGTCAGGCGCTGTGCGGTCTTGGGCCCGATGCCGGGCAGACGCCCGAACTCAGCGGCCAGCCGCTCGACCGCCGCGGGGATCAGGCCCATCCGTCAGAGCAGGCCCGGCGGCAGTCCCAGCCCGGCGGTGAGCTGGCCCATGTGCTGTCCCGCCAGCTCGCGGGCCTTGTCGAGCGCGTCGTTGGCGGCGGCGAGGAACATGTCGGCGAGAAGCTCGGCGCCCTCCTCGAGCGCCTCCGGCTCGATGGCGACCGACAAGACCTTCTGGTGGCCGTTGGCCGTCACCGTGACGGCGCCACCACCAGCGGTTCCCGTGACGGTCATGTCGCCGAGCTCGTCCTGGAGCTTTGCCATCTTGGTCTGCATCTGCTGCAGCTGCTTCATCATGTTGCTGTTCATCGGAATCTCCTGCCGGTTTGGGGGCAGTCTACGCAGCGCCGCCGCCGGACGGCCGGTCGGCGTCCTCGCGGAGCCTGGTCGACGTCACCCGGCTTCCCGCAAAGGCATCGAGGACGGCTTGGGTGGCTTCACCGGTGCCACCGGGCCGCTTCGGCGTGGCCGTTCCCTCGCCGACGTACCTCGTGTCGACCAGCCGTGGCGACCCGGCCACCTCGCTTGCGGCCTCGGTCAGCAGCGCCAGACGGGCCCGGTCGTTCAGCTTCTCGAGATGGAAGTTGTACGGGGCGCCGACTGTCAGTGAGGTCTCGTCGGCTCCGACAGCGCGGCAATCGCGGAGCACACCGGCAAGCGCCCGATCCCGGCGGTTGACCGCCTCGAGGAGCGCCAACCAGTGCTGTTGCCAGGACTCGACGCTGGTGAGCTCGGGGCCACCGCCAGCGGCCGCCTCGGGCACCGCTTCTGCTTCGCCAACCACAGCCGTGGATGCGGGCTGCGGCGTGGGCGCGGGCGCGGGTGGCGTTGCTCCGGCCGGCGGCAGCGGCGATGGTTGTCGCTGGGCCGTTCGCTGCGGCGGTGTCGCCGCGGGTGGCGGTGCAGCAGGCGTTCCGCCCTCGAGGTGGGCAACGCGAGCCTCGAGGGCGGCCAGCTGCGACTCGCCCAGGGTTGTCTCCCTGACCAGGCGCATGACGCAGAACTCCACCTGAAGGCGGGCATCGACCGGCTGGCGCAACTCCAGCTCGGCTGCCTGTAGCAGCTCGAGGGCGCGCAGCCAGAACCCAGCCGGCGCCACCCGCGCCAGCACCACCGCGAGCTCGGCTTCATCCGGCGCCACGTCGGCGCCTTCGAGGTGGCCGAGGGCGGCAAACTCGGCGGCGCGGCTGAGCCTGCTGGCCTCGCGAAGCAACTGGCGGGGATCAGCCCCGGAGTCGAAAGCTGCCGCGACCGCACGCAGCGCGCCGGCTCCGTCACCGCCGGCCAGAGCGTGGAGCAGCGCCTCCAGCGCGGCTGGATCGCCCACACCCAGCGCCCGGCGCACGCTGTCGGCGGTCAGCGGCCGATCGCCCCCCGCCAGCGCCTGGTCGAGCAGCGACAGGGCATCCCGCACGCTCCCCTGTCCCGCTCGGGCGAGCAGAGCCAGGGCCTCGGGCTGTGCCGGCACGCCCTCAGCCTCGAGGATGCGGGTGAGATGGGCGTTGATGTCGGCAGCACAGACGCGGCGGAAGTCGAACCGCTGGACACGCGAGCGCACCGTCTCGGGCACCTTGTGCGGCTCTGTTGTCGCCAGCACGAAGAGCACGTGCGGTGGCGGCTCCTCCAGCGTCTTGAGGAATGCGTTCCATGCTTCGGTGGTGAGCATGTGCGCCTCGTCAATGATGTACACCTTGCGTCGCAGTGCCGCGGGCAGGTACTTCACCTTCTCGCGAAGATCACGCATCTCGTCGATGCCGCGGTTGCTCGCCGCGTCGATCTCAAGAACATCCACCGAACTGCCGTCGGTGATCTCGATGCACGCGCTGCACCAGTTACACGGCTCACCGTCCTGCAGGTCGAGGCAGTTGACCGCCCGCGCCAGGATGCGCGCGGTCGACGTCTTGCCGGTGCCACGGATCCCGGTGAACAGGTACGCATGCGCAAGGCTGCCCGCGCGCACCTCGTTGCGCAACGTGGTTGCAATCATGTCCTGGCCGATCAGGTCGCCGAACCGCGCCGATCGGTAACGCCGGTACAGAGCAGTGGCCACCGACCCACGATAGCGCGCCCGAGAGCGGCACCGTCGCAACCCGCGAAAGCAGCGCGAGGCGAACGCCGAGCCGGCGCGGAGTCGCGCCGAGTGGGGAGTGAGGTGGAAAGGCAGGGGACCCCGCGCGGCCTTGCCGCGTGGGGAAGCCGCGCACCCCACGTCGTTGACGTGACGCCGGCGCTCACCCGATCGTCCAGCTCGGACCAGGTTGGCTACGGCACCCCCGGGGGACCGCTTACCGCTGCTTCCTTCCGGACCTGACGGGGTTCACAGACCCGGGCTGCGTAGGACCCGATCGTCAGCGCCGGCGCGCTCGGAGCAGACCCAACGCCACGCCCCCTCGGTGGGGAATTCGACCCCGCTGTAGCGGATTGCGGGTACAGGGCACCGCTAACGCCCCATCTAGCGCGACCGCGGTCATTGTACTGGCACGGCAGGGCGCGGAGGCTGCTCTTCGGACAGCGCTTCCTGCTCCTCGACTGCCGCGCGCGCCTCGCCGGCCGCCACCGCCGGCGATGCCGGCCAGAGCAGGATCACCCGCGTTCCCGCTCCCTCGACACTCTCGATCTCGACGGCTGCCCCGTGCGCCTCCACCAGGCGTTTGACGAGGGCGAGGCCCATGCCCGCACCGCCGAACTTGCGGGTGGCGGTGTTGTCGACCTGGTAGAAGCGTTCGAAGACACGGGGAAGATCAGCGGGAGGGATGCCCACTCCCTGGTCTGCGATCTCGATTCGAACCCCACGATCGCCAGCGACCGGCGCGAAGGACACGGTGACCCGCCCCTGCTCCTCGCCGAACTTGACCGCGTTGTCGATGAGCGCACGCAGGACCTGGACGAGACGGTCGGCGTCGGCAAACGCGGTGAGGTCGTCGTCTCCGACGACGTCAACCGGCACCGGGATGCCGTCCTTGTAGCGCTCGCCCGCCTGCTCGATCGCCGTGATGACAGCCGCGCGAAGGGGCACCAACGTGGGACTGAGGCCGAGCTGCACGTCCTCCATGACCGAGTAGTCGATGACCGTCTCGACGATGTCCTGGAGGTTCTTGGCGGCGACCTGGATGTCACGCACGGCCTCCAGCTTGGGGCCCTCCTCCCACGCGTCCCAGCACATCTCGAGAAGGTCGGCCAGCCCGAGGATTGCGGTCAGCGGCGTGCGCAGCTCATGCTGGACGGTAGCCAGGAAGTCGGCCTTGAGGGAGTCGAGTTCGAGCAGTCGCTGCACAGTGTGCCGCTCTTGTTCGAAGAGACGGGCGTTCTCCATGGCGATCGCCGCGTTGTTGGCAAGGACGGCCAGAACGTCGACGTCGACGGGGCCGTCGGCATCGGTGGTTGGCTGTGGGGTGATGACCGCGAGCGCGCCGGCGACGCTCTCCTGGTAGAACATCGGCACTGCCACCATGACGCCGTGCTCAGGGTGTTCGAGACGCACCGTCTCCCCTCTCAGGACCGCGTCGAGTCCCTGCCAGTCGTCGAGGGAGGGCACCACCCCCGCGCTGGCGGCGGGCACCAGCACGTCGTTGCTGCGAATTGCCAGCACGGACGACGCGGCACCACCGCCGATCGCGGCCGCCGTGCGCACCACCGCCTGCTGCAACCCGGTCACGCCGCGAGTGGTGGTGGTCAGAGCGCGGGAGACGGCGCTGACCCGCTCCAGGGCGCTGTCGAGGCGCGCCCTGGCCTCCTCGATCTGGCCCACGTAGCCGGCGATCGAGTCCCGCATGCGGTTGACGTTGGCCGCCAGCCTGCCGAGCTCGTCGTCGGAGCGCACCGGGATCGCGGTCGCGTAGTCGCCTCCGGCGATGCGCGCGACGCCGCCCTCGAGGCGCGCGATCGGCCGCTTGACGAAGCGGTTCACAAAAAGGATCACGACCAGCGCGACGAACAGAAGAAGGAAGATCGCGATCAGTGCCAGCACGATGATGTCGGCGCGCTCGTCGCCGGCGAACTGCGCCACGGGGACCTCGACTCCCATGAAGCCGCTGAGCTCGCCTGCGGCGGCGCGCACCGGCACGAAACTGCCTGCAACGGACCCGGTGCCGCCGCCGCTCAGGGGGGCGTCGTAGATCGCGCTGACCGTCCTCGAGGACGATGCCCTGGCGGCCTGTGCGAGCACGCTGCGCAGAGCTGGGTCGGAGGTCGCGCTTCCGCCGAGGCTGGGGCGCAACTCCCTGTCGATGCCCTGCGCCGGCACGAACGCCGTCGGGAAGCCGAACAGCGCTTGGAAGCGAACCAGCTGGTCAGCCAGCGGCGCCGCATAGGCCACCGCCCCGACCACCGTGCCGCCCTCGAGCACCGGCACAGCGACGACATAGACAGGTTCTCCGCCAGCGAGGATCTCGATCCCGCACCCGCCGGCAGTGGGGCCGCCATCACTGCGCTGGCACTGGCCGCGAGCCAGGGCTGTGCCGATTGCCTCCGGGGGCGTGGTGATCGGCGCCAGCCCCGCTACGCTCGGCGAGGCCAGGGTGTGGACCAACCGCCCGGAACGGTCGCTCACCAGCAGCACCTCACCGGTGAGGTCGACCGATGCGCCGCGCGCGAACAGCGCGTCGACAGCCGTTGCGGGGTCGGAAGAGGCGAGTGCGGCCTGCAGGATTGGTTGCCCGGCGAGGCTGGCGGCTGCGCTCAGCGACTGGGCCCCGGTGAATCGTTCGAGCACCTGCGCCATGACCCCGACGCGGTTGTCGGCGTTGCTCTGAGCTGCCACCCGCGTCTGCGTGGTGCGGCTGTAGATGAGGTAGCCGGCCACCCCGCTGACCACCACCAGCGCCAGCACGCACCCGCCGGCGACCAGCTTGGCCGCGAAGGACCGTCGCAGTTGCCGGATCACCCTATGCCGCCTGGTGAGCGGCTCAGTCGACGCCGAGCGTCGACCAGCTCTTCCTCACCGCCAAGACGACGGCGCACGCGGCGATCACGTCGAGCAACACGAACAGCGGCCAGAGGTACGGCGCCCGGCCGAACGAGATCCCGGCCAGGGGGCTCAGCTGCTCGACGGCTACCGGCTGCGCCAGGGTGAGCCCGGGTCCGGCGACTGTGCCGGAGCCGGCCGCAGCGGCCGAGCCTGCGGAGCCAGATCCAGGTGCGCCTGAGCTACCGGACACGCCGCCACCAGCTGCCCCGCCACCGCTCCCACTCCCACCGCGGCTCGGACCGGCCGCGCTGCCAGCGCCGGCGCTGATGCCCGGGCTCGAGCTCTTGCCAGCGCCGGGGCACGCCGGCGGGCAGGTGGTGCTCACCGGCGATGGAGTCGTCAGATGCGACGGAATCGGCGTGGGGGTGTGCACCGGCAGCGGTGGCACGATCGGCGTCGGCGGCGGGGTCGGAGGACAGAGGACGCCCAGGACACAGCCAAGTGGTGACGTCTGGATGGGCAGTGACACCGTGGGTGTCGGGATCGGCAACGGCGGGAGAGCGATGCGCAGGCCGCCCAGGTCAAGCCCGGGGCTGGACGCCGAGGCGACGGTGGCGATGCCGGCGGCGCCGAGCACAGCGATCGCGGCGGCCGCGAGCAGCCGTGGGACCGATCCGGTCAGACGATGCGGACGTGGCCGGCGCATGCCTCGATCATACCCGCACCCTCGCGCCCTGACCCTAGAGGCACAGTCACAAAACCGCAAAGTCCGGATATCAGCCGCCGGGCTTGGACAGGCTGATCGGCGGCTCGAGGCCACGCAGCAGCCGCCGGACATTGGCAGTGTGTCGCACCACGATCAGCGCGCTCGCCAGCCCGGTGAAGACCAGCGGGGCGACCTCGCCACCGCGCGCCACAGCGACACCCGCCCCCACCGTCGCCGAGCCGGCGGCAGCCAGGGACGCGACCGACATGGTGCGGGTGGTGGCAAGCGCGGCCACGCCCCCGGCGAGTGCCCACCGCGACGCCTCCGGCGATATCTCGAGCAGGACCCCGAAGGCGGTGGCGACGCTCTTGCCGCCCCGGAAGCCGGCGAAGACCGGCCAGGAGTGTCCGACCATCGCCGCGATGCCGGCGGTCACCTCGCCGGCGGGTCCGGCGTCCAGGGCGCGCGCGCAACGGATCGCGGCCGCCCCCTTGGCCACGTCGAGGGCGAAGGTGGCTGCCGCAGCCCCGGGACCGACGGCGCGGAGGACGTTGGTGGTGCCCATGCTCCCGCTGCCGAGGTCGCGCACGTCGAGGCCGCGTGCAGCGCGCCCCAGGAGGAGGCCGAAGGGGATCGATCCGATCACGTATCCCGTGGCCGCCGCGATGGCTGCTCCGCCGCGCCGGACGGACATGGGGGCACTCATGCGGCCCGCAGTCTACGTGGACCGCAACGCCGCCGCTGCGCCCGGGCCTTGGTCATCACATGCGGTCCGTGTAGATCTCGTTGAACGGATACCACTGCTCAGGGATTCGACGGATGGGCTGCTCGAGGATTGTCGCCACCCGTTGCGTCACGGCCTGGTCGTCCTCGTCCTCGCCCGCCACCAACGGATCACGCAAGCGCAGGATGTAGCCGGCGTCGGTGCGCCAGCACTCGGCGGGGATGATCGGCGCGCCGGTACGGCGAGCGAGAAATGCGGGGCCGGTGCTGAAGTCCACGGGGCCGTTGCAGAACTGCACCGTGGTGGTCGGCCCTCCCTCAGGGATGTCGATCAGCAACGCAACCATGCGCCCCCCGCGGAGGGCACGAAGCAGGCCGCGCGCAGCGGCCATGGGGGTGAACAGCTCCATCTTCTTGGCCTTGCGCGACCAGGCCAGCAACTCGGTGATCCACTGGGGGCCGACGGGGGCCATCACGGTGCTGATCGGATGTCCCGCAGCCAGGGCCAGGCTGGCGGCGACGTCCCAGCTGCCGAAGTGGGCGATGATGAGAATCCCGCCCTTGCCGGCGTCACGTGCGTTGTTGAGGTGCTCGACGCCCTCGACGGCGCCGTGCGCGAACAGCTCATCGAGCCCGATCGCGTGGATCCACACAGTGTCGACGATCATCCGCGCGTACGAGCGGTAGCTGGCCCGAGCGCGGCGCCGCGCCTCCGCCGGCCCCAGCCCACCGGCCGCCCGGCTGTGCAGCTCGGCGCACAGTCGCCGCTTGCGGGGCGGTTGGAGGGCGTAGGTGACCGCGCCGGCGGCGTCGGCGACCACGTACCTGCTCTGTCCCATCCCGCGCAGCGCCGTCGCCGCCGCCCCGAACATCCACGCGAGCACCGGCGGCGGTGTGCCGCGAACCACCGTGCTGTCAGCCACCGATCGCCCTCTGCACAGCGGACGGCAGCGCGGACACCCCGTCAAGTCCCGCACCGGCGAAGACGATCCTGCCCAGCTTGACCACGTACACGGTGGGCACGGCGCTGACGGCATAGGCCATCACCGCGCTGAACGTCGGGTCGAGCAGCATCGGATAGGAGCACCCCCGGGCGTACTGCTGACGGAACGCGGTGATTGTCGTTGCCGACTCCTTGGCGGCGTCGACGGCGAACACCGGCACCTTCTCGTTGCACAGCTGACCGGCGGCCTGCTGACAGTGGGCGCAGCCCGCCCCGAAGAACTCCACCACGTACGGCTGGCCTCCGGCTGCCGCCGGAACGCGGATCAGGCCACCTTCGGCGGAATCGAGGTTGATCGCCGGGGCGTTGCTGCCGACCGCGAGCAGGCTCGGTTGCGGATGGATGAAGAAGAACATCAGCGTCAGCGCCACGATGCCGCCGGCGAAGAGGAGCAGGGCACGGCGCCACTCGCGCCGGGTCGGCCGCCGGCTGATCCCCAGGTAGCCCATCGGGCGGTCCCCGCGACCGGGGAGGTCGGGCATCAGTGAAGAGCGGTTGCGCCCCCGCCGGCGAGCGAGAGCAGCGGTCCGGCGAACGCCGCGAGAAGAAGCCCGAGCACCGCCGCGGTCCACGCCGTGACCCTGGAGATGAGTGGCGTCGTGGTCACCGCAAACGGCGCCTCATTCTCATCCTCGGCATACATCGCCGACAGCCAGCGGAGCAGCGCCACCCCGGAGAGGGTCACCGCCACGCCGGCAGCGGCCACCGCCCAGCCGGCGCCGCTGTCGAAGGCCGCCTCGGCGATGAGCAGGCGGGCGATGAACCCGACCAGCGGCGGCATCCCGGCCAGTGCGAGCAGCGCCAGGGCGAGAAAGCCGGCCGTGGTCGGGGCACGACGGCCCACGCCGCGATACGCGTCGATGCCGGTGCCGAGGCCGGCGGCATCGAAGATGCCGGCGAGGAGCAGCGCGGCGAGCAGCGACATCGCCGCGCCCATCAGCGCGTACAGCAGTGCGGTCGGCCCAGCGGCGGCCTGTCCGCTGACGCCCTTGGCCGTGGCCGCGACCGCGAGCAGGAGAAACCCGGCCTGGACGATCGAGAGGTCGGCGATGAGCCGCCGAATGCTGCTGGCACGGATGGCGAGAACGCCCCCGGAGACCATGGCGACGACGGCGAGCACGTCGACCAGAACCGTCCAGCGCGAGCTGCCGGCGCCGAATCCCTCGACGGCGTACCGCGCCAGCACCGCGGCACCCGTGACCACGCCGAGCGCGGATGAGAATGCGGCGATCGGAGCGGGGGCTGCCTCCTGCACGTGTCGCGTCCACGCCTGCAGCGGAGGCGCCCCGACAACGATCAGCAACCCAACCACGACCAGGCAGATGCCCACGACGGCAAGCACCGGGTCCACATGGGTGCCGTTCACCCGCAAGCCGCTGGCCAGCCTCGACAGGTCAGTGGTGCCGGTTGCCGCGTAGACGAGCACCAGGCCATACACCGAGGTCGCCAAAGCGATGCCGCCGCTGAGCACCTGCCTGAACGCCGCCTCGGCGGTGACGCTCGACGTCTTGGTGATGGCGGTCAACAGCACCAGGCAGGCGATCAGCAGCGCGAAGTCGATGGTGAACGCCGCCATCTCGCGTTGCGCAATCAGCATCACCGACGCCGCCGCGCTGAGCAGCAGCAGCGCGCAGAAGGCGCCGGCGCGCGCCGGCGCCCGGCGGAGGTAGGCCTGCGCGCCGAGCACGGTGAGGGCGACCACCGCACACAGCAGCACGCTGCCGAACACGTGGAAGCGGTCGATCAGCAGGCCGCCCTCGTACGCCACCCGTCCAACGCCGCTCGGGGTGTGGGTCATGGCGGCAAGCTCGAGCATCGCGGCCGCGAACGCGCCCGCCGTCGCCAGCAGGGTGATCCAGCAGTAGAGCGACGCCCGGGTGCGCGGCCGGAGCACGGCGACCACGGCGCACATCAGCGCGCCGCCGGCGAGCATCACCGCCGGCAGCAGACCGACGAGGATCGACAGGCCCGGGTTCATTGCCCCGCCCCCAGTGACGCCGCGATCTTGGTCAGCCCGGTCCCGATCACCGGCACCACGCGCCCGGCGAGCACCCCGAACGCGACCAGGAAGACGACCAGGGGCCACAGGTAGCTCAGCTCGAGCGCGGTGGCGTCCCGGACCCGGGCGAACTCCTCGCGGATCGGCCCCATGAAGACGCGCTGCGCCGACCAGATCAGCGCCCCGGTCGACACCGCGGTGCTTGCCGCCACGAAGACCGTCGCGTACGGGTGGATGGGGAATGCGCCCGTGAAGAGCATGAATTCCGCGCTGAACCCGGCGAGGAGTGGTGCACCCAGGGCAGCCAGGCACGCGAAGACCCAGAAGGCTCCGATCCGCGGCGCGTGTGCGGCCAGGCCGCCGATGCGGGCCAGCGGAGCGCTGCGGGTGCGACCTTCGATGATCCCGCAGAGCAGCACAAGCAGCGCGGTGCTCAAGCCGCCGCCCACCAGCTGCAGCACAGCCCCTTCCAGCGAGATGGTGTTCGGCGCGGAGATCGCCAGCAGAACCAGCGACATCTGGCCGATCGTCACAGCGGCGACCAGGCGGCGCAGGGTGCGCTGGGCGAGTGTCACCAGCACGCCCCACACCGCGCTCAGCACCGCCAGGACCATCAGCGCAGCGCCGTATCGCTGTGCCTGCACGGGAAACAGGCCGACCGCGAAACGCAGCATGGCGTAGCCGGACAGCCGGACCAAGACCCCGGAGATCACCGCGGCCACCCCCGTGCTGGCCGTCGCGCTCGCCTCGAGCAGCAGCGTGTGGAGCGGGACGATCACGAAGCCCAACCCGAGCGCGGCGAAGACCAGCCAGAACGCGGCGATCCCGACCTTGTCGGCGAGAGGGGTCGTCGCGGTGAGTAGGTCGGCTAGGTCCGAGCTGTGGCCGCCGCTGTGGACGATGACGAGCACGAAGGCGATGAGCAGCAGGACCGTGCTGACCAGCCAGGTCACGCCCGCCCGCATCGCGGCGCGCTGGCGCCCGGCGCCACCGAAGCAGCGGATGAGCAGGTAGAGCGGCACCGCCTGCATCGCGAAGAACAGCACGAAAACCACCACGTCGGCAGCGCACAGAGCACCGTTGACCGAGGTCTCTGCGAGCAACAGAAGGGCGCAGTACAGACGAATGCGCTCCTGCCGCTTCCACGCCGCCAGGAACACCGAGGTGAAGACCACTGTGCTCAGGGTGAGCAGGCAGAGCGTGACCCCGTCGGCGCTCAGGTGATAGTGGACGGTGAAGGCGAAGTGCGTGATCCACGAGGCGTTCTCCTCGTGCAGCTGATCAGGCGTCGCAGCGACGCCGAGCGAGATGGCGGAGCCGAGCGTGATCAGCGTCAGCCCCAGCGACGTGGCCGCCGCCGCCAGTGCGATGGAACGGATGCGGCTGCGCTGTTCCTGGGTTCGTTCGGGAAGGAAGACGATGAGCAGCGCCGCGACCGTGGTGACCCAGACCACCACGCTGAGGAGCACCGACGGCAGGTCGATCCCGTTGGTGTTGGCAGGGGCCGGGATGACGTTGGGCAGCGCCGGCGCGGTGGCGGGAGGTACGGTGGGAACCACCGCGGGCGCGGTGACGGCCGGCGCGGTCGCAGGCGCCGGCGTCAGGGCAGCCAGCAATGGCTGGAACGCCGCTGCCATGCGCGGCGCCTGCTGCGCCGCCGACGCCGCCGACCAGATGGCCTGGAGAGCTGTGCTCATTGGGTGCGCACCGGGAAGTGGCCGGTCACCGCCAGCACCGACGCTGCCAGGAGGATGGCGATCACCGCGAAAGCGGCGGCCGTCGAGAGAGCGATTCGCGGGGTCCGCAGGCGAGCCAGCCAGGCGCTGAGGAGGGCCACGCTCTCCCCCACCGCGTCGGGAATCGGCTCGAGGAGCTGGCTGTCGACCTCGTCGAGCACCCCGCCGGCTCGGAGCAACGTCGCCGGGACGATCGCGGTGACCCGCTCCGCGGGTGTTGGGCCGGCCAGCAGGGCGGCGGAGCGGGACAGGCGCGCACGGACGGGGTTGGGGGCGCCCCCCGCTGACGGCGAGAACATCCACCAGGCCGCCAGCGCGCCGGCGGCAGCGATGAGCGCGACCAGCGCAAGCGCCCCGAAATCGAGCGCGAGCTGCTGGCGGATGGCGCCGTAGAAGATGAAGTGGCTGAAGGTGACGCCGGCGCCAGGAATGCCCGCGAGGGTGGCGACGAGGGCGGCGGCGAGAGCAAGTTGCACCGCCCGCCGGGCTGGCAGCTCCGCCTCTCGCAGCCGGGTGCTGTCGAAGCCGCGACGCCGCACCGGGTCGCCGCCGGCGACCAGGAAGAGCACCCGGAACGCGTACAGCGCGGTCAGCGCCACGGCCACGAGGACGCCAGCCGCAACGACGACCTTGGTGACCGTGCCTGCGGCTCCGCCCACCGGTTGGGTGTTGCGGAACGTCGCCGACAACACGCTGTAGGTGTTCAGGCTGAGGCCGCTGATCCCTGCCGCCCAGAACCCGAGCGCGAGCGTGGTCCCCGGCAAACGGCGGCGCGCTCCGCCGCATTCGGCGATGTCGCGGGTTCGGTAGGCGCGGCTGAGGTTGCCTGCGGCGAGGAAGTACACCACCACCAGGCACGACGCCGTGAACAGTGCGAACAGAGCCGGGCTGAACCCGCCCATCCCGAAGCCGGCGAGGATCAACCCGCCCTGGCTGGCCACAGCAAACATCCCCAGCCGGAACAGGTCGCGCTGGGCGAGCGCAAGCACGGCAGCACCCACCGACCCGACGGTGCCCACCAGGGCGACGACGGTCAGCAGGTGAGGAGCCTCGATCAGCAGCGGGTACAGCCGAGCGATGAGCACACCGGCGGGGACCAGCGTCGCCACCCCGACCAGCGCCAGCCCGGCCACGGGGGCTTCGAGGGCTCCGGCCAGCCACACGTGGAACGGTCCGACCGCTGACCGGATCACTGCGGCCAGGACGAAGAGCACTGCCAGCACCACGAGCGTCCTGGCGCCCACCCCGGCGACGCCTCCGAAATGGCCGAGGTGCCATTGCGTGGCGAGGACGGAGAACGAGAAGGGATCGGTGGCCTGCGCGCCCGACGTCGGCGGTCGTGAACCGACCGAGCGACCGAATTTCGCGTATGTCATCACCAGCCCGACAAGGAGAGCGAGATCGGCGATCCGGAGAACCACGAACGTTCGCGTCGAGAGCGCACCGGTCCCGGAGCGCTGCCAGTGGTGCGCCGCCAGCATCCAGGCGGCGACGCCGGTCACCTCCCAACCCAGCCAGAGCTGGAAGAGGTTGGGGCTGGCGATCAGCGCCAGCAGCCCGAAGGTGAGCAACCCGGCCAGCCAGAAGAAGCGCCGGAACCCGGCGTCGCCACGCAGCGATGCCAGGGCGTGGAGCTGGGCTGCCAGGGAGAGTAGAAGAGCCGAGGCCATGAAGGCGACGCTGAGCGGGTCCACGCGGATCCCCCAGAGCACCAGGAAGTCGCTGGAGAACAGGCTGCTGTCGGCTGGCGACGCGGACGTGGTCTGCAGGTCCCAGAACGTCTGCGTGTTCTCGTACAGCGCGACGTTGTGGGTGAGCCGAAAGATGAGCACCGCGACAGCGGCGCCAAACGCTAGGCCGGTGAATGCGATTCCCGTCTGCGCGGCGCGCCGCGGGCTCTCGGCGAGGAAGGCCACCCCGACGCCAACCAACGGGAGCAGGACGACAGCCCACGTGAGGTTGAGGATGACGGTCACCTCACGCGTCCAGCTCGTCCAGCTCGTCGAGGTCGGCGGTCTCGGCGCGGCGCCAGAGAAGCGCGGCGATCGCGCCGCCGACGATCAACTCCGCACAGAGGGCCGCCAAAATGAAGAGAGCCAGCGCATCGCCAAGGCGCGGGACCGAGCCGTCACCACTCTCCGCGAACCCGACCGCCGCCACCAATGGGGCGCTGAAGAGAACGCTCAGCGACGCCAGGGCGGCGATCGCGTTGCGGTGCACACAGACACCGAGCAGGCCGACCGCGAAAAGGACGGCACTCAGCGCGGCGTAGTGGGCGGGACCGACATTCACTGCGCGGCGCCGCCGCGGCCGCCACGCTGCGCGCGCGCCGCCGCCCGATGTTCGCGGCGCAACCGGCTGCGTTGCTCACGGAGCCGGCGTTGCTCGGCCGCGCGATCGAGCACCCGCTCGTCCTCCGCGGTGCGCGCGATCATCACGGCCCCACCGATTGCCACGATGGCCAGCACCGCCGCGACCCCCAAGCTCACCGGGGTGCGGTAGTGCAGGACCGTGACCAGGTCGGGTCCCGCGGAGGCGTTGGCGACGTCGTCGACCCTGGTCGAGGTGACCCAGAGCAGCAGGACGCCGATGCCGGCACAGGCCGCCGTGGCCAGCTGCCACCCCGCCGCCGCCCCGGGGATGTCGGCGAGCAGCGCAGCGTAGCCACCGCGGCGGAGCAGGGCGGCAACGACGAGCAGACACAAGGCCGGCACCACCACCGCCATGGCACCGAGCAGGTACGCGCCGGCGGCGATCAGCAGGACGCCGACGAGAAGGTCGCCGACCAGCACCGCCAGCAGCACCAGGCGCGTCGTCGGCGCCAGCACGGTGGCCAGCGCGGCGAGCACGATGAGAACGGAGAGTACGTAGAACACCGCGGCGCCTACTCCGCCGTCAGTGGCGGGGCTGTGGCGGCGCGGAGAAACGCTTGCGGGGACGGCGCCTCGCTGGGGAGGCGGCTTCCGGCGCCGAACATCGGCGGCATTGTAGACGCAAGCAGGTGAGCCGCCCGCCCGCAGCGGCCGGCCCGAAGGCGGCCAGCGGTCACACCGCGTCGTCGTCCTCGAAGGGCCGGTGGACGAGCGCACGCGGTGGGTTGTCCGGGTCCGGGACGCGCTCGAAGAGAAGCGTGACGACCAGGCCGAGCAGTGCCAGGATGATGCCCGCCGCCGCCACCGTGTTGAGCCCCACGCCGACCAGTGGGACGGTCAGGCCCGCGTTCCATATCCCCATCGGCGAGCCGTCGTTGGCGGTGCGTTGACCGACGACCCCGACGACGATGAGGAGGCCGCCCGCGGTGCCGAGATAGTGCAGCCAGTTGCCGTGCCTCCGGGCGACGAAGGCTGAGGTGGTCGCGATCAGCGCACCGCCGAGCACGGCAGCGACGCCGATGACCACCTGGCTGGGCGTCGGTGCCAGGGGGACGGCGAGGATCACGAGGTCACCACCCCGCCACCCACCACCTCGTCGCCGTCGTACAGCACACCCGCCTGGCCTGGTGCGACCTGGGTGACTGCGGGGTGGCACGCGAGCACCAGCGACGCAGCCCCGGCGGCGGCCACCACGACCGGCGCCGGGGCAGCGTGGGCGCGCAGCTGCAGCGTCAGCACAGCGCCGGCGGACGCTGCAGCGTCGACCCAGTGCACATCCTCGAGCGTGACCCGGGTCCGCTCCAGCGCCGCCCACGGTCCGACGGTGATCGTGTTATTGCCAGCATCGACAGCAACGACGTAGAGCGGCGCAGCGTCCGGACGCGCCGGCGCGACCGCGATGCCCGACCTCTGCCCCACGGTGTAGAACGGCACGCCGCGATGCTCCCCGACGACGTTGCCGTCGGTGTCGAGCAGGGCACCGGGGCGGAAGCGGCCGGCCAGGCGGCGCTCAAGGTCGTTGCGGATGTTGTCGGTGACGAAGCAGAGCTCCTGCGAATCCGGCTTGGACGCCGTGACCAGGCCGAGGTCGGCTGCGAGGTGGCGCACCTCGGCCTTCGACGTGAGGGAGCCGAGCGGGAACACCGCGCGGCGCAGCTGCCGCTGGTCGAGGCGGTGCAGCGTGTACGCCTGGTCCTTGGCGGCCGCGGCGGCGCGGTGGAGCGTCACCGCCTCACCGCGTCGTCCGCTGCGCGCGTAGTGGCCGGTCGCAAGATGCGTCGCGCCCGTCTGCAGCGCGCGGCTGAGGAGCGCCCCGAACTTGATGGTCTGGTTGCAGCGCACGCAGGGGTTCGGCGTTCGCCCCGCGGCGTACCCGTCGGCGAACGGCGCGACCACCGCAGCCTGGAACTCGGGCTCGAGGTTCCAGCTGTAGTGCGGGATGCCCAGGGTGGTGGCCACGCGGCGGGCGTCCTCGACGGCGTCGACGGAGCAGCAGCCGCGGTCGCGATCATGTTCGGCGTTGCGCGGCCACATCGCCAGCGTGATGCCGATGGCGCGCAGGCCGCGGGCCACGCAGCGTGCGGCCGCGACCGAGGAGTCGACCCCGCCGGACATGGCCACCGCGACCACGGCATCGGCGGGCACAAGGTCGAGTGCGTCGTCGGGCAGCTCCGCGCGCGCCCGCCCCGTGGCGCGGGCTGCCGCGACGGTCATCGGTGCGGCTCAGCCGCCGGCGACGGCCGGGACGATCGAGACCTCGTCGCGCTCACCGACCGGGGTGTCGAGTCCCTGGCTGAAGCGGATGTCGGAATCGTTGACGTAGATGTTGATGAACTGCCGGAGCTTCCCGTCGGCGTCGTAGAGACGGTCATGGAAACCCGGGTGGTGCTTCTCGAGATCGCTGAGCGCGGCCGACACCGTGTCCCCCTCGACGGCGACCTCGGACTCGCCACCGCAGAGGCGGCGCAGGGGACCGGGGATGCGGATACGGACGGCCATCGCGCGAGTATACCGACGGCCCGGCGACACTCCGCCGCCCACTCAGGGAGCCGCGGGCAGCTCCACGGTCAAGGGGCTGCGCTCGGCACGTTTGGCGGCACCCGCGACAAGGTCGTCGAACACCAGCTGCGACCACGACTCCATGCTCAGGTAATGACGGCGCATCTCAGTCAGCAGCAGGCTCTCCCCCTCGAGCTTCTCGGTCTCGCGCACCGACGTGGTCGCCACCGTGGGCTCGACCAGGAAGACGAGGCCGAGGTGCACACGCGACACCGGGGTGGTGTCGTCGTTGAGCATGGCCACCAACCGGGCTGTCGCCGGCGACCCACAGACCACCTCTTCTGCCCACTCGCGCTCCAGGCCGCCGACAAGGGGATCGCCGCCGACCCCGTCCCCCGGGTTGATGTGGCCGCCGACACCCAGTGAGTAGAGGTGGTGCAGGCGGCGCTCGCTCGACCGCCGCAGCCTGCGGGTGAGCAGGTAGGTGCCGTCGTGGGGGTGATGCACGACGCAGTAGGGGATGATCTGCTGCATCGACGGGTCGTCCTCGACCAGGTACCTGGGCCGGTATTCCGAGGCAGCGCGGATGGTGCGGAGCACCCGCTCCAACCCACCGGTGACCAGGCCGTGCCAGGCCCCGTCGGGGAAGATCGTGGTACGGGGGACGCAGAGAACGTCCTCCGGCGACTGCGAAGCCGCGGAACGACGGCGCGCGGGCGTGTCTGTGCGCTCGGCTGACGCATCGACCATCGGCCTCAAGGTCGTGGAATTCTACGTTGGTGCGGTACCGGGCTGGGACCGGCTGCGCCACCATGTGGCCATGCCCGAGCTGCCTGAGGTCACCGCCCTGGCCGCCGGCCTCACCGAACGCATGCGTGGGCGGTCGATCACCGCGGCCAGGCTCCGCTCGGTCGGTGCCCTGAAGACGTACGACCCACCGCTCCACGCGCTGGTGGGTGCGTCGGTCGAGGGCTGGTCACGCCACGGCAAGTTCCTCGACATGACCGCCGGCGAGCTGCACCTCGTCGTGCACCTTGCCCGAGCCGGCTGGATCCGCTGGCGCGATCGCCTCACCGAGGCTCGTGCCAGCCTCCGCGGCCCGCTCGCCCTGCAGCTCGAGCTCGAGGGCGGCGCCGGCATCGACATCACCGAGCAGGGAACCGAGAAACGTCTCGCCGTGTACGTCGTGCGCGATCCGCTGCGCGACGTTCCCGGGATCGCGCGGCTGGGCGTCGACGTCCTCGACGCCGCGCTCGACAGCGCGCATCTCGCAGCACTGCTGGGTCAGCGGCGCGGCCAGCTGAAGACCGTTCTCGCCGACCAGTCGTTGATCGCCGGGGTCGGCAACGCCTACTCGGACGAGGTGCTTCACGCCGCCGGCCTGTCGCCGTTCCGCCCGGCGACCGCCCTGACCGCCGAGGAGGTCGGGCGCCTCCACTCCGCGCTGCGATCCGTCATGGCCGACGCCGTGGAGCACGCTGCGGGGGTCGACATCGGCGAGCTCAAGCCCGACAAGAAGCAGCACCTTCGCATTCATGGCCGAGCAGGCCAACCGTGTCCCACCTGCCGAGGCACCATCCGCGAGGTCTCGCTGTCGAGTCGGTCGTTCCAGTACTGCCCGACATGCCAGACGCACGGCCGGATCCTCGCCGACCGCCGGCTCAGCCGCCTGTTGCGTTAGCAGCTCACCTGCGGCGTGCCAGTGTCAGGCCGTCGGAGATCGGCAGCATCACGCAGCCGACGGCGTCATTGCCCGCCAACCAGTCGTTGAACGCGCGGATGTGGGCGGCGTTGGCGTCGCCGTCGGCGTCGGCCTCGATCACCTTGCCGCCCCAGAGCACGTTGTCGACCAGCAGCAGGCCGCCGGGACGCAACCGCGGGATCAGCTGCTCCGCGTAATCGCGGTAGCCGCGCTTGTCGGCGTCGATGAAAGCGAGGTCGATCGTCGGCGCCTCGTCGAGGCTGCGCAGTGTCTCCGATGCGGGGCCGATGCGCAGGTCGATGCGGTCGGCGACGCCTGCGGCGGCCCAGTGGCGGCGCCCGATCGCCGTCCACTCCTCGCTCACGTCGCAGCAGACCAGGCGACCGCCCGGCGCCAGCCCCCGCGCGATACAGAGCGCAGAGTAGCCGGTGAACGTTCCGACCTCGACGGCACTCTGAACGCCGAGCGCGGCGGTCAGCACGGTGAGGAACGCGCCCTGTTCGGGAGCGATCTGCATGCCGCTGACGTCGCCCAATGCCGCCGTCTGCTCCATCAGCGATTGCTGCACATCGTCGAGGGGCAGCGAATGGTCGAGCAGGTAGCGGTGGATCGCTTCGTTGAGGAGGAAGCTCTTCGGGCTCATCAGGCCTCAGCCAAGGTGCGGTCGTGCGCTGGGATGGTTTTCGTACGCTGCTCCTGTGCCGCTCTGTCGAACTTTTGTCTGGCCGGCGCCGGCGGACTGCGGCGGCCGACGGTGAGGGTAGCTGCTGGAGGCGACCTCGAGCGCGCGCTCTGGGCTCTGCGTGCGTACGACACCACCGCCCTGGCCACCGTCAGCGAGTCCGGGCCGCACGTGGCCGGTGTCTTCTTCGCGCCCGAGATCGACGGCGACCGCATCCGGCTCCTGGCCGCCGTCCTTGACGGGTCGCGCAAGGCCGCCGACCTCGCCGCCGACCCGCGGGTGGCGTTCGTGTGCTCGCCCGGGAATCCGTCGCGATGGATCCAGGGCAGCGGTTCGGCCCATCGCCCCGACGTCGACGACGCGGGGCGGCTCGAGATCTTCCGCAGGCTCGTCGCCCACGCGCCCGGCGCGCGGCAGTTCGTCGACCGCCTGCCTGTGCACCCGGTGATCATCGAGGTGCGCGACCTCAAGGTCGTCGAGGCCATCGGCACTCCGCCCCTGCGACTGCATTTCGAGTGATGGCCGCCCGCCCGGGCAGTCTGGCCGTGCTGTGGGAGAGCGTTCGCCCGCGGTCGCTGACCATCGCCGCGGTCAGCTCGGTGGTGGGCACAACCGCGCTGGTGCCGCAGCGCACCGTGCAGCCGTTGATCGCCCTGGGCTGTCTGCTGCTGGCGCTGCTCCTGCAGGCGGGCACCAACGTCCTCAACGATGCCGAGGATTCGCTCACCGGCGCGGATGACGACAGCACCACCGGGGCATCGCGGGCGATGCGCCTCCACTGGATCGGTGCGGCGCAGGCACGCGCCATTGGGGCCGGTCTCTTCGCGGCAGCGGCCGTTCTGGGCGTGGGCATCGCGCTGGGTTCGCACCGCCCCGGCCTCCTTCTTGTCGGCGTGCTGGCGATCGCCATCGGCTGGGCCTATACGGCGCCGCCGCTGCGGCTGGCCTACCGACCGCTCGGCGAAGCGGCCTCGGCGCTGCCGATGGGGCTGGGCGTCGTCTGGGGCAGCGCGGCTGCCCAGACGTCAGCGGTGCCGAGCGCGGTGTGGTGGGCGGGGGCGGCGCTCGCCCTGCTGACCGCGGGCATCCTGCACGCCAACAATGCTCGCGACCGCAGCCACGACGCGGCCGTTGGCAAGCGGACACTGGCGACCCGTCTGTCCGAGGATGGCGTCGTCATCGAGTTCAGGATCCTGCTGATCGGGGTCCCTGTGGTGCTGGCCGCGGGGTTCATCACCCGTTCGCTGCCCTGGTGGGGCGCGGGCACGGCAGTTCCCGCCGCCCTGGCGGTGCGCGCGGCGATGCGCGCGCACCGTGACCTCGACGCGCGCGGCTGGACGATGCGGTTGATCGACTGTGTGCAGCTGCACATGCTCACCGGCCTCGCGCTCGGCCTCGGGTTCGTGCTCAGCGCGATCCGCTGACCAGGGCGGCGATGGCGTCGAAGAACCCCGGGTAGGAGACGGCGACACAGCCGGCGCCCTCGATGACGGACTCGCCGTCGCCGGGTGCGACCAGCGCAGCAGCTATGGTCCAGGCCATGGCCAGGCGGTGATCGCCGCCAGCATGAAGCCGCGCGGGGCGGAGCCGCACCGGCCCATCGATGACCAGTCCATCGGGGATCTCGTCGACCGACGCCCCCAACGCCCGCAGCCCGGTGACCAGCGCGGCGATGCGATCCGACTCCTTGTTGCGCAGCTCGCCGGCGCCGTGGATCTCGGTGCGACCCTCCGCCTGCGTGGCCACCACGGCGATTGCGGGCAGCTCGTCGATGCAGCGCGGCACCAGTTCGGGGTGCACGATGACGCCGTGCAGCGGCGCGCCGCTCACGGTCACGTCGCCCTGGGGCTCGACGTCGGCCGCCATCGGCCCCTCCTCCACCTCGACACCCGCACCCATGGCTGCAAGCACCTCGAGGATGCCGGTTCGGCCGGGGTTGACGCCGACGCCCGAGCAGCGCACCCGCCAGCCTGGCCGCGCCGCGGCCAGGGCCAGGAAGAAGGCGGCCGAGCTGATGTCGCCGGGGATGGTGATGCCGAAGGGATCGAGTGCTTCCGGCCGCAGGGTGATCGCCTCGCCGTCGCCGACCAGGTCGGCACCACAAGCGTGGAGCAGACGCTCGGTGTGGTCGCGTGTCGGCAGCGGCTCGTGGACGACCGTCGGACCGCTCGCGTTGAGGCCGGCGAGGAGGATGGCCGACTTCACCTGCGCGCTGGCCACGTCGAGCCTGTGCTCGGTTCCCGCCGGTGACGGGGTGCCGACGATGTGCATCGGTGCATGACCGTCGGTGCTGGTCACCACAGCCCCGACGGCGTTGAGCGGCCTCGCGACGCGATCCATCGGGCGGCGTCGCAGGGAGTCGTCCCCGTCGAGCGTGGCGGTGAGGTCGTGTGCTGCGAGCACGCCGGCCATCAGCCGCATGGTCGTGCCCGAGTTGGCGCAGTCGAGAACGCCGTCCGGCGATTGCAGGGTCCTGCCCGGGCCGGCGCCGTCCAGCGACACGCGGCCTGAGTCGAACGGTCGCACCGCGCCGCCGCAGCGACGCAGCACCTCGGCGGTGGCGGCGACGTCTGCCGCCGGGGAGAGGTTGCCGATATAGCTGCGCCCGCGGATCAGAGCGCCGAGGATGAGAGCACGGTGGCTGATCGACTTGTCGCCGGGCACGGTTGTGGCACCGTCCAGCTGCGCGATCCCGGGGATGCGCATCTCGTCCATCACAGCTCCCAGGTTGCGCGGGTCATGCCGTGTGCAGCATGCCGCGCAGGAACTCCGACGCCGCGCCCGCCCCGTCGCCGGGGCGCTCAGCCATGGCATCGACCAGCGCGGAGCCCACCACAGCGACTTCGCAGCGGCCACGCAGCGCCAGCATGTGTTCATGCCGAGCCAGGCCGAAACCCAGGGCCCGCGGCAGCATGGTGTGAGTGCGCACGCGCTCGAGCAGCTCAAACGCCTCGGCGGCGACATGGCGCCTTGCACCGGTGGTCCCGGTGACGCCCACGCAGTAGATGAAACCTGAGGCGGTGCTGCAGGCCCTGGCGATGCGCTCGTCGGGCGTGGTCGGGGCGACCATGGGGACCAGCGCCAGCCCGTGTGCGGTGGCCTGGTGGTGAGCCTCGCCGGCCTCCTCGACAGGAAGGTCGGGAACGATCAGGCCGTCCACGCCTGCGGCTGCTGCGGCAGCGCAGAACCGGGCGACCCCGATGCTGAGCACCGGGTTGATGTACGTCATCAACACCAGCGGCAGGGTGACCCCGGCGGCGCGCGCGGCGGCCGCCTGCTCGATGGCGAGCCTCGCCGTCATGCCGTTGCGCAATGCCTGCCAGCCGGCGCGCTGGATGGTCGGGCCGTCGGCGAGAGGATCACTGAAGGGGATGCCGATCTCGGCGGCGGCGCAGCCGCTCGCCTGCACGGCGAGCAGCACCGCGACGGTGTCGTCGCGACGGGGAAATCCTGCGGTGATGTAGGGGATCAGCGCGGGCAGCCCGCCAGCGCGTTCCGCCCACAGCGCTGCGGTGAGACGTTCACCCGGCGGCATCGTGGTTGTCCCCATCGTGGGCACGGACCGTCGCGATGTCCTTGTCTCCCCGTCCTGACAGGCACACGACCACGACCGACTGGGCGGGCATGCTGGCCGCGAGCTGCTCGGCCTCATGCAGCGCATGGCTCGATTCCAGCGCCGGGATGATGCCCTCGAGGCGGCACAGACGGTGGAACGCGGCGACGGCCTGCTCGTCATCGGCCGACGCATAGCGCACCCGCCCGCTGTCGCGCAGCGCACTGTGCTCGGGCCCCACGCCGGGGTAGTCGAGTCCGGCGCTGATCGAGTGAGCCGTGAGCACCTGGCCGTCCTCGTCCTGCATCAGGTAGCTGTGGGAGCCGTGCAGGACACCGGGACGTCCGCGGTTGAGCGGGGCCGCATGCTCACCACCTTCCAGGCCATGGCCGCCGGCCTCGACACCGACCAGCTGTACGGCTCGGTCGTCGAGGAACGCAGCGAAGATGCCGATGGCGTTGCTGCCGCCCCCGACGCAGGCGACGACCGCGGCCGGCAGGGTGTGCAGCCTGGCGAGGCACTCGGCGCGCGTCTCGTCGCCGATCACGCGCTGCAGGCCGCGCACCAGCGTTGGATATGGATGCGGGCCGACGCTGCTGCCAATCACGTAATGGGTGTCGCGGACGTTGGTCACCCAATCGCGAATCGCCTCGTTGGTGGCGTCCTTGAGCGTTCCGGCCCCGCTGTCCACCGCCACCACGGCGGCGCCGAGGAGGCGCATCCGGTAGACGTTGATCGACTGGCGGCGCATGTCCTCACCGCCCATGTACACCGTGCACTCCAGGCCGGCACGAGCGCACGCGGTCGCGGTCGCCACCCCATGCTGGCCGGCACCGGTCTCGGCGATGATCCTCGTCTTGCCCATGCGCTGCGCGAGGAGCACCTGGCCCAGCGCGTTGTTGATCTTGTGAGCGCCGGTGTGGAGCAGGTCCTCGCGTTTCAGCCAGATCTGCGCCCCCCCGCCGGCTGCGCTGAGCCGCGACGCCTGGGTCATCGGCGTCGGCCGGCCGGCGCAGTCGTGCAGCACGGTGCGCAGCTCCTCCTGGAACCCGGCGTCATGGGCGGCGTCCTCCATGGCGCCGGCCAGCTCGGCGAGCGCGGGCATGACGGTCTCGGGGACATAGGCGCCGCCGTAGGGGCCGAAGCGACCGGGCGGGTCGCTCACCAGCCTGCCCCGAGCCCAGCGCCGGCGCCGGCGTGGCGAGCCGCCTCGACAAAGGCCGCCACCAGGTGGGCTTGCTTGACACCGGGCGTGGACTCGAGCCCGCTCGACGCATCGACACCCTGCGGCCGCACCGCCTCGATCGCCGCCGCGACGTTGTGCGGAGTGAGCCCGCCGGCGAGCATCAGCGGGCGATGCCGCGCCAGCGCCGCAGCGGCGACCTGGTCGACACGCAACCCGGTGCCACCGGGGAGATCGCCGTCGTCGGGCGGCGCCGAGTCGAGCAGCACCAGGCAGTCCGGCCACCAGCCCTCGACGAAGGCCACACCTGGGTCGCGGACATTGATGGCGCGGATGATCGGCACCGACGTCTGCCACGCCAGCGCCAGCGGCGCCTCGCCGTGCACCTGCACAGCGTCGAGCCCGTACCGCTGCGCGGCCTCGTCGCAGGCCGACGACGTGGGACTGACCATGACGCCGACCAGGCTCGCCCGACCGCGCACCTGGCGACGCACGGCGCAGGCGGCGGCGTCGTCGACATGGCGCGGACTGTCAGCGGCGATGACCAGGCCTAGCCAGTCGGCTCCGGCTTCGACAGCGGTCTCGGCGATCTCCGGTGTGCGCACGCCGCACACCTTGACGATCACATGCCCCTCCGCGCGGTCGCTGCCGTCGACGCCGCCGCCGCGACCATGTCGGCGAGCAGCGCGGCCGGCTCGCCGTGGCGCATCAATGCCTCGCCGACCAGCACCGCGTCGGCGCCCTCGCCCACCAGCCGCGCCACATCGGCCGCGTCGCGCACGCCCGACTCGGCGACGGTGACCACGCCCGCAGGAACGCGCGCGCGCAGGCGCGCGAACGTGCCAAGGTCTGCGGTCAGGGTGGTGAGGTCGCGGTTGTTGATGCCGATGCACACAGCCCCGGAGGCGAGCGCCCGGTCGAGATCCCCGTCGGTGTGCACCTCGACAAGCGCACCGGCGCCGCAGCGGCGCGCTGCCGCAACCGCCTCCTCGAGCGTGTCCCCCTCGAGGACTGCTGCGATCAGCAGCACCCAGTCAGCACCCGCGACGCGGGCCTCGGCGACCTGCACAGGCGACACCACGAAGTCCTTGCGGAGGACAGGGATCTCCACCGCTGCACGCACGGCGCGGAGATCATCGAGCGAGCCCCCGAAGTCGGGTCCGTCGGTGAGCACGGACACCGCTGCCGCACCCGCCGCCTCGTAGGCGGTGGCCAGAGCCGCGGGGTCGAGGCCGGCGCGCAGCACCCCACCGCTGGGCGAGCGCCGCTTGAGCTCGGCGATCACCGTTCCACCGGCTAGGATGCGCTCGATCGCGGGCGCGTGCTCGAGGTTGGCGGCGTGGGCGTACATGGCAGCGCGGCCGCAGTTGATGGACGCAGCCTCGACGCGCTTGCGGGCGATGATCGGCGCCAGCGCGCCGAGGTCGCTCACCGCGGGGCGCCGGCAGCCGCGGCCACCATGACCGCCGCCAGCAGGTTGGCGAGCATCGCGCGGCCGTGCGGCGTCCCGATCGACTCGGGGTGAAACTGCACACCCTCGACGGCGTGCTCGCGGTGTCGAACGCCCATGACCGTGCCATCCGCAGTCCAGGCGGTGACCTGGAGGGCAGGCGGGAGGGTGGCTCGCTCTGCCACCAGGGAGTGGTAGCGGGTGGCGCGTAGTGGCGAGGGCAGCCCGGCGAAGACCCCGGCTGCGTCGTGGAGGATGTCGCTGCACTTGCCGTGCATCAGCACGCCGGCATTGACGACGCGACCCCCGAAGGCGACGGCGATGGCCTGGTGACCGAGGCAGACGCCGAGCAGCGGGACTCGGGCATCGGCGGCCGCACCCACGAGCTCGACGCAGATGCCGGCATCGTCCGGCCGGCCGGGTCCCGGCGACAGCACGATCGCCGCCGGCCGCGCCGCGATGACGTCGACGGCGCGGGCCGTGTCATTGCGGATCACGGCAACGTCGGCGCCGAGCTCGCCAAGATACTGCACCAGGTTGTAGGTGAACGAGTCGTAGTTGTCGACGACGAGCACGCGCCCGGCCAGCTGGCCGCGACCCAGGGTGGTCACAGCGCCGCCACACGCCGAACCGCCAGGAGAGCGGCGAGAAGCTTGTTGTCGATCTCGCTCGCCTCCTCTGCCGGGACTGAGTCGGCGACGATCCCCGCCGCCGCCTGGAGGTATGCGCGTCCTTGTGCGACCACCAGAGTGCGAAGCGCGATGGCGGTATCGAGCACGCCCCCGCTGCCAATGTAGCCCACCGCGCCGGCGTAGGGACCGCGACCGTGGGGCTCGAGCGCAGCGATGATCTCCATGGCACGGATCTTGGGGGCGCCCGTCACGGTGCCGGCCGGGAAGCACGCGCGCAGCGCGTCGAGGGCGGAGCAGCCCGGCGCCAGGCGCGCGCGGATGCCGCTGACCAGGTGCATGACGTTCGAGTAGCGCTCGACGATTGCCATCTCGTGCACCTCGACGCTGCCGGTGGCGGCGACGCGACCCACGTCGTTGCGACCGAGGTCGACGAGCATTAGGTGCTCTGCCTGCTCCTTCGCGCTGCTGCGCAGCTCGGCCTCCATGGCGAGATCCTCGGCCTCGGTGTGGCCGCGCCGCCGCGTCCCGGCGAGGGGCCGGTAGTCGATGCGCTCGCCGCGGACGCGCACCAGCATCTCGGGAGAAGCGCCGACAAGGACGGCGTCGGGACTGCTGAGGTAGAACAGGTACGGGGTGGGGCTGGAATCGCGCAGCGCGGTGTACAGCGTGAAGGGATGCGCCGACAGCTCGAGACTGAAGCGTCGCGATATCTGTACCTGGAAGATGTCACCGGCGACGATGTGTTCGAGCGCGCGGGACACCGCGTCCAGGAACTGCTGGCGCGGGAAGGTGGATGCACCATCGGCGAGCGTCGGACGCGCCAGGGTGAAATAGCCCGTATCCAGGGACGGAGCGGAGACCGCCCGCGCGTTGTCGACGGCGCCCGGCTGCTGACGCGCCTCGGTGATGCGCGCGCGCAGCGCATCGAGTCGAGCGCATCCTCGGGCATGCGCCGCCTCGACATCGCCGTCGTCGCGTCGCAACTGCGTGACCAGGAGAACGCGCGCACGTGCGTGGTCGAAGACAGTCAACGTGCGATACAGCGCGAAGCCGCTGATCGGGAGCTCCGGGGTCACCGCTCCCGGCGGCGGCAGCTTCTCGTAGCAACCGGCGGCCTCGTAGCCGAGGTAGCCGACCCAGCCACCAACGAACGGTGCCTCCAGCCCCGCCACCGGTGCCACCCGCTCCGCCAGAACCGCGCTGAGTGGCGCGAGAGGGTCGGCGCGGTCCACAGGCGCGAGCTCGACAGGGTCGTGCCCGAGAAAGGAGAAGCCGTGTATCCCACCCGGCGCCGCCGCTGACTCGAGCAAGAAACAGTGGCCGTCGACGCCGAGGCGCTGCATCATGGTGACCGGCGTCTCGTCGCCGGCGGCAAGCTCCATGACCAGTGGGACGACGTCGTGCCCTTCCAGCAGCGTTCTCGCGGTGGCGGCATCGGGTCGCACGCGGGGACGGGTCATCGGCTCGGTGCTGCGACGCCTGGGCGCGGCGTTATGCCGGCGTGACCGCCCCGGCGCCGAGGTGGAGGGCGATGCGGTCGATGGCGGCTTCGAGGTTGGCAACCGAGTTCGCGTAGCTGAGCCGGATATGGCCGGCGCCGTGCGGCCCGAAGCTGCTGCCGGCCAGGGTGGCCACCCCCATCTCGTCAAGGAGAGCGTTCTGCAACTCGCGGTCGTTCCAGCCGGTGGCGGTGATGTCCGGGAAGACGTAGAAGGCGCCCGCGGGGCGGTGGCAGCTGATCCCGGGGATGCGGTTGAGACCGTCGACGAGGATGTCGCGACGCTTGTGGAACTCGGCCACCATCGCGTCCACGGCGGCGTCGGACTCCGGCGAGTCGAACGCCTCGATGGCCGCCATCTGGGTGAACGCGGCGGCGCAGGACGAGCTGTTGATCATCAGCGTGTCCATCTTGGCGGCGACCTCTTTGGGCATCGCGCCGAACCCGAGGCGCCAGCCGCACATCGCCCACGCTTTGCTGACGCCGCCCAGCAGAACTGTGCGTTCGGCCATGCCGTCGATGCTGTAGAGCGAGACGTGCGAACCGTCGTAGCAGAGCCGCTCGTAGATCTCGTCGCTCAACACCATCAGGTCGTGCTCGATGGCCAGGTCGGCGATCGCCTCGCAGTCGGCGCGCGTCAGCACCCCCCCGGTGGGGTTGGCCGGGGTGTTGATGATGAGCAGCCGGGTGCGCGCGGTGATCAGCGAGCGCAGCTCGTCGACGTCCAGCCGGAAGTCGTTGCTCTGGCGAATCGGCGCCGATACCGGCACCGCCCCGATGAAGTTGACCAGCGAGCGGTAGATGGCGTACCCCGGGTCGGGCACGATGACCTCGTCACCGGCCTCGATGGTGGCCAGGAGCAGGAAGGCGAGGATGTTCTTGCTGCCCGGGACCAGCATGATGTTCTCGGCGGAGGTGGGCACGCCGGTGCGTTTGGAGACGTATGCCGCCGTCGCCTGGCGGACCGCGGGGATCCCGCTCGCCGGTGTGTAGTGGGTCGCGCCGTTGTTCAGCGCCCGGGTGGCCGCGTCGATGATGTTCTGCGGTGTCTGGAAGTCCGGTTCGCCGATCTCGAGGTGGATGATGTTGCGCCCCTCGGCCTCGAGGCGGCGGGCGTGGGCGAGCACCTCGAAGGCACTCTCGGTGCCGAGCCGGGCCATGCGGTCGGCCCAGCGAAAGTTCACGCTGTCACCGTCAGCGGCGGCAGGTCACCGCGGAAGGGTTCGGGGCGCACGTCCACGGCCTCGACGCGTGCGTGGCTGGGACCCTCGCGAAGCAGCCGCACGAGCTGCTCGACGTCTGGCTGCGGGCCTTCGACAACGCATTCGAGGGTGCCGTCGGGACGGTTGGCAACGGTGCCGTGCAGGCCCGCACCGTGATGGATCACGTAGGCACGAAACCCCACCATCTGCACTCTCCCCCGCACGGTCGCGCGCACGCGAACCTGCTCGGACATATTGGCCGATTATAGGCTGCCGCCGAGCGGACCGGTCAGGCAGCGACCGGCGTCAGGCGACGGATGACGGGCAGCATGTCCTTGGTCGAGGCCATCTTGCTTCCTGCCAATTCTGACATCAACGCGAGGATGCGGCGCTGCACGGGCGCCTCGTGGTCGCGGCCCGGCAGGTACCAGTTGAGCATCCTGCTGATGTACTCCGGATCCTCGAGCTGGCCGACGACGCTGGGAGAGGTGGCGGTGGTGGGGTGCTTGGGGGCGTCGTTGGTGCTGCGCAGCATCCACAGCGTCATCCGCAGCACGGCAGGCAGCTCATCCGGCTTGTTGGTGATCGCCTTGCGCAGGTACTTGGCGTAGCACGCGGCGTGGCGAAGCTCGTCGGCGGCGAGGATCTTGAAGATCTTGCGAAGCAGCGGCTCGGGCGCGCTGTGGCTGAAGGCCTGGTACCAATGGGCCAGACGCTGCTCGCCGCAGAAGTGCATGGTCAGGGTCTCGATGGCCGGGCCCTCGGCGAAGGTGAGGCGGAGCTGCGGGAGCTCGGCGACCTCATCGAAGGTCTCACCACACTGCTCGAGGTACTTGCGCAACACCATGTGGTGCTTCATCTCCTCGTAGAACCAGATCGAGACGAAGCTGCAGAAGTCGATGTCCGTGTAGAAGTCGCGGAGGAACATCTCCGTGGCGTAGAGAGCGCTCAACTCGGTGAGGCAGATCTGGCGGAGATCGTGGATCCACTGCTCGGTGAGCAGGCTGCGGTCGATGGTGGTGAAATCGATCTCGTCGGTGAAGTTCCAGCGGGCACGCTCGAGGCGTACAAACAGG
>DATBPD010000047.1:0-29988 GCA_036561525.1 Candidatus Dormiibacterota bacterium | reverse complement strand
CCGCCGTCGAAAGAATTGCCGCACTGCCTCCGAGCAGAAGCAGCTTGCGAATCCCGATTCTCATAGAGAACCTCCTCTCTTGCCCGCCCCCGTCTCGGTTTCCTGCCGACCGGTGGGCGGAGATATCCTCAGCCGGACGGCCTTCAGCCGAACCGGCACCTGGATCAGTTGTAGTTGCCTCCGGACAGCAGCGCATCAGCAAAATTGCCGATCTTCGCGTGAGCGGGGCGGGCTGTTTGCACGGGTATGAGGATCCGCGCCGTCAGGCCCCGACCACCCGGGCGGCCGGCGGGATCAGTCGGACCAAGGGTGATCTCGCCTCCCTCGGCTTCAGCCAGCTCGCGGCACTGTGCCAGTCCAAGCCCGCTCCCCCCAACCGCAGGGGCCACGCCGCCGCGCCAGCCGGGCTCGAAGGCCCTCTCGAGCTCGGCGTCCGTGAGTCCAGGGCCGTTGTCGGAGACGGCGATCTGCACCACCTCGCCATCGGCGGTGGCCTCCCGTGCCGCGCTCAGGGTCACGCTGGCGCCGGGGGCATGGGCAGCGGCATTGGCCAACAGGTTGTTGACGATGAGCATCACCCGATCGGGATGGCCGTGCATCAGCAGCGACGGGTCGACGTCTGTCTGCACCTCTTGAGCTCCTGAGGCGTGCACGGTGACGATCCCGCCGAGCAGGTCGGCCAGGTCATAGAGCCGCGCCGCGCCGCCGTCGCCGGCCAGCAGGGTGCGCAGCTGCTGGATCTGGTCCCGAACCGCAGCGATGAGCCGGTTGCGTTCCTCGGCATCGAGCGTGCCGCGCTCGAGAGACAGGACGAGCAGCGTCCCGTCCATGGCGGCGAGCATGCTGGTGAGGTCGTGGCTCCGGCCGCGGTGGATCCGGCGCACCCGATCCAGCTCCGTCTCGGCGGCCACCCAGCGGCGGCGGCCACGCACGTCGTGGTGAACGACGGCATCGAGGGTGGACTTCAGGTCCGCGGCGGCGAGCAGCAGGAACTCGACCGCGCCGGCCAGCAGGAAGAGCGAATGCAGGCCGGACCACGCACCCGTCGCCGACAGCGGAACAGCATGGGCCCCCGCGATGGCCACGAGCACCACACCCGCCCCGGCGAGGAGCGCCCGCCCGGTGCGAACTCCATTGGTGAGCAGCGCCATCGCGACCACTGCACAGGCCAGACCCTCGAGCGTGGTGGCCACGGCGATTCCGCTGCCCACGACCTGCACCCCCGCAAAGGGCAGCAAAGCCAGCGGCACCGCTGCGACGATGGCACCACCGAGCGCAGTCACGATGAGCGCTGTCGGGCGGAGACCCGCGACAACCGCGGGGAGCGCGACGGCACTGACGCTGACACCTACGATGAACGCCACCGAGGTCAGGTGCAGCGCAACCGCGTATCTGGGTGCCCCGCCGCCGAAGTTGGTGGCCGGCACGAGCAGCAGCCCGGCCAGCAGCATCGCCACCGACAGCAGGGCGCTGGCCGCCACTCCAACCAGGCGCCAGCGAAGCAGAAGGATCACGGCTGTGGCCAGGAACGCGACCATGGCCGCGTCCGCTGCGCCGATGGATGCGGCGGCCACGGACAGGCCGGGTGCGACGCTGAACAGGCCGACTCCGACCAGCGGCAGCACGACCACCCCTGCCACCATGCCCACCACCAGCCTGGTGGTGGTTTGGTTGGCGAGCCTCGCGATGATCCCGCGCCGGTCAACGCCGCGGTATGCGCCGGCGGCAGAGCCCGTGATCAGCCTGACCGGGCTCAGCGCCCTCACCGCTGCCCGCCGAGCCGGGCGTCGCGACGGGGACGGCCGTCCGAGCTGAGCAGCGCGCCGGCGTAGGCCACTGCGGCCAGCTGGCTGGACACCGCGAGCTTGCCGAGGATTGCCTGGATGTGGCAGCGCACTGTGCCGAGCGAGACCACCAACGCCCTCGCGATGTCGGCGGCGCTCTCCCCCTCGGACAGCGCCCAGAGCACCTCACGCTCCCGCGCAGTGAGCTGCGCGATGCGCCGCCTCGCCTCGCGGGTGGTCTCCAGCCAATCTGCGCCCAGCTCGATCATCTCGTCGAGTCGCGCTCGGTCCTGCACGGGCCGGTTTCGCGCCACCGACTCGGCGGCCTCGAGCAGGCGCTCGAAGGGCTCGGACTTGCTCACCCATCCGCTGGCGCCGAGCGCCAGCGCCGCCGCCACTCGGGGCTCGTGGGTGCACCCCGTGACCACCAGGACCCTTGCGCCGATCGCCCGCATCCCCGGGATCAGGTCCAGGCCGTCGGTGTCGCCGAGCTGCAGATCCAGCAGCACCACGGCGGGACGCAACCTCGCCGCCTGAGCCAGCACCGTCTCCGGGCCGGTCAACTGGGCGACGGTGCAGTCGAACCCCCTGGCAAAAAGGCCGAGAACCAGCGTCTCCGCCAGCATCTCATGGTCCTCGACAACCAGCACTGACACCGCCGGCGCCGCCTGTGCCGGGATCCCGCGGATGCGGTCACTGGGTTCCTGGGTGGTCCGTTGCGCCCCTCGCAGGCTCCACAGCGCGCTCACCGGCTACGCGACCGCCTGTGTGCGCGTCGGCGTGGCTGCCTGCGGCCGGCCGGCTCGCAACTCCGCAGAACTCCCATCCGTGGCGCGCCTTCGTGGTGAGCGGCGCACCGCGGCACCGTTCTGATTGAAGCGATCATGCGTAGCGACGTGGGGGCGGCACATCATCAAAATCGATGAAATTGGAGCTCACCGCGCGGCTGGGGCGGCCATCGACCCGGCCTGACGGTCGATCGCCAGCAGAGCTATACTCAGCTCCGGCGCGGGGCATGCGACTCGACAGGGGGAAGGAAGGAGATGTTGGCGTCACTCCGCGGTAGAGGAGTTGCGGACATCGAGCGCGGCCGTCCGGCGACTTGGTCTGCACCTCCCCTGCCAACGCGACGGCTCGTCCAGCTGGGGCTGATCGGCGGCTGTGTGTGCCTCACCTGGGTGCTGTTGATCCCCCCGCTCGGGCTGGGGTCTGAGCGTGATTTGGGTGCCCTGCAGCTCGCTCGGCTGCTTCTGCTCGGAGGCGCCGGCCTGTTCGCGCTCTTCCGCTGGCGACTGCTCCGTGACCCCTCGGACGCCTATGTCGGAGCTGCCGTGTTGCTCCTCGGGGTTACAGTGCCACTGCGCCAGCCGCAGCCACTCTTCGACATCTCCCTGACCCCTGCCTGGGGTGCGATCGTGACGTCTGCGGTGGTCTCGGCTGTGGCGGTGCTGATCTGGCGGGCTCAGCACACAACGCGGGCAGCGGGAGCCAAACAGCTCGACAGCGCCCCGGTCGCCGGATTGATGCTGCTTGCGGTGGCCATCGCGGTGGTCGCCTGGGACAGCAATCCGGTCGTCGCCCGCAGCGTGTCCCTGGCCATGTGGGGCGGACTGCTCGCGCTCACAGTGCTGTGGTATGGAAGATCCCGTCGGGCCACTCCGCAGTGGCTGGCCATCTACGCCGGCCTGAAGGTGGTGGTCGCGGCACTCGCCCTGGCGTCGATACACGAGACCAACATCCTCGTTGTCGTCGAAGCCTGCGTCCTCGTCCTTGCCGCTGCCGGCGCGTTCGTAGGGAGCGAGGCGGAGACGCGATGGGTGGTGCGGGCACACAGCCGGGCCAACCACCGCGTAGCCACCGATCTCCTGGCCAGCCTCGCGGCGCGCGAGGTCGAGGGGGCGAGAGCCGAGGAGCGCCTCCACGATGTGCGCTCAGCCCTGGCCACCATCCGCGCCGCCGACCTCACTCTGCGCCGCCACCAGGACGACCTCGATGAGATCACCCGCGACACGCTGGAGACTGCTCTGACGAGCGAGCTCTCGAGGCTCGACGACCTGATCCGGCCGGCCACCCCAGCCAGCGGGACCATCGACTTCCGACCAGCGGAGGTCCTCGCCCCACTGGTCGCCGCCGAACGCGGCCACGGCGCCGACATCTCATTCACAGTCGGCGACCTGGTGGCCCGCGGACGCCCCGCGGACGTGGCCACCGTGGTGCACAACCTGCTCGTCAACGCTCGCCGCTACGCGCCGGGCAGCCCGATCACCGTCACCGGCCACCTCGAGGCCGGCAGGGTCGTCCTCGCCGTCGAGGATCACGGTCCCGGTGTCCCGCAGGAGGCCCGGGCGCAGATCTTTCTCCGCGGCCAGCGCGGCCCCACCAGCGCGGGCACCAGCGGCAGTGGCCTCGGCCTCTTCGTCAGCGCCCGCCTGATGGCCGAGATGGGCGGGGGCATCGAGCTGCGCGACAGCCCCGGGGGTGGCGCCTGCTTCGCGGTCGAGCTGCCGGCGGGCGAGAGCATCGCCGGGATGGCCCGAGGTGACGGCGGTTGGGGTGTGGAGCTCGGCGGCGTCGGGAGCCCAGCCCCCCGGTACGCGGGGCGGTCACGCGAGCGCGCTGCATCGTTGGCGAGTAGCGGCGGGGATCGCACCTCGGAGTGACCCCCGCGCAAACACCTGATGGGCGGCGGACCCGGGTCACGATCGTGGACGACCACGAGCTCCTCGCTCAGACCCTCCGGGCGGCGCTCGTCGCGGAGGGGCTGGAGGTGGACGTCCCCGTCCTGACCAACCCGCAGACCGTGCTCAGCAAATTGCGCTCTGAGCCCGCCGATGTCGTCCTGCTCGACCTCCACCTGGGCGGCTTTGGCCGCGGCGAAGACCTGGTCGCGCCACTGGTCGCGACCGGCGCCCGGGTCATCATCGTCACCGGCTCGTCCAGCCAGATGCAGACTGCCCGATGCGTGGAACTTGGCGCCCACGGCCTGGTCGACAAGACGCGCCCCTTTGAGGAGCTGCTCCGCGTGGTGCTCGACGCCGCCAACCTGCGGATCATCATCAGCCAGCAGCAGCGATCGCGATTGCTCGGCGAGCTGCGCGATTATCGACGGCACGTGCACGAGCGGCTGGCCCCCTTCCGCACCCTGACGCCGCGCGAGGCCGAGGTCCTCGCCGCCCTCTGTGACGGACGTTCAGTGGAGACCATCGCCGCCAGGTGGTTCGTCTCCGAAGCCACCGTGCGCAGCCAGGTACACGGGGTGCTGTCCAAGCTAGGGGTGAGGTCGCAACTCGCAGCCGTCGCGGCAGCCCAGAAGGCTGCGTGGTCGCTGGAAGCGATCAGAGAGGCCGACCGGGAATAGTTCGGCTCGTCAGGCGATCCGCGCCGAGGCACCGTCCACGAGCCCAGCCCCACATCACGTCGTCGCAAGTGGCGGATTCGGGTGACAATGTGCCCGCGACGCCCGTCCCAGCCAGATCTCCCTCACGAATGCTCACCACACGATCCCGCCGCAGTGCCGTCCTGATCTTCGCCGCGCTTGCTGTCGCAGCCTGCGGTAGTACCGCGAACGTGTCGATCCCGACCGCAACCCCCCACCCGTCCTCCCCGCCGACGCCTTCCCCCACCCCGACCGCAACCCCGGTGCCTACGCCGGCGCCCATCGCCGCGCCGGTCATGGTTCAGGTCGAGAATCTCTGGGCGGCGCGTCCTCAGTCGGGCCTCACCCAGGCCGAGGTCCTCTACGAGTACCAGACCGAGGGCGGGATCAGCCGTTTCACCGCCCTCTACTTCCGGATGCCCGCGGGACTGCAGGTCGGTCCCATCCGCAGCGCGCGCCTGGTCACCATCAAGCTGCTCCGGGTCTGGGGTGGCACGCTCCTCTACTCCGGGGCCACCGTGTACGTCTCGACCCTTCTTGGCAACAGCGGGCTCCGCCAGTACGACGAATCACGGGCAGCCGGCGCCCTGTTCCGGATCGGTGCCCGTGCCGCGCCGCACAACCTCTACACCGATGGCGGCCACATGGCCGCGTTTCAGCAGCGCATCGGTGCCCCTGTGGTTGGTTACCAGCTCTGGGCGCGAACCGCGCCGCCCAACCTGCCGCCCGGCGGAACCACGGTTGGCAGGTTCTCTGTGCCCCTCTCCCAGTACGAGCAGCCGATCTTCACCTACAACGCGGCCAGTGGCAGATACGTGAGGACGGAGCCCGACACTGGCCTGCTCACCGACGCCAACAGCGGAGCCGCGTTTCGACCCGCCTCCATCGCCGTCCTCCAGATGGCGGTCACCGTGGGGCCGGAGGTTGAGGACGACAGCGGTGCCCACGGCCTCGACTTCGCCCTGGTCGGCAGCGGCAGCGGCCAGCTCGCCGTCGGTGGGGTGCTCTATCCGATCACCTGGACCCAACATGCGTCAGGGCCGCCGCAGCTGACCCTGGCAAGCGGTCAGCCGGCGCCGATCGCCCCTGGCCAGGTGCTCTTCGAGTTGGTTCCGCCGGGACAGGCCCTTCAGCCACGCTGATCACAAGCAACGGCGCAGCCGAGCCGAGCCGCACGCACCGCCAAGGGGCCAGCGCGTGCGGTCGGCCCGCGGGTCAGGCCTGCGGCGGCGGCTGGAGCACGGCGAACGCGGCCTGTTCGGAGTCGAGCACGACCGCGAACCTCCCGACCTCCGGGATGTCATCCGGCCCGGCGATCACCGTCCCACCGAGCTCCTTGACCTTCGCCACCGTGGCATCACAGTTGTCCACGGCGATGTAGATCAGCCAGTGTGGCGCGGGGGATCCCATGAGCCCGGCCAGCCCCGCGAAGTCCTCGCCACCGTCGCGAGAGAACGTCGTGTACTCGCCACCGGGCATCGACTGCGTCTTCGGCTCCCAGCCGAAGACCTCCGTGTAGAAACGCTTGGCGGCGTCGGTCTCGTCGCTGTGCAGCTCGATCCAGCACACCGCGCGTGCCTGACCGTACACGCCCCACCCGGTCATCTCGCCCGGCTGCCACAGCCCGATCGCGGCACTCACGGGGTCCTTGATCACCGCCATCGAACCGTGCGTCTTGACGTCCATCGGCTCCATGAGCACCTCGCCACCGGCCGCCTTGACCGCGTCGACCGTGGCGCGCACGTCAGACACGCCGATGTACGGCAGCCAGGAGTTCGGCGCGGGATTGTCGCCCAGGTCCATGACCCCGCCGACCGCCTTGCCGTCGAGCTCGTACACGGTGTAGCCGCCGAGGTCAGGGTCGGGGTCCGTGGAGGTCGTCCAGCCGAACAGCTCGCTGTAGAAGCGCTTCGACGCCTCCAGGTTCCTGGTGCCCAGGTCCATCCATACCGGCTTGTTGGTCGTCGCGACCGCTGTCTCGCTCATGGGGAATCCTTCATGTGGTCTCTTGGCTCGTGGCGCCCAGTCTGCGCCTTTGACTCAGGCGCTGCCGCAACTCGTCGGCCAGGCGGGAGATGAGCAGACCAGCCGTCTCGTCTATGGTGCAGCCCGATGAAGTACCCCACCGACCCGCGCGTTGACGCCTACATCGGCCGGCTGCCGCAGTGGCAGCGGAGGATCTGCCGCGAGGTCCGCAACCTGGCCCATGCAGCCGACCCCGAAGTCACCGAGACCGTCAAACGGACCATTCAGCCCTACTTCGTCCTCAACGGCAACATCTGCGCCCTGCTGGCGGCCAAGGACCATGTCAACATCTTTCTCTACGACGGCGGCATCGTCCCCGATCCCGACGGGATCATCACCGCCGGCCACGACAACAAGACCGCCCGCACGGTCGCCGTCCGCGAGAACGAGGCCCTCAACGCCCGGGCGCTGGCCGCCATGTTCAAGCACATCATCGCCAACAACCGCGCCGGGGGCTGGCGCAGGTTGAAGAGCGAGACATGAGGAGAGTGATGCGTTTTCACCGAGCAATCGTCGCGGGAGCAGGCGTCGCAACGCTGCTCGCCTGCGCAGGCTGCAGCAGCGGGACCAGGATCGGCCCGAGCAGCCCCGCCGGGACTCCGAATGCTGAGGCGAGCAAGGCCGCCGCCACCATCTTCGCGGACAGCATCGCGGCGATGGGCAAGGCCACCAGCGTCCACTTCAAGGGGCCGATCGCCGGGATCTTCTTCGACGCCGACATCGGCAAGGGCAATTTCACAGGCACGACCAACCAGGGAGGCAAGGTCTTCGACATCGTCTACCTCGCCGATCCCGGGGGCGTGCCCAGCAAAGCCCGCATCTTCGTCAAGGCCTCCGCCAGGGTGTGGGCCACCTCCTCATCGCCCGCGATCGGCGCCTGTGTCGGTGACAAGTGGCTGATGCTCGATCCGGCGACCGCCGGCGCCAACGCCCCGTCGCCGAGCGGCGCGGCGCGACTCACGGCCGACGCCGGTCAGCTGGGCGACCTCGCCGGCTTCGCCAACGCCCTGGGCACCTCACCCGGCGTGCTCAGCAAGGGGGCAACCGGCACCGCCAATGGCACCACTGTGATCGCCATCACGAGCAACTCGGGCGCGTCCGCATTCGTCGCCACTGAGGGTCCTCCGTACCTCCTGCGTCTCAGCGGCATCAGCAGCGGCCAGTCCCAGACTCTCGACTTCACCAACTGGAACGGTGGTGCGCAGTTCACCGCCCCGAGCGGAGCGCGGTCCCTGACGACGGCCCTCGCCGCCTGCCCGGGCGCCGCCACACCGGGCGCGACCCCCACCCCGTAGGCCGCCGGCGACCGTGATCGGCGCGACCATCGACAGCCTTGATGAGGTCGATCGCAAGACCGCCAAGCTCATCCGTCGCGCCCTCGCGGCCGATGAGGTGGTCAGCCTCTGGGCGAAAGGCCTCGAGGACCAGGTGGTGGCGCTCACCGACCGGCACGTGTTCATCGTCAAGCGTGGCGCCCGTGCCGGCGCCGGCGCCCCGCTGCGCGCCATGGTCAGCACCCTGGACTACGACACCATCCTCGGCGCGGAGGTGATTCTCGGCGTGGGCACAGGCATGTTCGAGATCAGCGCCGCTGGGATGCCCGGGGTCGATGCGTGGTCGTGGGGCGGCAGGTTGCGGCGGTCGCGGGCGCCCGACCTGCCCAACGCATTCGCCATCGCTCAGAGCCAGGCCGACGAGTTCCAGCAGGTGGTGGAGGCAATCCAGGCGCGCATCCGCTGAGGGGTCGTGCGCGACTGCGCATCAGGCGCTGGCGGCCGTCTCCTCACGCGACCGCTCCGCGAGCAGGATGCCGTACTCGAACGCGTCGGCCAGGGCCGCCCACGACGCCTCGATGATGTTGGTGCTGCACCCCACCGTCGACCAGCGGCGGTGATGATCACCGGACTCGATGAGCACGCGCACGACGGCGGCGGTGCCGTCCTGTCCGTCGAGCACGCGGACCTTGTAGTCGAACAGCTGGGTCGTCGCCGTCTCCGGGAAGGATGGTGAGAGGGCCTTGCGCATCGCCGCGTCGATGGCGTTGACCGGTCCGTTGCCTTCGGCAGCGGTGTGCACGACCGCACCGGCGACGCGCAGCTTGACGGTCGCCTCGCAGACCGGGGCACGACCCTCGCGCTGTTCGACGAGCGCGATGTAGTCGACCAGCTCGAACGGTGGCTTCTCGCCGCGGGCGCGCTGGACGAGCAGCTCGAAGGAACCGTCGGCGCCCTCGAACGCGTACCCCTGGTGCTCCAGCTCCTTGATCCGCGCGGTCACGCGCCGCACCAGCGCGCGGTCCTCCCCGAGGTCGATGCCGAGCTCGTCGGCGCGGTCGAGGATGTTGGCGCCGCCAGACTGCGAGCTGACCACGCTGCGGGTGTGGTTGCCGACCGCGCTGGGATCGATGTGCTGGTACGCGTACGACGCCTTGCGCATGGCGTCGACGTGCTGGCCGCCCTTGTGCGTGAACGCCGCGGCGCCGATGTAGGGCGCGTTGATCGGCGGGTTGAGGTTGGCGATCTCGGCGACGTCGCGGGCCACAGAGAACAGGTGGCGGAGCTGTTCGCCGTCCACCACCGCATATCCCATCTTCAGCTGCAGCGCGGGGATCACCGTGCAGAGGTTGGCGTTGCCGGTGCGCTCGCCGTACCCGTTGATGCAGCCCTGTACCTGCACGGCGCCGGCCCGCACCGCGGCCAGCGTGTTGGCCACTGCGCACCCGGTATCGTCGTGGCAGTGAATGCCAAGCACCTCGCCGAACTCTGCGCTGGCCCGGCCCGTGACCGAGGCAACGCCGTCAGGCAGGGTGCCGCCGTTGGTGTCGCAGAGCGCGACGCGGTCCGCACCACCCGCGAGCGCTGCCTCCAGGCAGCGGATCGCGTAGTCAGGATCGGAACGGTGACCGTCGAAGAAATGCTCCGCGTCGAAATACACCTCGCGGCCGGCGGCCACCAACCAGGCCACGGACTCCTCGATCATCCGGAGGTTCTCATCCAGCGAGGTGCGCAGCACGTCATGCACCTGCTGATCCCAGCTCTTGCCGACCAGTGTGACGATGGGCGCCGCCGAATCGAGCAGGGCGCGCAGCTGGAGGTCGTCCTGGGGCCGCACGCCGGGCCGGCGCGTGGCCCCGAACGCGGCCAGTCGGGCGTGCTCGAACCGGATGCCTCGCGCATTGGCGAAGAACTCGGTGTCGGTCTGGTTGGCGCCCGGCCAGCCGCCCTCGATGACGCTGACCCCGATGCGGTCGAGGTGCTCGGCGATGCGCAGCTTGTCGGACACCGAGAAGTTGATCCCCACCCCCTGGGCCCCGTCACGCAGGGTGGTGTCGTAGATCTCCAGCGTCACTGGACAACACCTGCGGCGGTGGGGAGGTACGCCGGCAGGGCGGCAACGACCGCGGCGCCCGCGGCCGACGTCGACATGCTGCCGCCCAGGTCAGCGGTGAGCACGTTGTCGTCGATGCAGGAGTCGACCGCGGCCTCGATGGCCGCGGCCAGGTCGCCGCGCTCCAGCGAATGGCGCAGCAACAGCGCAACGCTGAGGATGGCTCCGTACGGGTTGGCCACGTCCATGCCGGCGATCTCGGGCGCGCTGCCGTGCACAGGCTCGAACAGCCCGGGACCCGAGTCCCCGAGGCTCGCGGACGGGAGCAGGCCGAGCGACCCAGCCAGCACCGCCGCCTCGTCGCTGAGGATGTCACCGAAAAGGTTCTCGGCGACGACCACGTCGATCTCCCGCGGCCGCTGCACCAGCCGCATCGCGAACGAGTCGACCAGCGCGTGCTCGAGCGTCACCGTCGGGTACTCCTGCGTCAGCGCGCTCACCGCGTCTCGCCAGAGCTCGCCGGTGGCCAGGACGTTGGCCTTGTCGACGGACGTGAGCTTGCCGCGACGCTGCGCCGCCAGGGCGAAGGCGACACGCGCGACACGCTCGACCTCGTCGCGTGTGTAGACGATGCTGTCGACCGCGGAGTCGGCCTCGCGGCGCTTCGGCTTGCCGAAGTACGCGCCACCGGTGAGCTCGCGGACCACGACTAAGTCGACGCCGCGAACCACGTCGGCGCGCAGCGGGGTGCGGTCGGCCAGTCGTGGGTGGACACGCACCGGGCGCAGGTTGGCGAAGACGCGCAGGCCGGCCCGGAGCGCCAACAGTCCGGACTCGCAGCGCTGCGCGCCGCTGAGATGGTCCCACCGCGGGCCGCCGACGGCGCCGAGCAGGACCGCGTCGGCCGCCTGGCAGGCCCGCAGCGTCTCCGCCGGCAGGGGGGTGCCGGTCTCGTCGATGGCGCGCCCACCGATGAGATGCTCGGCAACCGTCAGCTCGAGGTCCGCCGCCTCGGCCACGGCGCGGAGCACGGCGATCGCCTGCGCGGTGACCTCGGCGCCGACGCCGTCGCCGGGCAGGGCGACCACGTGCACGCTCATGCGCGTTGCTCCACGCGGGAGACGTCGGGCATCCACGACGGCCGCGTCGCCTCGTACACCGAGATCTCGTCGAGGCTGTGCAGCGTCAGGGTGATGTCGTCGAGACCATCGAGCAGCAGGCGCCGCTGCGTCGCCTCGAGGCGAAACCCAAAGCGCAGGTCGCCGGCGCTGACCGTGCCGTCCTCGAGGTCGACCACGCACTCGACACCCGGGTCCTCTGCGGCGAGGTCGAGCAGCGCGCGCACCTCGTGCTCGGCCAGCGTGACGGGTAGCAGCCCGCAGCTGAGCGCGTTGCCATGAAAGATGTCGGCGAACGACGGCGCGATCACGGCGCGGAAGCCGTGGTCCTGCAGTGCCCACACCGCGTGCTCGCGCGACGATCCGCAGCCGAAGTTCCGGCCCGCGAGCAGGACCGTCCCGGTGCGGTACACGGGATCGTTGAGCACGAAGGCCGGACGCTCGGCGCCGCTGCCATCGTAGCGCCACTCGTGGAACAGGAACGCGCCGTAGCCGGTGCGCTCGATGCGCTTGAGGAACTGCTTGGGGATGATCTGGTCGGTGTCGACGTCGGAGCGATCGAGTGGCACCAGCGTGCCGTGCTCGCAGCGGAACGGCTTCATGACGCCACCTCGGCAACATGCCCGACGAAGCGGCGCACGTCGGTGATGCGCCCCTCGATGGCGGCGGCCGCGGCCATCGGCGGCGACACCAGGTGGGTGCGCCCGCCGCGCCCCTGGCGGCCCTCGAAGTTGCGGTTGCTGGTGCTGGCGCACCTCTCCCCCGGCTTGAGGATGTCGGGGTTCATGCCCAGGCACATCGAACAGCCGGCATCGCGCCACTCAGCGCCGGCGCTGCGGAAGATGCGGTCGAGCCCTTCGCGCTCGGCCTGTCGCTTGACCTGCTGCGAGCCGGGAACGACGAGCACGCGCACCCCGGCCGCGACACGACGGCCCTCCATCACGCCGGCAGCACTGCGCAGGTCCTCGATCCGCGCGTTGGTGCACGAGCCGATGAACACGGTGTCGATGGCCACCTCCTCCATCGGCGTGCCTGCTCGCAGTCCCATGTACTCCAGCGCGCGCGCTGCGGATTCGCGCTCGGCCGGGTCGGCGAAGCTATCGGGGTGCGGGATGCTGTCGGTGACCGCCACCGACTGCGCCGGGGTCGTGCCCCAGGTCACCGACGGGGCCAGGTCAGCGGCCGCGACGCTGACCTCACGCGCGTAGGCTGCGCCGTGGTCGGTGGCCAGCGTGCTCCACGCCGCCACCGCGTCGTCCCACGCCTGGCCCTGCGGCGCGAACGGCCGCCCGCTGAGGTACGCGATGGTGGTGTCGTCAGGCGCGATCATCCCGGCGCGGCCGCCGGCCTCGATGGTGAGGTTGCACAGCGTCATCCGCTGCTCCATCGACATGCGCCGCACCACCGAGCCGGTGTACTCGACGACATGCCCGCGGGCGCCCGCCGTGCCGATGCGGCGGACCACGCCGAGCGCGACATCCTTGGCGGTCACCCAGAGTGGCAGCTCGCCGTCGATGCGCACCTCCATTGACATCGGCCGCGCGGCGCGCAGCGCCTGCGTGGCCAGCACGTGCTCGACGTCGGTGGTGCCGATGCCGAAGGCCAGCGCTCCGAAAGCCCCGTGCGTCGCCGTGTGGCTGTCACCGCACACGATGGTGGTGCCAGGCAGGGTGAGCCCGAGCTCAGGCCCGATGACGTGCACGATGCCCTGCCAGCGGTGGCCGACCCCGTAGCACGCGATGCCGAACTCCGCGCAGTTGCGCCGCAGCGCCTCCACCTGCGCGGCGCTGATCTGGTCTTTGATGGGCGCCAGCTGGTCGACGGTGGGCACGTTGTGGTCCATCGTCGCCACCGTCAGGTCGGGACGGCGCACCGTTCGGCCGCCCATCCGCAGCCCGTCGAACGCCTGCGGCGAGGTGACCTCGTGGACCAGGTGCAGGTCGATGTACAGCAGCGACGGTCCGTCGGCGGCCGCAACGACGGTGTGCGCGTCCCAGACCTTGTCGAACAGCGTCCGTGCCGTCATCGGCCGCCAGCCGCCGCGGACCCGACGGTTTCCGGGGTGGGACGCTCGCCGCTGGTGACGCCCTCGGCCATGCGGTTGATGGCGTGCACGTATGCCTTGGCCGCGGCCACGATGATGTCGGTGTCAGCACCGTGCCCGGCCGCGCGCACGCCGTCGCGACGCAGGCGCACGCTCACCTCGCCGATGGCGTCGATGCCCGCGGTCACCGACTGCACCGCGAACTCCTCGAGCTCGCCGTCGACCTGGCACAGCGAATGGATGGCCCGGTACGCGGCGTCGACGGGCCCGTCACCGATGGCCGCCGCCTCGTGCGAGAGCCCGTCGGGCAGGAGCATCCGCACCGTGGCGGTGGGTCGCAGCTGCGTGCCGCAGCTCACCTGCAGATGCTCGAGGTGATAGCGCTCCTCGCCGGTGCGGCGTTCGTCCGCGACGACGGCTTCGAGGTCGCGGTCGGTGACGTCACGCTTGCGGTCGGCGAGGTCCTTGAAGCGCACGAAGGCGCGCTTCAGCTCCTCCTCGTCGAGGCTGTAGCCGAGCTGTTCCAGGCGGTTGCGCAGCGCATGGCGTCCCGAGAGCTTGCCGAGCACCAGCGTGCTGCCAGCGCCCACCTCGGCCGCCTCCATGATCTCGAAGGTGCGGCGATCCTTGAGGATGCCGTCCTGGTGGATGCCGGAGTGGTGCGCGAATGCGTTGGCACCGACCACAGCCTTGTTGGGCTGCACGGTCATGCCCGTGAGCTGTGACACCAGCCGCGATGTGCGGTACAGCTGGGAGTGGTCCAACCCGGTGGCGACGCCGAAGACCTCGGGATGCAGCCGTGTGGCCATGGCCACCTCCTCGAGGGCGGCGTTGCCGGCGCGTTCGCCGATGCCGTTGACGCACGTCTCGACCTGGCGGGCGCCGGCGCGCACTGACGCCAGCGAGTTGGCCACGGCCAGGCCAAGGTCGTTGTGGCAGTGCACGGAGAGGGTGACGCCGGCGAGGCCGGGTACGCGTGTGTGCAGCCATTCGATGAGCCCGCGCCACTCGTCGGGGGTCGCGTAGCCGACGGTGTCGGGCAGGTTCACGGTGGTGGCTCCGGCCTCGATCGAGGCGGCGACCACCTCGGCGAGGTACTCGGGCTCCGTGCGGCTGGCATCCATCGGCGAGAACTCGACGTCCTCGCGGAAGGTCTTGGCGAGCGCGGTCATCGAGACCACGCGGTCCAGCACCTCGGACTGCGACATGTGCAGCTGCGAGTCACGGTGGATCGGCGAGGTGCCGATGAACACGTGGATACGGGCCCGCTGCGCGGGCTCCAGCGCGCTGGCGCACTGGCGCACGTCCGCCTCGAAGCAGCGGCACAGCCCGGCGATGATCGGGCCCTCGACCTGCTCGGCGATGGCCCGCACCGCCGCGTGGTCGCCCGGCGATGAGAAGGGGAAGCCCGCCTCGATGACGTCGACGCGCAACCGCGCCAGCTGGCGCGCGATGGCCAGCTTGTCGTCGGCCGACAGGGCCACGCCGGGCGACTGCTCGCCGTCACGCAGGGTGGTGTCGAGGATTGTCAGGCTTTCGGGCTCCACCGCTGGCAGGGCTGCGAACAGCGGGTTGCCGAGGCTGGCAACGTGTCCATTGGTGGCGCTCATACCGCCGTCTCCGCGGTCCCGTTGGACCCAGCCTGCTCCATGCCCGGCGCCGTCTTGGCGTCGAGCCAGGTCATCTGCGCACGCAGCGCCGCGCCCACCGCCTCCACGGGGTGGCGATGGTCCTCGTCGCGGTACTCGAGGAAGTCGGGGCGTCCGTTCTCGTTCTCGGCGATCCATCGCTTGGCGAAGGTGCCGTCCTGGATGTCGGTGAGGATGCCGCGCATCGTGGCCCTGGTGCGTGCGTCGACGACCTTGGGACCGCTGACGTAGTCGCCGAACTCGGCGGTGTCGCTCACCGAGTAGCGCATGTACGAGAGGCCGCCCTGGTACATCAGGTCGACGATCAGCTTGAGCTCGTGCATCACCTCGAAATAGGCGAGCTCGGGCTGGTACCCGGCATCCACGAGCGTCTCGTATCCCGCCTTGACCAGGCTGGAGATGCCCCCGCACAGCACCGCCTGCTCACCGAACAGGTCGGTCTCGGTCTCCTCGGCGAAGGTGGTGCGCAGGCATCCGGCACGCGTGCCGCCGATGCCGCTTGCGTAGGCGAGCGTGCGCTGCCACGCATGCCCGGTGGCGTCCTGCTCGACGGCGATCAGGCACGGCACCCCCTGGCCGTCGCTGAAGGTGCGCCGCACCAGGTGGCCCGGCCCCTTCGGCGCCACCATGGCGACGTCGACCCCCTCTGGTGGTGCGATCTGCCCGAACCTGATGGTGAAGCCGTGGGCGAAGAGCAGCAGGTCGCCCGCTTCGAGGTTGTCACGGATCTCGGCCTCGTAGAGCGCCTTCTGCGCGGTGTCCGGCACCAGCACCATGACCACGTTGGCCTCGGCCACCGCCTCCGACGGGGTGACCACGCGCAGGCCATCCGCCGCCGCGGTAGCGCGGCTGCGCGAGGCCGGCGGCAGACCGACGCGAACGTCGTACCCGGCATCGCGGAGATTCTGCGCGTGCGCGTGGCCCTGCGACCCGTAGCCGAGCACAGCGATGCGCACGCCATCGAGCGCCCCGTGATCGACATCTGCTTCGTAGTACATGCGTGCGGTCATCTCTGTGTCCTCATGAGCGCTAGACATTGCCCGTCGTGTCGACAGGTTCGGCATCGTCGCCGGCGATGGCGTGCAGATCGTTGTCGGTTCGGGGTACCTCGAAGTCGACGAGGCGAAGCCGGGCGTCGTCTCCGCGCACCAGCGCGACGGCGCCGCTCCGGGCCACCTCCTTGATGCCGAACGGGCGCATCAGGTCGATGAAGTTGTCGACCTTCTCGGTGGATCCGGTGACCTCGACGATCACCGACTCCTGCGCGATGTCGACGACACGGCCGCGGAAGATGTCGACGATGTCGAGCACATCGCGGCGCCTGGTGGTGGGCGCGTGCATGCGGATGAGCAGCAGCTCGTGGGCCACGACCCGCTGCCCGGTGACGTCGTCGATGCTGATCACGTCGATGAGCTTGGCCAGCTGCTTGGTGGCCTGTTCGGCCTGCTGGCGGCCCACATGGACGGTGATGGTCATGCGCGACACCGTCGGGTCATCGGTGGGCCCGACCGACAGCGAATCGATGTTGAAGCCGCGCCGTCTCACCATCGAGGCGACGCGGTTGAGCACGCCCGGCTTGTTCTCGACGAGCACGGAGAGGAGACGGCTCTGGCTCATGACGCCTCGACGAAGTCGAGCATGCCCTTGCCCAGCGGCACGATCGGGTAGACGTTGGCGTCGCGGTCGATGTCGAAGTTCATCAGCACCGGGCCGCGGTGGGCCAGCGCCTCGTCGAGCATCGGTCCGACCTCGGCGGCGCGGTCGGTGGTCATCGCCTTCATCCCGAAGGCATCGCCGAGCTTGACGAGATCGGGGGTGAAGCTGAGGTCGACGGCCGAGCGCACCCCGCCGTAGAAGTCGTCCTGGAACTGCCGCACCATGCCCAGGCTGGCGTTGTTGAGGATCAGGATGTTGACGTCGATGTTCTGCTCGACCATCGTGGCCATCTCCTGCATGTTCATCACGAAGCCGCCCTCGCCGCTGACACAGAAGACCGTGGTGTCGGGGTTGGAGAGCTTGGCGCCCATCGAAGCCGGGAACGCGTACCCCATGGTGCCCGTCCCACCGGAGTTGAGAAAGCGGCCGGGTCTGCCGTAGTCGAACCAGAGCGCCGCCCAGATCTGGTTGAGGCCGACATCAGCCAGCACGATCGCCTCGTCGTGGCAGCGCGCATACATCTCGATGAGCACCTCCTGCGGCTGCAGCAGCCCGTTGCGACGGACAAACCGGATCGGGTGCTCCTCCTTCCACTGGTCGATGGTGGTGAGCCATCGGTGCTCGCGCTTGGGCTCGATCAGCGGCAGCAGCGCGTCGAGCGCGGCGGCGGCGTCGGCCACCAGCGACACGTGCGGCACCACGTTCTTGCCGATCTCGGCCGGGTCGATGTCGATGTGGACGATATGCTCAACACGCGGCGCGAAGGAGTCCAGGCGCGTGGTGACGCGGTCGTCGCAGCGCATGCCGATGAGGATGAGCAGGTCGGCGTCGCACACCGCGCGGTTGGTGAAGCCCGCGCCCATGAAACCCACCATTTGCAGCGCGAGGGGATCGCGCACGGGGAAGGCCCCGGTGCCGAGCAGAGTCCAGCCGGTGGGGATGTGGGCCCGGTGGGCCAGCTCCATGACCTGCTCCTCGGCCCCGGAGATGACCACGCCCCGGCCGATCAGCATCACCGGGCGCTGCGCCTCGGCGATCAGCTGGGCGATGCGACGCAGCTTCTTGCCGTCGGGATGGGGCGCCTGCTGGAACGAGCGCAGCCGCACCGGTTCGGTGGCTGGGGTGTACGCAGTCGACGCCTGCTGCAGGTCCTTGGGGATGTCGATCAGCACCGGGCCGGGCCTTCCCGAGCGGGCCACGTGGAAGGCCTCGTGGATCGTCGGCGCGATGTCCTCGACACGGGTGATCAGGTAGCTGTGCTTGGTCACCGACATGGTCGAGCCGATCACGTCGGACTCCTGGAACGCGTCGGTGCCCACCGCCGTGATGGCCACCTGACCTGTGATCGCGATCACCGGCACCGAGTCCGCGTACGCGGTGGCCAGGCCGGTGACCAGGTTGAGCGCGCCCGGTCCGCTGGTCGCGAACACGACGCCGACCGCGCCGCGACGGCTGCGCGCGTAGCCGTCGGCGGCGTGCGCACCTCCCTGCTCGTGGCGGACGAGCACGTGGTGCAGCTGCGGGTAGGACGGCAGGTGCTGGTACAGCGGCAGGTTGGCGCCGCCCGGGTACCCGAAGATCGTGCTCACCCCCTCGGCGAGAAGGCACTCGAACACGATCTCGGCGCCGCTGAGCAAGCGCGGCTCACCTTGCGGCTCGGTGTCGGGACCGGGGCGGGGCTGGATCACTTGTAGGTGCGGTGGATGGCGTCGCGGAAGAAGTCGAATCCCTCGGCGCGATACTGCGCGTCAGGGGCTCCGCCCGGCCTGGTGCGGAACTGGGACTGTTCGCGTTGGTGTCGCTCCATCGTCGAGGGCCGCTGTGGGTCGCGGCTGTCGGGCCGCGCCGGTGTCTGTCGGTGCCGGTCGTCCATTGCCGTGCCTCCGTGGGGTGTCGCTGGTAAAAAAAGAAGGGCCCCCTCCTGAGAGGGGACCCTTCTTGGATCTGGATCTGGTCTGTGTGCCCTATGTGCCCACGCGCCGCGCCCGGAACCTCGAGGCCCCACTCCCAATAAGGAGAAGGCCGACGAGTACGAGGACGAGGACGAGCCGCTTGGTCATGTGGCCAGTAGCCTAGGGGACGGCGGGTGACACGTCAAGTACGAACCTGTGACGGTGTGGGAGTCCAGGCGAAGGTGACCGCGGCGATCAGCAGTTCTTGCCACTATCGGCCAGAACGCGAGGGCGCCGGCTCGGCGTCGGGGACGGGCGACGTGATTGCTCCGCGTGAGGCGGATCCCACCGTAGCGGCGTACTTGGCGAGGGCCCCGTACGGGTACCGCGGCGGCGGTGCCGTCCAGCCGCGCAGCCGCTCGGCCAGCTCCGCCTCGGTCACCTCGATGTCGATCCGGCGGGCCTCCACGTCGACGGTGACCATGTCGCCATCCTGAAGCGCCGCGATTGGGCCCCCCAGGGCGGCCTCGGGAGTGACGTGGGCCACCATGAACCCGTGGGTGGCGCCGGAGAAGCGGCCGTCGGTGATCAGCGCGACCGAGTCGCCGAGCCCGGCGCCGACCAGCGCGCCCGTCACCGAGAGCATCTCGCGCATGCCCGGGCCCCCGACCGGGCCCTCGTAGCGGATCACCACCACATCGCCGTCGTGGATGCCACCTGACTGCACCGCCGCAAAGCACTCCTCCTCGCCATCGAAGACCCTGGCCGGCCCGCGGTGGTGGGTGCGCTCGTGGCCCGCCAGCTTGACGACGCACCCATCCGGAGCCAGCGGGCCGTGGAGGATGGCGATGCCGCCGCGGGGCTTGAGCGGCGCATCGGCGGGCCTGATCACGTCCTGGCCGGCCGTCTCCTGCGCGGCGGCGGCGACCGCGCCGATGGAGCGGCCGTCGACGGTGGCGCAGTCGTCGTGGAGCAGCTTCAGCTGCTGCAGGCGTCGGGCGAGCACGGCCAGCCCGCCGGCGGCGTGGACGTCGGCGGCCACGAACCTACCACCGGGTTTGAGGTCGGCGAGGATCGGGGTGCGCGCAGCGACCCGATCGAAGTCGGCGAGGTCGAGGCGGACACCGGCCTCGGCTGCGATCGCCAGCAGGTGCAAAACCGCGTTGGTCGACCCGCCGCTTGCGGCGACGCAGGCGATGGCGTTCTCGAAGGCGTCGCGGGTGGCCAGCTGGCGCGGCCGCAACCCATCGCGCACCACCCGCACTGCCAGCGTCCCGGCTGCGACGGCGGCGGCGGGCTTGTCCTTGTGCGTGGCGGGGATGTCGTTGGCGCCCGCCGGGCTGAGGCCGAGGAACTCCATCGCCGTGCTCATGGTGTTGGCGGTGAACTGGCCGCCGCAGGCCCCGGCGCCGGGACAGGCCGCCTCCTCCACCGCGCGCAGCTCGGCGTCGTCGATGCGCCCCGCGGCGTGCGCGCCGACGGCCTCGAACACCTCCTGGAGGGTGATGTCGCGGCCGCGATGGTGTCCCGCAGCGATCGTGCCGCTATAGAGGATCACCCCGGGCAGGTCCAGCCGCAGCAGTGCCATGGCCGCGGCGGGGATCGTCTTGTCACAGCCCACGATCAGCACCAGGCCGTCAAACGAGTGACCGCGGGCCACCAGCTCGATCGAGTCGGCGATCACCTCGCGTGACACCAATGACGCGCGCATCCCCTCGGTGCCCATCGACACACCGTCGCTGACAGCGATGGTGTTGAACTCCATCGGGGTGGCGCCGGCCGCGCGGACGCCGGCCTTGACGTTCTCCGCCAGAGCGCGGTGATTGAAGTTGCACGGCATGGTTTCGATCCACGCGTGGCCGACGCCGATGATCGGCTGGGCGAGGTCGCCGGCGCTGAAACCGATGGCGCGGAGCATGGCGCGCGCGGGCGCGCGATCCGGACCCTCGGTCATCGCCGCGCTGTGCCGCTTGCCGTTCTGCGTGCCGCTGGCGCCCATGTGCGGCCGAAGTCTAGCCACAACGTTCGGGTTGCCGATTTCCCGCGCAGATGGTAGGGTGCCGCCATGCGATTCGCCGCGCGTTTCTATTTTGATCGGCCAGCCCGTCGGCTGCCGAGGGCTCCCCAAGCCTAACGCGCAGTCGTCACCGAGGCTGGCTTCATCAATGATGGGTCAGTCCCGGAGAGCCCCGCGGAGTGACCCATTCACATCGCGGAGGACTCGACAAGGTGGTCATCGACTCACTGATTCCCAGCGCCACACGTGGTGCGCGCCTCGTCGCGATCGGCGGCGTCGTCATCGGCGGACCGGACGTGCCGGTGATCAGCGGCCCATGCGCTGTCGAGCCAGGCTACGTCGCCCACGCCCGCGCCGCCGCGCGCGCCGGCGCGTCCGCGCTGCGCGGCTGCGTGCACAAGCCGCGGACCCAGCCGGAGGCCTTCCAGGGAATGGGCGCGGCGGGTCTGGCGCTGCTCGACGAGGCGCGCGCGCTCACCGGTCTGCCGGTCATCGCCGAGCCGCTCGGCGTCGAGCACATCGCCCAGCTGCAACCCCACGTCGACGCGCTGATGATCGGCGCCCGCTCGATGCACAACACCCCGCTGCTCCGCGCGGCGGCGCGATCGGGGCTCCCCGTCGTCGTCAAGCGGGGGATGTCGGCGACGATCGAGGAGTGGCTCGCCGCCGCCCGTTACGTCCTACTCGAGGGCAACGACCAGGTGGTGCTGTGCGAGCGCGGCATCCGCACCTTCGAGACCGCGACCCGCAACACCCTCGACATCTCCTCGATCCCGGTGCTGCGTGACCGCACCGACCTGCCCGTGATCGTCGACCCCAGCCACGCCGCCGGCCAGGGGCCGTGGGTTCCCGCGCTCGCCGTCGCCGCCGTGGCGGCCGGCGCCGATGGGTTGCTCATCGAGTCCCATCCCGACCCGGAGCACGCGCTCTGCGACTCCGCGCAGGCGATCAGCTCCGACACCCTGGCCGAGATCGTCCGCTCAACCCAGCTGCTCGCGACCTCGGCGCGACCATCACCGGCCACGACCGTCGACGAGTGCCGCACGGCGATCGACGGCGTCGACGCGGCGCTGGCCCAGCTGCTGGAACGCCGGGCCACGCTGGTCGCCCGGGTGGAGCGGATCAAGCTGGATGCCGGCGTGCCGATCCGCGACCGGCGCCGCGAGGCGGAGGTCACCGCGCGCGTCGCCCTGCTCGCCCCCCAGCTGGGCAAGGACGGCGCGGCCGCGGTCATGGCGGCGGTGATCGACGCGTGCGTCGCCACCGCGCTGGCGAGCGCGTGACTCAACCCACCTTGGCAAGCAGGAAGTTGACGGTCTGCATGGCCAGCGCGCCCACGTCGGGGCTGATCGCACCGCCGCGGGGGATCAGCTCGTGGGCGGCGTTGCTGACCTGGACGAGGGTGGCGCCGACCCCGGCGGCGAGCAGCCGGGCATGCAGCTCGACGGACTGGGTGGGCGGGACGAGTGTGTCGGCGAGCCCCTGGATGATCAAGAACGGCGGTGCGCCGGCGTGGATGTAGCTGACCGGCGACGCAGCCGCCAGCGTGTCGTTCTGCGTCCCCCAGCTGATGCGGAACACCAGCTTGCCGATCTCCAGCGCAGTGCTGCTCCAGCCCGCTGCGAGGAGGTCGATCGGGCCCCAGCAGTCCACCACCGCCGCCACCAGGCTCGATTGACCGGCGAATTGTGCGGTGTCCCAGGCCGGGACGGTGCCCGCCGAGAGGGCCGCCAGGCTGACCAGCTGCGCCCCGGCGCTGTTGCCCATCGCCGCAAAGCGGTGTGGATCGACACCCCAGCGGGCAGCGCTGGAACGGAGGTAGCGGATGGCGCAGCGCACGTCGATGATCTGCGCCGGCCACGGGTTCGCCGGCGCCAGCCGGTAGTTGACCGAGGCCACGGCGAAGCCCCGGCTCAGCACCGCGGCCACCACCCGCTGGGTCAGCTGGTTCTGTTCCTTGATGTTCGAGCTGCCGAACGCCCACGAACCGCCGTGCACGAAGATGAGCAGCGGGTGCGGTACTGTGCCCGACTGCGGTTCGTACACGTCGAGCGCGAGCGGAATGCCGCCGTCGCTGCAGTACGTCACGGTGGTGGGGCGCGAGGGGCCGGCGGCAGTTGCGGACACCGCCGGGGATGCGCTCCCGCACCCGGTCGCTGCCGCGCTCACCGCGCCCAACAGGAGCAGCGCTCGCAGGTTCATACGACGCGGTCGCTCAGCGAACCGATGCGATCGTCGCGCTGCGGGTGCCACCCGGCGAGCTGAAGGAGACCTCGTCGCCGACGGTGCGGCCCATCAGCGAGGCTCCCAGCGGCGACACCATCGAGATCCTCCCGCCGGCAACATCGGCCTCCACCGGGCCGACGATGACGTAGGTCGATTCACCGAACTCATCGCGCACCGTCACGGTCGAGCCGAGACCGACCACCTCGCCGACGGTCGTCTCCATGACCTGCGCATGACGCAACATGTTCTCGATCGTCTGGACCCGTCCGTCGAGGAGCCCGAGCTCGCGGCGCGCATCGTGGTATGCGAAGTTCTCGCTCAGGTCGCCCTCCTCGCGTGCGGTCGCCACCCGCTTGACTATCGCGGCGCGGCGATTGTCCACCAGGTCGCGCAGCTCGTCCTCGAGGTTCGCCCGTCCTGCTGCGGTGAGGTGAACCGTTTTGTCATCAGTCATGCGGCCAGCCTATCATCGCCCTCCCCAACATCCGTGCTGATCGGTTCTTCAGGCGGTCGCCGCTCCCAGGGGTCCGCCCGCAGTGGTCGCGGTCAAACACCGAGAAAATCCAACTGTCACAGAGACAATTCAGCCGTGCAGACCGAAGGACGGAGTGGAGATCGACGCCGCTGTACTCCTCTTCACCATCGCCAACGCAACGGCTCATCGCGCCGATGCACCGCCGCCAGTTGGCTTTTGCCCGTCCGAAATGGCATGCTTGCCGTCGCAGTCGCGGATGGCGGAGCTCGCTGTCCGGTCACTGCAATGCAGAGGGTTCTCGCCCGAGGGGACAGGGGGGATTTGAGAGGGGCGCCGGTCGCCCCTCTCATCACCGCCGCCGGGCCGCGAAGAAATCGCTGAGCAGACGGCCGCACTCCCTGCCGAGCACACCCTCGGCGACCGCGGGCCGGTGGTTGTTGGCCGGGTTGCGCAGAACGTCGTAGACGCTGCCGTCGGCGCCCTTCTTGGGGTCGCACGCCCCGTAGACGCAGCGATCGACACGACCCTGCACCATCGCCCCCGCGCACATCGGGCACGGCTCGAGCGTCACCACCACGGTCACGCCGGTGAGCCGCCAGTTGCCCACCTGGGCAGACGCGCGTCGTAGAACCAGCATCTCGGCGTGCGCCGTCGCGTCGCCGGAGCGCTCGATGCGGTTCGACGCCGCCGCGATCACCCGACCGCCCAGCACCGCCACTGCGCCGACGGGCACCTCGCCCCGCACCCCCGCGGCCCGGGCCAGGCGCAGCGCACGCCGCATCAGCGCCTCGTCCTGCGCGCCCGGCGGCGCAGCTGCCGGCGAGCTCAGCGCACCGCGACCAGCGGCAGGTCCACGGTGATCCGTGGCTTCTCCACGACACGCATGGTGTCGTCGACGAAGCGGACCCGCTCGAAGGTGATGCAGTTCACCGGGCAGTGGTCCTCACAGATCCTGCAGTTGGTGCAGCGGTCGTAGTTGATGAAGATCTCGCCCTCGTAGCCGCCCGACGTCGGGTCCCCGCCCGAAGTGCGACACACCATGGTCTCACCGCCCGAGGAGCGCTCGCGATCCTCGCCGAACACCACCACGTCGATCGCCTTCTCCGGGCAGACATCGTCGCAGGCGCCACAGAGCACGCAGACGGCGGTGTCGTAGTGGTGGACGGAATCGCACTGGAAGCAGCGGATCGACTGGACGATCGCCTCTCGGTCGCTCCAGGGCAGCTCGCATTCGCTCATGTCGTAGCGCTTGGAGGCCTCGAGGATGGCCGGGTCGGTGCGGGCGAAGACCTCGGACTGGCGGTGATCGTCGGTTCGCTCGACGATGGTCTGGTAGATGCGCTCTCCGGGCCCGGCAACATCGCCGAGGCTCTCGCGGATCGACCGCGCCACGCGGTGTCCCCAGCCGACCGCGTCGACGATGAACGACGGGCCCTGCACGCAATCGCCGCCGCAGAACAGCCGGTCGACGCCGGTGTGGCCACCGCGGTCGGCGGCCACCAGTCCCCGCTGGGTGAGCGGGACCGACTTGCCGAGCCCCTCCATGATCTGTCCGGAGGCGAAGATGACGAGGTCGGCCTGCGCCGTCCAGCGTTCGGCGCCCTCGACCTCCTTCACTGACGAGAAGATCAGCTTGCCGCTGAGCGGATCGAACTGCATGGGCTGGAGTGGCGCGAAGCTGACCGCAGCGACGTTGCCACGGTCGTCGGCGTGGACCTCTTTGACGATGACGCCGGAGTGGATTTTGAGCCCGATCTCCTTGGCCTCGTGGAGCTCATTGCCGAACGCCGGGAGCCGGTCCTCGGGCTCGATGGCCACCATCCACACCTGCTTGGCGCCCAGCTTGATGGAGGTCTGGCAGGCGTCGGTGGCGATCGCTCCGCCGCCGACGACGACCACCCGCCCGGCCACGGGGAAGTGCGGAGGAATGCGGTCGTAGGAGACCTGTCGCAGGAAGGTCATGGCGTCGGTGACCTGGGGAAGGTCGGTGCCCGGGATCGGCAGGATCCGTCCTTTCATCATCCCGATCGACACGAACACGGCGTCGTGCTGGGCAAGCAGGTCGTCGATCTTGACGTCCTTCTCACCCTCGCCGACGTTGCTGTCGGTGTGGACGTCGATCCCGGTGGCCAGGATCATGTCGAGCTCCCACTGCAGCTGGCGGTGGTCGAAACGAAACGGTGGGATCGAGGTGCTGAGCAGCCCGCCAACCTTGGCCTCGCGCTCGTAGAGCGCCACCTCGTAGCCCTGCACGCGCAGGTCGAGCGCGCACGTCAAACCGGCGGGCCCGGCGCCCACCACCGCCACGCGGCGGCCGTTGGACGGCGCGATCTTGTAGTCGATCCAGAGGTTCTGCTGCCAGGCGAAGTCGGTGCTGAAGCGCTTGATCGAGCGGATCGTGACCGGCTCCTCGCCCGGATCCCAGCCACGTTTGCAGTCGGTCTCGCAGGGGTGGTTGCAGAGCCGCCCCAGGATGCTCGGGAACGGATTGGTCTCGTGGATCACCATCCAGGAATCGACGTAGCGTCCCTGGCTGACGTAATCGACGTAGGTGGCGATGTCCTGCTTGATCGGGCAGTTGCGCTGGCACGGTGAGACGGGCACGTTGAAGCCCAGGTCGCGGTGACCGGCGAGGATCTTCATCGGAGCCTTGTCCGTCACGTTCCTGCCGATGGTGGCCAATACCTGCACATCGGTGACCAGGCCCACGGGGCGCTCGTCGCGCGTCCGTGAGAAGAGTCCCCCGGAGCTCTCGGTGACGATCACCGCGGCGGCCCGCTCGGCGCGCATCGCGGCGACGCCCTTCTCGACTGACTCACCCACGTCAAGCCGCGGCGCGGGGCGCATCACCGAGCCGACGCTGATCGAACCGAGGTCGCTGCCGAACGCGGGCACCACCACCTCGAGACCGACCGTGCCCTCGACGACATCGTCGCGCGTGACCACCAAAGGCACCGGGTGCTGGGCGCGCAACGCCGGGAGGATGTCGCGCAGGGTGTCATCCGAGTTGCACTCAGCCCCGAACGTGGTGGCGATGCGGTCGAGCTCAGGCATCGTCGAGCTCCGGATGGGCGAGCAGGTGATCGGCGAGCTCGCGCGCCGTCAGCATCCCCACCGGCGTCTCGTCCTCGTGCATCACCAGCGCCACCTGGCGCCCCTGCCCGGCCATCACCGCCGCCACCTCGCGCACCTGCTGGGACTCGTCGACCAGGAGCGGCGGGCTGCGCAGGATGTCAATCGCCTGCACCACAGTTGTCGGAGGTCTCATGGCCAGGTCGCTGCCGGCAATCACCACCGCGCCGGTGACCAGCCGATCGAGCACGTCGTCCTGGTGCACGTAGCCGACCGGGCGGCGATCGAGCAGCACCGGGATCTCGGGCAGCTCGTTGTCGGCCATCAGCTTGGCGATGGCGTCCACCGGGGTGCTGGGCAGACAGAAGACCACCTCGTCACGCATCACGCCGGCGACAGCGGGGTTGCCGGCGTCTGGAGCAAGGCGATCCGGGTCGAGCGACGCTGCCACGGGAGTGCTGCTCAATTCCACCCGAGTATACCGGGGCCTCTGCGCTACTCCGCCGCCTGTGACTCCGCAAAGCGGCGGAGCACGTCCTGCCACGTCTCGGTCGGCTCGGTGGTCAGCGCGCGGGGCAGCGTCTTGCGGATGCGCGACCGGGTGCGGTCGATCTCGCGATCCCTGCGCTTCTCCGCGTTGTTGCGAGCCGCAGCGACGGATTGCTCCACCTCGGTGGCCACCGCAGCGAGCTCATCCGCCGTTGTGGCGCTGCGCAGCGTGCGATTGAGGCGTGCCAGCGCGTCGGGCGCCAGCCGCGCGCCCGCCTCCCTGAGTGAATCGCCGGCCCTCTTGCGCCGCTGGTCGAGCGCCCGCTGCGCCCTGAAGATCTCGGCGTTCTCGCGGCGGTGTGCCTCGAACTGTTCCATGCCATCCGAGATCAGCTTGGGGTATTGCCACGCGAGGCTGAACCGACCGGCGCTCATGCCGCCGATCAGGGCGCCGACGCTGGCCTGGAAACGATCGCGCGAGTCGCCGTCGAGGTTGCCGAGCAGGTCGGCCAGGATGGGACGCGCCTGGCCGTGGACGCGACGCACCCATCCGGGAAGGTGGTGGTGCTCGGGAGACGGCGGCTCGATCGGATGGCCGGCGTGCGGCAGCCCTTGCGGGCGCGCGATCCGGGGAAGCTGCGCGGGGGAGGGGCCGCCGATGGGCGCGCGCCGACGCACGGCGGGGGCTGTGCCTCGCGCGTCACCATTGACAGGTGCGCTCCGGCCGCCCGTCTCCTCGCCTGCGGCGGGAGACGATGCCTCTGTTGTGTCGATCACTCGGCCAAGTCGAAAACCATCGGACGCCGCGAATCGTACCCGAGGTGCGCCTGTCCGCGTTCGCGCAGATCGCAACTACACTGCGGGCGGAGTTGTGACTGAGAGTGACTGACACGCTGCCGGAGCCATCCGGCCACGCCGAGGTGCATCTCGCCGACGATGAGGTGACGTCACTTCGGGAGGCGGGACGCGCGTGGTCGCGGGTTCCCCGCGCGCGAGCCGCAGACGGCGCCTTCATCGATCCCGACCTCGACACGCTCGAGAAGCGCGGCCGCCCGGGCGAACACTATGTTCGCGTGGTCCGTTCGAAGACCCAGGGATTCGAACGAGTCGCTCCCGGCTGGCTGCAGGCGACGGCGCGTGCGACCGCGCCGACCGGCGAGTTCGGACGGCTGCGAAACAAGCTGCGGTTGATCATCCTCGGCACGCCGCTGGCCACCGAGGCGCAGAGTCACGAGCGGCTCAGCAAGATCAAGGCGCTCGCGGTTCTCTCGTCGGACGCATTGTCCTCGGTGGCCTACGCCACTGAGCAGATTCTCTTCTACCTGGTCCTGGCCGGCGCCACCGCCTACGGTTTCATCCTGCCGATCACCGGTGCGATTGCGCTGCTGCTCGCCATCGTCGTGCTCAGCTACCGGCAGACGATCAGGGCGTACCCCAAAGGCGGCGGGTCATACATCGTCGCCAGTGACAACCTCGGCCCGCTGGCAGGACTGATCGCCGGTTGCGCCCTGATGACGTCGTACACGCTCACGGTCGCGGTCTCGGTCGCCGCCGGAACGGACAACATCCTCAGCGCTGCTCCGTCGGCCATCCCGTACCGCGTGCCCCTGTGCCTGACATTCATCGCGCTGCTGCTGTTCGGAAACCTCCGGGGCATCCGCGAGTCGGGTTCGATCTTCGCCGCACCCACGTACCTCTTCATCGCGTCGATGTTCCTGATGGTGATCGTCGCCGGCTTCCAGATCCTGGTCCACCACGTGCCCCACACCGTGCCGATCATCGACCCCAGACGGGTGACCCAGAACCTTGGCATTTTCCTGTTGCTGCGGGCCTTCGCCTCCGGTGCCACCGCGCTCACCGGCGTCGAGGCGATCAGCGACGGCGTCCCCGCGTTCAAGCCCAAGGAGTGGGTCAACGCACGCACGACCCTGACCACGCTCGGCATCATCCTCGGCCTGATGTTCGTCGGCATCAGCCTGGTCACCTTCTGGCTCGGGCTCGTTCCCGACGATCCCAACTCGCCGCACTACCAGACGATCATCTCGAAGATCGCCACCTACGCCTTTCAGAACGGTCCGCTGTACTTCTTCGTCATCGTGTCCACCACGGCCATCCTGGTCCTGGCCGGCAACACGGCGTTCTCCGACTTCCCCCGGCTCCTCTTCTTCATGGCGCGGGACGACTACGCGCCCCATCAGTTCAAGCGACTCGGCGACCGGCTCTCCTATAGCAACGGGATCATCGTCCTGGCGGCTCTGTCGGGGCTTCTGGTCTGGGGATTCAACGGCAATGTCAACAGCCTTCTGCCGCTCTATGCGGTGGGTGTCTTCACCGCGTTCACCATGTCGCAGGCGGGCATGGTCTCACGATGGCTGCGCCGGCGCGAGAAGGGCTGGCGGCTTGGCCTGGCGATCAATGCCACGGGCACGGTCATCACGGGTCTGGTGCTGGCGATCAACGGCGTGACGCGCTTCCTCGACGGCGCCGGAGTCATCGTGGTCATCGTGCCGCTGCTCGTCGCCGCCTGCTTCTCGATCCACCGTCACTACCAGGAGGTGAGCGGTCGGCTCACCACCGAGATACCGACGTCGCCGGACCAGATGAGGCTGGTGTGCCTGGTGCCCATCGCCGACCTCAACAGCCTGGCGCTGCAGTCGCTGGCGCTGGCGCGGTCGCTCAGCGAAAACGTCATCGCCGTCCACGTCTGCGATGACGAGCATCACATCGCCATGTTGCGAGCGCGCTGGGAAGCGTGGGGCAATCACGTGCCCCTGGAGATCGTCGAGTCTCCCTACCGCTCCTTCATCCGCCCCCTGCTACGCTACATTGACGCCATCG
>DATBPD010000046.1:0-2393 GCA_036561525.1 Candidatus Dormiibacterota bacterium | reverse complement strand
CGTCCCTGATCCCAGGAACCTCACTGATCTACCGTTAAGCCGTCAATGAATGCCGGCGCGCCGATGTGGGTGAGGGTTGGCGGCGGCATGGAGTCGATTCCCGATCACATGCGCCACGGGCCCGCCGATCCCGACTTCCCGCCCCCGGGCGGTCCCTGGATGCCGCTGAGGGTGGGTGGCCGCCTGGTGGGTTGGGCCGGCGACGGTGGTCTCGGGCTTGCGCGTAGGTGCGCTGAGCTCGGCCAGGCCATGGTCGATGAGCATCGCGACCACCTGCTGGGACGGCTCGGCCACAAGCTTCGCTCGGCGGTCCTTGCCCTGCAGGAATCGTCGCGGCAGGCGGCGTTCGGCCGGCCCGAGATGCTGGAAGCCGTTTACGAGCAGGCGCAGGAGGTGGGGCGCCGCGCCGCCGCTCTCGAAGCGGCGGCGGTGCAGTCGAAGGATGGTGCGCGTGGGGTGGTGCTGGGCGCTGTGCTGAACCTCGCCACCCCGTCCGCCGCGCGCGACCTGCCCTCCAACGCGGTCGTCGTCGGCTCCGAGCCGGCGCTGGTCGAGGCCTTCACACGCGCGCAGGACTGGCTCGGGCCGGACGGCCTCAGCATCGCGGCCGAACCCCTCGGCTCGTGGTGGAAGGTGCGCATCGACGCGGCCCGGCCCAGGCGGACGATGGCCGTGCCCGAGATGGGCGAGCCGCTCTTACGGCTGATCGTCGACACTCATCTCGACGGGTGGCTCGACGCCACGCGTCGCGACGGCGCCGACATATATCTGCCGGCGCACCGTCCTCGCTAGTGCCGGCCGTGGCTCTAGTCCACCGGGTCGTCGCGCCCAACCCGGGTCCGTACACCGGTCCCGGGACCAACACCTGGATCGTCGAGGCGGGCCCGGTGGTCGTCGTGATCGACCCGGGGCCTGATGACGAGCGTCACCTGGCGGCGCTCAACGCCCGGATCGGTGCCGCGACGGTCGGGGTGGTCCTGGTCACGCACTCGCATCCCGATCACCTGCCCCTCGCCGAGCGCCTTGCCTCGGCCCATCACGCCTCGATACAGCGTTACCCGGGGCTCGGCGACCAGGAGGTGGTGCGAGTGGGAACGCTGAATATGACCGCCCTGCACACCCCGGGGCACAGCGCGGACCACCTGTGCTTCTGGCTCGCGGGCGACCGGGCGCTGTTCACGGGCGACCTCATCCTCGGGCGCGGCAGCTCGATGGTCACCTACCCGGAAGGTGATGTGGCCGCATACCTGCGCTCGCTGGACCGCGTGGCGGCGCTCCGGCCGCGCATCCTGTTCCCCGGCCACTGGGACCCGGTCGAGGATGCGATGGGGAAGATCGAGGAATACCGCGCGCACCGCCTCGAGCGCGAAGCGCAGGTGCTGACCGAGGTGCGGCGCGGCGGAGGCACGGCGCGGGAGCTGACGCGCCGCGTCTATGGAGACCTCGACGACCGGCTGATGGTCGCCGCCGAGATGACGCTGCGCGCTCACCTGCGCAAGCTGGTCGAAGACGGCGCGGTGCGATCCAGCGGTGAGGGAGATCGAGAAGTATTCGATTGAACGCGGGGAAATCTGAGGATTTCCCCGCGGCGGGTTTCTCCTCGCGACGCTTGGGAGGCGCTTGGAAGTGGATTGATGGAGACGGCCGGGCGGAGCCCGGCCTACGGGCGACGCATTGTCTGACGTAGCCTGCACTTCGTGCTCGACACCCGGCCGCCGATCCTTTCGCTGTCCCGGCCCGAGCTCGAGGCGTGGCTGGCGACCAACCAGGTCCCCGCGTATCGCGGCAAGCAGGTCTGGGGATGGCTGGCGCGCGGGGTCGCATCGTTCGAGGCGATGCACGACCTGCCGAGGGCATTGCGTGCGGCGCTCGAGCGAGATTTCAGGATCACGTCGCTGCGCTCGATCGCGGTCAGCGAGGCCGACAGCTCGCTCACGACCAAGACCCTCTTCGAGCTCGATGGCGGGCATTCTGTGGAAGCGGTCGTTATGCGCTACACGGACCGCACCACCCTATGCATCTCCTCGCAGGCGGGTTGCCCGATCGGCTGCCCGTTTTGTGCGACCGGCAAATTTCCCTTCGGCCGCAACCTCAGGGCACACGAGATCGTCGAGCAGGCTGTGGACGCGGTCCGGCTTCTAACCGACGAGGACCGGCGCCTGTCGCATGTCGTCTTCATGGGCATGGGCGAGCCGATGGCCAACTACGCGGCCGTGGTCGCCTCGGTGCGCCATATGTCCGATCCCGAGCTACTCGGCATCAGCCCGCGCCGCATCGTCGTGTCGACGAGCGGCCTGATCCCGAGGATTCAGCAGCTCGCCGAAGAGGAGCTGCCCGTGACGCTCGCCATCTCGCTGCACGCGGCGCGCGATGAGCTGCGCGACGTCCTGGTG
>DATBPD010000045.1:0-31658 GCA_036561525.1 Candidatus Dormiibacterota bacterium | reverse complement strand
TCCCCCGCCGACGTAGCTCAGTGGTAGAGCAACCGCCTCGTAAGCGGTAGGTCGTCAGTTCAATCCTGACCGTCGGCTCCGTCGCTAACTTTGAATGACAGACGGTGGTCAGGCCGCCACCCGTCCAGTAAATCCTTTGTGATCAGAGGCTTTCCCTTTGTGGCCCAGCCTGTTACCGTCCCACTCGCCGCGGCCTGTGACGCCGCAAAGGAGAGAGGCATGAGGGGAGTTCGTCGACGCATCCTGCTGCGGGCAGGTACGGGCGCATGTTCTGTCGTGGCACTGGGCGTCCTCGCCGGTCCGAGCGGAGCCGTGGGGATGCGGCTGGTGGGGCAGGCCCATCCGACCGTCGTCGTGGACGACGACAAGCGTCAGTGCCCGCAGGCGCAGTTCACCGACCTGAGGCTGGCCGCCGTCGCCGCCCCGGCCGGCGCCACCATCCTCGTTTGCCCGGGCACCTATCCGGGCCCTGTCATGGTCACTAAGCAGCTGACCTTCATAGCCAAGAACGGTGGCCAGGGCGCAGGCAGGGATCCGCAGGACAGCGACCAGCAGGCGATCGTGGTCGCCGGCACCAACGGTGACGGGTTCACGCTGAGCAGCAACAGCTCCGCAACTACGATCGACGGCTTCGTCGTCACCGGCGGCGCGCAGCCAATCTTCGATGCGGGCATCGACGTTACGGACCCGTCCGGGAACGGCTACCGGATCGTCGATAACCTGATCACCAAGAACAACGTGGGCATGTACTTCCACAGCCCCGGTGGTGCTCACTCACGCATCGAGCACAATGCCTTCATCGACAACAACGAAGGTGGCTTTCCGAGCCCGAACACCGGGACGGCAATCTTCACGCAGCTTCAGTCGGTCAACGACACCACCATCGCGAACAACTTCTTCTCTGGGCACACCGACTCGGCGCTCAACCTGGGCGACGGCTCGCAGCACGGGCTGACTGTTGCCGAGAACGTCTCGTACAAGGACTCGACCTTCCTCGTGCTCGGCAGGGCAACAGGCTCAGTGGTGAGCAGCAACCTCATCGTTGGAACGATCCCGATGAACAGCGCGATCTACCTGTTCGGCCAGAACAGCGGCGTCCGAGTCACCGGCAACTACATCCAGTCAGGACCAGGGAACGTCGGCGCCTCAGGTATCCGCCTCACCGGTCCGTTCTTCGGGGCGGTCGGTCCGAACACCAACATGACCATCACCAACAACGACATCAGCAACTTCGACTACGGCATCCGCGGCAGCAACGTCGATCACAGCTGGTTCAGCGCCAACAACACTCATGACAACGGGGTCGACGGCATCCAGATGACGATCACCGCGGTGACCAACACGCTGCGGGCGAACCACGCGGACGACAACGGCACCTGGGACTGTGAGGACCAGAGCACGGATGCTGGCACCGCCGGCACGGCCAACACCTGGACAAACAACAGCGGGGACACATCCAACCCGTCGGGCATCTGCCACTAGGCACCTGCCGCGCACACCCTTGTGTACGGAGAGAGGGCTGGCCTCCACTGCGGGGCCAGCTCTTTCATCAGGATGGGCCGGCCCTGAGCTGCTTCGTCAATCCTGGCTGTCGGCTCCGCGTTCAGCTGTCGCCGGCGGTAGCGATGACAAAGCCGCGGCCGCGGCCCTCCAGCGCATACATCACCATCATGAAGGTCAGCGCCACGACGCCATAGAGCGTGACGGCGAGCGTCATGAGGTCTGGCGTCCCACGGCCGACAGGATATTCGGGAGTACGATGAGGTCGTGGAACGGTCCGGCCACGGCATCTTCGGCTGGCTGCCGCCGGCGCTGCGCCGCCTCGAGCACAGGCTCGGAGCCCGGCGCGACGACCGCACGCTCTGGGTGTGGGTGGTTCCGGCCGCCACAGTGGTGGTCACCTTCGTGATCCTTGCCTTCATCGGCATGCAGGGCAAGGTGGATCTGTTCCTCACCATTCCGCTGGCGCTGACGCTATCGGTGTTCCTCGGCTCACTGTCGGCGTTCTACCTCACCGCCGCCAGCTCCGACGAGAGCGACGCAGACGACGATGACGATCGCCGCCGTCCCGGCCCTGCCGCTCCACCGAGCCCATCGCCGCTGTCGGCGCCCCGCCTGGTTGTGCCATCGCCGCGCCCGCCATCGACCGAGCCGAAGGCCGAGGAGCCGGCTCCTGTTGGCATGGGCGGCCAGAGCCGCCACTGACGCGCCAGCCTCGACGCATGCCGCCCCGGCCATCGACGATCTGAGCCTTAGTCGCCCGGCGCGGCGAGACGCTCGGCCAGGTAACGGATCGCGGTCGGGTAGCGGTACTCGATGCCCATGTGTCCCGCGCTGAACATCTCGAAGCGCACGTCGGTGACGCCGATGGCGGCGAGGGCGTCGCGGAAGGCCACCGCGCCGAGATCGAGAAACCACTCGTCCCGGGTCCCTGCATCGATGTAGATGCCGCGCATAGAGCGCAGTGCGTCGGCATGGCCCGGAACCATGCGCACCGGGTCCCAGGCCAGCCACCGCTCCCAGACCTCGGGGATCATCCGCCCGCTATGCAGGTCGAAGGGCAGTTGCACGGTGCCGTCCTCGTCGGTCGAGTACGCAGCGGCCATCGCCCACATGTTGATCAGGTCGGCATCGCTGGGCCGCGACATGACCGGGCGGCTGCGAACGTCGACGAGGAATCGCTCATACGATCCGTCGTACTCGTCGCGGAGCGCGCGCACCACCGCGGGCACGTCCTTCCAGTAGCACAGCTCGAAGAGGGCGTCACCGGCGTGCGTCGCCAGCGCCCCGAACACATCGGGCCTCAGCATCGGCGTGATCATCGCGCCGTACCCGCCACTCGACTTGCCGGTGATGGCGCGGTGGGCCGGATCAGCGAGCGTGGGGAAGCGCGCATCCACGAACGCCACGACCTCGTCGCACAGGTAGGTGTGGTAGCGGCCGGTTCCCGCGGAGTCGACGAACTGGCTGCCACCGAGCGACGTCCAGCAGTCGACCATGACCACCACGCACGGCGGCACCTCGGGATCGCAGAACAGCGCGTCGATCAGCTCGATGACGTTGGGGCGGTAGGCGCTGCGGTTGCGCCACATGTCCACCTGCCCGGTGAAGCCCTGGATCAGGTAGATCGCGGGCAGGCGCGACACCGTGGCATGCAACGACGGTGGCGTGTAAACAAGGAGTGGACGCGCCGCCGGATCGCCGAGCGGGTTGCCGCGCAATGCCTCGCTGTCGATGACCAGCTCATCGAGGCGCCCGCGCAGGGGCCGGTGCCAGGGCGGGCCGAGTGTCGCCTGGTCGCTCACGTCCGTCCCGCCACGACGCGCGTGACACCGAGGCTGTCGCGGTTCGACCTCACCTCACGCAGCCCGGCACGACGCAGAACGGTGGCCGTTGCCCGGGCGAGGTATGGAGCGATCTCAACCAGCACGTGCCCTCCCGGGCGCAGCCACCCCGGCGCATCATCGGCGAGGCGGCGCACCAGGCCGAGTCCATCCTCGGAACCATCGGTGAGCGTGCTGCGCGGCTCGAACCTGCGGATCTCGACAGGAAGGGTTCGCACTTCGCTGCGAGCCACGTAGGGCGGGTGGATGGTGAACACGTCCACCTCTCCGCGAAGCTTGGAAGGCAGCGCCAGGAGCATGTCGCTGACCGCGAACGTCACATTGTTGAGGCCCAGCTGTCGCGCGTTGGCTTTACCGAGCTTCACCGCCTTGGGTGAGATGTCGATCGCCCACACCTCGCTGCCGTGCACCTGCGCGCCGATCGCCAGAGCCATCGCTCCCGAGCCGGTGGCCACATCGACCACGACGCGCCGGCCGCGTCGCCGCCGCAGGCGCCGCACGGCATGTTCCACCACCAACTCACTGGATGCGCGCGGTGAGAAAACCCCTGGGCGCACCATCAGTCTCAGTCCACAGAAGGTGAAGTGCCCGGTGATGTAGTTGACCGGCTCGCCCGTCAACCGGCGCTCCACCAACTCCCTGAACTCGCGCCGCTGTGTCTTGCTGACCGCATACTCGGCGAGGTCCTCATCGTCGGGCTCGACCGCCAGGACGTGAGCCAGCAGGACCTCCGCGTCCCATCGCGCAAGTCCAGGCTGCCAATGCTCGATGTTGCGCGACGTGGAGATCCGTTGTGCCGCCGTGGAGAGCAGATCTTCAGCGGTGGCTCGTAGACTGGACGTCGTGGAGACCGCACCGCGGCTCGCAGGCCTGGACATCCCGCGCATGGTAGACGAGCCGACCCCGGCCGCCCGCCGTGGCGCCGCCTTCTTCGATGTCGATCGCACACTGCTGCGCGGCTCGTCGCTGCTCCACGTCGCCCGGCCGATGCGCCGCGCCGGTCTGCTGCCAACCCGCGCCATGCTCCATGCGTTGGTCACCCAGGCACGATTCAGCCTCCACGGGTTCGACGAGACGCAGATCCGTGAAGCTGTTCGCGGCGTCGGCGTCCTCGTCGAGGGTATCGAGGCTGACCGGTTGCGCAGCTTTGCGCGGGAGACCATCCCCGAGTACGTCCTCCCCAGGGTGTATGCGCAGGCGCGTGCGCGCATCGAATGGCACAGGAGTCGCGGCGACCTGGTCTTCCTGGTGTCGTCCTCGCCCCATGAGTTCATCGCTGAGCTGGGCAGCGCGCTCGGCGTCGACGGCGTCGCGGCCACCGATGCTGAGCTTCGCGACGGGCGCTACACCGGTCGCATCATCCGCTTCTGCCACGGCGATGCCAAGGCGGCGTCGGTGCGTGACCTCGCTGCGCTCCATGACGTCGACCTCGGCGCTTCCCACGCCTACGGCGACAGCTTCGTCAGCGACCTGGCGATGCTCGACGAGGTCGGCCACCCGGTCTGCGTCAACCCGGATCGCGGGCTGGTCGCAGAGGCGGCGCTGCGCGGCTGGCCGATCGAGCGCTACCAGCATGTCAACGTGCACCCCGGCCGCGGACTTCGCCGGCTTCCGCAACGCCTCGTCGGCGCCTCTCGCCCGGCCGTGCGTCGAGCCCATCGCCATGTCCGAAGCCAAGCCCGGTCTCTGCGCGACCTGTGAGCATGCCCGCATTGTTCGCGGGGCTCGCTCGCAGTTCTGGATGTGCGGACTTTCGGAGTCCGACCCGGCGTTCCCGCGCTACCCGCGGCTGCCGGTGATCGCATGCGCCGGGTACGACGCGGGCAATTTACGCCCGGTCCGCCCGGGCTGAGCGTCAGGCGGCCAGCTCAGCCAGCCGAGACGGCGACGTCTCGCGGCTGATCGCTGCGTAATCCGTGGCCGTGGGGAGTGGCAGCCCGGCAAGTCGAGCGAACACCTCCAGGCTCGGCGCACCGCCGATGTGCATGCGAAGCAGCTCAAAGCTGCCGGCGAGCGTTTGCGTGTCGCCGCCCATCGTGGTGACGGCGTCGCGGAAGCCGGCGTCCCGCACCATCTGTTGGACGGCGCCGTCGAACCCGCCGTAGGGGTAGGCGAAGTCGAGGACGCGGTGACCGAGCAGCTTCTCCAGTGCCGCCTTGCCACCGTCGATCTCCATCCGTGCCAGCGCCGGTGGTGTGGTGGCGAGGTCGACGTGGTGGACGGTGTGCGAGCCGATCACCAATCCGGCGGCATCCATCCGCTTGACCTGGGCGGCGCTCATGTAGCCGGAATGTCCGATGAAGCCACTGACAACGTAATCGGTTGCGACGAAGCCGTACCGATGGAGCACCGGCGCCGCCGCGGTTGCGAAGTCGACGTAGCCGTCGTCGAAGGTCAGCACCACAGGATGTGGCGGGAGTCCCCCTTTGCCGTTGAGCGCGTCGATGAGCACGGCCAGGCTGATCGGCGTAGCCCCCTCGACGTGCAGCAGGGCCATCTGCCTGGCGAACAGCGCGGGCGAGATCGACAGGTTGAACAGGAGGACGTTGCCCGGGCTCGGCCGCACCTTGAGCACATAGTGGTAGACGAGGATCGGGACGGTGAGTCGCGGACCGCGTGGCCCGGCGGCGCTGACGAGTTGGGGATTGCTGGTCAGACGTGGCAGCTCCGGGGCGGCGATGGGCACACCAGGTCCGACGGAGAATGGCAGTGCAGCCGGTGCCTGCACCTGATCCAGTCGGGCGCCGAGTGACCCGCCCGAGGCCGCGGGCGGTGCCGATGCAGCCGTCTGCACGGACAGCACCGCGAGTGCAAGCACGACCACCAGCGCGCGCGTGCCGCGAGCGGTATGACGGAGGTGACGACGAACGAAGGTGGGCAAGTTCTTCCTCTCTTGACGTGAGGCAACCGGCTGATGCCGCGCCCGGAGTCTGAACGGTTGCCGGCCCGTGCGCATGCGGACGGTGTTACGGCTAAGGATACGTGAACAGAGCGCTCGCGCTGGTCACTCCGCCGGGGGTGCACCTCCGCTCCGCACGCCCGCTTCGGGCATCCAGATCGTCTTCACGTTGACGAACTCGCGAATGCCGAAGCTGGCGAGCTCGCGACCGTATCCGCTCTCCTTGATGCCTCCGAAGGGAATGCGCGGATCGGAGTGAGTCATCCCGTTGATGAAGACGCCACCACTCTCCATGCGCCGCGCCAACGACAGACCGTGCTCCTCATCGCGCGTCCAGATGTTGCCGCCCAGTCCGAAGTCGGAGTGGTTGGCGGCTGACAGAGCCGCGTCCGCCGAACGCACGCGCATCACCGCCGCGAGCGGGCCGAACGTCTCCTCGCGGAAAGCGGGCATCTCGGCGGTGCAGCCCGTGACCACGGCAGGCGTGACGTAGTAGCCCCGGCCCTCTGGCCGTGAGCCGCCGCACCGCAGGGTCGCGCCCATCGCGAGCGACTCGCGGAGCTGGCGCTCGATGGCGTCGCGGAGATCGCCGCGTGCCAACGGTCCCATGGTCACCGACTCGCGCATCGGGTCACCGACCACCATCGCCAGCGCGCGCTCGACGAGCAGCTCTTCAAACTCGGCAGCGACCGCGTCGACGACGATGAATCGCTTCGCCGAGATGCAACTCTGCCCCGCATTCTGGAAGCGCGACTTGGCGGCGGCGGACGCTGCCGCGTCCAGGTCGGCGTCCTCGAGGACGATGAAGGCGTCCGACCCGCCGAGCTCGAGAACAGCCGGCTTCAGGCTTCTCCCCGCGGCGGCGGCCACGCTGCGGCCGGCGGCGGTGCTCCCGGTGAGCGTCACCGCCGTGATGCGTGGGTCCTCGATGACTGCCGCGACGCGTTGGTTGGGGATGAGCACCACCTCGAAGACGCCGCGCGGGAAGCCCGCATCCCTGAACACCTCGCCGATGGCGAGCGCGCAGCCGCTGACGTTGCTGGCGTGCTTGAGCACGGCGCAGTTGCCCGCGCAGAGTCCGGGAGCCGCGAAGCGGAACACCTGCCAGAGCGGGAAGTTCCAGGGCATGCCGGCGAGCACGGTGCCGAGCGGCTCGAACGCGACGAAGCTGCGAGGACTGTCGCTCGGCGAGGGCTCGTCGGCGAGGAACCCGGCGGCGCGCTCGGCGAACCACTGGCACCCAAAGGCGCACTTCTCAACCTCTGCGCGCGACTCGGCGATCGTCTTGCCCATCTCCGCGGTGATCAGGGCGGCGAGCGAATCACGGCGCTGGCGGAGAACATTGCCGGCCGTGGCCATCAGCCGGCAGCGGTCCTCGATCGGCGTGCTGTGCCAGCCCTGCCGTCGCGCCAGCGCACGATCAAGGGCGGCATCGACCTCGCTCTCGGTGTGCACCGGGTATGTGGCGATCTCCTCCTCCGTCGCCGGGTTGACGGAGCGCATCACCTGCACTTCAACGGCCATAGCAGCGTCCTCCAGACACCGATGGTACGGAGGCGGTCAACGACTCCGCCGGCGCGGGCTCCGCCGGCGCGCGCGATGCCGTAGGGTGGCCGGCAGTGACCACCCTGGCTCGATCCGCTGTCGTCCACCGTCTGGGCGGCCGGGTCATCGGTGCCTTCGCCATCGTGTACGTCATCTGGGGAAGCACCTACCTCTTCATCAGGCTGGCGCTGGACACGATCCCGCCCCTGCTGATGGCGGGGGCCCGCTTCGTGGTCGCGGGCGCCATCCTCTTGGCCATCAGCAGCCGCGCGGGCGGTCGTGAGAGGGATCCGATCGGCCGCCGCCAGTGGGGCGCGGCGGCGATCGTCGGGGCATTGCTCCTGCTCGGCGGCAACGGCGGCGTGGTCTACGGCGAACAGTTCGTGCCTTCCGGCACGGTGGCGCTCCTGGTCGCCACTGTCCCGCTGTTCATCGCGTTGTTCAGCGCGCTCTTCCTCGGCCAGCGGCTGCGCCGGGTGGCGGTGGCCGGCATCGGCGTCGGTCTGCTCGGGACCGCGGTGCTGCTCCGTCCCGGGGGTGGCGCTGCCGACCCGGCTCACATGTTGCTGGTTCTGGTGGCGCCGCTGACGTGGGCGGTCGGTTCGTTGTACGCGACCCGCGGCCCATTGCCCAGGCGCCTGCTGCCGGCTACCGGGATGGAGATGCTCTGCGGAGGTGTCCTGCTGCTCATCGCCGGTCTGGTCACCGGGGAGTTGGCCAACCTGCACCTCGATAGGATCAGCCTGGTGTCGGGACTGTCGCTTGTGTACCTGGTGGTCTTCGGTTCGCTGATCGCGTTCAGCGCCTATGTGTGGCTGCTGAGCAAGGTGCCCACCACCGCCGTGGCGACGTACGCGTACGTGAACCCCCTGGTCGCGGTCCTGCTCGGCTGGGCATTCCTCGGCGAGCAGATCACCGGACAGACGCTGCTCGCCGCGGCGCTCATCATCGTTGCCGTGGTGCTGATCCTCTCCCGACCACCGGTCTCGTCGCGGCGTGCGCCTGACCTGCCCGTGGACAGCGTGGCTTGATCGGTACAACCCCGTCGGATCCCGAGAATGGCCTCGACGAACCAGGCGCAGGCGCCACCCCCGTCGACGACGAGCACGCCGTCCCCCCGAGCTTCTTCCACGGAGCGGGGCCCAAGGACTTCCTCTGCCTGGGGCCGATCCTGGCCAAGTCGATCTACTACTACGCGGGCATCCCGTTGGGCACCGCGCTGCAGTTCACCAGGCCGCTGTACGCAGAGCTGCTCCGCGGCAGCACCATTTCGCTGATCATCGCCGGCGCCTTCGCCTCCGGCGGCAGGCTGCCGTTGTGGGCGGTGCTCGTGGCCCCGATCCCGATCACCATGCTGACCGACCCCTTCTTCTACTGGGCGGGTCGGCGCTACGGACGGCCGCTGGTGGGCTACCTCGAGAAACATGACCGGAGGTGGCACCGCCGGGCATCCCGGGCAGAGAGATTCTTCGCGCGCTGGGGACTGTGGACGATCCTCTTCGCCTACTGGCTGCCCGTCCCCAACGATCTCCTCTACTTCGGCGCCGGCGACGCTCGCATCCCGTTCCTTCCCTTCATCGTGGTGGACTTCATCGGCACGCTGAGCTACGTCGGGCTGTGGGTGGCGCTCGGTTTCATCATCGGCAAACCTGCCGAGAACGTCGCCGACGCCGTGGGCCAGTACAGCGGACGGATCACGATCGCGCTGATCGTGGTCATCTTCGCGATCAGCGCGCTCTCCGCGTGGCGCGGTGGGCACCGACGGGGTGCGGCCTAGGGTGGCTCAGGTGACGGCGGCGCGCTGCGCGAACCTGCCGTCGAGGTGGCTGCCGGCGTCGATGACGGCGTGGAGCGCTTCCGCCGCGTCCCAGACGTCCACGTAGCGCAGATACAGCGGCGCGAAGCCAAAGCGGCAGACGTCCGGGGCGCGAAAGTCACCGATGACGCCGCGTTCGACGAGCGCACGCATCACCCCGTAACCGTTGGCATGGCGGAAGGACGCCTGTGAGCCGCGGCGCGCGGGGTCGCGAGGCGAGACCAGCTCAAACCCCATGCCCGAGCAGCGCTCCTCGACCAGGGCGATGAACAGCTCGACGAGCGCTGTCGACTTTGCTCGCGCTGCCGCCATGTCCTGCTCGAGCCATAGGTCAACGCCGGCCTCGAGTGCTGCCAGTTGAAGGATCGGCGGCGTTCCGGAGAGCATCGCCGCGATGCCGCCGGCCGGCCGGTACACCGCCTCGAACGCGAATGGCTCCGCGTGACCGAGCCATCCCGGCACGGGATTGCGCAGGCGATGGTGCAGATCGGTGCGCACGTGCAGGAACGCCGGCGCACCGGGGCCGCCGTTGAGGTACTTGTAGCCGCATCCGGTCGCCATGTCGGCGCCGTCCTCGTCGACCCGCAACGGTACGGCCCCGACGCTGTGTGACAGGTCCCACACCGCCAGCGCGCCGGCGGCGTGGACGGCGTCGCTGACCGCCCTCATGTCGTGCATGAACCCGGTGCGGTAGTCGACGTGCGTGATCAACGTCAGCGCCACGTCGTCGCCCAACGCATCGAGGAGATCGGTGCGCGGCACCACACGCATCCTCGCGCCACGGAGCTGCGCCGCGCCGGCGGCGATGTACAGATCGGTGTGGAAGTTCTCCTGCTCGGTGAGCACAACCGCGCGTCCCGGCTGCATCGCCAGCGCCGCACACACCAGCTTGAACAGACATACCGACGTGGTCTCGGCGACCACGACCTCGTTCTCCGCGGCCCCGATCAGCCGCGCGATCTTCGCACCCACGCGCAGCGGCGCCGCCAACCAGCGCGCGTCCGTCCAGCTGCGGATGAGCCCATCACCCCACTGCTGCTCCACGGTCGCGGCGACAATCTCGGCCGTGCGCGCCGGCAGCGCGCCGAGGGAGTTGCCGTCGAGGTAGACGAGCCCGTCCGGGATGACGAAGCGCTCGCGGACGTGTGCAAGGGGGTCGCGGGCGTCGCGCTCAGCACACGCGTCGCGGTCGATGCGCGCGCTCACAGCCGGTTGCGCACCTCCCAGAGCTCGGGGAAGAAACGCTGCTCGAGTGTCGTCTGCAGGTAGGCGACACCGAGACTCCCACCGGTGCCGGTGCGGCTGCCGATCTCCCGTGCCGCCATCAGAGCGTGGTGGTGGCGCCAGCGGGCGATCGTCTCGTCGTGGTCGACGAACAGCTCACACAGCTCGTGGAGAACGGCGCGCACCGCGTCGTCGTGGTCGCGGTACAGAGATGCCAGGGTGGCCAGCCGGCGATCACGTGCCTCATCGTCGTCGCCGGTCGGAAAATCGAGGGGGGTGGCGCGCAGCGTCGACCCCAAGGCGGCGTACAGCGAACGCTGCTCCAGGCGCGCCGACAGCTGGGCGCGCTGGACGTCGCTGCGGCCCGCGTCGCCGAGGTGACCGCGCTGCCCTGCCCCCGACAGGGCCTCGATCTCGCGGAATTGGGTCGACTGAAAACCGGACGCCGGGGCCAGCGGGTCGCGGAAGTGCATGAAGCCGTCAGGGCTCATGGTCTCGAGAACGCGCAACTGCTGGATCAGCAACTCCTCGACGCCGACGGCGCGCCGCAGCGGGGCCAGGGCGGCGTGCGGTCTGGCCTCATCGAGCGCGGAGGCGGTGGCATCGAGCTCGTGGAGGATGAGCTTGAACCAGAGCTCGTACACCTGGTGCACGACGATGAAGAGCATCTCGTCGTGGGCACCGTCGCTGAGCGGCTGTTGGAGATCGAGGAGGGCGTCGATGTGCAGGTAGGTGACGTAGTCGGTCTGGACGCTCATCCGGCTGCCACTCTAGGCCTGTCTGACGCGGCGGCGCAGGAGGGCGAGAACTCTGGTCTCGGCCGGGCTCAGCTCGTCAGCGCCTGCCAGCGTCTCGTCGGCGCGCTTTCCGAGGCTGGTGAGCAGGTCCCCGTCGAGGTGTGCGCTGATCACCTCAGGGTGCACATAACAGCGCCGGCACACCGCGGAGGTGTTGCCCAGTTCGCGCGCCACCGACTCCACCGCTTCGACCACCTGTCGTCTGGCCTGCGTCTTCGAGGCGTGGTCGCCGAGCTCCGCAAGCGCCTCCGCGGCGAGCACGGTACCGGCCCAGGTGCGGAAGTCCTTGGCGGTGAAGTCGTCTCCGGCGGCGTCGCGGATGTACGCGTTGACGTCGTCGGATTGAACGCCGTGCACTTCGCCGTCGTCGCCGAGCCACTGGAACAGCTCCTGGCCGGGAAGCTCCTCGAGTCGCGTGATGGCGCGTGCCACCCGCGCGTCCCTGACGTCGACGACATGCGCCCTTCCACTCTTGCCACGGAACTGAAAGCGCACCTTGCTGCCTTCCACCTCGACGTGGCGCTCGCGCATCGTGGTCAGCCCGAATGACCTGTTCGCGCGCGCGTACTCCTCGTTGCCAACCCGGATGCAGCTGGCGTCGAGCAGCCGCACGACGAGCGCGAGCACGCGCTCGCGCGACAGGTCGGGCCGGCGCAGGTCGCTGTCCACCTGAGCGCGGATCCGCGACAGAGCGTCGCCGAAAGCAAGCGTGCGTTCGTACTTGGTGGCGTCACGCACCTCACGCCAGTGATCGTGGTAGCGGTACTGCTTGCGCCGGCGCGCGTCGCGGCCGGTGGCCTGGATGTGGCCGTCGGCGTACGGGCAGATCCACACGTCGGTCCACGCTGGGGGCACCGCCAGGTGGGCGATTCGCTGCAGCTCGGCTGGCCGCCGCACAGCTCGGCCATCCGGGCCGATGTAGCGAAAACCACCGCCGGGTTTGGCCTCGCGGCGGATTCCCGGGCGGGCGTCGGTGACGTGGCGCAATCCCGCGGCGCGCGCCGATGCAGAGGGGTCGTTGTCGACAAGGCGACGACGGCGGGACACCACGCGATGCTAGGCAGCCGGTACCCCGCAGGGCGCTGCGCGGGCTATCCCTCAGCGTCGGGGAGGTGGACGATGTCGCCGAGCCGGAAGGCGTCGACGGGCGTGAGCTGGCCATAGGTGCAGGTGAGCGGGTCGCGATCCTTGCGCCAGCGCAAGAACCGCGCCGCGTGGCGAAAGCGCTGCCCCTGCAGGTGGTCGAAGGACACCTCACACACCAGCGTCGGTGTCAGCGCAACCCAATCGGCGTCCTTGTCACGCGTCCATCGGCTCGGCGCCCCCGGGGTGCGCCCCCCGCCGAAGCTCTCGCCGCCGTGCAGCGGCGCCAGCGTGCTGACCAGCTCGCGCTTCTCCTTGGCGGAGAACGAGGATGTATGTCCGACATGGTGGAACACACCGTTCTCGTCGTAGAGGCCGAGCAGGAGCGATCCGACGACGTCCGTCTTCGCCTCCAGGCGATAGCCGCCGACCACGCAGTCCACAGTACGCAGGTGCTTGATCTTCACCCAGCCCCGCTCACCGGGTCGGTAGGCGCTGTCCTGCGGCTTGGCGATCAGCCCGTCGAGCCCGGCCCCCTCGTAGCGACTGAACCAGTCGCGTGCCTCATCGATGTCGGCCGTCTGCGGCGTCAACGCCGTCCGCGAGTTGGGCGCGACCGCCCCGAGCAGCCGCGCGCGGCGCGCGGTCAGGGGCCGGCCGCGCAGGTCATCCGCCCCCTCGGCGAGCAGGTCGAAAAGGACGACGGTGGCCGGTGTCTCCCCGGCCAGACGTGCCACCCGCGACGCCGCGGGGTGGAGGCGCATCTGCAGCGCGTCGAAGTCGAGGCCGTGCGGCGTGGCGATGATGATCTCGCCGTCGACCACCGCGCGCTGTGGCAGCGCGGCGCGCAACGGGTCGAGGATCTCCGGGAAGAAGCGCTGCAACGGCTGGCCCTTGCGGCTGCCGACCACGACGTTGTCACCGTCGCGGAAGACGACCGCCCTGAAGCCGTCCCATTTCGGTTCGTAGCGCCAGCCCGACCCTTCCGGGATCGCCTCTGCCGCCTTGGCGAGCATCGGCTCGAGCGGCGGTGAGAAGGCAAGGGTCACAACGCCGCGCGGGCTTTACCGAACAGGCGAAGCAGGTTGTTCACGTCGTTGACTCCGCCAATCGACCGAGCGGCGTCCTCGAACGCGTCGATGGCGTCGAGGCGCGAGACCTCGCCGCGCAGGGTGACGGTGCCCTTGTGGGCAGTGACCCCCACCTCGGCAGATTCGTCGCCAAAGCGCCGCGCCAGCTCGGCGCGTACCACCTCGACGAGCTCCGCTTCGCGCCGGCTGGCCCGTGCGCCGACCAACGCCGACACGTGCGCGGTCTGGCGTCTGGCCACTCCGGCCGCCGACCTACGGCGGCGCCCTCCATGGCGGGGCAGCAGGAAGATCGCGGCCCCGATGCCGGCCACCGCGGCCCCCGCCGCTGCGGCGATGCGCCCTACTCCCTTCATGTCGGAGGCGAAGTGTAGGCGATGGTCGATGGGCGACCGGGAGCGACAGTGGCGCGCCCAGGAGGATTTGAACCCCCGACCTTCTGATCCGTAGTCAGACGCTCTATCCGGGCTGAGCTATAGGCGCGCGAACTCCGACGTCGGAGCGGGCTCCGAGTGTACATGAGGTCGATCAGGCCCGAATCGCACGCCTGCGCCGGGCGATCCCCGCGAGCCATGATGGAAGAACCCATCAGGAAGTGCCGGAGGTCGTGATCATGGCGGTGACAGGCAAGGTTGATGAGCGCCTGACTGCCGAGGACGTCGCGTTCATGCGCGACCTCGGCAACCAGTTGCGGGTCGACGGCATTCGCGCCAGCACCAAAGCCGGTTCAGGTCACCCCACCTCGAGCATGTCGGCCAGCGACCTGCTTGCCGTGCTCATCACCCGCCACCTCCACTACGACTGGCAGAACCCCAGGCTCGACAACAATGACCACCTCATCTTCTCCAAAGGCCACGCCTCCCCCCTGGTCTACGCGGTGTTCAAGGCGTGCGGCGCGATCGACGACGCGGAGCTGATGACCTACCGCACCCTCGGCTCGCGGCTGCAGGGGCATCCCACCCCAGTCCTGCCCTGGGTCGACGTGGCCACCGGCTCTTTGGGTCAGGGGATGCCCATCGCTGTCGGGGTGGCCCTGGCGGGCCGCGCAGTCGACCGGCTCCCCTTCCACGTCTGGGCGCTCTGCGGCGACTCGGAGATGGCCGAGGGCTCGATCTGGGAAGGGCTCGACAAGGCCGGCCACTACGGGCTCAGCAACTTCACAGCGATCGTCGACGTGAACCGGCTCGGCCAGCGCGGACCAACCGAGCTCGAATGGGACCTCGCCGCCTACCAGGGCCGCGTCGAAGCGTTCGGCTGTCGGGCCCTTGTCATCGACGGCCACGACGTCGAGCAGATCGACGACGCACTGGGTCGCGCCCGTGCTGAGCGCGAACGGCCCACGGTCGTGCTGGCCCGCACCATCAAGGGCAAGGGGTTCAGCGAGATCGAGGACAAGGAGGGATGGCACGGCAAGGCGCTGCCGCCGGACATGGCCGAGCGGGCCATCGCCGAGCTCGGCGGGATTCGCGACCTGATCGTCGACACGCCGCCCCCCGAGCCGGGTGACTCCGCGGTGCGCCGCGGCGGCGCCGGCGTGACCATCTCGCTGCCGACGTACTCCAAGGACGACACGGTGGCCACGCGCAAGGCCTACGGCGATGCGCTGGTTGCGCTCGGAGCCCGCCCGGACGTGGTTGCGCTCGACGGCGAGGTGAGCAACTCGACGCACGCCGACGAGTTCAGGCAGGCCTACCCGGATCGCTTCTTCGAGATGTTCATCGCCGAGCAGCAGTTGGTCGCGGCAACGGTTGGTATGTCGGTGCGACGCTTGGTGCCGTTCGCGTCGACCTTCGCCGCGTTCTTCAGCCGCGCCTACGACTTCGTGCGCATGGCTGGCATATCGGGTGCCAACATCCGGCTCTCCGGTTCGCACGCCGGCTGCGAGATCGGTGCCGATGGCCCTTCTCAGATGGCGCTCGAGGATCTCGCGTCGCTGCGCGCCATCCACACGTCCACCGTCCTGTACCCGAGCGACCCGGTGTCGACGGCCAAGCTCGTCGCGCGCATGGCGGAGACCGACGGCATCGTCTACCTGCGGACCACTCGCGGCGCCTATCCCACGCTGTATGACAACAGCGAGACCTTCGACGTCGGGGGCTCGAAGGTGTTGCGGCGCAGCGATTCGGACACGGTCACACTCATCGCCGCCGGCGTCACGCTGCACCACTGCCTCGACGCAGCCGACCGGCTCGCCGCCGAGGGCATCAGCTGTCGGGTCATCGACCTCTACTCCGTCAAACCCGTCGACACCGCGACACTCCGCGAGGCGGTGCGCGACACCGGTGGCAACTTTGTCATCGTCGAGGACCACTACCCGGAGGGCGGCCTCGCTGCGGCGGTGATCGAGGCTTTGGCAGCCGATCAGGACCGTCCCCTTGTCACCCACCTGGCGGTGCGGCGGCTGCCGGGGTCGGGCACCCCTGCGGAGTTGATGGCCGCGGCAGGGATCGACGCCGACGCCGTCGTCGCGGCCGTGCGAGCGCGCGCCACCGCGGGGGTGCGCTGATGGCCGCTGCAAGCCCGCTCCAGCAGCTCGCCGAACAGGGTCAGTCGGTGTGGCTCGACTACATCAGCCGCGACCTGCTCACCAGCGGCGAGTTGCGGCGGATGATCGCCGAGGACAACGTCACCGGCATGACCAGCAACCCGACCATCTTCCAGAAGGCCATCGCCGATGGGAGTGCCTACGACAGCCAGATCCACGAGCTGCTCGCGGCCGGGATCGACGATCCCAACGACATCTTCCTCGAGCTTGCGATCACCGACATCCGGGCCGCCGCCGACATCCTCCGACCCGTCCACGAACGCACCAATGGCGCTGATGGATTCGTGAGCCTCGAGGTGTCGCCGGACGCTGCGCACAGCAGCGCACGGAGCATCGGGCTCGCCCTGGACTACTGGAAGCGGGTGGACCGGCCCAACCTCATGGTCAAGGTCCCGGCCACGCCGGAGGGCGTGCCGGCGATCAGGCACGCCCTGACGGCAGGCGTCAACATCAATGTCACGCTCGTCTTCGCGCTGTCCGCGTACGACGACGTCATTCACGCCTACCTCGATGCGCTCGGCGCGCGCCTCACCGAAGGTGCGACACCAAATGTCCACTCTGTGGGGTCATTCTTCGTCAGCCGCGTCGACACCGCAGTCGACAAGCTGCTCGCGCAGAAGCTTGCGGCCGACCCGGGCAACCCGGTCATTGAGGACCTGTTCGGCAAGGCGGCGATCGCCAACGCACGTCTGGCGTACGAGAAGTTCGAGAGCTACTTCCGGGGCGAGGCGTTCGCCACGCTGGCCGCAGCCGGCGCGCACGTGCAACGTCCGCTCTGGGCGAGCACGAGTGCCAAGAACCCCAAGTACCGTGACGTCGTGTACGCCGAAGCGCTCATCGGTTCGGACACCGTCGACACCATGCCGCCTGTGACGATCGAGGCATTCCGCGATCACGGCGTCGTTGCTGGGGCAACGGTCAAGCAGGGCGTCGAGGCCGCTCACCAGGTCATGGAGCAGCTCGCTGAGGTCGGCATCGATATGGACGAGGTGACCGCCGACCTCCTCGCGGCGGGCGTCACATCATTCGCGGATTCGTACAACGAGCTGATCCGCGGCATCGCCAGGAAGGTCGACACGATCCACCGCGGTTACGGCTCACGCCTGCATCTCGACCTCGCCGCCAGCACCGACACCGTTGAAGACTCAGTGCGAGGGCAGTCCACAGCGGAGGTGGCGCGGCGCATCTGGGATCGCGACGCGGACCTCTGGAAACCCGGCGATGCCGAGCACGCCAAGATCATCGGCGACAGGCTCGGCTGGCTCGACGTCACGGAGGCCATGCGCGAGGCGCTGCCCCGGCTGATCGGCCTTACCGACGACGTGCAGAAGGCAGGCTTTCGCAACTGCGTGCTCCTCGGCATGGGTGGCAGCAGCCTCTGTCCCGAGGTGCTGCGCAGCTCGTTCGGCAGTGCCGCCGGTCAGCCGGAGCTGCATGTGCTCGACACCACCGATCCGGCGGCGATCGCACAGTTGACCGACAGCCTCGAACCTCGGACCACGCTGTTCATCGTGGCGTCGAAGTCCGGCACCACGCTTGAGACCCTCAGTCACCTCGCGCACTTCTGGGAATGGATCACCGCCCACGGCAGCCTGGCTGCGGGCGAGCATTTCATCTGCATCACCGACCCCGGTTCAAGCCTGGGACAGACAGCGCGGGAGCGCAAGTTCCGTCACCTGTTCGAGAATCCCCCTGACATCGGTGGGCGCTACTCAGCGCTGAGCTTCTTCGGCCTCGTCCCCGCCGCGGTGATCGGTATCGACGTGGAGGAATTCCTCGATCGTGCCGAGCAGATGCGTCGCCAGTGCCGCCCCGGCGTTCCGCCGGATCTCAATCCCGGCCTGACCCTTGGCACCGTCCTGGGCCTGCTGCAGAGCTCCGGAAGGGACAAGGTGACCATCCTTGCACCGCCACGGATCGCGGCGTTCTCGTTGTGGGCGGAGCAGCTGATCGCCGAAAGCAGCGGCAAGGAGGGCAAGGGGCTGATCCCAATCGGCGACGAGCCGATCGGTGAACCGGCAGCCTACGGCGACGACCGCATCCTCACGGTGCTCCGGGTGCGTGAGGACGACACCGACTTCGACACCGAGGTGGGCGCACTGCGCACCGCCGGCATCCCCGAGGTCGCGATGCAGCTCGACGACCTGCTCGACCTCGCCGCCCAGTTCTTCCAGTGGGAGTTCGCCACCGCTGTCGCAGGCGCCGCACTCGGCATCGACCCCTTCGATGAACCGAACGTCAAGGAGTCCAAGGACAATACCCGCAAGGCGCTCGACGCGTACCAGCGCAACGGCAGCCTTGCCGGTGAGTCCGCGACCGCGAGCGGCGACGGCATCGCGGTGTTCGGCGCACCGGGCAACCGCGACATCGATGGTGCCCTGACCGCCTTCCTCTCCCAGGCACGCCCGCGCGACTACGTTGCGCTGATGGCCTACGTCACGCCCAACAGCGAGAACGAGGCCGCCCTGCAGCGGCTCCGTGCAGCCATCCGTGACGAGCACCGCGTGGCCACCACGCTGGGGTTCGGCCCCCGATTCCTGCATAGCACCGGCCAGCTCCACAAGGGCGGCCCCGACACCGGCCTGTACATCCAGATCACCACCGACGATGCCGTCGACGTGCCCATCCCCGGGCAACCGTTCACATTCTCGATACTCAAGCAGGCGCAGGCACAGGGCGATCTCCAATCGCTTCGCGATCATGGCCGCAGGGTGATCCGCCTGCACATCGGCGGGGACCTCGCCGTCGGGCTGAGCCGGCTCACCGACTCCGTCATCCACGCGGCCACGGGAGCGCGCTGATGCAGATCGGGTTTGTCGGTCTCGGGCGCATGGGTGCCAACATGGTCCACCGGCTGCGCCGCGACGGCGACCACGCGGTTGTCGCGTTCGATCCCAATGCCGATGCGCGTGCGTCCGTGGAGCAGTTCGGCGCCACCACCGTGACCGCGCTCGCCGACCTTGTGGCCCATCTGCAGGCGCCGCGCGCGGTATGGATCATGGTGCCGGCCGGCGCGATCACCGAGCAGACCGTCGACGGGTTGTTGGAGTCGCTGGCGAGCGGTGACTCCATCGTCGACGGGGGCAACAGCAACTGGCACGACAGCGTGGCCCGGGCCAAGCGTTGCGCGGAGCGAGGCATCACCTTCATCGACGCCGGCACCAGCGGAGGCGTCTGGGGCCTCACGGTGGGCTACTGCCTCATGGTCGGCGGCGACACCACGGCCGTCGAGCGGCTCCGCCCCATCTTCGAGACACTGGCACCGCCGGACGGGTTCCTTCACGTCGGTCCATCGGGCAGCGGCCACTACGTCAAGATGGTCCACAACGGCATCGAGTACGGGATGCTGCAGGCATATGCCGAGGGTTTCCATGTCCTCGAGGCATCCAAGTCCTATCCCGAGCTCGACCTCCACGGCATCGCACACCTCTGGAACCAGGGCAGTGTGGTGCGCTCCTGGCTGCTCGAGCTCGCCGAGAACGCTTTCGAGCGCGACCCGCGGCTGAGCCAGCTGCGCGGCTGGGTGGACGACTCAGGCGAGGGGCGCTGGACCATCGACGAGGCGATGGATCTCTCCGTCCCCGTACCGGTGCTGGTGCTCTCGCTGATGGCGCGCTACCAGTCGCGCCTGCCCGACAGCTTCGGCAGCAAGGTGATCGCCGCGCTGCGCAACGAGTTCGGCGGTCATGCGGTGCAACCCGAGGAGCAGGCCACGGCTTCCCCCCAGCAGGCGTGACCGACGCGACTCTCGACACGGAGATCGTGTCGGACGCTGAACGGGCCGAGGGCAACGCGCTCTCGGAGGGCCTGCGCCAGGGTCGCCTGCCGCTGCCATGCGTGGTGGTCATCTTCGGGGCCACCGGCGATCTCACCAAGCGAAAGCTGGTGCCGGCGCTGTACGCGCTGGCCGCCGACGGCCAGTTGCCGCCCGGTTTCTGCATCGTCGGCGCGGGACGCACCGAGCAATCCGACGAGGAGTTCCGCGCGGCGATGCGTGAGGCGGTGAGCAGGTTTTCCCGGGTGCCGCTCCGCGATGACGTGTGGAGGGTGTTCGCCGACGGGATGCGGTACTGCGCGTACGACTTCAGCACCAAAGACGGGCTCGAACGCCTGGCGCAGGCGCTCGGTGAGCTCGACCGCGAGCGTGGCACGGCAGGCAACCGCATCTTCTACTTCTCGATTCCGCCGAGCGGTTTCGCACCCCTGGCCGAGCGCCTCGGCAGCGCCGGGCTGACCCGCGAGGAGAACACCGGGTTCCGCCGGATGATCATCGAGAAGCCATTCGGGCGTGACCTCGATAGCGCCCGCGAGCTCAACCGCAAGCTGCACAACGCATTCAGCGAAGAACAGATCTACCGAATCGACCACTACCTGGGCAAGGAGACGGTGCAGAACCTGCTGGTCTTCCGGTTCGCCAACGGCATCTTCGAGCCGCTGTGGAGCCGCCAGTACATCGACCACGTGCAGATCACCGTCGCCGAGAACATCGGCGTCGAGGGGCGCGGGGCGTATTACGAAGAGTCCGGGGCGCTGCGCGACATCATCCAGAACCACGTCATCCAGTTGATGGCGATCGTCGGGATGGAGGCGCCCAGCAAGATGCAGGGCGAGACGGTGCGCGACGAGAAGGTGAAGCTGCTCCGCGCGGTGCGTCCCATCCACCCCGACGACGCGCTCTCGCACACCGTGCGCGGACAGTACGCGGCCGGCTGGGTCGACGGTGAAGAGGTGCGCGCGTATCGCGACGAGAAGGATGTCGCCGCTGACTCGCTGCGCGAGACCTACGTCGCCATGAAGCTTGACGTCGACAACTGGAGGTGGGCCGGGACACCGTTCTACCTGCGCACCGGCAAGCGCCTGCCCAAGCGCGCCACCGAGATAGCCATCCAGTTCCGGCGCGTGCCGCACTCGCCATTCGGTGGCCAGGTGGCCACCCGGGCCGGCATCCTCCCCAAGGACAGCATCGATCCCAACCTGCTGGTGCTGCGCATCCAGCCCGACGAGGGGATCACGCTTCGCTTCAGCGCCAAGGTGCCCGGCCAGTCGCTGCGCATCCGCTCCGTCAACATGGACTTCCTCTACGGCAGCGCCTTCCTCACCGCATCGCCCGAGGCATATGAGCGGCTGCTGCTCGACTGCATGCTCGGCGACAGCACACTGTTCGCACGCGAGGATGAGGTCGAGGAGGCCTGGCGCATCTGTACCGCCATCCTCGACGGCTGGCGCGCCCACCCGCCCGACCGGCAGGGAACGCCCAACTACGAATCGGGTACCTGGGGTCCGCACGAGGCCCGTGACTTCATGGCGTGCGACGGCCGCCAGTGGCGCCGGCTCTGAGGTGAGCACGGTCGGCGCGCTCGAGGTTGCGCATGCGAGCGGTCTGCACGCCGTCAACCGCGCCCTCAACGACATGCACCACGAGATGCTGCGGATTGGCGGGGGACGTGAGGGCGCCGCCGTGCGTCTGTCGGTGCTCAACCTGGTGGCCGCCTGCGTCGACGTCGAGAGCGCCGATCTCGCCACCCGTGCGGTGGGCGGGCTTGGCGTCAAGCATCCCGTGCGCGCGATCATCGTGCTCGCTGACCCGGCGGCCAAATCCCAGATGGAGGCCGACGTCTCCCTGCAGTGCTCGGCGGTCGACGCCGCCCAGGTGTGCGCGGAACAGGTGCGCATGTTCATCGGCGGCGAGGCCGCTTACCATCTCGCCAGCGTGGTCACCCCGCTGCTCGTCCCTGACATTCCAACCAACCTGTGGCTGGTGGGATCGCCGCCACTGCAACAGGCATTCGGCCAGGACGCCGTCGCCATCTGCGAGCGGCTGATCCTCGACAGCGGTGCCTACGATGATGACGCCGGCGCCCTGCGCCTCCTTGCCGAGGAGCTCGAGGGGGTGGGTGACGCGCTGGCGGTCGCCGACATCGCGTGGGAGCGCACCCACACCTGGCGCCAGCTGATCGCCCAGTCCTTCGACGGAGAGACGATGCGGCGATTCCTCCGCGGCATCACGCTGGTGGAGGTCGAATGCAGCGGCGAGCGCGTCTCGGCACAGGCGTGGCTGCTGGCAGGCTGGATGGCCAGCCGGCTGGGCTGGAAGGCAGCCAGCAATCAACCATGCGTTGTCGCCACCTCGCGCCGAGTCGAGGACGTCGCCGCGCCAAACCTGGTCCGGGTGACGCTCGAGTGCAGCGCCCGCGGGCAAGGCGCGCTGGTCACGGTCGAGCGACAGGGTGCGGCGCTGTGCGCTGTCATCGACGTCGCGGGCGGCATCCATGCAGAGCGCGCCGTGCCGGTCACCGACGTCGACAGTGCCGAGATGGTCGGCTCGCTGCTGGAGAGCGGCGCCGAGGACCCCGTGTACCGCGCCGCCCTTCGCGGTGCGGCCAACCTCGCGGCCGCGGCACGGTGAGCGTCGACGCCCTGCCGGGGGCAGCGCGTGTGCTCACGGATCCGATCGCCGTCGCGGCGGCGGCGGCGCTGTGGATCTCCGAGCTGTCCGCTCGGTCCAACCCGTTCCGCATCGCCATGTCCGGAGGTAGCACGCCGCAATTCCTCTACGAGGCGCTGGCGTCCTCAACCTTCAAATCCGGCATCGATTGGTCGCGATGGCACGTGTACTTCAGCGACGAGCGCGCTGTTCGGACGGACCACCCCGACAGCAACTACCGGCTCGTCCACGACGCGCTGCTCTCCAGGGTACCGATTCCCCGCGAGAACGTCCGCCGCATGGAGGCCGACCGCCCGGACCTCGATGCGGCCGCTGCCACCTACTCGCGGTTGCTCGAAGGCGAGTGCGACAGGCCGCCGCGGCTCGACGTCGTGCTTCTCGGTCTCGGCCCGGACGGTCACACCGCATCCCTCTTCCCCGGCACGCCCGCGCTCGACGTCGTGAACGCCTGGGCAACTCGCGGGCGGGCCGACTTCGAGCCGTTCGACCGCATCACGATGACCTTTCCGGCGATAAACGCTGCGGCGCACGTCGCCTTCCTCGTGACTGGAAGCGGGAAGGCGGACGGTCTGCGCGGTGTCGTCGACGGCTCCGTCCCCGCGGCGCGCGTCCGGCCGGCCGCCGGGGAGCTGCTCTGGTTCCTCGACGCGGCCGCGGCCGGCACGCTCGACTGAGCGCTGGCGCCGTGCCGATGCTGATCGGGACGTCGGGTTGGCAGTACGCGTCCTGGCGGGGCCTGTTCTACCCGCCTGACACCCCACAGCGAAGCTGGTTGGCGCACTACGCGGCACGATTCGCCTGCGTGGAGGTCAATAGCACCTTCTACAACCTGCCCTCGTCTGCGACGTTCACCAGCTGGGCCGAGCGCACGCCCGACGACTTCCGCTTCGCCTTGAAGCTGAGCCGCTACCTCACTCACGTGCGCCGCCTGCGGGAGCCCACCGACGCGGTGAACCTGTTCCTCGAACGCGCCGCACCGCTGGCCTCGAAAACCGGGCCGTTACTGTTCCAACTGCCCCCGACGATGCGATGCGATGTCGATCGCCTGGCAGCCGTCCTGGCGGTGATTCCGCAACGCTGGCGGGTGGCGGTCGAGTTTCGTCACGCCAGCTGGTATACGGACGAGGTGACGTCGGTGATGCGCGACCGCAACGCGGCGATGTGCCTCACCGATCGTGGGAGCCGGCCAGTACAGCCTCTGCGACGCACCGCATCGTGGGGCCTTGTGCGTCTGCACGAGGGTCGTGCCATGCCTCACCCGTGCTACGGCGACACCGCGCTCCGCAGCTGGGTGCGCCGGGTATCCGACCTCTGGACTCTCGACGAGGATGTCCACGTCTTCTTCAACAACGATGGGCACGCCTGTGCGGTGCGGGACGCGGTCCGCTTCGCCGCACATGCGCGTCATGCTGGCTGGGCGACGAGCCGCGTGCCATCGTTGCGCGAGGCATCCGGGCTCTGAACACCGGCCCTCGGCGCCAAGGCCGCCGTAGTGGCTGCGTGTGCGCCCCTCCGGTCAGGCGGGCGTCGCGACGGCCGATGGCAGCTGCAGGCGGAACACGCTGCCCTGTCCCGGCGCGCTGCGCTCGACGTCGAGCGAGCCACCGCATGCCTGAGCGAGGACGCGGCCGACATGGAGGCCGAAACCCGTGCCGGGAACACGACTCTCGAGGCGGAAGAAGCGGTCGAAGATGCGCTCGTGCAGCTCGGCGCTGATCCCAATGCCGTGATCCTCGACGCGGACCGCCGGCGGATCTGAAGGATCGATCGAGAGGCGGATCCAGGGGGCGGCGCCGCCGTAGCTGATGGCGTTGTTGATCAGGTTGTCGAGGATCCGATCGACGTGGAAGGTGTCGGCGCAGGTCGCGACAGGCGTTGCTGACGGAATCGTCTCCACGGTGGCGCCGGCGAGCTCGGCTCGTGCCTGGCTGCGCACCCCGGCGCGGCGGATGACGTCATTGAGGTCGAGGACCGCGGTCGTGGTGGGCACTGCACCGCTCTCGAGTCGTGCGGCCAGCAGGATGTCGTCGACGAGCCGGTGCAACTCCTGGAGCTTTTCCGTGATCAGCTCCATCGGCCTCGCCCAGCCTGGCGGCGGGTCGCCGTACGTGCCGTGGCGCAACAGGTCCACGTACCCCGAGAGCACCGTCAGCGGGGCGCGGAGGTCGTGGACGACGAGGTTGAGGAAGGACGACATCGCCTCCGAAGCCGCCTGGGCATCCGCATACAGCCGCGAGTTGCGCAACGCCAAGAGGGCAAGGTTGCCGAGCTGCTGCAGGGTGCCGGCATCGTCCGCAATGAATGGCCGCGAGTGACGGCGAAACACCAGCAGGAACCCGGCCACGCTGTCGCCGGTGCGCAGCGGCAGGATCATGGTGTGCTTGACGTCGGCGAAGACATCCCTGAGCTCTTTGGGGAGACGCTCGTAGACGATGTTGCTGCCCACCACTGGGTCAACGGACTGGTGCGCCGCCACAAGCAGCTCCTGGCTGTTGAGGCGCCCCCGCCAGTCGGGCACCACGTGGGCATCGTCGACGTCGTGGACGCCCTCGATGACGACGTCGTCGCCGTTGACGCGCAGCAGCGTCGCGCGACTCGCGTCCACGGCGATGCAGATCTGTTCGAGGACTCGCGGGACGTTCTTGTACGCGTCCAGCGAGCTCGCCAGGTCGACGACCGCGTCGACATTGCCGCGGAGGCGCCGGGCGCGCCCTTCCCAGTCCTCGGCGGGCGCGGCTTGCAGCACCGCCAGGGCAACGAGCGACGCGAAGCCCTCGAGGAAGTCGCATTCGGCGTCCGTCAGCGCCGTGTCCGGTTCGCGGAGCAGGAGCAGGGCGCCGAGGGGGGTGGGGTCGCCGCCGTGCTCGCCGATTCTGAGCGGAAACGCGGTCAGCCCCACCTCGCCCGCACTGGACAGAGCGCGTCCAAGCGGGCTCAGCCTGGCGTTGACCGGTTGCAGCGCGGACGGGCCGGCCAGTGCCTCTGACACCGGGGAGCCGGCGAGCGGCCAGAGTGAGCCGGCGCGCACCGCCCCGGTTTCCCCGGCAACGCCGGCCACGCGGACCGATTGACTACCGTCCAAGACGCAGACTGCGCAGCCGTTGACCGGGCGGATGAGCGCGTGCCGTACCAGCATCCCGGCCACGGCATCGCCATCGTCACCGCTGCGGACGTCAGCGCGGATGACCCTGAGGAGATCGCCGAAGGCGCTACCAAGCGCCCACTCCGCGTCCGGGGTCAGGGTGTCTCGCGCGCTCATGAACCCACCATCGCAACACTAACTTTAGGCACCTGTCCTACTTCATAGGTCATTCTCAGACCAGATTGACGCTTTCGGCGGGTTCGATCGACGGCGCGCGGCCCGGTCATCAGCTAGGCTCGACAGGTGCCGCGTTCCACCTGGCCGGCGTGCCCGGGCGCCGTCTGCATCGCCCCCAGCCTGCTCGCTGCCGACTTCGCCCATCTCGCCGAGGCCGTTCATGCGCTCGAGGGGAGCGGCGCGGAGCGCCTCCACGTCGACGTCATGGACGGCAGCTTCGTCCCCAACTTCACCTTCGGCACCGACACCGTCCGAGCGCTGCGGCACGAGACCGAGCTGCCGCTCGAGCTGCACCTGATGATCCGCGAGCCGGAACGACACCTCGAGATGTTCGCCGCCGCCGGTGCCGACGGGATCACCATCCACCAAGAGGTCTCGCCGCACCTGCATCGCAGCCTGACGAGCATCCGCGGCCTCGACTGTCGCGCGGGCGCGGCGATCAACCCGAGCACACCAGTGACCTCGCTCGACGATGTGCTCGAGGTGTGCGACCTCGCCCTGGTGATGACCATCGACCCCGGTTTCGGCGGTCAGCGCCTGATCCCGCACACCCTGGAGAAGGTTGCCCAGCTCCGTGCCGAGATCGACCGCCGCGGCCTGCCCACCGAGCTCGAGGTGGACGGCGGGGTCGACGAGTGGAACGCGCGTGACTGTGCTGCGGCGGGCGCGACGGTCCTCGTCGCCGGGACCGCGGTCTTCGGCCACGCGGAGGGTCCGCGGGCCGGGGTGCGGGCGGTTCTGGCCTCATTGCCAAGCTGAGGATCGGCGCGAGCCACTCGGCGCGCTGACCAGCCGGCGTGGCAGGCTACGCGACCGTGACCGACACCGCCGCAGGCACCCTGCAGCTGCTCGACGGCAGCGCCGACGTTGCCAGCGCCGCCGATGATCTCGCCATCCGGCTGCCGGCCGCGATGTCCGTCTTCGCGCGCCTGGCCTACAACTACCGCTGGTCGTGGACACCGGGCGGCGAGGACCTCTTTGCCGCCATCGACGCCGTGCGCTGGGAACAGTGCGGCCGCAACCCGATCCGGCTGCTGCTCGAGGCGTCGACCTCCTCGCTGGAGCGCGTCGCAGCGGACGGCGAGTTGCTCGAGAGAGCGCACGCGGTGCTGCGCGCGCTAGAAGCGGACATCGCACGCCCGCAGCTTGCCTGCCGGGCATCCCCGCACCGTCCGGTCGCCTTCCTCTGCGCGGAGTTCGCCGTCCACCAGTCCCTGCCGATCTACGCCGGCGGGCTCGGGGTGCTCGCCGGCGACATCGTCAAGGAGGCCAGCGATCTGGCTCTGCCGATGGTGGCTGTCGGCCTGCTCTACCGCCAGGGTTACTTCCTCCAAAGGATGGACCGCAGCGGCTACCAGCACGAGTACTGGATCCCGCTCGACCCCGAGCGCGTTCCTGCTGTTCTTGTCCGCAACGAGGAGGGCCGGCCACTGACGGTGACGGTGCCGCTACGCGGGCGTCAGCTGACCGTGCAGGTGTGGCGCGTGCAGGTGGGCCGGGTACCACTGCTGTTGCTCGACGCCGACCGCCCGGAGAACTCGCGCACCGACCGCTGGATCACGGCACGGCTGTACGAGAGCGATCGTGGCATCAGGCTGGCTCAGTACGCGTTGCTCGGCATCGGGTCGATGCGCGCGCTCGCCGCCATGGGGATGGACCCATCGGTGGTGCATCTGAATGAGGGGCATGCTGCGCTGGCCCCGCTCGAGCTGGCGCGATGCGAGATCGCGGCGGGCGTCGACCGGCACATCGCGTTCGCCAATGCCCGGGCGCGCACCGTCTTCACCACCCACACCCCGGTCGGCGCCGGCAACGAGGGCTATGACATCGCCGAGATCGCCGAGGTGCTCGGGGACTACCCGTCCGAGCTCGGCATGGACGTGGAGAGCTTCCTGCAGCTCGGCCGGACCCGCGCTGACAACCCCGCCGAGGCTTTCGTGATGACTCCGCTCGGGATCAAGATGAGCCGGGCCGCCAACGGCGTCAGCCGGCGCCACGGCGAGGTTGCCAGGCGGATGTGGCAGCCGCTTTTCCCGGAGCGGCCGGTGGACACTGTGCCGATCGGCCACGTCACCAATGGGGTGCATGTTCCCACCTGGATGGCCACGTCGATGCGCGAGCTGCTCGACCGGCACCTCGCGCCCGGCTGGATGGCGCAGCAGGCGGACCCGGCGACGTGGGCGCCGGTCGACGACATTCCTGACGCGGAGATGTGGCAGCTGCGCTCGCTGCTCCGCGCTGAGTTCGTCGAGTACGTCCGCGATCAAACCGTGGCCACGCGACTGGCGCGCAGCGACAGCCGCGACCTCGTCGCCGCCGCGGAACGGGGGTTCAGCGCCGACACGCTCACCATCGGCTTCGCCCGGCGGCTGGCAACCTACAAGCGCCTGTACCTGCTCACCATGGAGCCCCAGCGCGTCGCCGACCTCGTCGCCAACCAGGATCACCCCCTGCAGCTCATCCTCGCGGGCAAGGCGCACCCCGATGACGAGGAGGGCAAGCGTTCGGCCCAGGGACTGTTCAGCTTCAAGCTCCTGCCCCACGCGGGCGAGCGGGTGGCGTTCCTCGACAACTACGACCTCGGCATCGCCGCCCGCCTGGTCGCCGGCTGCGACCTGTGGGTCAACCTGCCCCGTCCACCGCTGGAGGCCAGCGGCACCAGCGGGATGAAGGTGGTCCTCAACGGGGGCCTCAATCTTTCCGTCCTCGACGGATGGTGGGCAGAGGCGTTCGACGGCGAGAACGGCTGGGCCATCCCTGGCGACCGCGTCTACGATCCCGGCATCCAGGACACCCGCGACGCCGCCTCCTTCTACGACCTGCTCGAGCACGACGTGGCCCCGCTTTTCTACGACCGCGACGCGGACGGCATCCCACGCGGCTGGGTGCGCCGCATGAAGCGCTCTCTGCGCACCAGCGGGCCGCTCTTCTCAGCGACCCGTATGGTGCGTGACTACGTCGACAGTGTCTATGCCCTGCGCGCCACCGCGGACGAGTAGAGCACCGAGCGCAGCCTAGAATCGCGGTGGTGGAGTATTCCGAGAGCATCCTCGATCTGGTCGGCAACACGCCGCTGGTGCGGCTGCACGCCATGACCAGGGGGATCGGCGCCACGGTCCTCGCCAAGCTCGAGCAGCTCAACCCCGGCGGCAGCGTCAAGGACCGGATCGCGCTGGGCATGGTCGAGGAGGCCGAGCACAGCGGGCAGCTGCGCCGCGGCGGCACCATCGTCGAACCCACCTCGGGCAACACCGGCCACGGCCTGGCAATGGTCGCCGCGATCAAGGGCTACAAGATGATCTTCGTCATGCCCGACAAGATGTCGGCCGAGAAGATCAGCCTGCTCAAGGCCTACGGAGCCGATGTCGTGGTCTGTCCAACCAACGTCGACCGGGAGTCGCCGCAGTCGTACTACTCGGTGGCCGACCGGCTTGCGCGTGAGATCCCCGGCGCCTTTCAGCCCAACCAGTACTTCAACGTCAAGAACCCGCAGGCTCATTACCAGACCACCGGTCCGGAGCTCTGGCGGCAGACCGACGGACGCATCGGCGTCTTCGTTGCCGGGGTTGGCACCGGCGGGACGATCAGCGGCGCCGGCCGCTACCTCAAAGAGCAGAACCCGGCGATCAAAGTGGTCGGTGCCGACCCCGAGGGATCGATCTTCTCGGGTCCGATCGCGCCGTACAAGATCGAGGGGGTCGGTGAGGATTTCTGGCCGGGTACCTTCGACCCTGCGGTGGTCGACCGCATCGTCCAGGTCACCGACCGCGAGGCCTTCGTCGCCGCCCGCCGACTTGCCCGCGAGGAGGGGATCCTGGTCGGCGGCTCGGCGGGCATGGCCCTGCACGCCTCGCTGGTGGTGGCCGCTGAAACGGACCCGGACTCAGTGATCGTCGTCCTGCTCCCCGACACCGGACGCAACTACCTGACCAAGTTCTTCTCCGACGAATGGATGCGGCAGAACGGCTTCCTGGACAGGCTCGGTCCGGCCCGTGTGCGCGAGGTGCTCGCCGCCCACGGTGCCGACGACGCGGCGGTGCCATCTCTGGTCGCAGTCGAGGTGGGGCGGACCGTCGGCGAGGCGATCGACCTCATGCAGCGTTACAACATCTCCCAGCTGCCGGTTGTCGACGGCAACAACGGCGATCGCGAGGTGGTGGGCAGCATCGCCGAACGCACCCTGTTGGACCGCGTCTACCGCGACCCCGCCGTCGTCACCGCGTCCGTATCGGCGGCGATGGACCCGCCCTTCACCGTGGTGTCCGCTGACGCGCCGCTGGATGAGGCGTTCACGCCCCTGCTCAACGGTGAGGCGGCGGTCACCATCATCGATGGGGACCGGCCCGTCGGCGTGATCACCCGCGCCGACCTTCTCGAGTACGTCGCCCACCATCGCTGAGCAGGACACCTCATGAGCAGGGACGAGCCCGGATTCGCCACCCGCGCGGTCCACGTCGGCCAGGGCCCGGACCGCACCACCGGCGCGGTCGTCCAGCCCATCCACCTGGCCACGACCTTCGCGCAGGAGGGCATCGGCAGGCACGGCGGCTTCGAGTACTCGCGCAGCAACAACCCAACGCGTGAACAGCTGGAGACGTGCCTGGCCTCGCTTGAGGGGGGCCGCCATGGCCTCGCCTTCGCGTCAGGCCTGGCCGCGACGACCACGACGATGCTGCTCCTCGATCCCGGCGACCACGTGGTGTACATGGAGGACGCATACGGGGGCACCTTCCGCCTCTTCAACCGGGTGATGGGGCGGTACGGGCTCACCTTCACCGCCGTCGACGCGACCCGGCGGGGCGCGATCGATGAGGCTCTCACCGACAGGACGCGGCTGGTGTGGATCGAGAGCCCGACCAACCCGCTGCTGCGCGTCGTCGACATCACTGCCGCGGCGCACGCAGCGCACCGGCGAGGCGCATGGCTGGCCGTCGACAGCACCTTCGCCTCGCCGTACATTCAACGACCACTCGAGCTCGGCGCTGATGTCGTGATGCACAGCTCCACCAAGTACCTCGGTGGCCACAGCGATGTGCTCGGTGGCTGCCTGGTGACCTCGGACGACGGTCTCGCCGAGCAGCTGCGCTTCCACCAGAACGCCGCCGGTGCCGTCCCCTCGCCCTTCGATTGCTGGCTGTTGCTGCGCGGGCTCAAGACACTGGCCCTGCGCGTCCAGCGGCAGAGCGACAACGCCCGGGCCATCGCTGAGCACCTGGCCGCCCAGCCGTCGGTGCGGGCTGTGCACTACCCCGGCCTCGAGTCGCATCCGCAGCACGAGCTGGCGGCGCGACAGATGGGCGGGGTGTACGGCGGGGTGGTGTCCTTTGAGCTCGGCGATGAGGCCGCCGCGGTGCGCGTGCTCGAGGCGCTGCGCCTCTTCACCCTCGCCGAGTCGCTTGGCGCGGTCGAGTCGCTTGCCGAGCATCCCGGCCTGATGACCCACGCGTCGGTGCCGATCGAGGAGAGGCGTCGCATCGGCCTGGGCGACGGGCTGCTCCGTCTCTCGGTTGGCATCGAGGACCTCGAGGACCTCATCGCCGACCTCGATGATGC
>DATBPD010000044.1:0-1741 GCA_036561525.1 Candidatus Dormiibacterota bacterium | reverse complement strand
GCATCGGCCCGGTTCATCTCGAGCTGCTCGGCAGCATCGAGGCCATCGCGGCGGCCAAGGCCGAGCTGATCGCGGGCCTCCCGGCAGGAGGGACGGCGATCGTGCCCGCCGGCGAACGACTGCTCGAGCCGCACCTGCGCGGCGATGTGACGATCGTCACGTTCGGCCCGGACGGTGACGTGCGTCTGGCTCACGCCGAAGCTGACCGCGTCGAGATCGATGCCCAGGGGGAGCACATCACCCTGGAAGTGCCGTTTACGCAGGCACATCTGCGCTCCAACCTCCTTGCCGCGGTGGCTGCGGCGCGCGCCATTGGGGTGACCCCGACGGGCCGCGTCGAGCTCGCCCTGAGCAGAGGCCGTGGCCAGCGCTACATCACACCGAGCCGCGTGACAGTCATCGATGACTGCTACAACGCCAATCCGATCTCGATGCGCGCCGCCCTCTGCGACCTCAAGGCCACCGCCGACGCCGCCGACAGCGCTCGCCGCGTCGCCGTGCTCGGCGACATGCTGGAGCTGGGACCCCGCGAGCGGGAGTTCCACGCTCAGCTGGGCGAGCAGGCCAGCGCGGCCGGCGTCGACGTGCTGGTCACGGTCGGGCCGCTGGCGGCCTCGATCGCCGACGGCTTCCAAGGAGAGACCCACGCGGTGTCGGACGCGGGTGAGGCCGCCGTGGTCGTGCCCGAGCTGTTGGCTCCGGGTGACGTGGTGCTGGTCAAAGCCTCTCGCGGCGTGGGCCTGGAGCTCGTCTGCCGCGCCCTCGGCGCCCGGGAAGACGACGCGTGACCGGCTCAGCATCCGGGAGGGTGCTGATCGCCGGCACCGCCTCACTGCTGATCTGTCTGTTCCTGAGCCCGAAGTTCATCGAGTTCCTGCGCCACCGCGAGTTCGGCCAGAACATCCGCGAGGAGGGCCCGCAGGGCCACCACGCCAAGGCAGGGACGCCGACGATGGGCGGGATCATCATCTTCCTGGCCATCACGATCCCCTACGTGCTGTTGTCCAAGCGCGATTGGCAGTCGCTGGGGGTGTTCTTCGCCGCGATCGCCTGCGCGTTCCTCGGCTTCGCCGATGACTACACCAAGATCGTCAGGCGGCGGTCGCTGGGGCTGCGCGCCCGCACGAAGCTGGGGGTCACCATCGCCATCTCGCTGGGGCTGTGGTGGATCGCCACGCAGAAGGCCAACATCGGGCCGACGATCCGGCTCAGACCCGTCGACGCGTCAGTGGACCTGGGTCCGCTGTTCCCGGTGTTCATCTACCTCGTGGTCGCGGGGACCACCACCGCCGTCAACTTCACCGACGGCCTCGACGGCCTGGCGGCCGGGTGCGCGGCCATCGTCCTGCTCGCCTACATCGGCATCACGTTCATCACCGGCGGCACGGATCTCGCCCTGCTCTCCGGCTGTCTGGTGGGCGCGTGCATCGGCTTCCTGTGGTTCAACAGCTTCCCCGCCAGCATCTTCATGGGGGACACCGGTTCGCTGGGGTTAGGCGGCGCCATCGCGGGCCTCGCGGTCATGACGAACACCGAGACGCTGCTCATCCTGCTCGGCGGCATCTTCGTCATCGAGGTGCTGTCGGTGGTCATCCAGGTGTTCTCGTTCCAGGTGTTCCGCAAACGGGTGTTCCTGATGGCGCCCATCCACCACCACTTCGAGCTTCAGGCCTGGTCTGAGACCAAGATCATCCTGCGCTTCTGGATCGTCGCCGCCGCCTTCGGCGCCATCGGCTTCGTC
>DATBPD010000043.1:0-33698 GCA_036561525.1 Candidatus Dormiibacterota bacterium | reverse complement strand
AGGCGGCGGCGTGGGAGCACGACATCACCATCCACACGCTGGTGCACGAGAACGTCAAGAGCTTCATGGATGGTTTCCATCACGACGCGCACCCGATGGGCATGCTGCTCTCCACCGTCGGCGCGCTGTCCACGTTCTACCCCGAGGCCACCCAGATCCACGACGAGGAGCAGCGCCGCGTCTCCATCGACCGGCTCATCGCCAAGATGCCGACGCTGGCGGCATTCGCCTACCGGCATTCGCGCGGCCTGCCCTACAACTACCCGGACAATGACCTCAGCTACCCGGGCAACTTCCTGAACATGATGTTCAAGATGGTCGAGCCCCGCTACGAGGTGGTCCCCGAGATCGAGAAGGCGCTCGACGTCCTCTTCATCCTCCACGCCGACCACGAGCAGAACTGCTCGACCAACGCGATGCGCGCGGTGGGCTCGTCGCACCCCGATCCCTACTCCGCCACCGCGGCGGCGATCGCCGCGCTCTACGGACCACTGCATGGCGGCGCCAACGAGGCGGTCATCCGCATGGTCGAGCGCATCGGCAGCGTGGAGCGCATCCCCGAGTTCATCACCGGCGTCAAGGCCGGCAAGGAACGGCTGATGGGGTTCGGACATCGCGTCTACAAAAACTGGGACCCGCGCGCCACCGTCATCAAGCGCATGGCCGACCAGGTGCTCAGCGTCACCGGCACCACCCGCCTGCTCGATGTCGCCCGCGAGCTCGAGAAGATCGCGCTCGAGGACGAGTACTTCGTGAGCCGCAAGCTCTACCCCAACGTGGACTTCTACTCCGGGTTCATCTACCAGGCGCTGGGCATCCCCATCGAGATGTTCCCGGTGCTGTTCGCCATCCCCCGGACCGCGGGGTGGTTGTCGCAGTGGGAGGAGTCGCTGCTCGACCGCGAGCAGAAGATCACCCGGCCACGCCAGGTCTACCTGGGAGAGGGCGCCCGCGACTACCGGCCGATGGGCGACCGCGAGGTGCAGCGTCCGCAGGTGCTCGCCGGGTAGCTACGCGGTCGCGGCGCGGGCGGCTCCGCCGCTCGGGCCCTCGACGATCACCCACAGCCGCCGGGCCAGGTCGGCGGTGATGGCGTCGACGTCGTGGGTGCGGTAGTCGAGCCAGTAGTTGCAGTGCAGCAGGATGCCCTCGCCATCGAGCTGGGGCACGACCAGCGGCACCGGTTCCTTGGCGACCTCGGCTGTGGACGCCACCTCGCGCCGGGCCGCGCGCATCGCCGCCTCGAGGTCGTGGTCGCGCTCGATGCGGAGGCTGACGGTGTAGCGGCGCTGGCTGTACGCGCTGCTGTTGACGATGATGCCGGTGAACACCGTCAGGTTGGGGATGACGGCGAGGCGGCCGTCGCCGGTGCGCAACGCGGTGGTGCGCAGGGTGATGGTCTCCACCACCCCGGCCATCTCGCCCATCGACACCAGGTCGCCGATCTTGAACGGGCGTTCCAGGAGCAACCAGATCCCGGCGAGGATGTTGCGCAGCACGTCCTGGAAGGCCAGGCCGATGGCGAGGCTGGCGAGGCCGCCGAACGTCAGCAGGAACGCGAGCGGTACCCCGGCCGTGACCAGCCCGCTCAGCACCGCGAAGAACCAGATGACCGCGGCGCCGATGTTGCGCACCAGGGCCCGCACCTGCGCGTCGGCCCGGCCCCGCTGCAGGCCGCGGTCGAGGACGCGGCGCAGGATGCGGCCGCCGATGGAGACCAGGATGAAGATGAGCAGCGGGCCCACCAGCCGCTCGATGAGCGGACCGAAGATGCCCGTGGGGTCGTGGCCCCTCACGGTGGCGCAGAGGTCGTCGAAGAAGAAGTCGGGGTTGCAGTTGAAGGCGGAGGCGCTGGCGGCGAGCATCCCCGGGATGGTAGCCGCCGCCCGGTGGGCTACTCGGTCGGCTGCTCGCCTGCGGCGGCCGCCTCGCCAGCCTCGCCGGTGGCGGCCTCGCCACCCTCGGCCACGGCGGCCTCCGCAGCCTCCGCCGCTTCGACCTCCTCCTCGGTGACCAGGCGCAGCGCGCTGACCTTGACCACCAGCTCGTCGGCGTCGACGTGAACCAGGGCGACGCCCTCGGGGAGGACGATGTCGCGGACGTGGATGCCGGCGTCGATCTCCATCAGCCCGCTGACGTCGACGTTGAACTGCGACGGGAGGTCGGACGGCAGGCACTCGATGCGCAGCGAGGTGATCAGCTGCTGGAGCGTGCCGATCTTGGCGTCGACCACCGCCGGGGACTCTCCGACGATCACCACGGGGACCTCGGCGGTGAGCTTCTCGCGCAGGTTGACCGCAAAGAAGTCCGCGTGGATCGGGTTGCCGGTGCGCGGGTCGACCTGCATCTCGCGGACCAGGACCTTCTGGGCGCGCCCGCCGTCGACCTTCAGGTCGACCAGCTGGGTGCGGCCGGCGTGCATCCACACCCGGCGCAGAACCCGGGCCTCGGCCTCGATCGGCCGGGGGTCGACGTTGTGCCCGTACAGCACCGCGGGCACCCTGCCGGTCCGCCGCAGCGCCCGGTTGTGGTGACCGCGCGCCTCGCGGCTGGTGGCCTGGAGCTCGATCGTCGCCATACGGGCGGTCACTCTACCGGAAGCGCGACGGTCAGCAGCCGGTGGGACGCGCCGGCTCAGCCGCCGCCGCGGTGGCGGCGACAGCCGCGATGAGCGCATCGTCGACCGGCCGGCGAAGGGCGGCGTGAGCGCGGTCGGCGGTCTCCCCGGTCCACGCGCCGGCTCCATCCCACTGCCACAGCGTGGCCGCGGCCGCAGCCAGCCGCTGCGCCGCCATCGGGGCCGCGGGCGGCAGCAGGAAGTGCGGCCAGGCGACGTCGGAGAGCTCCTCACCGCTGCCGCTCGACGCGAGGATTGCGACGGCGCGGTGGACGGCATCCGACCACAGCGGTGGGGCGGCGCCGGCCGCGGCCTGCAGGGCGACCGCCGCCGCCGCGCGCAGGGCGCTGGTGGCGTCCGCGGTGGTCATCGGCTCGACGGTGGCGCGGGAGGCCGGCTCGAGGAACACCCCGCGCGGCTCGATCACCCGCCAACCCGCGGTCGGATCGCACAGCAAGGGTTCGCCGTCGACCCCGGCGGCGGCGAGGAGCACCGGGCCGCTGCCCGCGCCGATCCGGTCGAACCAGGCGGCCAGGTCGGCGGTCGAGCCGCCATCGCGCAGGCGGGCGCGGCGCACCACCATGAACGCCGGGTGTGCGGGGAGGGCCATCGCCGAGCCGGCTCGCAGCGCGGCATTGGCGTGGGCGGCGAGCGTCACCGCCGCAAGCGCGGCCCCTTTCAGGCGGCGACCTTGCCGAAGCGCTCCTTGACGTAGGCGACCGCCTCGTCCAGCGACGTGCCCGGGGTGAAGACCTTGTCCACGCCGAGCTTGCGCAGCGCCTCGACATCGGAGTCGGGGATGATCCCGCCGCCGAAGACGACGATGTCGCCGGCGTCGCGCTCACGGAGCAGGCGGATGATCTCGGGGAAGAGCGTCATGTGGGCACCGCTGAGCAGGCTGATGCCGATGCCGTCGACGTCCTCCTGGATGGCCGCGTCCACCACCATCGCCGGGGTCTGGTGGAGACCGGTGTAGATCACCTCGACGCCGGCGTCACGCAGGGCTCGCGAGATGACCTTGATGCCGCGGTCGTGACCGTCGAGGCCGACCTTGGCCGTGAGGATGCGGATGTGCCGTCCCTTGTCCACCACGGCGCTGATCTTACGCGACGGTCGCAGGCGCCTCGATCGAGATCATCACCCGGCGCGGGCGCCGAGCGCCACCAGAGCATCCGCCACGAGGTCGACGCGCTCGGCGACCGGCCCGTCGACGGGGACGTCGCAGTCACCCGAGGCGGCGCCGGCGAGGGCCGCGGCGAGGGTGCCGAGCTGGCCCCTGCCCGCCTCGCCAAGCCGAGCCAGCACCGCCGCGACGCCCGCGCCGCCGGTCCACTCGACTGCGCTCAGGGCCGCCTGCAGCGCCGCACCCGGGTCTTCGTCGACGACGTCGACCGGCACCCCGGCGGCGAGCACCGAGAGGCGGTCGAGCAGCGCCATCGGAGCATCCTCGAGGAGCGACTGACGGACCCTGATGGCCGTGGTCACCGGGTCGAAGCGGAGCAGGTCGGCGACCACGAGCGCGGCGGCGACGCAGACCAGCGCGGTGCCCTCGTCGGCGCCCGTGGCCGCGGCGTAGTGGTAGGCGTCGCGGCGCATCCGGGGGCGGTCGAGCGGAGTGGCCAGGCCCAACGGCAGCGCGGCAACGAGCAAAGCGGTGGCGCCACCGGCCTCGCGGTGGCGCTGACGGATGTCGTCAGCATCGAGCCCGCCGCGCGCAGCGATCGACTCGGCGACGGCGAGCATGTCGTACGCGGAGCCGGCAGCCTCGCGCTGCGGTTGCGCCGCGATGGCGCCGCGCAGAGCCGCGGCAACGCGGTTGCGGGGATCGGAGACCTCGGCCATGGTCGTCAACGCTACCAGCCCAACCGATAGGCGCTATGCCGCCCGGCTATCCTGTGCCCATGGCCGCGAATGCGCCGTCGGTGCTGAGGGTGGCGGGCCCGCTGGCCCGGGCCGCCAACACGGCGCTGCGCCGGCTCGATGCCGCCAGCCAGACGGGCCATGGCGGCGACCGCCACCCGCTGGCCCCGGCCGCCCTGCGTGTCGAACGCGCCCGCTCGCGTCGCAGCGGTGAGCGCGCCGATCAGACCGCGGTGACGGTGTGGTTCGGCCAGGGGCCGTCGCTGCCCGCGCCCGGCAACGACACGCTGCGCGGCGCAGTCCGCATCGGCGGCGGCCTGCTCGGGGCCGCCGCGCTGGCCGCGATGACGGTCATCGCCGCGCGTCGCGAGGAGGCGCGCACCCGCGTCATCGACGCCCCGGCGCCGACCCCGCGCCGCTCCTGAGGATGGCGTCAGCCGTGCAGCCAGGGCAGCAGCGACGGTGTCTTGCGGTGGTGATCGACGGCCTCCAGGCTGGTGCCATCGCTGCGCAACACCTCGCGTGAGAGCGGGTTCATCGCCTCGCGCCACTCGTGCACGACGCGACGCGCGAACTCCTCGGCGGCCGGAAGCGCCGCCGGGATCACCAGGGCAAGGCCGCGGTCGGGGACGCCGATGAGGATGTCACCGCCGCAGCGCTCCACCAACGCGGTGAGGATGGCCGGCACCGTGAGGATGCTGCCCTGGTACAGGGGGTCCCCGGCCATGCGCCAGCCGTCGGCGGGAATGCGGTCAATGGCGGCGATCCGCGCGATGACCTTGGCGAAGCGTGCCTGGGTGTTGGCGTCGGCGGCCTGGCGGATCGCGGGCGTGGCCGTGCCGGCGAGCTCCCACTCCGCGATGGGAACGCCGCGCATCACCTGGCCGGGGAGCGACTCGGCGATGAACGCGACGATGTCGCCGCCGAGGGGCTCGCTGAGCAGCTCCTCGCTGCGGGCCAGCGCGTCCAGGTAGCGGCGGCTGCGCACGCACCAGAGCACGCGCGCCGCGGACACGATGTCATCGCCCGGCTGGGGGACGAGCCGCGCCTCGACCGAGCGCACGAAGTCGGCGATCAGCGCAGCGGTGCGCGCGGGCTGGCGTTCGCAGGCGTTGTGCAGGGCGGCGAGCGGGACCACCACGTCGACACCGGGAGCGCGGACGCGCAGCGAATAGCGCGCCGGGTCGAGCTCGATTGTCGAGCCGCTGTAGCGCGCCTGCAACTGCAGGCGGAGCCGCGCGGCGAACGCGGCGCGGTCTCCGGGAGCGTCGTCCATCACCCGGCTATGCAGCGCGCCGCCGCTTGCTGCGCACGTAGTCGACCAGCACGTAGTCGCCGAGGCGGTCGGGGCTGATGAAGAAGGCGCGGCCGCGGTTGAGGCGGGTCATCTCGTCGACGAATTGCACCAGCTGGTGGTTGGACTCGAGCATGAATGTGTTGATGACGATGTTCTCGCGGGTGCACCTCTGCACCTCGATCAGCGTCTTCTCGAATGTCTCGGGCAGCGGCGGGTAGCAGAAGACCGGCCGGCCGTTGTCGATGTGCGCGGTAGGCTCGCCGTCGCTGACGATGATTATCTGCCGGTTGGCGGCGCCGTCGCGCGCCAGCATGCGCCGCGCCAGCATCAGGCCGTGCTGCATGTTGGTGCCGTAGACGTACTCGTTGACGCTGAGGTGGGGCAGGTCCGACGAGCCGATCTCGCGAGCGATGTCGCTGAAGCCGATGATGTGGAGGGAGTCGCGCGGATACTGGCTGCGAATCAGCGAGTCCAGCGCCATGGCCACCTTCTTGGCGGCGTAGAAGTAGCCGCGCAGCGGCATGCTGCGGCTCATGTCGAGCATCAGCACCGTCGACGAGCGGGTCAGGGCCTCGCTGCGGTGCACCTCGAAGTCGGCGGGATCCAGCCGCGGGCCAGTGCCGCGTTGCGGCGCGCCCAGCGAGGCCTGGCGCTGGATGGCGTTCATCACGGTGCGCTCGACGTCGAGGTCGAAGGGGTCACCGAACTCGTACGGCTTGCTGTCGTCGGCGCGCTCGCCGAGCTGGCCGCGGCGCGTGATCGTATGCTCACCAAAGCGGTCCTTGTGCAGCTGCGCGAACAGGTCGCCGAGAGCCTTCTGGCCGATCCGGCGGATGCCTCGGGCGGTCAGCCGCAGGCCGTCGGCGTCGCGCTGGACCAGACCGCGCGCCTCCAGCTCCCGGGCCATCTGGGCGAGCTGGTCGAGGCTGTTGGCGGCGTCCTCGCCGAGCAGGTCGCGGAGCTGGCGGCGGGTGTCGGCGGGCACCTGGCCGCCGCGATAGACCTCGCGGAGGCTGCGCTCGAGCTCCTCCATGGCCTGGAGCCTGCCCATCAGCTGCATGGCCTCGTCGAGTGGCAGCTGCTCACCGCCGAAGAACGAGTAGCGCGAGCCCAGCCCGCCACGCGGTGACAGCATCTCCAGGCCGGCGCCGAGCTCGGCGAGCTCGGCCTGCAGCTCGGGGTCGCCGAAGACGGCGTCGACGAGGTCGCCGAGCTGGCGGCGCATCTCGGGCGACAGCGAGCGCATCAGCGAGTCCATGCGTGCCATCTGCCTGGTGATCTCGTCGAGGAAGTCGTCAACCTTCGCCGGCGCATCGGGGAAGAGCCGCCCCCACTTCTCCAGGAAGCCCTGGTAGCTGCGCTGCCGCTGCGCGTCGGGCACGCCCTCCAGCTTCTCGCGCACCAGGCGGTTGAGGTCGCGCGCCATGGCGCGCAGCTCGGCCACGTCCTCGCCGGACATCGCCTGCATCTGCTGGGTCATCTCCTTGAAGTACGTGTCGACCACGCCCTTCTTGATCTCCTCGAGCAGGCGCTGGAACGCCGCTTCGGCGCGCTCGTCCATGAACTCGTAGCCCTGCAGCTCGCGGATGGCACCGCCGGGGTCGGCGGGCAGGTTGTCGAGCTGCTCGCGGCGCTTGGCGGCGACGCGCTCGAGGATGCGCTGCGCTGACTCGTCCGCAACGCGCGCGGTGCGCTCATCGATGCCCTGGCGTTCCATTCGCACCACGGTATCGAGCTTCTCGGTGATGTCGTCGAAGACGCCGTCGAGGCTGTATCTCTCGAGCTGCTTGCGGCGGCGGCGCTGGAGGCGCTCGGTCATCTCCTCGAGGCCCATCAGCCGCCGTCCTGACTTGTCACGCCAGCCCTGGCTGAGCATGCGGCGCAGCGCGGTCTCGAAATCCCAGCCGTGGAAGACGTCCTCGCTGAGCCGGTTGAAGATCTCGTCGACGTCGGGGCCGAGGGGATCCTGGGTTCCGTCCCAGGCGCTGAAGCGTTGGGTTCTCACCCGCCGTACACGGCGGTGCCGTCCATCTCCGTCTTGTTGAGCCGCTTGCTGCGGTGCAGGCCCTCGAGGATGAACTCGAGGACAGCCACCCGCGACGCCGCGCTCGACGACTCGCCGAGCTTCTCGGTGGCCGCCTCGATGCCGGGAAGCTCGCCAAGGGCGGCGGCGTAGGCGGTCGCGGAGAGGCCGTCGCCGACCTCCACGGTGAAGCCGCCGTGGTCGAACCTCTGCAGCAGCTCGGCGAACTCCGCCGCGGTGAAGTGGCGGCGAAAGACGTTGTTGCAGGCGGCGTGCAGCATCTTGTCGAGAACTTTGCTGTCGTCGCCGTCGTCGAGCGTCTCGAGCTCGACCTTGCCCGCGCTCGACGCGGTCAGGGCGGGCAGGTCGCTGATCCGCGTCACCGCTTCCTTCTCACCAGTGCGCAGGGCGCGGCGCAGCGCGTTGCTGGCGAGGTTCTCCTGGTTGGCGATGCTCATCCGCACCGACACGCCGCTGCGCTGGTTGACCTGGGGATGGCGGCGGGCCAGCTGGGTGAACTCGGCGACGATCTCCTTCATGTAGCGGGGCACGTGCACCGGCACCGGGATGTCCTCGAAGGTGGTCGCCTCCTGGTCGACGATGGCGATCTCGTGCTCGACGCTGCGGGGGTAGTGGGTGCGGATCTGCGCGCCGAAGCGATCCTTGAGCGGGGTGATGATGCGCCCGCGGTTGGTGTAGTCCTCGGGGTTGGCGGTGGCCACCACGAAGACGTCGAGCGGCAGGCGCAGCCGGTAGCCGCGAATCTGGACGTCGCGCTCCTCGATGATGTTGAGGAGCCCTACCTGGATGCGCTCGGCCAGGTCGGGCAGCTCGTTGATCGCGAAGATGCCGCGGTTGGTCCGCGGGATCAGGCCGTAGTGGATGGTCAGCTCGTCGCTGAGGTAGCGGCCCTCGGCGACGCGGATGGGGTCGACCTCGCCGATCAGGTCGGCGATCGATGTGTCCGGGGTGGCCAGCTTCTCGCTGTAGCGCATCTGCGGCGTCAGCCAGCTGACCGGCACCTCGTCGCCGCCGGCGGCAACAAGGTCGCGGCAGCGGCGGCAGATGGGGGCATAGGGGTCGTCGTTGATCTCGCAGCCGGCGATGGCGGGAATGGCGTCGTCGAGGAGGTCGGTGAGCCCGCGCAGCAGCCGTGACTTGGCCTGGCCGCGCTCGCCGAGGAGGATCAGGTCCTGGCCGGCGAGCAGCGCGTTCTCGAGCTGGGGCACCACCGAGTCCTCGTAGCCGAGGATGCCGTCGAAGAGGGCGTCTCCGCCGGCCAGGCGGCGCATCAGGTTACGGCGCAGCTCGGCGCGCACCGACAGCACGCGGTACTCGGTGCGGCGCAGCTCGCCGATGCTGGCGGCGCGGATCTCTGGCATCACTTTCACCTTACACCCGCCCCCGGCCTCGACCGCGCGGGGCTACGCGCCGGTGGCCTGGAGGTGACGCTGCTGAGCACAGTCGCGGGCGGCCGCGACGAACCGTGCCGCGAGGCCGGGGTCCTGGCCGAAATGGAGGTGCACGAACGATGCCAGCAGCGTCGGGGTGGCCCACCCCTCAGAACCGAGCGGCTCGCCGTCGGCGTCGTGCATCGAGTAGGCGGGCTGCAGGCCCCGCGTCCCTGAGAGGAGCCGGCTGAAGTGGAACTCGTGGCCGCGCAGCGGCGTGCCGACGCCGCCGAGGATGGTGTCCGACGCGGTGCGCAGGTCGCGATAGCCGGTGTGGCACAGACCCGCCTCGAGCGCGATGTCGACCGGGATCAGCGAGGCCATGGCGTGGACGTTGCCATCGCTGGTGCGGACGCTGCGCGCACAGAGGTGCAGGCCACCGCTCTCGGCGTAGATGGGCACACCGTGGGCGTGGGCGCGGCGCAGCGACTCGATGAACGAGTGATTTGCTGCCAACCGTGGCACGAACATTTCGGACACGCCGCCACCGAGGTAGATGGCGTCGATCTCACGGGGCAGGACGCTGTCCTCGAGGGGCGAGAAGGTGATCACCTGGCCGCCGGCCTCCTCGAGCAGCTCGAGGTTCTCCGCGTAGTAGAAGCAGAACGCATCGTCGAAGGCCACGCCGACCCGCACCGGCGCGGCCATGGCGGGGCCGGCGGAGCGTCCGTTGGTGGCGGGCAGCGCGGTGGCGCGACCCATCAGCCGCTCGATCAGCGCGATGTCGCAGTGTCGCTCCACCGCCCCGGCCAGCTCATCGAGCGCCGGGTCGACGTGCGGGTTCTCGCTGAGCGGCAGCAGGCCGGTGCGAACCTCGGGGATGTGCACGCGCGCAAGCCGGGGCAGCGCGCCGAGCACGGGCAGCTTGGCCCAGTTCCAGATCGCCTCCTCGGCGGCACGGCGCCGGTAATCGCTGGGGACGCTGTTGAGGACGACGCCGATGATGTCGATGCCAGGATCGAGCTGCTTGACGCCCAGCGCCAGCGCCGCCGACGTCTCCGCGCTGTTGCCGACGTCGATGACCAGGACCACCGGCGCGCCGATCAGCCGCGCCAGCTCGGCGGTGCTGCCCGGGAAGCCCCCGGGCGCCGAAGCGTCGCCGCCGGGCGGTCCGCCGTGACCGTCGAAGATCCCGGCGGTGCCCTCGACCACGGCGCAGTCGGCGTCACGCACGCCCTGGGCGAACGAGCGCGCCACCCCGGCGCTGCCGAGCATCCACGAGTCGAGGTTGCGGCAGGGCCTGCGGCTGGCGTGGGCCAGGTAGGCGCAGTCGACGAAGTCGGGCCCGACCTTGAACGTCTGGACGGCCCGACCGCGCCGCTTCAGCGCGCCGACCAGCCCGAGCGCCACGGTGGTCTTGCCCGCTCCCGATTCGACACCGGCCACCACCAGGCGTGGGATCGAGCTCTCCGGCATCGTGGTGTCTCCGTGCGTACCCGGACCTGGTCAACGCATGGAGAGGACGTGGACGGAAAAGCGCCCCGGCGTTGTCGCCGGCCGGCCGGTGGGCCGACGCTACCACCGGGCTGCACGGGTGTAAAGGCGACCACGCGGGCCGCTCGCAGTCAGACGATGAAGCGCCCGGTGGCGAACGTGTAGGTCTGGAACACCATCCAGCCGGCCGACACCGCGAGCAGGATGCGGGCCACCTCCGGCCGCCGCAGCCGCAGGTCCGCCGCCGCCAGGTACAGCGGGATGAAGGCGATCTCGTAGCGCATCAGCCCCTGCCAGTAGGTGAGGCAGGTGGCCAGCAGCCACACCCCGGTGGAGAAGAGCGTCAGCGATGGCGCGAAGCGCCGCCAGTTGAGCGCGAAGTAGCCGAGCGCCACCAGCCCCGCCACGCCCCAGACGACGTCCGACCAGAACAGGAACGTGTAGCTCGACGGCCCGGGGCCGAGCGCTGTCTGCAACGTGCGCAAGAAGCCGGACACCGGAGTGGCGAGGTGGCGACCGCCGTACGACGCCGACTCCTGGACGGTCAGGTAGGCGAAGAAGTCGCCGGTCTGAGACCAGGCATAAAGACAGAAGACCAGCAGCGGGGCGGCCGCGGCGCCGATGCCGATCACAGCCCACCCCAGCGTGCGCCGCCGCCACAGGGACGCCACCGCCAGGACGGGCAGCAACATCACCCCGGTGATGCGCATGGCCACGGCGACGCCGGCAGCGACGTACGCGCCCGCTCGAACCCCGCGGCGCAGGTAGTAGAGCGACGCGATCACGGCGGCAAGGAACACGCTGTCCGTGTAGACCAGGCTGAGGAACACGGCGTCGGGGAAGAAGGCCAGCGCCCAGCAGGCGAAACGCGCGGACACCTCGTCGCCGGCGCGCTCCAGCAGCACCAGGCGGGCCAGGTAGTACAGGGCCAGGAACTCTCCGACGACGCTCACCAGGATGCCCGCAGCGATCGGGTCGCCGGCGATGAGCATCCCAGCCCGGAGCAGGAGGGGAAGACCCGGGAAGAAACCCCAGAGGTGGCCGTCGTGGCCGGGCACGAGGTCGAGCGGGCCCGCCGGGTACCCGTGCTGCGCGATGCCGGTGTAGTTGGCGCCGTCCCACAACCCGAAGGGATGGATAAGCTCCTGATAGGAGGGGTGCCCCGCCGTGGCGCTGGTGGTCCACACCACCAGCACGATGACCAGGAAGGTCACCAGCTTGGCCGCCACGAACGGTGTGACCGCAGCGCGCAGCGCCGGGGACGCCGCCACCGCGGTGCGCGCACGCACCGCGCCACTCTCGAGCGCCGCGGCGGCGGAGGCGAGCGAGGCCATCGCGCGGCAGTGTAGACGGCGTCAGGTTGGCGACAGCGATGTCGGCAGGCCGCGAGCGATGGGTGCTCCCGACACCTCGACGACGCCTGTGCGGCGCGCCGGCCGGATGTCGCGCAGACGCGCACGGACGCGCACCTGGCCCTGCCACTCGTCGCGTTCGAGCGCGACGCAGACGTCGACCCGGCGCCCGCGGGGGAGGTGGCTGGCCAGCTGCGGCTTGAAGAAGGCGATGCCCTCGACCAAACCCACCTCGTCGCGGAGCGCCACGCGGATGTGCTGCGAGTCGCCGCCGAAGGTGGTCGTCGACAGCACCGTGCAATCGCGCAGCGCCAGCACCGGTGAGGCGTTGCCCATCCCGCACGGCTCGAGCCCGTCGAGCATGTCGCAGGTGGCGGGGATGCAGTCTGAGCTCGTGATCTCGCCATCGATGGCCACAACACGTTCGCGGGGGGCGCCACCGAGCTGCACGGCGACGGCGGACGACACCGCCCGCGAGAAGTCGGCGAAGCGCCCCGCCTCGAGGCTGAACCCCGCGGCGACCTTGTGGCCGCCGTAGCGGATGAGCGTCCCCGCCGCGCCGTCGAGCGCCTCGACGATGTGGACTGTGCCGATCGAACGCGCCGACCCCTTGGCCTCGGCGGGGTCGAGGCAGGCGATGAAGCTGGGCCGGGCGTAGCGCTCGCTGAGCCGGCCGGCGACCAGGCCGACGATCCCCATCGGCCAGGCGGGGCTGCCCAGCACGATGGCCGGAGCGTCGTCGGGCAATTCCGCCACCATCGCCTCGGCCTCGGCCAGGGCGATGGCCACGGCCTGCTGGCGGGCGCGGTTCTGGGCGTCGAGCCGAGCGGCCAGCGCGGCCGCCTCATCGTCGTCGTCGCACAGGCAGAGGTCGAGCGCCAGCCGCGCATCCTCCATGCGGCCGGCGGCGTTGATGCGCGGGCCGATGCCGAAGCCGAGGTCGGCGGCACGGAGGTCGGCGGCCAGACCGGCCGCCCGGCAGAGGGCGCGGATGCCGGCGAGCTCCCGGAGACGAGGCAGGCCGCGCTGGACGATCAGCCGATTCTCGCCGCGGAGCGGCATCATGTCGGCGACGGTGCCCAGGGCCGCCAGGCCGAGCGCCGCCTCGGCGCTGCCGGCGCGCACCAGGCCGGCGGCCTCGAGCGCGGCGAGCAGCTTCCAGGCCACCCCGGCACCGGCGAGCCCGTCGAACGGGTAGTCGCAACCCGGCTGCTTGGGGTTGATCAGCGCGTCAACCGGCGCCAGCGCCGGCGGGGCGCCATCGGGGGCGAGCGGCAGGTGGTGGTCGGTGACCACCAGGCGCATCCCGGCGGGCCGGGCGGCGGCGACCTCGACGCTGCTGGTGCCGCAATCGACGGTGATGACGCAACCGACACCCTGCTCGTGGAGCTCGGCGAGAGCCAGGCCGTGCAGCCCATAGCCCTCGTTCATGCGGTTGGGGATGTATGGAACGATGTCGACACCGGCGGCGCGCAGAGAGCGGCTCAGCATCGCGCAGGCGGTGACCCCGTCGGCGTCGTAGTCGCCGTAGACCGCGATGCGCTCGCCGGCGCGGATGGCCTCGCCGACCACCCGCACCGCTGCGTCCATGCCGCGCAATCGGCCGGGGTCGTGGAAGGCCGCGCCCGCGTCGAGGAACGCGACCGCGCTGGCGTCGTCATGGCCGCGGGCGGCGAGCACGCGGCCGAGCAGAGGCGGGTGGCCACGCAGCGGCGGTGCGTCGCAGACCTGCCAGCGGCGCGGGGCGGGCTTCATCGGCGTGCCTCGGTGACGGCGTGGGAGGGATCAGCTGAGGTTGACCGTGGCCGGCGACAGCTCCCTGTCGCCGGACCACAGCCTAGCCCCCTCCCGGGCGGGTCCGCCCTCATGTCAGCGCCGCCGCTGCACGCCACCACCATGGTTGGGTGGCGGTGCCGGGCGGCGAAGGTAATGTCTTGGTGCTTGACGCGAATGAAGCGCTATTGGGAGCATGTTGGACGGGACCGGCCGTGTCTACCACGTCAAAGAAAGAACCGTGAACGGTTGTAAATGGTTTGTCAGACCGGTCAGGCGCGCATCAGTTGGCGTAGCACGTGCGTGAGAATTCCCCCCGCCCGGAAGTAATCGACGTCGGTGGCGCTGTCGAGCCGGCAGACCGTGACGAACCTCTTCTCCCGGCTGTCACCGGCTGCGGTGACAGCGATGCTGCGGCCCGGCCCGGCGTCGGCCACGCCCTCGATGGTGTAGAGCTCGCGGCCGCTCAGCCCCAGCGACTCCGCCGACTCACCCTCGCGGAACTGGAGCGGAAGGATGCCCATGCCCACCAGGTTGCTGCGGTGGATGCGCTCGAATGACTGCGCGATCACGGCGCGCACGCCGAGCAGCTTCGGACCCTTGGCGGCCCAGTCACGCGACGAGCCCGAGCCGTACTCCCTGCCGGCGATGACGATCAGCGGCACCCCGTGCTCCGCATAGCGCATCGCCGCGTCGTAGATGGACATCAGCTCACCACTGTCGAGGTGGGTGGTCCAGCCGCCCTCCTTGCCATCCGCGAGCGCGTTGCGCAGGCGGATGTTGGCGAAGGTGCCGCGCACCATCACCTCGTGGTTGCCGCGCCGCGCGCCATAGGTGTTGAAGTCGCGCAGCTCGACAGAGTTCTCGCGCAGGTACTGCGCTGCCGGCGACTGCGGGGCGATGCTGCCGGCCGGTGAGATGTGGTCGGTGGTGATCGAATCGCCGACCAGCGCAAGCACGCGGGCCTTGTCGATCGCCTCGGGCGGCCTGGGGTCGTCGCCGGCGTCGACGAAGAAGGTCGGCTCACGAACGTAGGTCGACTCCGGGTCCCAGGCGAACATGGCCCCCGTCGGAGCCGGCAGCTTGCGCCAGTGGTCGTCGCCGTCGAAGATTCGCGCGTACTCGTCGTCGAACATCTCGCGGCGCAACGCCGTGCGGGTGGCCTCGGCGATCTCGTCCGGGCTCGGCCAGAGGTCGCTGAGGAACACAGCGCTGCCATCGCTGCCATGACCGAGGGGCTGGCTGGTGAGGTCGATGTTCACCGTCCCGGCCAGCGCGAAGGCGACCACCAGCGGCGGTGAGGCCAGGTAGGCCGCCTTGACCTGCGGATGGATGCGGCCCTCAAAGTTGCGGTTGCCGCTGAGCACGGCCGCCACCGCGAGGTCCTCGGCGTCGATGCGCTTGGAGACGTGTTCGGGAAGCGGTCCGCTGTTGCCGATGCAGGTGGTGCAGCCGTAGCCGACGGTGTTGAAGTGGAGCGTGTCGAGCGCCTCCTGCACCCCGGCGCGGCGCAGGTAGTCGGTGACCACCCGCGAACCCGGCGCCAGCGAGGTCTTGACGTGGTCGGGCACGCTCAGGCCGCGCTTGACCGCCTTCTGGGCGAGCAGGCCGGCAGCGAGCATCACCGATGGATTCGACGTGTTGGTACAGGAGGTGATCGCGGCGATGACCACCGACCCGGTGCCCAGCGCCGCGGCGGTGCGGCCGTTGCCCTCGGCGAGCGGTTCGAGGGTGGAGTTGCCGACCACGCCCGCCGGGCTGCCGCCCTCGTTGACCAGCCGGTCCTGGTCCTTCACCGCGTTGCCGTTGCCGTTGCCGCTGCCGTTGCCGTCGGCGCCGTAGACCTTGGTGAACGACTGCCACACGCCGCCGAGGGCGACGCGGTCCTGGGGGCGGCGCGGGCCGGCCACCGACGGCACGACGCTGGCGAGGTCGAGCTCGAGCATCTCGCTGAAGACCGGCGTCTCGCCCTCGTCGGTGCGGAACATGCCCTGCTCGCGCGCATAGCGCTCGACGAGCACCACGTGCTCCTCCTCGCGCCCGGTCTGGCGCAGGTACTCGAGGGTGCGCACGTCGACGGGGAACAGTGCCGCGGTGGCGCCGTACTCCGGGGACATGTTCGACAGCGTGGCGCGGTCGGCGGCGGTCATCGAGGTGAGCCCGGCGCCGCAGAATTCGACGAACTTGTTGACCACGCCGTGCTTGCGCAACATCTCGGTGAGCGTCAGCACCAGGTCGGTGGCGGTGGTGCCGGCGGGCAGCGCGTTGGAGAAGCGCACCCCGACCACCACCGGGCTGAGCAGGAACAGCGGCTGCCCCAGCATGCAGGCCTCGGCCTCGATGCCGCCGACGCCCCAGCCGAGCACACCGATGCCGTTGACCATGGTGGTGTGAGAGTCGGTTCCCACCAGCGTGTCGGGGAGCGCCGTCTTTCGGCCATCGATGTCACGAACTTGGACGACGCGGGCGAGGTACTCGAGGTTGACCTGATGGACGATGCCCATCCCGGGCGGCACCACCCGGAAGCCGTTGAAGCCCTGCTGCGCCCAGCGCAACAGCGTGTAGCGCTCGCGGTTGCGCTCGTATTCGCGCTCGATGTTGCGCCCGTAGGCGCGCTCGTCGCCGAAGGCGTCGACCTGCACGGAGTGGTCGACGACCAGGTCGACGGGGACGAGTGGGTCGATCTTGGCGGGGTCGCCCTTGGCGCGCTCCATCGCCGAGCGCATGGCGGCGAGGTCGACGACCGCCGGCACCCCGGTGAAGTCCTGGAGGAGCACCCGCGATGGGACGAACGCGCGCTCGCGGTCCTGGGCGGGAGGCTTGCCGTCCCAGGCGGCGAGGACGGCGACGTCGTCCTCGTTGGCGAAGCTGGCCGCGGCGTTGCGCAGCGCGTTCTCGAGCAGGACCTTGACGGTGATGGGGAGCCGGGAGGGGTCAGCGACGCCGGACTCGGCGAGGCGGTTGAGGCGGAAGTAGTCGACGCCCCCGGCCAGAGGGGCGCGGGCGCCGAAACGATCCGCGGTGGTCATCCATGCCATCTTCCCACGGCACTCCATCGCGGCGGAGCGGGTCTGGCGATCGGTTGGGCAACTCTGCTCTTGGCGGGCATGCGGCTGACGATGATCCCGACCCCAATGCCCGATGCGGACGCGGATATTGCCGGCACGGGCGCGCGGGTGATCTAGCTCGGCGTCGAGATCTGCGCGAGATACGACGTCAGGTGGGTGTACCAGCCGCTCAGCAGGAGGATGCCAAGGGCGACGGTGAGGACGCCGCCGATGCGGGTCAGCGGACCCGAGAGGCCCCGCAGACGGCGAGGGATGGTGGGCAGCGATGCCCATAGAAGTGCGATCAGCACGAACGGCAACCCAAGGCCGATGGCATAGGCGGCGAGCAGGACCGCGCCGCTGACCACGTGGGCGCTGGTGGCGGCGAGGACCAGCGCGGTGCCCAGGTAGGGGCCGACGCACGGTGTCCAGCCGATGCCGAACACCACGCCAACCAGGTAGGCGCCGGCCACGCCCCTGCCGCGCAGACGCTGGGGTAATGACAGCGCCCGTACACGCTCCATGAAGGAGATGCGCAGCGCGCCGGCGATCATCAATCCGAAGACGACGAGCAGCACCCCGCCGACGATCTCGACGATGCGCTCCACCGAGCGGATGGAGTGACCGATGCCCGCCGCGCCCACGCCGAGCAGGACGAACACTGTGGTGAAGCCGGCGACGTAGAGGATCGAGCCGGCGACCAGGCGGCCGCGGAAATCGCTGCGCTTGCCACTCGAGGCCAGGTCGGCAGCGGATGCACCGCTCACCGCCGACAGGTAGGCGGGCAGCAGCGGCACCGAACAGGGCGCGAGGAACGACGCCAGTCCCGCGACGAACGTCGCGACGAGCGAGGCGAGGCTGATCACATCAGCCGAGGGTGCACATCAACCGAAGGTGAAGGTGTAGAGCCGAAAACCGGCCGGCACGGTGAGGTCGATGAGGTGGCGGCCACCGTCGAGGCCGGTGAGCAGGTGGTAGAGCTGCCGGCTGGAGACGTCGACACCGGCGGCGCTGACGTCAGGACCGAGCTGCCACGCCGGCACCGCCCTGCCGTCGACCGACATGGTGACGTGCGCCGACGACGACTCTGGTCCGGCCACCAAGAAGACGTCGCGCGCTGCGAAGCTGAGGCGCACGTGTCCTGCGGAGCTCGCCACCAGGTACTGGCCGCGGTCCGTCCAGCTGCCCGTCACCTGGATGGCGTCGCTCTCCTGCGGCGCACCCGGGTCGCGGTAGTTCACCGGCTGGCCCAGCGGTCCGTACATGGCGCCGTCGGCGAGGTGGCCGCGCTCGCTGCCCGCGTAGAGCTCCGGCGTCTCGCCGCTGGGGTTGGCCGTCGCGGGGGCGGAGGTCGCCGCCGTGCTGACCCCGAGGAGCGACGCGATCGCCGATTCGGTGATGGCGTAGTCGCCCTCGCCGTCGTGGATGTACGCCACCCTGCCGTTCTGGTCGATGAGGTACTCCGCGGGCCAGTACTGGTTGCCATACGCGTTCCAGGTGTTCATCTCGGAGTCGAGCGCCACCGGCCAGGTGACCCCGAAGCGATGCACGGCGCTGACCACGTTGGCCTGCAGCTTCTCGAAATCGAACTCGGGGGAGTGGACGCCGACGATGACCAGGCCACGCCCGCCGTACGCCTGCTCCAGATGTTGCAGATGCGGGATGGTGCGCACGCAGTTGACGCAGGAGAACGTCCAGAAGTCGACCAGCACCACCTTGCCGCGCAGGCCGCCCACGGTCAGTGGCGGGCTGTTGATCCAGCCGTCCAGCCCGGTGAACTCGGCGGCGGGGGACCGCGAGTCGGCCGGGATCAGCGCCGCACTGCCCATGCCGGTGGCCGCGCTGGGCGGTGCCGACTGCACCACCCAGGTCAGCAGGATCGCGAACGCGGCCACCCCGGCCACGGCGGTCAATGCCCAGCGGTAGCGCGACATGCGATCACCATACGCCGCGATCGGCAGCCCGGTGCCTCCGCAACGGCGCCGGCCTTTGGCCGCCGCATGAACTCCTCTCGGTCAGACGCTGGAGAATGGACTGATGAGCATCCCGATGATCCGACCCGCGAGAGGTGCGGACATACCCGCGATGCTTGACCTCAGCGCGCGGAAGCGCGAGCAGTACGAGGTGCACCACCCCGTCTTTCATCGTCGCGCTGCGAATGCGCGTGCAGCCCAGAACGAGTACTTCCACACCTTGCTAACGCGCGACGACGTCGTCGTGCTCGTCGCAGACGACGACGGTGCCGTGGTTGGATTCGGCACCGCTGAGATTCACACAGCCCCGGTGGTCTCTACGATCCCCGCGGCCCCGCGGCGATAGTTGACGACTTCATGGTTGCGACACCCGACATGTGGGCGACGGTGGGGCGGCGAATCCTCGACGCGCTCACGGTCGAGGCTCGGCACCATGGCGTGGTCGTCGTCATCGCCGTCTGCGGACAGCACGACGAGCCGAAACGCCGAGTGCTGCGAGAAGCCGGCCTCAGCCTTGCTTCTGAGTGCTACGTACGAGCGTTGGACTGAGGCGGCATGCCGGTCATGCAGGACGAGTACGACGTGCGCTTCCAGTGGGGCGCGAGCGGTGGTCCGGCTGGGTAGCAGCGTGCCCCACTGAGGCGTCAGACGCACGCCCCCGAGATGCTCACTCCCGGCGCACCGTTGGTGCTGGTGCGGATCGACGCCATCGCCCGCAGCCCCTGCCCGGGCTGGTAGCGCCAGAGGGTGCCGTTGTCGCCGGCAAGCCAGACGTCGTGGCCGTCGATCGCTGACAGCGGTGAGAGGTTGTCAGCGACACCGGCGTCGCCCTCGCGCCCGGCGTTGAGGACTGTGCCACGGTGTGGCGAGCTCATCAGCAGGGTGCTTTCGCGAATCCCGGCGCGCTGGTTGGGCGCGACGTGCTGGATGTCGCTGCTGGCCACCTGAATGATCGCCTCGCCTGCTGCCGTCTCCCCCACCTGCTGGGCTGCGCCCAGCCCGTCGACGCGCCCGTCGAACCAGAGCGTCGTCGTACCGTTGGTGAGGTCGTAGCGGCTGACCTGACTGATGTTGCTGGCCGCGTTGTACGAATACATCCAGATGGAACTGGTGCCTGCCTGGTAGCCGGTGGTCATGCCGTAGGACAAGCCGGGGCCAGTACCCGGTGCTCCCACGATCGCCGGGTAGGCGGGCAACGGCATGGCGCGGATAGTGCCGGTGCGCGGATCGAGCAGGGAAATCGGCATCGTCGAATTCGGTCCGTTGTGGCTCGGGCTGGTGTCGAGGAGCACGATGCCCTCGGGCGAAAAGCCGAGCGGGCTGAGTGAGCTGTTGACCGTCAGGACAGTGTGCCTGCCGGTGGAGTCGACCACCTGTACGTCCGTATGGGTCTGGTCACCGCCGGCGGTGACGTAGGAGTTGTCGTCCGGCGCCACCATCTGCGGCGTCGTGTCCACCCAGCGGTGCAGGCCCCGCACATAGGTGTTGCCCGTTGTGGTCACCGGTGCGAAGGAGGCACGTCCTTGCGCGAACGTGATGAACCCGGTGGCGTGGACATCGCTCAGCGCGGAGACGGCGATGGTGCAGTTGAGCTGGCCGCCCGCGGGCAGGACCGACACGCTCAGCAGGCTGAGCTGCGGCGGCCCGGCCGGCGCCGGACGGCCGCGGACCGCGACCACGCCGACGATCACCACCGCCGCGATGGCACCCACAGCGCCGCCGCGCCGGAGCACACGTCCGCGCAGCCATGGTGAAGAGCCGGCGGGTGGGGGCGACGGCGCCGCGTCGACGACCTCGAGCGACGGCCGAGTGCGAGGCGGCGCGACGGTCGCGTACAGCGCTCGCAGCTCCTGCTCGAAGGTTTGGCTGTCGATGTCGATGTCGATGGTCATTGCACGATCTCCCTGATGTCATGAACGGACGCCCGGCCGAGCCGCTCGCGCAGCCGGCCCAGGGCCCGGTGGGTGGCGACCTTGGCCGCCGGTTCGGACATTCCCATCAGCTCGCCCACCTCCCGGTAGGACAGATCGGCCGCCACCCGGAGACCGATCAGCTCACGCTCGCGCGGGCGCATGCCCACCATCGCTGCAGCGACGGCATGGAGTTGCGAGCGCTCTTCGGCGAGGCTCTCGACGCCACGCTGCTCGGTGACCACCCGCCGCTGCCTCTCGATGAGCCGCCGCCAGCGACCGTGACGGCGATGATGGTCGGTGCTGAGGTTGCGCGCGATCGAGATCAGCCAGGTGCGGGCGACGTCCTCGGCGGGGCGGACTCGCTGGTAGGCGGCAAAGGCGCGGATGAACGTGTCGTGGGTGATGTCCTCAGCCGCCGCCGCGTCGCCCACCTGCGACAGGCAGAAGCGGTGGACGCTGGCGACATGGCTGGTGTAGAGGTGCTCGAAGGGCAGCAGCGTCACGTGTGCAGCAGCCTCCTGGTGGACGCCGGGACGGACGCTTGCATCGATCATTCGCCTTGCAAACGACTGAACCCTCCATTTGGGAACAGGTCGCCCGGCGGCGGACAGGCCCGTTAGGCTGGTCGCGAGATGCCCTCTGATGTTCGGCGTGTGGTCATCGACGGTGTGCGACCGACGGTCGACTGCGGCCGCCTGCCCGCCAAGGCCACCGTCGGGCTGCCGCTCGAGGTCAGCGCCGTGGTGATCGCCGATGGGCCCGACCTGCTGCTCGCCTGGGTGCGCCAGGGCCGCCGCGAGCTGCCCCTTCAGCTGACCAAGGACGATCGCTACCGCACCAGCCTGGTGCCGAGCAAGCCGGGGCCACTCAGCTTCGAGATCATCGCCGTGCCCGACGACTACGGCAGCTGGCTGCGCGACCTCAGGTTGCGATCTGCCGCCGGCCAGGACGTGGGCGTCGAGCTCGAAGAGGGCGGGCTGCTGGCGGAGCGCCGGGCCAAGCGCGCGGGCGTGCCCAGCGCCGATCGCCGGTCGCTGACCGCCCTGGCGGCGGCGCTGCGCGCCAAGGGCAAGCAGAGAGCGCGGCTGACCGCCGCGGGACGCTCGGCGGCGGTGGCCCTGATGCGGCGCACCGTCGACCGTTCGGCGGCGACCGTCGCCGGGCCTTTCCCGCTCTGGGTGGACCGCCCGCTCGGCGGCTTCTCGGCCTGGTACGAGCTCTTCCCCCGCTCCGAGGGCGGTGGCCGCCACGGCACCTTCCACTCCGCCGCGGCGCGCCTGCCGGCGATCGCGGCGATGGGCTTCGACGTCGTCTACCTGCCGCCCATCCACCCCATCGGGGTCAGCTTTCGCAAAGGGCCGAACAACAGCCTCGACCCCGGGCCGGACGACCCGGGCAGCCCCTGGGCGATCGGGGGCGCCGCTGGCGGCCACACCGCCGTCCATCCCGAGCTGGGCACCGCGGCGGACTTCGAAGCGTTCGTGGGAGCCGCGCGCGGCATCGGCCTCGAGGTGGCCCTCGACTACGCGCTGCAGACCAGCCCCGACCATCCCTGGGTGACCGAGCACCCGCAGTGGTTCAGACATCGCCCCGACGGCAGCATCCGCCACGCCGAGAACCCGCCCAAGCGCTACCAGGACATCTACCCGATCAACTTCGACACCGACGATCGCGTCGCGCTGTGGGAAGCGCTGCGGGACGTGCTCATGCTCTGGATCGACCGCGGGGTGCGCGTGTTCCGCGTCGACAACCCGCACACCAAACCGATCGCCTTCTGGGAGTGGCTGATCACCGAGGTGCACCGTCGCCACCCCGACGTCGTCTTCCTGGCGGAGGCCTTCACCCGGCCGGCGGTGATGATGCGCCTGGCCAAGATCGGCTTCACCCAGTCGTACACCTATTTCACCTGGCGCAACACCAAGGAGGAGCTGGTTGCGTACCTCACCGAGCTGAGCGCGCCGGACAGCGTCGCTGCCTTCCGCCCCAACTTCTGGGTCAACACGCCCGACATCCTGCACGAGACCCTGCAGCACGGCGGCCCGGCGGCCTTCGCGCTGCGCCTCGTCCTGGCGGCGATGACCGCCCCGTCGTGGGGCATGTACAGCGGCTACGAGCTGTTCGAGAACGTCGCGGTGGCGGCCGGCAGCGAGGAGTATCTCGACTCTGAGAAGTACCAGCTGCGCCGGCGTGACTGGACCCATCCGGTCTCGCTGGCGCCGATGGTGCGGCTGGTCAACGACATTCGCAGGCGCCACCGCGAGGCGATCGCGCTGCTGGGCACGCTGCGCATCCACCACATCGACTCCGACCAGATGCTCTGCGTCTCGCGGATCAGCGACGATGGCGCCGACGTGCTGCTCGTGATCGTCAACCTCGACCCCCACAACGCCCACGAGGCCACCACCTGGCTCGACCTCGCCACGCTGGGGATTCCCGCGGACACGGCCTTCTCCGCCCACGACGAGCTCACCGACACCACCTACTGGTGGCGCGGCCCGGCCAACTACGTGCGCCTCGACCCGGCCGTGCAGCCGGCGCACATCCTCCACCTGCGGGTGAGCTGACCTTGGCCACCACCGGCCGCCGCCCCGTTGCCGCCACCGACGTGATGCCGGCGACAGCGATGCCGGCGTCGATGCCCCACCCGGTGCCGGAGTCCGACCCGCTGTGGTTCAAGCGCGCCGTCTACTACGAGCTGCTGGTGCGCGCCTTCGCCGACAGCAACGGCGACGGTGTCGGTGACTTCCGCGGCCTGATCGACCACCTCGATTACCTGGAGTGGCTCGGGGTCGACTGCATCTGGCTGCTGCCGTTCAACAACAGTCCCCTGCGCGACGGCGGCTACGACATCAGCGACTACTACGACGTGCTCCCCGACTATGGCAGCGTCGACGACGTGCGCGAGTTCGTCGCCAAGGCACACGAGCGCGGCATGCGCGTGATCATGGACCTGGTCATCAACCACACCAGTGACCAACACGAATGGTTCCAGCAGGCGCGTTCGTCGCGGGACAACCCCTACCGCGATTACTACATGTGGTCCGACAGCAAGCAGCGGTTCCAGGATGCTCGGATCATCTTCGTCGACAGCGAGACGTCGAACTGGACGTGGGATGACCAGGCCGGGCAGTACTACTTCCACCGCTTCTTCAGCCACCAGCCCGACCTCAACTACGACAATCCCCACGTTCGCGACGAGATCTTCAACATCGTCCGCTTCTGGTTCGACGTGGGCATGGACGGTTTTCGGCTCGACGCGGTGCCGTACCTCTTCGCGCGTGAGCGCACCAACTGCGAGAACCTGCCCGAGACCCACCAGTTCCTCGCCGATCTGCGCGCCATGGTCGACAGTGAATACACCGACAAGGTGCTTCTCGCCGAGGCCAACCAGTGGCCCGAGGACGTCGTCGACTACTTCGGCACCGAGGAGCATCCCGAGTGCCACATGTGCTTCCACTTCCCGTTGATGCCGCGCATGTTCATGGCGTTGCGCCGCGAGCAGCGCTACCCGATCACCGAGATCCTGGAGCGCACCCCCCACATCATGACCACCGCGCAGTGGGGCATCTTCCTGCGCAACCACGACGAGCTGACCCTGGAGATGGTCACCGACGACGAGCGTGACTACATGTGGGGTGAGTACGCGTCGGACCCGCGAATGAAGCTCAATCTTGGCATCCGCCGCCGCCTCGCCCCGCTGCTCAACAACGGCCGCCGCCAGATGGAGCTGTTCTGCGGGCTGTTGCTGTCCCTGCCCGGCTCACCGATCCTGTACTACGGCGACGAGGTCGGCATGGGCGACAACATCTACCTCGGCGATCGCGACGGGGTGCGCACCCCCATGCAGTGGAACGGCGATCGCAACGGCGGCTTCAGCCGCAGCGACTTCGCTCAGCTCTACCTGCCGCCGCTGATGGACCCGGTGTACGGCTTCCCCGCGGTCAACGTCGAGGCGCAGATGCGCAACGAGTCGTCGCTGCTGCACTGGATGCGCCGCTTCATCGCCGTGCGCAAGCGCTTCGCGGTGTTCGGCGAGGGCACCTTCGAGGCGCTCGACGCCGCGAACCCGTCGGTGTTCGCGTTCCTGCGCACGCTGCACGGCCAGATGATCCTCTGCGTCAACAACCTGTCGCGGTTTGCGCAGCCCGTCGAGCTCGACCTGCGTCGCTTCGAGGGCTGCACGCCGGTGGAGATGCTCGGCCATGTGCACTTCCCCAGGATCGGCGAGCTGTCCTACCTGCTCACCCTGGCGCCGCACAGCTTTCTCTGGTTCACCATCGAGGACACCACCGAATGAGCGTCGCCGTCGAGCTCGACTGGATCCGCGAGACGCTGGAGACGGCGCTGGTGTCGTGGCTGCCACGGCAGCGCTGGTTCGGCGGCGGCATGGGGATCAGCTACGTGCGCTGCGAGGAGCTGGCGCGTATCGATGACAGCGACCCCGTGGTGGCGGCGTGCGTCGTTGCCGTCGGCTTCGACGACGCCAGCGAGCTCAGCTACAACGTGCCCATCGCCGTTGGCTCGCCGAGTGGGCTGCGTCCCAGCGACCCGGGAGCGGTGCTGCACCACGACGATGGTCTGCTGGTCTTCGACGCGCTCGCCGACGCGCGGACCGCGGCGCCGCTGTGGCGCATCGTGGCCGGTGGCGAGTCCGTGCAGCTGGGCAGCGGACGACTGGTCGCCGGTGGGGGCAGCGTCGACGCGACGGCAACCGACATCAGCCCACTGGTGCGCGAGCAGTCCAACACCTCGCTGGTCGTCGGTGGCGAGCACCTGCTCAAGGTGATGCGACGGGTGGTCTTCGAGCCCTCCGTGGAGCTGGAGATGACCCAGGCGCTCACCGACGCAGGCTTCGAGCACGTCGCTCCGGCGCAGGCGTGGCTGGACTACGTGCGCGAGGACGAGCCGCACCCCGCGCTGCTGGCGCTGGCCCAGGCCTACCTCCACAACGGCACCGAGGGATGGACGCTGGCGCTGACCTCGCTGCGTGACCTCTACGCCACCGCCGAGGAGCGCCAGGCCGTCGACGCCGCCGAGCGCGTCCAGACGGTCGAGGAGGCAGGCGGCAGCTTCACCTCCGAGGCGGCGCGGCTCGGCGACATCACCGCGCAGATGCACCTGGCGCTCGCCCAGGCGACGGGCGCCGACCTGACGGCGGAGCCGATCACCCGGGGGATGCTCACACAGTGGGCCGACGAGGTGCTGGCCGAGCTCGACGCCCTGATCAGCAGTGGTGACGCTGAGGTGCTGGAGCTCGCGGCCCACCGTGACGCGCTGCGAGCGCGCATCGACGCCATCCGCACGTTGACCGCGCCGGGGCTGGCGATTCGCATCCACGGCGACTACCACCTCGGCCAGGTGCTGCGCACCGATGCCGGCTGGACGGTGCTCGACTTCGAAGGCGAGCCCCGGCGATCGGTCGAGCATCGCCGCCGCCGCCACTCGCCGCTGCGCGACGTCGCCGGCATGCTGCGGTCGTTCGACTACGCGGCGATGGTGGCGCTGCTCGAGCGGATGACCCCGGCCGACCCGGAGTGGGCGCACCTGGCCGCCCACGGACGCAGCTGGTCGACCGCCAATCGCGAGGCCTTCTGGTCGACCTACGCCGAGCGCACCGCGGGCAGCCGGCTGGTGCCCGACGCCGGCGCCGCGCTGACCCTGCGCCGCGCCTTCGAGATCCAGAAGGCGATCTACGAGGTGTCGTACGAGCTGGCCCACCGCCCCAGCTGGGTGCCGGTGCCACTCGGGTTCCTGCTCGAGGCGACCGCATGAGCACAGTCCAGCATCCGCCGCTGAGCACCATCGACGAGGTCCGCAAGCTTCGCGCCGGGGTCCACCGCGATCCCCACCAGCTCCTCGGCGTTCACCCCGATGGCAAGGTCACAGTGGTTCGCGCCTTCCACCCGGAGGCCACCGCGGCCAGCGTCGCCCACCCGGGCGGCGTGGTGCCGATGAAGCGCGTCGACGAGGGCGGCCTGTTCGAGGCCGCGGTGCCGGAGGCCGACCTGCCCGGCTACCGGCTGCGGATCCGCACCGCCGAGCACGAGTGGGAGGTTGACGATCCCTACCGCTTCCTGCCAACCCTCGGCGAGCTCGATCTGCACCTGATCGGCGAGGGCACCCACCGCCGCCTCTGGGAGCGGCTGGGGGCGCGGGTCATCGAGCACCAGGGGGTGCGCGGAACCGCGTTCGCCGTCTGGGCGCCCAACGCCCGCGGCGTGGCGCTGGTCAGCGACAGCAGCGCCTGGGACGACCGTACCCAGCCGATGCGCAACCTCGGCGCCAGCGGTGTGTGGGAGCTGTTCATCCCCAACGTCGGTGCCGGGCAGCGCTACAAGTTCCGCGTGATCGGCACCGACGGCAGGCCGGTGCTCAAGGCCGACCCGCTGGCGCGCGCCGCGGAGGTGCCGCCGGGCACGGCCAGCATCGTCACCGACACCACGTACTCGTGGGCCGACCAGGCGTGGATGTCACGGCGGCGCCAGGGCGACCGCACCACCGAGCCGCTCAACATCTACGAGGTGCACCTCGGCTCCTGGCGCCGCGGGGCTGGCGACGCGCTGCTCAACTACCGCGAGGTGGCTCAGCAGCTGGCCGATTACTGCAAACGACTCTCGTTCACGCACGTCGAGCTGCTGCCCATCGCCGAGCACCCTTTCGGCGGCTCCTGGGGATACCAGGTCAGCAGCTACTACGCGCCCACTGCGCGCTACGGTTCGCCCGACGACCTGCGTTGGTTGGTCGATCACCTTCATCAGAACGGCATCGGCGTCATCGTCGACTGGGTGCCCGCGCACTTCCCCCGCGACGAGTGGGCGCTGGCGCGCTTCGACGGAACCGCCCTGTACGAGCACGCGGATCCGCGCCGCGGCGCCCAGCCCGACTGGGGCACCCTGGTGTTCAACTTCGGTCGCAACGAGGTGCGCAACTTCCTCGTCGCCAACGCGCTCTACTGGGTCGAAGAGTTCCACATCGACGGGCTGCGCGTCGACGCCGTCGCCTCGATGCTCTACCTCGACTACTCACGCAGGGCGGGCGAGTGGGTGCCCAACCAGTACGGCGGCCGTGAGAACCTCGAGGCGATCGCCTTCCTCCGCGAGTTCAACGACCAGGTGCACGGCAGCTTCCCCGGGGTCATGACCATCGCCGAGGAGTCGACGGCGTGGCCGGCGGTGTCACGGACGACGGCGAGCGGCGGGCTCGGCTTCACCTTCAAGTGGAACATGGGCTGGATGCACGACACGCTCGACTACATCGGCAAGGACCCCGTCTTCCGCCGCTACCACCATCAGCAGCTCACCTTCGGTGTCTGGTACGCGTGGGCTGAGAACTTCATCCTGCCGCTGTCGCACGACGAGGTCGTTCACCTCAAGCGCTCGCTGATCGGCAAGACGCCCGGCGACCGCTGGCAGCAGTTCGCCAACCTGCGCACCCTGTTCGGCTGGATGTACGCGCATCCCGGCAAGAAGCTGCTCTTCATGGGCGGCGAGTTCGCACAGTGGGCGGAGTGGAACCACGATCGCTCGCTCGACTGGCACCTGGTCGAGCAGCGTGAGCACGCGGCCATGCAGCGCCTGGTCGGCGACGTGGGCAGGGTGTACGCGGAGACCCCCGCGCTGTGGCAGGTCGACGGCAATAGTGAGGGCTTCCGCTGGATCGACGCCGGCAACGTCGACCAGAGCGTACTCAGCTTCGTGCGCATGGATGCGCAGGGACAGCCGGGCCTGGCCTGCGTCGCCAATTTCTCTCCCGCCGTCTACCACGGCTTCCGCGTCGGCCTGCCTGTAGGGGGCGCCTGGCGCGAGGTGATCAACACCGACGCGGTGGATTACGGAGGCAGCGGGCAGGGCAACATGGGTAAGGTTGAGACAGAGCCGATGAGCTGGCACGGGTTCGACCAGTCCGCCACCATCACCGTCCCACCTCTCGGCGTGGTCTGGCTGGCGCCCGGGTAGGTTGCCAGCGCAGGTCCCAGGCAAGACAATGTGGCGCCAGCGCGGCCCACTCATCCCAGGAGCATCCGTCCATGAACACAGAGCAGGCCCGCGGGCGTCTGATCGCCGAGCACGATCGACTCACTCAGGTTCGCAACGCCGCCAGCCGGCTGAGCACCTCCGCAAACGAGGCCTCCGCGCGCGAGCTCTCGACTGTCGACCAGCACCCGGCCGAGCAGGCCACTGAGACACTTGAGCGCGAGCTCGACCTCGGGGTGCTGCAGAGTGTCGAGGCTGAGTTGCTCGAGGTGAAGGCGGCGCTGGCGCGGCTCGATGCGGGGACGTATGGTCAGTGCGAGGTGTGCGCCAAGCCGATCGCTGAGGGACGGCTCGAGGCGATGCCAGCGGCGCGGTACTGCGTGGAGCATCAGCCGAAGGCGGGGCGGCGCTAGCAGTCCCTGACGTCACGTCCTGGGCGGGAAGCCACCCCGATGCCGGGCGGGGGAGCGCACGAGGCTACCAGCCGTGCGGTGCCGGAGTGGCCCAGTCGGAGTCGTGCACATCCGGGAAGCGGAGTCGCTCGGGCATCATCTCGTCGAGCAGTGCCTCCTGCCAGTCGAGCAGGGCGGCGTGGAGGCGCACGGTGTTGCGGGCGCGGACCGCCCTGCGCGGCAGGGGCAGGCCGACCTCATCCTCGAGGCGGTACAGGCGCTGGCGCATGACCCGGTCGAGGGTGCGCTCGCCGGTGAGGTGGCGCTCCTCGAGGATGGCGATCAGCGCGTCGATCGCGTTGACCCGCTGACGGACTCGCGGGCCGGCCAGGCGGCGGCGCATGGAGGTGGTCCGCCGCTCCCAGATCTCGCTGCCGGCGCGAGCGATCCGGTCGCCGTCAATTGGTGTGGCCGGTTGGGCGGACATCTCGAGGTCTCCTGGTCGGTGGCTGCGTCGCTGGCGATGCGACTCTCCTTCACCCCCTCATACGCAGGGGGATACAGATCGGAGCATCGCGCGGGTTACCTTTCGCATCAGTGACGCGCCCGGGGGGTGACGCCGAGGGGAGGGCGTTGTCGTGGAGGGAGCATCCGCAGCCGCGCGGAGACCCACTCGGCGCCAGCCTCGGTGACGCGCCCGGAGCGACGCCGAGGGGAGGGCGTTGTCGCGGAGGGAGCATCCGCAGCCGCGCGGAGACCCACTCGGCGCCAGCCGAGGGGCTCCGCTGCGATCAGCGAGGACAGCGACCGGAGCGACAACGCCCTCCCCGGCTTCAGTGGCGGAACGGCCGCTGGTCAGTGGCGGAACGGCCTCTGGTCAGTGGCGGAAGTGGCGCTCGCCGGTATGCACCATCGCCATGCCCAGGCGCTCGGCGGCGGCGGTGACCTCCGGGTCGCGCTTGGACCCGCCCGGCTGGATGACGGCGGCGATGCCCGCGGTGCCCAGCGCCTCGACGCCATCGGGGAACGGGAAGAACGCGTCCGACGCAGCGACTGCGCCCGCGGCCCGGTCGCCGGCGCGGTGCACCGCCAGCTCCGCGGCCTCCACGCGCGACATCTGACCGGCGCCGACGCCGACTGCCATGCCGTCGCGGACGATGACGATGGCGTTGGACTTGACCCGGGCGACGACGCGCCAGGCCACCAGGAGGTCGCGCCATCGCGCGTCGTCGGGTTGGGCGCTGGTGACCACGGTCATGGCGCTGCGCTCCGAGCTGACACAGTCTGTGGTCTGGACCAGCAGGCCGCCGTCGACGCTGCGGACGTCGAGCGCGGCGGCGCAGCTGGGGCGCTCGACGACGAGAATCCGCAGGCGCTGCCTGGCGGCGAGGCGCGATGCCGCTGCGTCGCTGATCGCGGGGAGCACGACCGCCTCGAGGAACGTCGCCGCCAGCTGCTCGGCCGTCGCCTCGTCGAGGGGACGGTTGAGGGCGACGATGCCCCCGTACGCCGACTGTGGATCGCACTCGTAGGCGCGGCGGTAGGCATCGGCGATGTCGCTGCCGACGGCGAAGCCACAGGGGTTGGTGTGCTTGATGACGGCGGCGGCCGGCTCGTCGAAATCGCAGACCAGGCGGCGCGCGGCGTCGCAGTCGAGCCAGTTGGTGAAGCTGAGCGCCGGTCCCTGGACCTGGCGCGCGTGGGCAAGTCCACCCGCCGGGCCGGGGATGGTGTAGAGCGCGCCGCTCTGGTGGGGATTCTCGCCGTAGCGAAGCTGTGCGATCAGCCGGCCGCCGGTGGTGTATTCCTCGGGGGGAACCGGCTGTGGGTCGGGCAGCTCGCCGGCGAGATAGGAGGCGACCGCGGTGTCGTACGCGGCGGTGTGGGCGAAGGCGCGAGCGGCGAGACGGTCGCGGGTAGGCTGCGAGATGGCGCCGGACTCGCGCAGCTCCTCGAGCACCTCGTGGTACTGCGCGGGCTCGACGATGACCGTGACGGCGCCGCTGTTCTTGGCGGCGGCGCGGATCATCGTCGGGCCGCCGATGTCGATGTTCTCGATGGTGGTCTGGCGATCCGCCCCGGCGGCGACTGTCTGCTCGAACGGGTAGAGGCTGACCGCGACGATGTCGAACGCTCGCCAACCGTGGTCGGCGAGCTGGACCATGTGGTCGGGAACGTCGCGGCGGGCGAGGATGGCCGCGTGGATCGCGGGGTGGAGCGTCTTGACGCGACCATCGAGCATCGCGGGGAAACCGGTGACCTCGCTGACCGCGATGGCGTCGATGCCGGCATCGACGAGGGCGCGGCGGGTGCCGTCGGTGGCCACGATGTCGACGCCGTTCTCGCGCAGGCCGCGGGCAAACTCGACGATGCCGGTGCGGTCGGCCACACCGAGCAGGGCCCGCATCAGCTGACGCCCTGGCCAAGCCGCGGGTCGGCGAGGATGCGGATGCCGTTGCCCTCGCGCTCGAGGCGACCGGTGGCCCAGAGCTCGACGGCGTGGGGCAGCAGACGCCACTCCTGTTGATGGATGCGCGTGTGCAGCGTGTCGACGTCGTCGCCCTCCTCGACGTCGACCGCGGCCTGGAGCACGATCGGGCCGGCGTCGATCGCGCCCGCGGCGAGCAGGTGCACCGTGCAGCCGGTGATCTTGACACCGGCGGCGAGTGCCTGCTCGACGGCGTTCATCCCACCACCGAACGCGGGCAGAAGGGATGGGTGAATGTTGAGCATGGCGTTGGGAAATGCTCGCAGCACCTCGTCGCTGAGCACGCGGTTGTAGCCGGCGCAGACGACCAGGCCGACACCGGCGGCGCGCAGCGCGTCGACGATGGCGCGGTCGCGGGCGGTGGTGTCATTGGCGAAGTCGGCGACCGGCAACGAGATGGTGTCGACACCGCGGTTGCGCGCGATGTCCAGCGCGATGCAGTGTCGCCTGTTGCTGAGCACGAGCACGACCTCGGCGGGGATTCCCGGCGGGTCGCAGGCGTCGAGCAGGGCGGTGAGATTGCTGCCTGCGCCCGAGACGAGCACGCCGACGCGGGTGCGCGCGCTCATGCCAGGGTGACGCGCTCACCCCCACCGGATTCGACGACCTCGCCGAGGCGCCAGACGGGGATTCCCGCGGCGGTGGCGAGCGCGCCGGCCTGGGCCCGCGGCGCGGCGATCACCATGCCCACGCCCATGTTGAAGGTGCGCCACATCTCCTCGGGCATGACGCCGCCGGCGCGCTCGATGGCGGTGAACAGCCGCGGAACCGTCCAGCTGGAGCGGTCGATGACGGCGCTGAGGCCTGCGGGCAGCACGCGCGGTACGTTCTCGATGAGACCACCGCCGGTGATGTGCGCCATGGCGTGCACGTCGACGGTTCCGCGCAGCTCGTCGACGGCGTGCAGGTAGCTGCGATGGGGCTCGAGCAAGAGGTCGGCGAGCGGTGCGTCGGTGCCGGGGAGTGGGTTGTTCCAGTCGAGCTCGCGCTCGAGCACGATGTGTCGCACCAGCGAATAGCCGTTGGTGTGCAGGCCGCTGCTCGGCAGGGCGAGGAGCACGTCACCGGCTTCGACTCGTGAGCCGTCGACGATCTGGTCGCGCTCGACGGCGCCGACGATGAAGCCGGCGATGTCGTAGTCGCCGAGCGCGTACACGCCGGGCATCTCGGCGGTCTCGCCGCCGACCAGTGCTGTGCCGGCGTCGCGACAGGCGGCGGCGACGCCGTCGACCACCTCGGCGAGATGTTCGGGGAGGAGCTTGCCGGTGGCGTAGTAGTCGAGGAAGAAGAGTGGTTGCGCGCCGCAGCAGAGGATGTCGTTGACGCAGTGGTTGACCAGGTCGACACCGATGCCGCGGTGGCGGTTGGTGGCGATGGCCACCTTGACCTTGGTGCCGACGGAGTCGGTGCTCGACACCAGGACGGGTCGGCGCCAGCGGGTGGTGTCGAGCTCGAAGAGGCCGCTGAAGGCGCCGATGCCGCCGAGGACGGCTGGGGTGTGGGTGCTCGCCACCGCCCGGCGGATGAGGTCGACGGCACGGTTGCCCGCGTCAATGTCGACCCCGGCATCGGCGTAGCGCAGGTCACCCATCTGGCGGCGAGTGTATCGGGGAGTGTCCGGCCGGCGTCTGGAGGGTTTGGGGCGGAGTTGGCGGTAGGGTCGGGTGGTATGGGTGGGCCGCGGCTGCTGAGGAGGGACCTGCGATGAGATTTCGCTCTGTTGTCGTACTGGGCGGCAAGACCGCGACCGGGTTCCGGGTGCCGGCGGATGTTGTCGCCAGGTTGGGGAAGGGAAAGAGGCCGCCGGTGCGTGTGACCATCGCAGGGCACATGTATCGCAGCACCGTGGCGGTCATGGGCGGCGAGTACTGGCTTGGGATCAGCGCCGATGTGCGCGCGATGACGGGTGCGCGCGCCGGCGAGGAGGTGGATGTCGACGTCGAGCTCGACACTGAGCCGCGCGAGGTGGTGGTGCCGGCGGACTTCGCTGCCGCGCTGGACGGCGATGGGGAGGCGCGACGCGCGTTCGATGCGATGTCCTACAGCAACCGGCGGCGGTTGGTGATGGCTGTCGATGACGCCAAGACGGACGAGACGCGGGTGCG
>DATBPD010000042.1:0-1513 GCA_036561525.1 Candidatus Dormiibacterota bacterium | reverse complement strand
CGAGCCGGTGAATGCGTTCGCGAGCACCCAGATATCGTGCTACGATATCGTTGCACGATCCGAAGGAGGCATACTCATGCCCGCACGACGGTTGGATCCGTACCACGACATCCGCAAGGAGCGAATGGGAGGCTTCGCCGGGCCTGTCGAGCCGGCGGCTCCATTCGGCAAGTACGCCGGTCCTCCGCGGCGGCGCTGGCAGGCCGCCGGCGGCTACGCCGGCTCACCTGACGGACAGCGCCAGGGCTCGTTCGCCGATATCGAGCGCGATCGCCACCGCCGCGGAGACGATCAGTAGCGAAGGCATCAGCGGGGTCTACGCTGTCTGCCCATGGCAGCTGCCCCGCTGACGCTCGCCGATCTCGAACGCTGGGAGCTCTTCGGCGCCAGTTGGCGCGTCGTGGAGCTCTCAGACGATCGGGCGCTGCTGGACATGTGCGCCTGCACCGGCCAGCTTGTGGAGCGGCGCGAGTCCGAGGACCGCGCCCTGATCACCTACGTGCGCGCCGCGGCGGCGGGTGAGAACGGCTCGGCCGAGTAGCCCAGGCTCGGTGGCAGACAGCGCGCGGTCGATGCCGCTGGCCACCAGTTCAGCGGCGCCGCCGGTCAGTTCAAATGGCCGCCACCCCTGCACAACGCTGGCGCTTCGGGCATCCACTGAACGGCGGCGCCCACGCGATGTGTCAACCGAACACACACCGCGCCACAGGTTGACCTGTGGGTACACCAGCACGAAATGCGACAGTCACAGTCACAGTCACACACCTCTCATGGAACCGAGAACCCGCGTGACCGGCGACGCCACGGTGCCGCCGTCGCGGGCTCGCTGACCTCGCTGGAGCCGATCAATGAACCACGACGGGCGCGGGCCGGCGCGTCAGGGTGAAAGCGTGGCGCCGCTCAACCAGCGACATCGGCGGCGAGTGATTCGAGCGAGGTGTCAGTGTCCCGCAGAAGGTCGGCGGCGATCGGCCGGCGCGAGCGGATGAGCGCCTGGACGTGCTCGTTGACGTCCCACACGTTGACGTTCATGCCGCCGACCACGCAGCCGTCCGCCAGCCAGAACGCGACGAACTCGCCGCCCTCCCGATCGCCGCGGAAGACCACCTCGTCCCACTCGGTGGCGTGGCCGGAGTACTCCATGCCGACGTCGTACTGGTCGGAGTAGAAGTACGGGATCCGGTCATAGCTCACCGAGTCGCGCAGCATGGACCGCGCCGCCGCTGGGCCCTGGTTGAGCGCGTTGGCCCAGTGCTCGACGCGGATGTGGCGCTCGTAGAACGGGTGCCAGGCGTTGGCAACATCGCCCGCCGCGTACACGTTGGGCGCCGAGGTCTTCAGCGCAGCGTCCACCTGGATCCCGTTCTCCACCGTGAGCCCCGCGGCCTCGGCGAGCTTGACCCGCGGGACGACGCCAACGCCGACCACGACGAAGTCACACTCGATGCGCCGCCCGTTGGCGGTGCGCACCGCGCTCACGGACCCGTCCCCTTCCAGGGCCTCCACCCCATCC
>DATBPD010000041.1:0-4789 GCA_036561525.1 Candidatus Dormiibacterota bacterium | reverse complement strand
CGGTATCCTCGCCACGCAGGGCCTGCAGCACCGCCACCAGGCAGTCGTCCCGATGCCGTTCCAGCTCGCGGGCCGATCGCCCGGCGGCCTGGGCATCCGACTGCGCGACGAGCTTCTCGACGAGCTCACCGGTCAGTTCGGGAACGTCCGTCAGCTTCGTCCATGGCCACTTCAGCGTCGGCCCGAACTGGTCGAGAAAGTGCCGCATGCCCAGTTCCCCGCCGCCCAGCCGGTAGGACATGAACGACCCCATGAACGACCACCGCAGCCCGGGCCCGAGGCGAAGCGCGTCGTCGACCTCCGACACGGTGGCCACGTCGTCGGCGACGAGCCACAGCGCCTCGCGCCACAACGCCTCCAGCAGCCGGTCGGCGATGAAACCGTCGATCTCGCGCTGCAGGCGCAGCGGCGACATGCCCACCGCCTGGTACACCGCGATCGCACGTTCGATCGCCTCCGGTGCGGTGCGCTCTGAAGAGCACACCTCGACCAGCGGCAGAAGATAGACGGGGTTGAAGGGGTGACCGACGATCAACCGCTCCGGGTGGGCCATGTCGGTCTGGAGCCGGGACGGCAGCAGGCCTGAGGTGGACGACGCGATAACCGTCTCGGGCGCCGCCGCACTGCTGGCGCGAGCCAGCAGCTCACGCTTCAGCCCCTCCTGCTCGGGAGCGCTCTCCTGTACGAAGTCGACCTCAGACACCGCGTCTTCGACCTCTTCGACCACCGTCAGGCGGCCCGGCTCGGGCAGCGGCGCCATCGTCAGCCGGCTCCAGGACAGGCGTGCGTTTGCGAGCATCTCGACGACGTTGCGTTCGGCATCGGGGTCGGGGTCGTGGAGCCGGACGTCGATCCCGGACAGCAGGAAGCGCGCCGCCCAACCTCCGCCGATCACTCCAGCACCCAACAGGCCGACCCGTCCCACCGTCGCCACCGGATCAGGCACGACGCGCCAAGTTGAGCCTGTCTCGTACCTCCTGCGGGCCGAGCACCCGCACGTTCATCGACTCCAGCAGGCCCACCGCCCGTTCGACCAGCTGACCGTTGGTCGCGAGCACGCCGCGGCTGAGGTAGAGATTGTCCTCCAGCCCGACCCGGACGTTGCCGCCCACGAGCACCGCCAGCGCGGCGAACGGGATCTGCATCCGCCCGATCGCAAACGCCGAGAAGATGGCGTTCGCGGGCAGCCGGTTGACCATCGCGAGCAGGGTGCCGGGATCGTCGGGAGCCCCGTACGGAATGCCCGTGCAGAGCTGGATCATGGGCGGATCGTCGATCAAACCGTCGCGCAGCAGCTCCTCCACCATCACCAACCCGCCGGTGTCGAACACCTCAAGCTCCGGCCGCACGCCCAGCCGCTGTACCCGGGCGGCCATCGCCCGCAGCACCGCCGGCGTGTTCACCATCACGTAGTCGCCGCCGGCGGCGAAGTTCATGCTGCCGCAGTCGAGCGTGCAGATCTCCGGCAGCAGCTCCTCGACGTGCACGAGCCGTTCGGTGGCGCCGACCATGTCCGTGCCGAGGTCATCCAGCGGCAGCGGAGCCTCGTCGCCGCCCAGCACCAGATCTCCCCCCATGCCGGCGGTCAGGTTCAGCACAACGTCGACACCGCTCGACCGGATCCGCTGGACGGCCTCCCGGTACAGTGCCGGGTCGCGTGAGCCGCGTCCGGTGGCGGGGTCACGCACGTGGATGTGCACGATCGCCGCTCCCGCCGCCGCCGCCTCGATCGCGCTCTCGGCGATGCCGGCCGGGGTCACCGGGACGTTGCCGCTGCGGCCGGTGGTGTCACCGGCTCCCGTCACCGCGCAGGTGATGAAGGCTTCCCAGTTCATTCGTGCGCCAGCGAGATCTCGTGGGCGAGGCTGAGCGCGGTACGCCCCAGCGTGGGGATCCGCGCGCGGGTGACTCGTCCTGCCGGACCCCAGATGTTGACCACCACGACGGGCCGTTTCATCCGGTTCAGCACGGCCGCGGACACGCCGTTGGAGTGGTCCTCGAGCTCTCCCAGACAGGTGCTGTAGCCGCGCACCCGGATCTCCGCCAGCTCCTGGTCAAGCAACGCACGGTCGGTGATGGTGCGGTTGGTGTAGGCCTCCAGGTGCGGCGGCAGCACGGCATCGCGCTCGGCCTCCGGCAGCCACGCCAGGAACACCTTGCCGGACGACGTGGCATGGAGCGGAAGCGAGCGCCCGATCCAGTTCGCAGCAGGGACTGTGGGAGGATCGGCCTGGTCGACGTACACCAGGGTGAAACGGTGGGCGGCGGCCAGCGTCACGCTCTCCCCGGTCGCTGCCGCCGTCCGCTCCAGCATCGGGCGCACCCGTCGTGCCAGGCCGTCGTAGTCGGCGGCCGCTGCGATCTGAATCGCCTCGTAGCCGACGCGGTAGCGCTGGGTGTCGGGGTTGCGCTCGACGAGGCCGTGCAGCTCGAGCGTCGAGAGTAGGCGCCACACGGTGGTGCGGTTGAGGTTGCAGCGGCGCGCCAGCTCCCAGATGGTGACGGGCTCCGCGCTGGAGGAGACTGCCTTCAAGAGCCTCACGGCACGGTCGACGGACTGGACGGCCTCGCCGGCGGCCGCCGGCCGCGTGCGCTCACCATGCGAACGCTCCGTGTTCATCGTGAACAGCTCCTGCCGAATGGGGAACGTATGCGGGCTCACTATACGCGCTGGGTTCCGGCTACGCACCTACTGGACGGGCGGGTTGACGAGCCGCTCCCCGCGTTCTAGTATCGGCTGCCTCACGATTGCCGTGAACGACAACCGTTCGCATGGCGAACGCGAAAGGAGCCCCCTCCATGGTCGATACGCCAAGGGAACTGCCGGAGAACCTGGACTCCTTCTCGCTCTCCCGGCGCGAGCTGCTGGTGGGCGCCGGCGCCGTGGTGCTGGGCGGATCGCTGGCTGCATGCGGCAGCTCCTCCTCGAGCTCCTCGTCGAGCGGCGGGGGGGCATCCGGCACCCCCAAGCGCGGCGGTAACTTCCGCCTGGCGGTGACGGGCGGCGGCGCGAAGGACATCATGGACGGCCAGACCATCATCACCAAGCCCGACCAGGCCCGGTTGATGACCGCGTTCGAGACGCTGCTGGTGTTCGACACGAACTATCAGCTCCAGAACCATCTGGCCCAGGAGGTCACGCAGAACAAGCCAGATCAGTGGACGATCGTGCTCAAGAAGGGGATCGAGTTCCAGAACGGAAAGACGCTCACCGCCGACGATGTCGTCTACTCCCTGAACAGGATCATCAACAGCAAGAATGGGCTGTTCGGCGCGGCAGGCTTTGCGTCCCTGAAGTCCTCCGGCATCAAGAAGCTCAACGCATCCACGATCCAGCTGAACCTGAGCTACGCCGACGCGGGGATCGGGCAACAGCTGGGGCAGTACTACAACGGGATCGTCCCCGACGGCTACCAGGCCTACCCGGCTCCACAGCACGGCACCGGCGGCTACCTCCTGAAGTCGTTCACGCCCGGGCAGGAGAGCGTGCACACGCGCAACCCCAACTACTGGGGTCAGGGGCCGTACTTCGACCAGATCACGATCACCGACTTCAAGGACGCGACCGCCCAGGTGAACGCGCTTCTGGCCGGACAGGCCGATGCCATGACCGACCTCCCGTTCGGGGAGGTCAACGTCGCCAAATCGCAAGCGGGCACCCAGGTGCTGGTATCCAAGACCGGTGGCTGGCTGCCGCTGTGCATGGCGATCGACATGGATCCGTTCACCGACAACCGCGTGCGCCAGGCCTTCCGGCTGATGGTCGACCGCCAGCAGATGGTGGAGCAGGTGCTGTCCGGATACGGCACGGTGGCCAACGACCTCTACTCCCCGTTCGACTCGTGCTACAACCACTCGCTGCCCCAGCGCCAACAGGACATCGCGCAGGCCAAGTCCCTGCTCAAGCAGGCCGGCAAGGAGGGCCTCACCGTCGATCTGCACACCACCAACGGCGCTGCCGGCATGGTCGAATCGGCGAACGTGTTCGCCACCCAGGCAAAGGCGGCGGGCGTCACGGTGAACGTCCACAACGATCCCAACTACTACGGCAACCAGTACCTGAAGCTGGCCTTCTCGGTCGACTTCTGGGGCACCCGCAACTTCCTGCCCCAGGTTGCCAACGGCAGCATCCCCACCGCTCCCTACAACGAGACGCACTGGCCACCCAAGACCGGTCCCGGCTCGACCTACCTAAACCTCTACAACCAGGCGCTGCAGGAGACCGATCCGGCCAAGCAATGCCCGATCATCCAGGAGATGCAGAGCCTCGAGTACGACAACGGCGGGTACATCATCCCGTTCTTCAACGACCTGGTGGACGCGTACTCATCGAAGGTGCAGGGCTTCCAGCCCAGCAAGGGCACGCTCAACCTCGACTCGTTCGGGAATGGGTACACCACCATCTGGTTCGCCTGAGGCGGCGCAGATGCCAGACGGCAGCGGCTGAACATGCACTCCCGCGGTATCTGGGGGTTCATCCTTCGTCGCGTGCTGCTGGGCCTGCTGGTGTTGGTGATCGTCTCGGTGCTGGTGTTCGCCGCCACTCAGGCGCTGCCTGGGGATCCCGCCCGGGCGATCCTCGGCCGCGACGCCACGCCAACCAGCCTGGCTGCGCTGCGGGCCAAGCTGCACCTCGATCAGCCGGTGCTGCAGCAGTACTGGAACTGGGTGACCGGGCTCCTGCACGGCGACATGGGCAACTCGCTCGCCAACCAGGAGCCGGTCTCGACGTACCTGCGGCCGCTGCTCATCAACTCGGCATTTCTGGTGCTCCTGAGCGGGATCATCT
>DATBPD010000040.1:0-62321 GCA_036561525.1 Candidatus Dormiibacterota bacterium | reverse complement strand
GCCGACGCCGACCCCAACACCGGCCTCGCCGTGTACGACACCTGGGACTCCACCGGCTGGGGCGTGTTCGGCGGCACCAGCCTGTCGGCACCGCTGATCGCGGCCATCTACGCTCTGTCCGGTGGCGAGCCCGCCGGGCTGCACGGCGGAGAGCCCTGGTACAAGCCGGGCGTCGCCGTCAACGACGTCACCTCGGGCACCAACGCGCCGCTGTCCACGGACTGTGCGCCGAACGCGTACCTCTGCAACGCCGGGACCGGCTACGACGGCCCCACCGGAGTCGGCACCCCGGCGGCCCCGCTGGCCGCGCCGCCGCCACCGGCTCCCGCCGTGTACACCTCCGTGCCGCCCTTCCGGGTGGCCGACACCAGGTCGGGCTCAGGGTATCCGCTGGCGGGTCACTCGCTCGGTGCCGGGGGCAACGTCACGGTGCCGATCTGGGGCGCTGCCAGCAGCCCGCCGGTCCCGACCACCGCCACTGCCGCCGTGCTCAATGTCACCGCCACCAACGGCACCCATTCGTCGTACCTCACCGTGTATCCGAGCGGCACCAACCCGCCGTTTGCATCCAACCTCAACACCGGGGGCCGGACGGTCGCCAACCTGGTGACGGTGCCCATCGGTGGCAACGGCGCGGTGGGCATCTTCAACAACCTCGGCAGCACCGACGTGGTGGTGGACCTCGAGGGCTACTTCGTGCCCGGCGGCGGTCCGGCCGGCCTTTACCACCCGCTCGCCCCAGCCCGGATCACCGACACCCGGTCCGGTTCGGGCCAGGCCAACGCGGGGCACACGCCCTCATCGACGGACACCGTGGTGGTGCAGGTGACCGGCGCCGGCGGCGTGCCGGCGTCCGGTGTCTCGGCGGTGGTGCTCAACGTCACCGCGGTCAGCAGCAACGGCGCCGGCTTCCTCACCGTCTACCCGGGCGCAACAGGAAAACCGCTGGCATCGAATCTCAACTTCGTTCTCAACCAGGTGGTGCCCAACCGCGTCATCGTCCCCGTGGGAGCCGACGGTACAGTCGACATCTACAACTCCAAGGGCTACACCGACATCGTCGTCGACGTGGGCGGATGGTTCACCGACGCCAGCGGCGCCGGCGGCTCGCGGTTCACGCCGCTGCCACCGACACGCATCGCCGACAGCCGCTCCGGGTCCGGCCTGCAACTGGCCGGTCGCACCCTGAACTCCGGCGCGATAAGGACGGTCAATGCCAACCTGCCACCCGGGGCGGTCGCGGTGGCCGCCAACGTCACCGCCGCCGACACCACCCACGACAGCTTCCTGACCGTGTACCCGGACCAGCCACCGCCCCCGACCGCCTCCGACCTCAACTGGGCGGCGGGTCAGGTGGTGCCCAACCTGGTGATCGCCGAGCTGGGCGCCGGCAAGCTGGCGGTGTTCAACCACGCCGGCCTGGTCGACGTCATCGTCGACGTCTTCGGCTACTGGGCGCCGTAGCCCACCCGGTCGCTCAGACCAGCGGTTTGCGCACCAGGGTGTGCTCGCGGTCGGGGCCGATCGACACCACGTCGACGTCCGCGCCGCACAGCTCGGCGACGCGCTCGATGTAGTCTCGACACGCCGCGGGCAGGTCGTCGTAGTTGCGGATGTCGCGCGTCGGCGACATCCACCCCGGCATCTCCTCGTACACCGGCTCGCAGTGCTTGAGGTGGGAGATGTTGGCCATGGGGTGGTCCCAGAGCTCGCCACGCCATTCGTAGCCGGTGCAGATCCGCAGCGCCGCCACCTCGTCGAGCACGTCGACCTTGGTGAGCACGATCGAGTCGATGCCGTTGCTGTCGACCGCGTAGCGCGCCACCGCGGCGTCGAACCAGCCGACACGACGTGCCCGCCCGGTGGTGGTGCCGAACTCGGCGCCCACCTCGCGAATGCGCTCGCCCAGCTCGTCGGTGAGCTCCGTCGGGAACGGGCCGTAGCCGACCCGCGTCGAATACGCTTTGAAGACGCCGACGGTCTTGTCGACGCGTGACGGTGGGATGCCGCTGCCGGTGCACGCGCCGCCCGCCGTCGGCGCCGACGAGGTGACGTACGGGTAGGTTCCCAGGTCGATGTCGAGCATCACCCCCTGCGCGCCCTCGAGGAGGATGCGGTCGCCGCTGGCGACAGCGTCGCGGATCAGCGGATGGATGTCACGGATCATCCCGTCCAGCCGCTCCGCGTAGCCGAGATATTCGTCGAGGATGGCGCGCTCGTCGAACGGTGGGGCGTCGTAGAGCTTGGTGAGCACCTCGTTCTTGAGCCGGAGCACGAAGTGGAGCTTCTTCTCCAGGAATGCGGGCTTCTGCAGGTCGCCGATGCGAAAGCCGATGCGGCGCACCTTGTCCTCGTAGGCGGGCCCGACCCCGCGCGCGGTGGTGCCGAGGCGGTCGTCGCCGCGCTGCGCCTCGCCCAGGCGGTCCAGCTCGGGGTGGTAGGGCATGACCATGTGGGCACGCTCGCTGATCACCAGGTTGGCGGTGCTGATGCCCTGGGCGTGGAGGTTGTCCACCTCCTCGAGGAACACCCTGGGGTCGACCACCACCCCGTGGCCGATGACGCACACCGTCGACGGGTTGAGGATGCCGCTGGGGATCAGGTGGAAGCGATACTCCCTGCCCTCCGCGACCACCGTGTGGCCCGCGTTGTTGCCCCCCTGCGAGCGCACCACCATGTCGACGCGATCGGCGAGGAGGTCGATGACCTTGCCCTTGCCCTCGTCGCCCCACTGTCCGCCCACCAGGATGGTGACGCTCATCGCGGCGGGAAGCCTAGCAGAGGTTTCGTTACCGACCCTCCCGGCCGAAATCGCCGCTCCGGAGGCGCTGCACGCCCCGGTGACAGCCGCGACAACGTTCGACGCGATTCTAGCGACGCCGTGACGACCCGAGATCGACCTTGTGAAAACCCCTGCACTTGTCTTGTTCTGCTGTCGCCACCACGTCGCTCACTGGCCACTGGTCTGTCGCATCGCCCTTCTACGTTGCCAATGCCCGCTACGTTTTCTCAGCCGATCTTCCACCGCCGGGCGTTACGACTTCACCACCTTGGAGACAGCAGACATGAGCGACTCGACCACCTCGCAGAACAAAGGCATGGGGCACAAGCGGCTCCGTGTGGGGCTTCTCCTCAGCGGCACGTTTGCCGCCATGGGACTCATCGGGTTCGGCGGCCTGGCCGCGTGGACGGCGACCACCGCGAACAGCGGCAGCACCTTTGCCACCGGCACCGTGCACCACACCAACCTCGCCAAGGTCGGCGGCCTCGGCGCGGGCACCTCGTGCACCGACCTCACCTCCGGATCGTGCGGCGTCGTGTTCACGCTCGCCGGCGCCAAGCCGGGCAGCTCGACGACCGGCACCGTGCAGCTGACCAACACGGGCTCGCTGGCCAGCACCTTCCAGCTGACCCTGGCGTCGGCCACCGGCGGCACCATGTGCGCCAGCCTCAACGCGCAGGTTCTCGACAACGAGGGCGCCCCCGCCACGGTGTTCAACGGCTCGCTCTCCACCATGGCCGCGCAGAACCTCAAGCAGAGCGCCGGCAGCCTCAACTGGGCCGCCAACGACAGCGGCACGTACACCTTCACGATCAGCCTGCCCAACAACAGCGCCAGCAGTGACATGGGCCAGACCTGCACGGTCGGCTACACCTGGACGCAGACCAACAGCTAGACCGCTCGACAGTCACAGAGAGGCCGGTGTGTCGACCGGCTTCTCCGTGCATCACCTCAAAAGGATTGCCAATGGCCACCACCGCCCCGACCCTGCATCTCTCCCGTCCGGGCGCGGTCGCGGTGGCATTCCATCGGGTGGGACGCGCGATTGCCCACGCCGGCAACCTCGCCACGGTGGCCCTCGCCGCGGTGCTCGTGCTCTTCATCAGCGCCACCGTCGCCGGTGGGCTGACCAGGCATCACTTCGAGCAGGTGATCACGGGCAGCATGGTGCCGGTCATCCCGGTGGGCTCGATGGTGGTCACCGAGCAGGTGGCGGTGAGCCACCTGGGCGTCGGCGACATCCTGGTGTTTCCCAAGCCCACCAACGCGCACGAGGTGGTCGTGCACCGCATCGTTGGGCTCACCACCACCAAGGACGGAGCCATCCAGGTGCACACCAAGGGCGACGCCAACACTGCGCAGGATCCGTGGATCATCCAGCAGCCGCACAACGGGCTGGCCGACCGCGCCGTGTTCGTCGTGCCCTCGCTTGGCACCGCGGTCATGCTGGGGCGCAACAGCCTGCTGATTCTGCTTCCTGCGCTGCTCATGGTGTGGCTGATCGCGCAGGCACGGCGTCGCGTCCTGACGATCGTCAGGAGTGAGGCCTGAGGGTGCGTCGCCGCAAGCGCTGGGCCGTCGTGATCGCCCTCTGCGCATCCTTCTCCTGCGCGCACATCGTCCAGGCCGCCTGGGCGGTGACCAGCGTGAACGCCGGCTCGACGTTCGCCACCGGCAGCATCGCCGCGCCCACCGCGCTGGCCGTCAACCATGTGGGCGCGCCGCGCTCCGACAAGCTGACCTGGACGCTCCCCGGTGTCGCCCAGCAGGGCACCGGCCAGACCATCTCGTCGAACGTCGACGGCGGCGCCTACTCGAACATCGCTGCCCTGGCGGGTGGTGCGGTCGCCTATACCGACAACACGGTCGTGGGTGACACCACCTACTGCTACAAGGTGACGACCACCGATGCACTGTGGACTGCGGCCACCGCACCAACGTGTTCGCCGGCGTTCGCCCCGCTGGGCGCCGTCAACGCCGGCGGCGGCGCGGCGGGAAACTACATGGCTGACGCCCTGTTCGCGGGCGGGGCCACGTCCTCGACGGCGGCGGTCATCGACACCAGCCTGGTACCCAATCCGGCGCCGCAGGCGGTGTACCAGACCGAACGCCACGGCAACTTCACATATTCGGCGGCGGGCCTCCCTGCCAACGCGCCGTTCCAGGTGCGCCTCCAGGAGGTCGAGACCACCTGGTCGTCCGCGGGACAGCGGATGTTCAACGTCAAGATCAACGGGGTCCAGGTGATGACCAACTACGACATCTTCGCCGCCACCGGTGCCAAGAACAAGGCGATCGCGCTCACCTTCAACACCACCGCCGATGCCGGTGGCACCATCACCGTCCAGTTCATCTCGGTCAAGGACAACGCCACGGTCAGCGGGCTCGCGTTGCTGTAGCCGGGTCAGCCCTCGGCGGATTCGGCGTCTGCCTCAGGCTTGCGCTTGCGCGGCCGGCGAGCGCGTTTGCGGGCGGGCTTGACGGCTGGCCCCGCGGATGATTCCGCTGCAGCTTGGGGAGCGGGGGCGTGGTGTGCGTCGATGTGCTCGCCGAGCAGGCGCCGCAGCTGGTCGGCGTTGCGCTCGGCGATCCAGTGCCCGGTGTTGAGCTCGACGAAGGTGTACTCGCCGCTCACGCACTTCTCGGTGAGCTCGGCGGCACGACGGCCGAGGAAGGGGTCGTGCCGTCCCCAGATGAACAGCGTCGGCACGCTGACGCGGCGCGGCCGGCCGATCCCGCGGGTGGCGCCTCGATACCAGTTGAGCGGCCCGCGGATGCCGACGCGACGCAGGTGGTCGCGGTCGCGCTGCCACGCCCAGCGGGGCAGCCCGGAGACGCGAACACCAAGGCCCTGCTGCGCGAAGTTGGCGAACGAGAGCATCGCCTCGGGGACGCGGGGGATGCGGAAGAAGGCCATGTATGAGCTGCGCATCGCCTGCGCGGGGGTGCGCAGCGCCTCGGCCATCGCCAGTGGGTGCGGTGTCGAGAGGACGGTGAGGCTGAGCACGCGGTCGGGGTGATTGCCGGCGACCATCCAGGCGAGCGCACCGCCCCAGTCGTGGCCGACGAGGTGGAAGCGATCGATGCGCAGCGCGTCGGCGATGCCGAGCACGTCGCCCACCAGGTTGGGCATGGCGTAGGCGCCGGCGTTCGGTGGGTTGGCACCCGGTGAGTAGCCGCGCAGGCTGGGGGCGACGCCGCGATAGCCGCGAGCGGCGAGCCAGCTCAGCGTGTCGCGCCATGCCTCAGCGCTCTGCGGATAGCCGTGGAGGAGGATGACCGCCTCGCCGCTCGCAGGACCGGCGAGCACGGTCTCGAAGCGCAGCCCATTGGCCCCGATCTCGCGCTGCTCCACGCCTGCCATCGTGAGACTGTAGCCAGCCGGGACTGTGCATGATCATCCGGTGGAGATACGCCAGGTGCGCCTCACCGACGCGGCGGTGGGCCCCGTGCTGACCGCTCTCGCGCAGGAGTACCAGCAGCGCTACGGCGCCAGCCACGAGATGACCACCACCAAGGCGGACGAGTTCGACCCGCCCGGCGGTGGCTTCCTGGTGCTGGTCGACGGCGGGCAGACGATCGCCGGCGGGGGCATCCGCCGCGCGACGGCCGACACCTGCGAGGTCAAGCGGATGTGGACCGCCCCGGACCGCCGCCGCCAGGGCCACGCGGCCACCATCCTGCACTCGCTCGAGGGCCTGGCCCGCGAGCTCGGCTACGCGCGGGTGCGGCTGGAGACGGGGCCCGCGCAGCCGGAGGCGATGGCGCTGTACACGCGGGCGGGGTATGCGCGGATACCGGTGTACGGCCGGTACCCGTCGGCGCGCGCGTTCGAGCTGGTGCTTGCCGGCGGCGCAGGTGCGCCCGTCGGATCATGACCCGCCGGGCTTCTCGATCTTGGCGCCCGCCGGCGACACCACATCCCAGCCGGCGCCGAAGCTGGTGTTGCCCTCGCCGGTGACGTCGCCCGGCTTGTTGTCGCCGGCGAAGTAGTAGAGCGGGTGCTTGTTGTAGGTCACCTGGGTGGTGCCGTCGGTCCGCATCGTGGTGCCGAGCAGCGACTGTGTGGCGCCGGTTGACACCTGCGGTGGACCGCCGGTGGTCAGCGGTTGCCAGGTCTGGGCGCACGCCGCAGTACACGTCGAGGCTGACCCCGTGTCCGCCTCGAAGAGGTACAGAGAGCGGCCGCTGGCGTCGACCAGGAACTGTCCGAGGGGAGCGACCGTGCCGACGGCGACCGTGGCCGTGGCCGGGACCGGAGTGGTCGCCGCGCTGCCGAAAGACGTGGTGGCCGGGCTGCTCGAACCGCAGGCACTCACCGCGACGACGACCGCGGTTGCGGCGGCAGACAGCAGGGCGCGTTCGATCATGGTGTTCTCCTCCAGCCAGCCGACGACAGCCCGCTGTGCGAGCGGCGGTGCGCCCGTGGGTTGATGCCAACTTAGGCAGTAAGTCGGGGGGGTGTGTTGTCTACGAAGAGGTACAGAGGGCGTTACACGCGCAGCCGTCGAGGGGTGACGGTGGGCAGCCTTGGCGATGGCGGGGCCCCGCCGACCTCGCTCAGCGCGCGCGGGTTCAGGGCGCCCTACGCGGCCAAGTGGCTGTGGCCCACGATGATGCTGACGAAGATCAGGATGTTGAGGACCAGGGCGACCGAACCGCAGACGATGCCGGTGACCGACATGCCTTTCGAGCTGCCGCCCATCTGCTTGGCGCGCTGCAGGCCCACGCCGCCAAGTGACACCGCGATGATGCCGAGGATCGCGCCAATGAAGGGAAACCAGAACAGCACAACGGCGACGATGCCGACGACGCCACCGGCGACCCCGACACCGTTTGTCGACGGCGCGGTGGCGTACAACATGGGCTGACCCGGGTATGGAGCCTGGCCGTAGAACTGTGGGTGCGGCGGCGGCGGCGGAGGCGGCGGTGGAGGACCCGCTCCCACCGACGGCGGTTGCTGGTTCATCGACCTCCTCCGGACGCCCCGACCTCCTGGGCAGGTGCGCAGGGTACTGCGTGGCGCCGCTCGCCGCTCAGACGTTCGTCCCCAGCGTCGCCGGTTGCTGGACGATGCCCACGGCGTATGGTGGCACGACAGTGGACGTTCACTTCACCGTCATCGCCGGTTCGCCAGCGCCGGGTCAGGCGATGAGAGCCCGGCATTGAAGCTCGACGCGCTGCCGCGATACCCGCTGCTCTTCGGCCCCTCGCCGGTCCACCGCCTGGAGCGACTCACCAGCCATCTGGGTGGTGCGGAGATCTGGGCCAAGCGCGAGGACTGCAACAGCGGCCTCGCCTTTGGCGGCAACAAGACGCGCAAGCTCGAGTACCTGGCTGCAGATGCCATCGCGCAGGGGTGCGACACGCTGGTGTCCATCGGTGGCATCCAGTCCAACCACACCCGTCAGGTCGCCGCGGTGGCCGCGCGGCTCGGCATGAGATGCGTGCTCGTCCAGGAGAGCTGGGTGGACTGGAGCGATCCTGTTTATGACAGGGTCGGCAACATCCTGTTGAGCCGGATGCTCGGCGCTGAGGTCAGGATCGTGAAGGAGGGCTTCGGCATCGGCGTCAAGGCAAGCTGGGAGGCGGCGCTTGCCGGCCTCGAAGCTGCCGGTGGCAAGCCATACCCGATTCCGGCCGGCGCGTCCGACCACCGGCTCGGCGGTCTCGGCTTCGCCAGGTGGGCGCAGGAGGTCGAGGCGCAGGAGCGTGAGCTCGACGTCTTCTTCGACACCATCATCGTGTGCTCGGTCACCGGCAGCACCCAGGCGGGGATGATCGCCGGGTTCGCCGCCCAGGATCGCGCGCGCCGGGTGATCGGCATCGACGCCTCGGCAAAGCCCCAGGAGACGCTCGACCAGGTCACCCGGATCGCCCGCAACACGGCCGAGCTGATCGACGTCGGTCGCGCCCTGAGCAGCGACGAGATCATCCTCGACACGCGCTACCACGCCGGCACCTACGGGCTCGCCGATGAGCGCACCGTTGAAGCCATCAAGGTGGGCGCGCGCCTCGAGGGGATGATCACCGACCCCGTCTACGAGGGCAAGTCGCTGGCGGGGATGATCGACATGATCGCCAGCCACGACATCGAGCGCGGTTCACGCGTGCTCTATGCACACCTCGGTGGCCAGCCCGCTCTCAACGGGTACAGCAGTCTTTTCTGACCGGAGGGCAACGATGACCGTGTCAGTGCAAGCTGGTGCGTACGAGAAGGCGCTCGCCCGAGCGGTCGAGCATGCGCGGACCTGGCTCGACTCGCTCGCCGAACGCCCGGTGGGGCCACGGGCCACGGCCGACGAGCTGCTCGCCGGGTTGGGCGGCCCGCTGCCCGACGGCCCCACCGCCCCCGAGGACGTCATCGACCTGCTGGCCACGATGGCCGACCCGGGGTTGATGGCCATGCCGGCGGGCCGGTTCTTCGGCTGGGTGATCGGCGGCACATTGCCGGCCGCACTGGCCGCCGACTGGCTGGTCAGCGCATGGGACCAAAACACCGGGCTGCGCTACGCCACCCCCGCCACCGCCGCGGTGGAGGAGTCAGCGGCGGCGTGGTTGCTCGACCTGTTGGGCCTCCCCGCCGGCGCGGACGTGGGATTCGTGACCGGCGCGACGATGGCCAACTTCACCGGGCTGGCCGCCGCTCGATTCTCGGTGCTGTCCCGGGCTGGCTGGGATGTCGGCCGTGACGGGCTCACCGGAGCCCCGAGGGTCCACGTGCTCGTCGGCGCTGAGCGGCACGACACGATCGACATCGCGCTGCGTTACCTGGGGCTGGGGGCGCCCCAGCCGGTTGCCGCCGACGAGCAGGGACGGATCCGGGTCGACGCCCTCACCGAGTCGCTCGCCGCGCTTGATCCCCGCACCCCGGTGATCGTCTGTCTGCAGGCGGGCAACGTCCACTCCGGTGCCTTCGACCCATTCACTGCCGCGATCGAGGTGGCCAAACGGCATGGCGCATGGGTGCATGTCGACGGCGCATTCGGCCTGTGGGCGGCTGCCGCGCCGCGGTTGCGTCACCTGGTCACCGGGGTCGCCGCCGCCGATTCGTGGGCCACCGACGCGCACAAGACACTGAACGTGCCATACGACTGTGGCATCGCGATCGTCGCCGACCGGGTGGCGATGCGCTCCTCGTTCGGGGTCCACGCCAGCTACCTGATCAAGGACGACTCCGGGCCCGGCGACCCGGAGGACAAGGTGCCCGAGCTGTCCCGCCGGGCGCGCGGCGTCCCGGTGTGGGCTGCGCTCCGGTCGCTGGGGCGCGACGGTGTCGCCGACCTCGTCGAGCGGCTGGCACGACACGCACGCGCACTGGCCGACGGCATCGCCGCAATCGACGGCGCGAATGTGGTCAACGACGTCGACTACACCCAGGTCTGCGTGACGTTCGGCAGCGACACGCGCACGCGCGCGATGACCGCGCGGCTGATCGCCGACGGCACGGTGTGGATGTCGGGCTCGCGCTGGCACCAGCAGGACGTGTTGCGTGTCTCCGTCAGCAACTGGGGCACCGACGACGAGGATGTCCGCCGCTCCGTGGACGCGGTCGGCCGCGCAGCTGCGGCGACTGCTGGGTAGCCGTCAGCTCGACCGCGTCGCCGGCAGTCCCGGGAAGGGGTGCGAGAGGTCGGCGAGGACGTGGTCGGCGCCGGCGTCCACCAGCTCTGCGAGCGTGTACCTCCCGGTCGCGACGCCGATGCCCACTGCCTCCGCGGCGTGGGCCGCGGCAATGTCCATCGGCGTGTCGCCCACCACGCAGACCCGCGCCGGCTCCAGTGGTGCGCCGCGCACCACGCCGGCGCGGCGAAGCGCGATCCGCGTCAGCTCGCCGCGGTCGTTGGAGTCGGACCCGAATCCACCGAAGGAGAAGTACTGATTGAGGCGGGCGCGGGCGAGCTTGATGTGCGTTGCCGCCTCGACCGCCCCCGAGGTGATGCCCACCAGCATGCCTGCCTCGATCAGGCGCGGGAGCAGGTCGGTGACGCCGGGGAGGACGCGGTACCCGTGGGAGCGGGCCACCTCGTCGGGCAGGACGAGCAGGTACTGGTGCATCAGCTGAGCCAGCTCGTCGGCTGACGGTTCACGGTCCATGACCCCGCGGAACGTGATTCGCGCCACCTCGGGATCGGTCATGCCGCCCTCGGTGAACTTGGTGATGTCGGCGGCAACGCCCCACAGCTTGTGGAAGCCGCGCGCCCACGAGCGCGCCCCGGCACCGCCGGTGCTGACCAGGGTCTCATCGACGTCGAAGGCGATCGCCAGCGGGGCTGCGTTCTGCGTCATCGCGACATTCTCGCCGAGCGGAGGTCGGCGAGGGCGACACCAGCGTCAACCTCCCGATGTCGGCTATACACGGGCGATGACCCACATCGCACCCGCCCCGCTGGCCCGCCTGGCCGGGCGTCCGTGGTGGCAACCGTTCGGCGTCCTGGTGATCGCCGCGGTCGCCCTCGGTGTGGCGCTGCTCGTGCCGCGGCTGTTCAGCGATCCCGTCGGCGTCGACCCGTACGTCCTGCGCCTCAGCGGTGTCGCCACGGCGCTGGCGCTGGCCTCGCTGGTCTGGACGCGCTTGCGCTCGTCGCGACCGATTCTGCTCGCCGTCGCCGCCATCACGCTGTCGTTCAGCGTCTTCGCCGGTGGGCCGCAGTGGATCGTGAGCATCACCGGCAGCCGCTTCGATTTCAACACCCAGGTGCTGTTCGCGTCGGCGGCGCAGGCGGCCTTGACCGTGGGGATCGCAGTGCTCGCCGTGCGCATGTCGCCGCTGACGCTGCGGCCGCTGCTGCGCCTGCGACGCTTCGGCCTCGCGGCCCAGGTCGCCGCTGTGCTGGGGACGCTGGCGTTTCTCCTTGTGGTGATGCTGCTGCCCGCAACTCTGCTCGGCCGCCAGGGCATCACCCCGATCGCTCTGGCTCGTGACCTCCCCCTGCAGGGCCCCGCCGACGCGCTCCAGGGGCTGGCCCAGGAGGTGCAGTTCCGCGGCCTGCTGCTCGGCGCGCTCGACCGTGTGGCACCGCCGTGGGCCGCCAACCTTGGCCAGGCTGCGTTCTTCGGGCTTGCGCACATCGCAGTCCAGTACCAGGGGCCGGCGGACGCCTTTGTGCCGGTGACCGTCGCGCTCGGCCTGCTCTTCGGCTGGATCACCCAGAAGACCGGCTCGCTGTGGCCGGCGATCATCATCCACGCCGTCGCCGACGTCGCCGTCACCGTCGGCGTCATCCCGGGGCTGTATGGCTACTGACCGGGCGCGCCGCGTGGTTTGTGTCGTCGCGGCTCTGCCCGCGTTGCTGCTCATGGCCGCACCGACCACAGCCCGCGCCGCCACCGCGTGGTGGCAGCCCCTCGCGTACGCGGGCGTGCGCGTCTCGGCGGTCAGCGTGACCCGGGGACACCTCATCGTCGACACACCAAACGGCCGGTTCGCCTCGACCGACCGCGGCGCCACCTTCACCGCGACGACCACCGCGCCCGCGCCGTCGCTGCCGGTGGACGCCGGCACCAGCTTCTGGGACATCCGCAACGGCACCGTCATGACCGGGACCCCGGCGGTGGGTACCGGCATCGTCACCGAGCATCCCGACCCCGCCGCCCCCTATCTCGGCGCCGCCGCCCACCTGCTCGCCGCCCCCGCAGCGGCTCCGGGCGTGGTCATCGCCGTCGGCACCGACAACCACGTCTGGCGTCGCACCGCCTTCGGGTCGTGGTCGACAGCCTTCATCCCGCTGCCAGCCGGCGGCCTGTCGGGCGCACCACAGGTCACCTCTGTGGCCGCCTTCACGGAGCCGCTGAGCGTGGCCGTCTACCTGGGCGTCGACGGCTATGGCGTGCTGCTCAGCAACGACGGTGGCGACGACTGGATCCGCGCCGACCCCGGCCTGCCCGAGAACGTGCTCGGCCTCGCCACCGACCCGGCCGCGAAAGCGCTGTACGCGGCCACCGACCAGGGACTGTATGTGCACCAGCTGCAGTCGTTCCCGGCGCCACCCGTGTACGCGGACTCGGCGCTGTATCTTCGTTGGTTGGGCATCGCCGCGGTCGCGCTGCTGGCCACGGCTCTCGCTCTGCTGACGCTGCGACGGCTGCTGCCCCGTCCAGCCACCTGAACAGCGCGGATCACGCCTCCCCCGGCGCCACCAGTCCGGACTCGTAGGCCATCACCACCGCCTGGACGCGGTCGCGCAGGTCGAGCTTGACCAGCATGTGCGACACGTGCGTCTTCACAGTCGTCTCGCTGACGTGCAGGTCGGCGGCGATCTCGCTGTTGGACCGTCCCCGCGCCACCAGCTGGAGCACCTCGCGCTCGCGTTCGGTGAGCTGCTCGAGCTGCGGGTTGGGCGCATGCGCGACATTGAGCTGCGACACCACGCGGTCGAGCAGGCGTCGTGTCACCGTCGGTGCCAGCAGCGCGTCGCCCGCCGCGACCACGCGCACCGCGCGCACCAGCTCTTCGGGCGGCGCGTCCTTGAGCAGAAAGCCGCTCGCTCCCGCGCGCAGCGCTTCGACGACGTACTCGTCGTGGTCGAACGTGGTGAGGATGATGACGCGGGGAACCCGCAACCGTCGCGTCGCCTCGACACCGTCCATGCGTGGCATGCGGATGTCCATGAGCACGACGTCGGGGTTGGTCGAGGCGGCCGCGTCGATGGCGCTGACCCCGTCGCCGGCCTCGCCGACGACGCGGATGTCGCCCTGCGCCTCGAGGATCATGCGAAAGCCGGCGCGCATCAGCTCCTGGTCGTCGACGACCAGCACGCGGATCAACCCGGCCCTCCGGCGTGCGACAGCGGCAGTGTCGCCTGCACCGCGAACCCGCCACCGGGAACAGGCCCGGCGAACAGCTCGCCACCAAAGAGCGCGACGCGTTCGCGCATGCCCACCAGCCCGTGCCCCGCGCCGAGGGCGTCGCCGCTCGACGGGCCGTCATCGGTGATGCGCAGCTCGAGCACGTCCTCGTCGACGCGGACGCGGACCTTGCAGTGCGCGCTGCTCGCGTGCCGCATCACGTTGGTCACCGCCTCCTGCACGATGCGGTACGCGCTGAGGTCGACGCCGACCGGGATCGCCCGGCCCGCGCCCTCATCGATCGCCAACTCAACGTCGACCCCTGCGGCACGCGCCTGCGCGACCAGCGTGGGGATCTCGGCGATACCCGGCTGCGGTGCATGTCCCGGGGCGTCGGCGGTACCGAGTCGCAGAAGGCCGAGCATGCGGCGCATCTCGTCCATCGCCTGCCGCCCGGTGCGCGCCATGGTCGCCGCGGTCTCGCGCCCGGGGTGATCCGCGGGGAGCTGCGTCTGCAGCGCGCCCGCCTGCACGGTGATCAGCGACAGGTGGTGGGCGACCACGTCGTGCAGCTCGCGCGCGATGCGTACCCGCTCCTCGGCGACCGCCTGCTGGGCGCGCAGCTCCTGCTCACGCGCCACCTGCCCGGCCTGGGCGCGCAGCGAGTCGACGTACGCCACCCGCGTCCGCGTGTAGATCCCAATGACGTATGCGGCACCGACGGGAATGGTGGAGCTGACGAAGCCGGCGAAGGTCAGGCCGCCGCGGGAGATCGCGTAACCGGAGACGAGGACCGCCACGCTGACCACGCTGAGTGGCAGGGAGATACGCCATGGCAGGCGCGCGGCGACGCTGTACACACCGACGAGCACCAGCGGGTGTACCAGGAACGATGACCCAAGAATCGCCTCGACCAGCAGGGCACCGAGGATCACACCGAGCGTGACCAGCGGGTGGCGGCGGCGCACAAGCAGGGCGGTGAGCGGCACCACCGTCACTGCGAACAGCGCCACCCGTCCGGGACCAAGGCGCGGGATCTCGTCGGTGCTGCTGACGAGGATGGCGATGCCGACCAGCAGCAACCCGGCGACGATGCCAACGTCGAAGAGCCTTCCCGGCCATTCCCGCAGCCGCCACTGTGGTGGCGTTGCGGGTGCCGGAGCCGTGGTTGCGCTCATCTCAGCGCCAGCCTACGACCATCCCGAGCCGGCACGAGTCTTGACCCGGCTCGTTGCCGATCACGCGTCCTGCGTGGCCGTCCGCCAGGTGCCGAGCGCGACCGCCACCACGATCCACGCGATCACCACCGCGACCGCGGCCCCGACCGTGACCGAGATCGAATCGCCACGGCTCAGCTTCACGGTGTCGGTGGCACCGGGGAGGAAGCGGTCGAGCGCGAAGCTGGAGACCAGCTTGCGCCAGCTGCCGAACACGCTGATGCGCTCGATGGCCCGTGACCCGGCCAGCTCCCACGCGATCATGATGCCGATGGCGGTGCCCCGCGAGCGCAGCAGCGCGGCGAGTCCGAGCGTCACGCACAGGTTGAGCACGGCAAGGGCGAGCAGCCAGCCGGCGCCGATGAGCAGGCTGGCGGCGTCCGGCGTGGGCGTGCCGTCGGCGAGCACAAAGGAGGCAACCACCTCGAGGGCGTAGCCGAGGGCGAGCATCGGCAGCAGCACCATCAAGCCGCCGGGGATGCGCACCAGGGCGAGCTTGACGCGCGACTGGCCGGTCGCCACCAGGCTCCGGAACACTCCCGAGGAGAGGTCCTGCGCGCCGGCGGTGGCGCCGATGAGCACCGCCGCAAGCCCTCCCATGATGGTGAAGATCTCGAGGCTGTTGGTGAAACCGTTCAGACCGCCGGCCGGGCTGTTCTTGACGGGATCGACGACGTGGTAGATGGTCATGATCGCGTTGACCAGCACCACGCTGAACGCGCACAGGACGAGCGACAGCACCACCAATCCCCTGCGGGTGCGCAGCTTGAGGAACTCGGCGCTGATCATCGGGAGCACGCGGTTCATGCGGGGATCTCCTCTGCGGTCTGCAGGCGTGAGGTGATGTCGAGGAAGCGCTCCTCGAGCGTGACCCGGGCGGGCTCGAGACGCGAGACCGCGATGCCGGACCCCACCAGCACGCGGTTCACCGTGGCGGCGGCATCGGCGGAGGCGAGGGTGCAGAGCAGGAGGCCGGCGCCGTCAACCTTCACCTCGCGCACCACGTCCAGGTGCCCGAGAATCGTCAGCGCCCGCGCGTTATTGTCACAGGCGACCAAAACCTGGTGGGCGCCGCCGTCGCGGAGGTCGGCCAGGCGGCCCTGGCGGATCAGCTTGCCGCGGTCGATGATCGCCACCCAGTCGCACGTCTTCTCGATCTCGTCGAGCATGTGCGAGGAGATCAGCACGGTGCGCCCTTCCTGCACCAGGCTGCGGATCAACCCACGGAACTCCTGGATGCCGGCGGGGTCGAGCCCATTCATCGGCTCATCGAGGATGAGCAGGCGCGGATCGTTGAGCAGGCAGCGGGCGATGCCCAGCCGCTGGCGCATGCCAAGCGAGTAGGCACCGACCCTCTCGTCGGCGCGGGCCGCGAGCCCGACGCGGTCCATCACCTGCGGGATCCGCTGGGTTGCGTCATCGGTGAGCAGCGCGCTGACGATCCTGAGGTTCTGCCGGCCGCTGAGGTGGTCGTGGAAGCGCGGCTCCTCCACGACCGCCCCGACGCGGGCGAGCGCCCTGGCATGCTCGCGGGGCATGGTGTGGCCCATCACCCGCATGGTGCCGGCGCTGGCCCGGGTCAGCCCGAGCAGGGTGCGGATCAACGTTGTCTTGCCGGCGCCGTTGGGCCCCAGCAGGCCGAAGGCGACGCCGGCGGGGATGCGGAGGTCGACGCCGTCGACGGCGGCGCGGCTGCCGAAGTGCTTGGTGAGCCCGTGGGTCTCCACGAGGATGTCGCTGCCGGGCTCGGTGTCGACGTGTCGGTTGGCGAGGTGACTGTCCATGGCCGACACGCTACGGGCGCCGGCCACCGAGCGCGTCAGGCATGAGGATGAGATCGCTCCCTGAGCCTCGTCCCTGCGGATGAGGCCGCGTGGCGTCTACGCGGCGTTGGCCGCGATCGCCGCCGCCACCACCCGGGCCGCGCGCGTCGACAGCCGCGGCGCCACCCTGGCCAGCCAGGCTCCCTGCAGCCAGTTGCGCGGGTCGAGCGCCGCCCGCCCCGGCCGCTCCCAGGCCGACGAGATCTCGCGCCTGGGCGTGTCGATGAGCACCCGCACCGCGGCAACCCGGGCGACCATGCCCGCCAGCAGGGCCGTCTCCATGTCGGCGGCGACGAATCCCCGTGCCGCCCAGCGCGCGCGGTGCGCCCCGGTGACCACGCCGTCGGCGGAGAGCATCGGCAGGGTGACGGTGGGGAAGCCGAGGTGCCGCGATGCGGCCGCGAGCGCCGCGCTCCACGCCGGGTCGCAATCGATCAGCGTGCCGTCCTCGCGCGCAGTCTGCGCGGGGATGACCACCGTTCCGCAGGCCAATTCCGGCGCCAGCCCTCCGGCCAGACCAACGCTGAACACCACGTCGGTGGTCAGCTGGGCACGGTCGAGCGACGCCAGCCCGATGCCGGCGACCAGAAGGCGCAGCCGGGGAGCGTGGCGGCGCACCGGGCGCGCCTCGACGCCCATCGCCACCACGACGGTCACGTCGGCGGGATCGAGCCGTGGATCGGTGTCGGTCATCGCGTGGGCCACCGTAAACGCGACGGGTCAAAGGCCGGCGGGGAACGTGAACGGCTGAGGCGCTACGTTGCCGTTGACGTCGAGCTGGATCAGATTGTGCGCGTCCAGGGGGATGCTGCGGATGTCGCCGCCGTACACCTGACCGTTGAGGTACGCGATCACAGTGCCGCTCGCCGGGCCCACGTGGGTGCTGTCGAGCGGGATGCCCCAGATGTCGAACCAGCTGCCGAGCGTGAAGGTGCGCTGCACGGGCGACTCGACGTGGATGATCCCGTCTGCCGTGTGGGCGTGAAGCCAGTAGAAGCAGGACCCGCTGCTGACCACTGGCATCCCGGCAACCTGCGTCTGCGTGCGTGGCGGCATGATCCCGATGCCCTCGGGAACTGTGCGCGGTGAGCCGCCGACGTAGACGGCGAGGTGCGCATGAATGTGGTAGACGAGCTGCTCGCCGCCCTGGCATTGGATGCCGTCGATCGGCTGCCCGGTGACCGTGGTGCTGATCGGCGCGAGCACCTGCGGCGCTGGCGTGGGCAAACCGAGCGGGGTGCCGAACGGCGCCGGCCCGGGCGGATTGCCGCTGGCATGGAGCGCGACGGCGATGGCCACGCCGGCGCCGACCACGACGACGGTGAGCAGCCCGAAACCCGCCCCGGAGAGCGGCCAGAACGACAGCCGGCGGCGACGCATCTGCGTTGTCGCAACCGGCCGGCGACGTTGGGACGAAGGTGGCGGCGCGGTCGGTGTGCGGTGTTGCGTCGTCGCCGGTTGCGTCGCCGGCTGGCGCGGCCGCGGTCGCCGCGACTGCGGCTTGCGGCGCCGGCTCATGGCGCGAGCCCCGGCGCCGGGCGGTGGCGGCCTACGGAGTGCATGCGGGTGGGGTGGTGAGCGCGCCGGCGCCGGTGACGCTGACGGTCTCATCGGTGAGCACCGGCGGCGCGTATTCACGATGATTGCTGGTGACCAGCTCGACACGTAACGTGTGCTCGCCCGCTGCCGCCGTCAGCACCGCGGCGTCTGCGTTGACCTCGGCCACCTGGTGTCCGTCGATGCTGACGCTGAGCAGCCGGCCGCTGCCGGGCACCGTCGAGCCGCTGGCGCAGACGCGCACCGTCAGAGGGCTGGTCACCGTGGCATCGGCGCGCGGCGACGCGATGCGCAGCTGCACCCCGGCGGGCGCCGGCGGCGCGGCCGGGATCGCTGCGTACACGGTCACGGTGGCCGCCAGCCCGACGCCGGCGACGCCGAGGCAGGCGCGGCGCAGCCGTCCCGACGCGGCCATCGCGGCCACGCCGCCGCCGAACAGCAGCGCGCCGGTGATCCACAGCGGCCACACCGGCCCGCCGCCGACGATGTGCGCGAGCGTCATCAGGTCACCAGCGGCTGGGCGAGCAACCACAGCGAGGTCATGGTGTAGCCGACCATGGCGACGATCCAGGGCCATTCGCTGCGCCGTGCGGTGCTCTGATTGCGTGCGGCGCGGCCGAGGAACCGGTGCGCCTGCAGCACCGCGACGATGTGCACGAAGATGATCAGCACCACCTGGAAGTACCAGACCACCGCCGACGGCAGCAGGTTGGGGTTGACCTCGTAGCTGTCGTTGAACGGCGCCGGCAGCAGGTGCATCCCGTCGATGCCGGCGGGGTTGCCGAGCAGCGGGATGAACAGCTGGCCGTTGATGACGATGTACTCCGCGTTGTGCGCCACCAGGTAGCCGAAGGCGATCGGCAGCAGCGAGGGCAGCAGCCCGCCGAGGACCTCGACTGGAGAGCCCTTGAGGTTGCCGGCGCGGCGCACCAGCGTCGCGAAACCACCGAAGAGCCCCCACGCCACCAGCACCAGCGCGGCGAACACCGCCGTCTGCAGCAGCTCGAACGGCACCCCGTTGAGCGGGATGCTGGTGCGGAACGACTTCCACGCCGGCGTCGAGAGCAGGCCATCGAACGACACCGACACCAGCAGCAGGAGGACGAAGGTGATCCGGCTGACGTGGGAGGCCAAGGGCACGCGCAGGCCGCCGCCGAGACCGCGCCTGCCCGGGGCGCCGAAGCGGAACCAACCGAGCCGTCCCCACGTCGCGAAGAGCACGGAGAAGACCTCGGCGCGGTCAGTCCACGTCGCGGCGCCGAAGAACAGGCCGCCGACGGCGCTGACCGCCAGGTAGATCGCCAACCCGGTGGCCGCGAAGCCGGGCTTGGTGGCGTCCCCGTTGTAGATCAACTCGCCGCACGCAAGGGCGAAGAACAGAGCGGCAGCCGGCCACCAGCCCAGCCACGCCGGCCACCTCACCACCGCCGCGTCGCCGAGCAGGCTGCGCCGCAACTCGGGCCGGTCGCAGGCGCGGGCCAGCGCGGCGAACGGGTTGAGCGGGCGAGTCCAGTCGCCGATCACCCCGCAGGAGATCGGCACCGCGATCCACACCAGCAGCCAGAAGAAGGTGGGGACGATGTTCTCGGCCAGCGCTTGCGAGCCGACCCAGCCGGCCACGATCAGGCCCGCAGTGAACAGCACGGCGATCGCCCAGCGCACCGGCGCCGGGCGGCGCAGCACGGTGCGGTCGATGTATGTCGATTCGCCGGCTCCCGCGGGGGCGACCGCGCGGGGAAGAACCAGCAGGAACGACGCAAAGACCACGAGCGCCCCGCCGAAGACGAACAGCCAGAGCGGGACCGGGAGGTCGTAGCGCTTGCCGAATGCGTGGGCGACGATCGGCAGGAATCCGGTGATGCCGTCGCTCACGCTGGCATGGATGGTGCCGGTCACGATGAGGACCCTCCATTGTCTGATCGGTCGCGACCGCTCACGGCGGCCGCGGGGACGTCGGTCAGGCCGGGAAGGAGCTGGGCGGGGGACGTTGCCACAACGCGCTGCCGAGCAGCAGCTGGGTCGCGGTCACATGGGGTCGAGGACGTGCCGGTGGCGCCGGGACGCGGCGGACCCGCTGCCAGAACGCGCGCGCCAGCCGCTCGATGCGCTCGACCTCGCGATGGCGGGCCCGCAGCAACAGCAGCGCGGCGGTGAACACGGCGGCCAGCACCAGCGCGACCGCCGCCTGGATCCAGGCGGCCGCGCCCCCGCCGTCGACGAGGGGGCCGAGACCACCAGCGGGGAGGCCGCGGAGCACGCGCTCCACGTTCTCCTGCGCCACGAAGATCGCGCACTGCAGGAGGGCGAGGGGCAGGGCCAGGGCCAGGATCCGTGCCAGCGGCGACGGCAGCTTGGCGAAGCCGCCGCGCGGAGACCCGGCGAGAGCCAGAAGGGCGGTGTCCCCGCGGCGCAGCCGCGCCAGCAGCCGCGCTGAGCTGTCGAGCCTGTGCCCAAGTGCCAGCCACGCGCGGACCAGGCCCGCGGTGCCGGCAGCCGCCAGTGCCAGCAGCACCACCGCCAGCGGAATCATGTAGTCATGGATGCCGCCACCGAGGCCCGCCTGGAGCCCGGCGATCCCGGCCACGCGGTAGTAGCTGATGCCGTGGCCGAGCCATTCGCCGACGAGTGCGGTCAGCGCGACCGCGGTGACGGCGAGACGTCGGCGGATCACGCCGACAGTATGGTGCAGCCTCCCACCGCCGGCGCCTTCATCCGGCCGGCTGGGCGACACCGCGGCCTCTTCCGGCTTGGTAGTAACCTCCCGTCGAGCTCGCGCGCTCGTCGTCATGCAGAAGTACACACGCCGCGTGGTCGCGCTCGGCGCCGCCGCGCTCATCGCCCTCGTTCTCAGCGGCTGCAGCCTGCAGCCCGACGTGTCGACGCACCTCCAGCCGTCCAGCCATACCAGCCAGCCCGCGCCGGCGCTGGACGGCACCACCCTCAGCGGCAGTCACCTCGACCTGACGAGCCTCCGCGGCCACCCTGTCGTCGTCGACTTCTGGGCCTCGTGGTGCGGACCGTGCCGTGCCCAGCAGGACGAGCTCAACGTGCTGGTCTCGCAGTACGCGGCGCGCGGCGTCAGCTTCGTCGGTGTCGACATCCGCGACGACAGCGCCAACGCCAGCGCCTACGTCCACCAGTACCACGTCACCTACCCGAGCCTCTTCGACCCGGCGTCCGATGACGCCGCCACCTTCAACGTCGACGCGCCGCCCACCACGCTGGTCATCGACAGCACCGGCACGATTCGCCTCCGTGAGCTGGGCACGCTCGTCGACGTCCCCACCACGCTGAACTCGCTGCTGGGCTCCGCCTGAGCATGGCCACCGCCACCGCTCCCCGGCAGCGCGCTCCGCGTCCGGCACCGCAGCCGTCGCGCCGTCCTCCGCGCCTGCGCTCGCGTCTGGCGCGCTTCTGGCACCAGTACACGCGCATGCGCACGGCGATCTACATGCTGATGGGCGTCCTCGGCATCGTGCTCATCGGCACCTTCGTTCCCCAGCAGTTCAGCTCGTCGCAGGGCAAGGTCAGCGAGTTCCTTGGCAGCCACGCCGCTCTCAACGACCTGGCCAGCCACCTCGGCCTGCCGCTGACGTCGGTGTTCGTGTCGCCGCTCTTCTACATCCTGCTCGGCAGCATCTACGTCGCGCTGCTGTCGTGTGTGCTGACCCGCGGGCGTGCGCTGATCGTGCGCACGGTTCGCGGCTACCCGCGCTCACCGCAGTACTGGGGCGAATGGGGGAGCTGGCTGTTCCACACCTCGTTCTTCCTGCTGCTCGTCGCCGTGGTGTGGGGCAAGGCGACGGGCTTCGACGGCATCATGACCATCACCGAGGGACAGCGCGTCGCCGAGACCCGGGCCAGCTACGACACCCTGCAGGAGGGGATGCTCTTCGACGGCCGGCACAGCGGCTACGAGGTGCAGCTCAACCGCTTCGCCGCGCCCCTGCAGGCCAACGGGATGCCCGAGGATTTCGTCAGCAACGTCACCGTCTACGACGCGGGCCGGCCGGTGGTCACCAAGGACGTGCGCGTCAACGACTTCCTCGGCTACGACAACGTCGACTTCTACCAGCAGGACTACGGCTGGGCGCCGCACATCGTGGTCAAGAACCCGTCGGGCGAGGTGGTCAGTGACAGTGCCGCGCAGCTGATCAGCGACGACAAGACGGCGTCGACGGGGGTCATCAAGGTGCCCGATTTCAACTATCGGATGCCCGGGCAGAGCAAGCCCACGCAGATCGGCGCGCGGCTGGTCCTGTACCCCGACGCCCAGGCGCTGCCCAGTGTCGGCGGCGCGGGCAACGCGCTCAACCTCACCTACGGGCCGGGGAGCGCCGCCCCCAACAACCCCGTGCTCCAGGTGCAACTCTTCGTCGGCGACCTCGGCATCAACGGTGGCGCCTCCCAGGACGTGTTCAGCCTCGACACCACCGGGATGACTCCGTATTACCAGAACGCTGCCGCGTTCGCGCTGCCCCTGCACCAGTCGGTCACCCTGCAGCTGCCGGCGGCCAACAACGGCACCGCCAACTTCACCATCGCCTTCGCCGACCTCAAGCAGTTCTCGCTGTTCCACGTCAAGAAGGACAGCGGGGTGCCGCTGGTGTACGCGACCTTCGTCCTCACCATGGTGGGCCTGCTCACCAAGCTCTATCTGCGACCATTCCTGGAGCGGCGCCGGCGCGCGCGCCGGGCCACGCTGGTGCCGGCCGCGGTGACGCGGTCGCTGCCCGAGCCGCCGCCACCCAGGGTTCGAGAGGAGGTGCTGACCCGATGACCCCCACGCCGCTCTCGCTGACCCTGTTCGGCATCGCCGTCGCCATCTACATCGCCGCCCTGGTCGGCTTCCTCGTGTACCTGCCGTTCCGCGACCGCCGCATCGCCACCACCGCGGTCGGGCTGGTGGTGCTTGGCTGGCCGTTCCACGTCGCCTCGATCCTCACCCGGGCGCTCGAGGCCGGTCACTGGCCACTCGGCAACATCTACGAGTACTCGACAGGGATCTCGTTCGTGGTGGTCACGACCTTCCTGGTGATCACCCTGCGGGCTGGCCAGCGCCTGCTCGGCGTGCCCGCCATGATCGTGGCCATCGCGCTGATGGCGGTGGCTTACATGCTCTATGTGCCGCCGGGTGACCTGGTCCCGGCGCTGCACAGCTACTGGCTGACCATCCACGTCACCTCGATGGCCACCGCCAGCGGCCTGCTGGTCTTCTCCAGCCTGTTCGCGATGTTCTTCCTGGTGCGGGAGTGGGCCGACGGGTACGCGCTGGCCGCGGCGAGCGGTTCGTCGAGCCTGCGCGGCGTGTCCGCCGGCGCCGGCGGTGCTGCGGTGATGACCGGCGGCGGTGGTGGCGGCGGCGCCGAGGGAGGCTTCCTCCCCGGCCTGGCCAGCGCTTTCCGCCGTCTGCCCGCGGCGGCGACGCTCGACTCGTGGAGCTTCCGATTCGTGATGATCGGTTTCCCCGTCTGGACCTTCGGGGTGATGATGGGCGCGGTCTGGGGTGAGCACGCTTGGGGCCGTTATTGGGGCTGGGATCCCAAGGAGACGTTCAGCTTCATCGTCTGGGTGGTGTTCGCCATCTACCTGCACGCGCGCGTGACCTACGGGTGGAAGGGCAGGCGCGCGGCGCTGATCACGGTGATCGGCTTCGTGGCCATCTTCGCCGACCTCTACGCCGTCAACCTCTGGATCGCGGGTCTGCACTCCTACGCCCGCGCGTAGCGTGGTCCGGCGCGCTCCCACCCTCTTCGCCGGATGCGAGCCGGAGGTCGCCGTCGGCGGCGACGGCCGGATCATCGCCACCGGCGCGACAGCTCGCGCAGCCGCCGGGGTCGATGCCACGGTGCGCAGCCTGCGTGGCCGCGCCTTCCCCGGGTTTGGCGACGCGCACCTCCACCTCGAGTGGATGGCCCGGTCCGCCGCCGGTGTGGACCTCGCCGGTGCAACCACCCGGCGCGAAACCCTGGCGCGCGTTGTCTCTTTTGCCGCCCGGCTGGATCAGTCGGCCTGGGTCGCCGGCCTCGGTTGGTGCAACGACGACTGGAGCGACGATCCGAGCCCGCTCACACGCCACGAGCTGGATGACGCCGGCGCCGGGCGGCCTGTCCTGCTGACCCGCAAGGATGGGCACTCGGCGTGCCTGAGCTCCGCAGCCCTTGCTGCTGCGGGACTTCATCGCAACAGTCCCGACTCTGCCGGCGGCGTCATCGACCGCGATGAGCATGGCGAACTCACCGGGATGGTTCGCGAGGAGGCATGCAACGCCGCCGGCCGAGCCATGCCGCCGCCCTCGGACGCGCAGCTCGACGCCGCGCTGCTGACCGTCCTGCGAGGTTTGGCAGAGGTTGGCCTGACCGCGGTGCACACGATGGACAGCCCACGGCTGTTCCGCAGCCTGCAACGCTTGCACCGCGATCATCGGCTGCCCATCCGCGTCGTCTGGAATCTTCCCGTCGACGAGCTTGCTGCAGCTGAAGCACTCGGGATCGCGTCGGGCGTTGGCGACCTGTGGCTTCGAATATGGGGCGTGAAGGCGTTCCTCGACGGGTCGTTGGGCAGCAGGACTGCCGAGATGCTGGACGGTACAGGCGTGGCCGTCACCCCGCAGGAGGAGCTGGTCGACATCGTCAACCGCTGCGCGGCGGCGCGGCTGAACGTCTGCCTGCACGCCATCGGAGACGGCGCCGTGCGTCGCGCGCTGGACGCCCTCGAAGCCGTGCGCGACGCGTGGAGTGGTTGGCGTCCGCGGGTGGAGCACGCGCAGTGCGTCGACCCGGCCGACATGCCGCGTTTCGCACGCATCGGCGTGATCGCGTCCATGCAGCCCGGCCACGCCGTCAGCGACAGGCAACTCGCCGACGCGCAGTGGCCCGGCCGCACCAGCTCCTCGTACGCCTGGGCGGCGCTGCAGCGGGCAGGCGCGACGCTCGCATTCGGCTCCGACGCCCCGGTCGAGAAGCCTGCGCCGCTGCTCGGCATCGATGCGGCCACCACCTGGCGCTCCGGTGCCGGCTGGCACCCCGACCTGGCGTTGACCCGCGCATCGGCGATCCGCGCCTACACCCACGGGGTGGCGTTCGCGGCGGGCATGGAGGCAGACGTCGGAGCGTTGCGTCGCGGCATGCTGTGCGACCTCACGGTGGTCGATGGCGACGCGATCAGCGCCACCATCGTCGATGGTCGCCTTGCCTGGCGAAGTCCGGAGTACGATGGCCACCGTGCCTGAACACGGTGTCCGCTTCCGCCCCGGGATGGTGGTGAGCCCGGGCGAGTACCGCAACGTCGAGACCGGTGCGACCCGCTACTTCGACGGCAGCTCGCCCATCCCCGGCGGCGTCAACTCGGCGGCGTGGGAGCAGATCTCCGACCATCACCATCCCAACACCGGCCGCGACCGTCCGGCGGTGCGCACCGAACCCGACAGGCCGTCGGCGCATGGGGTGCGTTTTCCCGCCGGCACCATGGTCAGCGCCGGCGAGTACCGCAATGTCGAGACCGGGGCGACTCGCTATTTCGACGGCAACAGCCCACTGCCCGGCGGCGCCAACGCGGCCAGCTGGCAGCAGCTCTCCGACCACCACCACCCCGAGCAGCGACGCGGCAGCGCGGGCACGCGCAGCGAACCGGGGTCGCCGTCGTCGACCGGTGTGAGGTTCACCGCGGGCACCATGGTCAGCGCCGGCGAGTACCGCAACACCGAGACGGGCGCGGTCCACTATTTCGACGGCAACACGCCGCTGCCCGGCGGCGCCAACGCGGCCAGCTGGCAGCAGATCTCCGACCACTACCACTCCGCGGCGGACTAATGGCGCGCGCGCTCGCCGCGACGTCGCCGCTTCGCGACGGTGAGGTGGTGCTGCTGCCCGCCGGCAGGGATGTCGCCGCCCTGCTCGTGGCCGCGTCCCACGACTCCGAGATCACCCGCTGGACCCAGGTGCCCGAGAACCTGACGTATCTCGACGCCACCCTGATCACCGCGGGCTGGACGATGCAGAGCACCACCACAGCGCGCTTCCAGGTATCGATCGCGGAGCGGGCGCCCGCCGGGATGGTGACGGTCTGGATCAACGCCGAGAACGAGGCGGAGGTCGGCTATTGGCTGCTCGCGCAAGCTCGTGGCCGCGGCGTGGCGCGCCGCGCGGTGCGCCTGCTCTGCACCTGGTCATTCGAGGTGTGCCGGCTGGACCGGCTGCAGCTGACCACGCTCCCCGGCAACGTCGCGTCGGAGATGGTGGCCCAGGCCTGCGGGTTCCACCGCGAGGGCACGCTGGTCCGCGACATCAAGGGCACCTCGCGCACGCTCGACCTGTGGGTCCTCGAGGCGGCGGAATCCCTGGCGGAGGCGGTCAGCGCTCGGTGATGGGCACGTAGGCGCGCGGCGGCGGGCCGACATACTCGCTGTCGGGGCGGATCAGTCGATTGTCGCAGTGCTGCTCGATGATGTTGGCCGTCCATCCCGACATGCGCGACGCCGCGAAGATCGGCGTGAACAGTCGTTGCGGGATGCCCAACGACGTGTACACCGAGCCGGAGTACAGGTCGACGTTGGGGTAGAGACCCTTGAGCTCGCGCACCGCCTGCTCCACCGCGATGGTCAGCTCGTACCAGCGTGTGTCGCCGTGGCGCTCGCCGAGCTCGCGGCTGTACTCGCGCAGGATGGTCGCCCGCGGATCCTCGGTGCGGTACACGCGGTGGCCGAAGCCCATGACGCGACGTTTGCCGCCGAGCAGCTGCTCGATGTGCGCGCGGGTGGCGGCGACGTCGGGCAGCTCGCGCAGAAGCTCCATGACCCGCTCGTTGGCGCCGCCGTGCAGTGGTCCCTTGAGCGTGCCGATGGCGCTGACCACTGCCGAGTGCATGTCGCTGAGCGTGGCCGCGGTCACCCGCGCGGCGAACGTCGACGCGTTCATGCCATGTTCGGCATGAAGGATCAGGCAGACGTCGAAGGCGCGAACGTCCTCCTCGTCCGGCTCGTCGCCATGGAGCAGGTGGAGGAAGTTCCAGGCGATGCCACGCTCGCGCTGCGGATCGATGGGTTGCACCCCGGTGCGGATGCGCTCGCTGGTGGCGATCAGCACGCAGGTCTGTGCCACCAGGCGCATCGCCTTGGTCTGGTTGGCCTTCTCGCTGTTGTCCGCGCGATCGGGGTCCGACATGCCGAGCATCGACACCTGGGTGCGCAGCAGGTCCATGGTGTCGGCGTCCTCGGGCGCGTCGGCCGCAATGTCCCACACCGCGGCGTTGGGTTCGAGGTTGGCGCCGAGGCCGCGGCAGAGGCTCTCCAGCTGGGGCGCGGTGGGCAGCTCGCCGTGCCAGAGCAGCCAGCACACCTCCTCGAAGCTGGACCGCTGGGCGAGGTCGGCGATGTCGTAGCCGGCGTACATCAGTTTGCCGGTGTCGCCGTTGATCTCGCAGAGCGCGCTTCTCCCGGCGATGATTCCCTCGAGGCCGCCCTTGGCCGCCGCCGGGGGCGACGCCATCAGCGCGGCACCGCCACGAAGGTCCAGGTCTCGCCGCCGCACTGCGGGCAGGCGTTGGGCCGGCGCAGACCGAGGACGGTGGTGCCGCACCAGTCACAGGTCCAGTGGGTGTGGCGCACGTGACGGAGCAGGTCGGCGCGGGTGAGGATGCCGACGAGGCGACCATCGCGCACCACCGGCAGGCGGCGGATGCGCCGGGTCAGCATCGTCTCGGCGGCGGAGTCGAGCGTCTTGCCCTCAGTGGTGGTGATCACGTCGGTGGTCATCACCTCGTCGACGGTCTGGCCGCGCTTGCCGAGCACGTCGGACTCGGCGACGATGCCGAGGATGTGATGCTCGCCGTCGACCACGGGAACGCCGGTGATGCGGCTGTCGACGATGAGCCGCACCGCGTCGTCAACGCTGTCGCCGGAGTGCACCACGAGCACGTTGCTGACCATCACGTCAGCCACGGTGATCGCCACCGGGTCGCCGCTCTGCACCTTCTCGCTCATCGGCCGGAGTCTAGTGGGCTAGGGCATCGCCGCTTCGGCGGGCGTGCGAAAGGGCATCCAACTGGCTGAGGACGCGGCGGCGCGGTTGGCGGCGGAATCGCCCTGGACCACCATCCCGCGCCCCGGCACGCCCGTGGACATCGCCACCGCCCCGGCGGTCGCTCCTCTGTGGCCCGCTTGGCTTGGTTGGCGTGGCTGGTGCTGACGTTTGTCGCCTGCGTCGCTGCAGAACGCCTTCGACGCGGTTACGGGGCGGAAACGCCCTGATGCCCCTCCGCCCAGCACGCTAGCATGGGCGCCCATGACCGAACCGACCCTCGATCCGACCCGCATCGCTGACGACCCGCTGCCATTGCTGCCCCGCGGCGCGGTGGTGTTTGCGGACATCCCGGCGCGCGCGGTGGTCATGGATGCGCTGGCGCCGGTCATCGGAGACGGCACGCTTGTCGTCCGTGACGGCGAGCGGGGCGCGGTGATCCTGATGCGCGGCGGCAACGTCCTCGACGTGCATGTCGTCGAGGGCGGCGTGGTCAGCACGGGTGTCAACCTGCTGGCATCGCTGCAGGCATGGCCCGATGCGTCGGTGTGGGCTGAGCGTCTGGAGAGCTCGCTCGTCGACCTGTCCGAGGCCCTGTTGCGCGGTGACTCCGTCTACGACGATCTCCGCCTGATGTGGGTCAGCTGGCCCAGCCTCCTCGAGGACCTCGGCCAGCGCGGCGGCACCTTCGTGGTGGAGATCACCACCCCGGTGGGACGCGGTGTGACCTGTGTCGCGGCGGGGCGCCAGGCGCAGTCGTACACCGACATTCATCCGTCACTCGGTGACCCGGCCCTGCTCGAGGCGATGGCCTCGAATCACCAGGGCATCGTGCGCGTGCTCCGCGTCGGCTCGGGGACGCTCCCCGCTGAGTCGGGCGACGCCGCCGAACAGTCCGCGCCCGATCCACAGCCCTCAGCGGCGGCGGGCGAAAGCCCATCGACCCCGACCAACGGCACCAACGGCACCGTGGGCCACGCCACGGTGCCTGCTCGTCATTGGCCGTCCACCAAGTGGGACAAGCCCGGGTCGGAAACCACTGCAGCTGATGAAGCACCTCCCGAAGCACCGGCCGAAGCGGCTGCCAAAACCACGGAGACGCAGACGGAGGACGCTCCAGCGGTGTCCGCAAGTACGCTTCCCGACGCAGCGTGGGTGGCCCCATGGGACACCGCCTGGCGCGCCGACTCCACTGACGATACCGTCGCCGTCGCCGCCGAGACCACCGCTGTTGCCGACAAGCCTGCCACCTGGGACGAGTTCAAGACCAGGGCGCTGCAGGCCGGCTCCCCCAGTGTTGCCGAGGTGCTCGACGACCTTCGCGCGATCGCGCGGCGCCGCCTGCGCCTCTCCGCATCGCGAGTGGAAGCGGTCCTCGACGAGGGCGCGCTCGCCAAGCGTTCACTGGCGTCCATGCTCGAGGAGATCCGCGGCATGAGCATCCGCGGCGTGATGCCCTCCACCATCGAAGAGATGGTCGACGAGATGTCTGCCGCCGCTGCTGCCGCGCACCGCACCGACTGACCGAGGCGCATCGCGCGCCCGCGGACCTACTCCGACGAGTCCTTCCAGCCCATGTGCTTCCAGTTGAGGATGCCGCGCAGCCCGAGCCGCGAGACGTGCAGCTGCTGGAACTCCCCGTAGTTCCCCGCGGCCGCCGCGTCGACGTTCAGATACACGGCGCGAGTGGTGATTCGCGCCACGTCCACCGCCGGAGCCAGGTAGGTGCGGCCTCGAGTCCGGTGCTGAAACACGATGCCGTGGAAGATGTCCTCAGAGGGCAGGGCGGCAACCTCGAGCACGTGACCAACCTCAGCGCCATCGCTCGCCACAACGGGCAGATGCGCCGCCACCGCCATCCATGAGACCTGCTGCTCGGTGTCGTCTGGCATTGCTTGCCAGAGTAGCAGAGGCGCTGTTCACGGCTGCTGCAACGGCTGCCTGATCAGCTCACCGAGTCGCCGATCCGCGTACCACGGTCGCAGCCTGACGATGGTCGGTGGCTTGCCTCTGTACAGCACGATCCCGGTCCCCTCCTGCAGCTGTCGCAGCGCGTCGGGCGAGGCCATCTGGTCCTGGCGCAGGGAATACGATCGCGACGCACGACCGTCGTTGTGGCTGACCTGCACATCGGTGACGTCGCTGCGGCCGACGAGCTTGGCGATGACCTCGGTCGTCTCCGGGTCGCTGATCCCGGGCAGCACCATCTTGCAACCGTGGTTGTTGAGGATGGAGTTGGCGCGATCAGCTCCGTAGCGCGCGCGCAGCTGCGAGAAGTCCTGCACGATCGACATGAGCAGTACGCCGCGGCCCGCCCCCTGCGAGGCCAGCGCCGGCAGCTCCTCGATCGGCACCACGTTGGCCAGCTCGTCGAGGAACAGACCGAGCTCGGGATTGATGCGGCCGTGCGGCTGCGTGGCTGCCAGCCGGTAGGCGGTGGTGACCACCGTCATGAGGATTCCCACGAACAGCGACGCCACCCGCTCCGGCGATTGTCGCGGTGTGCACAGGAACAGCGTGCCGCGGGTGCGCAGCAACCGCTCCGGGTCGAAATGGGAGGTCGTCGCGGAGGCGGCCACGGAGCGCTCATTGAAGACGCTGAAGATGCGCATCACTGTGGAGAACACGGTGCCGCGCTCCTTCTCGGGACGCTGATCGATCGACGTGAGCATGCCGATGGCACGGTCGGCATCCGAGTCAGGGCCGGGGCAGTGCTTGGACAATGCCTGGAGCACCGCCATCGGTCCCTCGACGTCGAAGCCGTGGATCCAGTCGCGCACCTCGACGATGCTGCGGTCGGAGGCGGCGGCGGCGTACAGCAACGGGGCGATCAGCAGCTTGCCGGACTCCGCCCAGTGCGCCCAGTCGTTGTCGCCGCGCGCACCGCCCTGTTGCAGCCCGGCGCACAGCCATGCCGCCACCGTCCAGGCCACGTCGAGGTCGTGGCAACCGGTCAAGGGCGACCAGCTGACGGTGCGGTGGCGGTCGCTGATCTCGCCGGTGGGGTCGTAGATCGATACCGGGCCAATGGTTCGGCGGTGGCCCGCGCACAGGTCGACCAGCTCGCTCTTGGTGGAGGTGACGATCGCCGGACCGTCCCACTCGAGCAGGTTGGGCACCACCAGGCCCGAGGTCTTGCCGCTGCGCGTCGGACCGATGACAAGCACCGACGTCTCGCGCTCGGTGGCGATCAGGTGCGTGCCGCGGCGACCGAGCACCATCGAACCCGGGCGAGGACGGCGGACCTGCAGCGCGCGCAGGTCGCGCCATGTCGCCCACCGCGAGGTGCGCGGCAGCCGGTTGGGGAGCAGCAGGCGGGTTGCACCGATGCCGGGGACGCCGCCCGCCCAGGCCACCAGCGCACCGAGCGCCGTGGCTGCGCCGCCGACCACGATGGCGACGATGAAGGCGATGAACAGCCACACGTGCGCCGGCGGTCCGGTGCCGACCAGGTGCCACCACACCAGGGTGTTGCCGTCAGCGCGGAAGGTGCTGGCGATCCGCAGCGGGTTGATGAACTCGAGCGGCGACACGTCGGGGTGTCCACCGGCCACGGCCAGCGCTCCGGTGAGCACGAGCCAGGGCAGCAACCACGCGCACAACAGCGCGGTGATGAGCACGAGGTCACCGCGCCGCGATCGTGGTCGTGGCACGCTCGCGTTGGTCACGCGAATCACGGTACGAAGGCGCGGCGGACGCCCCGCGGACATCGTCCATCGGACGCTACCCTGACCGCGTGACGCCGACAACCGACACAGGCTGGGAACAGCGTCTGTCAGCCGTCTGGCAATCGCTGGACGACCTCCCCGAGGCCGGCTTCCTGGCCGCCATCGACGAGCTCGTCGCCGAGCGCCCGGCGGACGACCCCGCCGCGATCTTCGAGCACGCTGCCGCGCTCGACTCCACCGGCCACTCCGATCTGGCCATCCCGCTCTACAGGCAGGCGCTCGACCTCGGCCTGTCCGGGCTGCGCCGCCGCCGCGCCACGATCCAGCTGGCCAGCTCCCTGCGCAACCTCGATCGCTCCCCCGAGAGCGTCGCGCTGCTCACCCCCGAGCTCGACGCGGAATCCGATGAGCTCGACGACGCCGTCCGCGCCTTCCTCGCCCTGGCGCTGGCCGACACCGGCCGGGAACGAGAGGCCCTGTCGCTGGCCCTGACCGCGCTGGCACCCCACCTGCCACGCTACCAGCGCTCGGTGACGAACTACGCCGGAGCACTCTTGGATGGACATCCGCCGGGCTGAGTGGCCGGCTGAAGCCGCGCGTCCTCACCTCACAGCCGATCCACGCATCACCGCATTCAGCGGATGACCTGCACCGACACTCCCACGTTGATGTGAGCCCACGCCCTGTCTGTCGTCACCGCGGTGGCGCCGAGAGCTGCGGCGAGGGCCAAGCAGGCTCGCTCCGCGAGGGACAGCCCAGCATCTGTCGTCAACGGCCAGAGCCGCGCCGTCTCCTCGGCGGCGTCCCGATCGAAGGCCATCACGCGCACGCCGAGGGCGTCCACCTCCTCGCCCAACCCGTCGGTATCGATATCCCGCGTGGCAGCCTTTTGAAGCACCTCCGACCAGTTGACGGCCGGCACCGCAGCGCCGTCCAGCACGAGATGGTCTTCCTCAACGCGGACTGAGAGGACATCCCCGGGCAGCAGCCCCAGCGCGTGCCGCGCCGCAGCTGGGATCACCAATCGCCCCTGTCGTCCAAGGCGAGCTTCTTGTGCCACAACATCACGATCGTGCCACCTCACCATCCAAGTGGCCTCGCGATGTAGGAGTGCCGACCCCGCCCGACACGGCGGGTAGAGACCGAGCCGGCCTCAGCCCGCCATCTGCCGCCCAGCTTCAGTTTTGGGCAGTGTTGGCCGCCACCTCACGAACCTCAAAGGAGAGGGGCTTGATCCCCTCAGGGAACGTGGCGTTCTTGACGGCGTTGTTGGCGTCATCTTCGGTGTTCCACACGATGACGCTGAGGCCCTCGTTTCCCTCTTTGGGGGAGAGGAACATCGCGGAGACGAATCCAGGAGCCTGCTTCAGCCCCGGGAGGACCACTTCCGCCAACTGCTTGCGTCCCTCTTCAATCGTCCCGCCTTCGGGAAGCTCCACTCTGCCGACAACAGCAAAAGACATCGCCATCCTCCTGGTCTAAACCGCGCCGGCTCACCTGCGGCGGCCGGGTCCGCATGGTATTCGAGTTGCAGACGCGATTTGTTGTGGATCGGACTGAGAACTGATGCCCCTGCAACAGAGTTTCATTGCCTCTGCCCCGGAGCAAAAATGCCGTCGCGACGACTGCCCGCTACAGGAGCGCCGCGATCATCGCGTCCGCGATGAAGCGCCCGTACCGATACGGCGACCAGCCGCGGCGGTACACGAGCATCTCGCACAGCTCCGCCGAGCTGTACGTCCAGAGCACGTCGGCAGCCTGCGCGAGCGCGATGCCGTCGCGAAGGTGACCGTGATCGCGCAGGCGGCGCGCGTTGTCGGTCATGCGCCGCAGCCTGCCCGCGTCGAGCTGGTCCTGGAGCACTCGCATCTCCGGATCGGTCGCCGCCGCCGCGCGGACCAGCAGCAGGATGGGCACGGTGCGGGGCGCGAGCTCGGCGGAGAAGGCTCCCCACCCCTCGATGATCCTGCGTGGATCGGGCTCGCGGTTCTGCAGGTCGTCGGACCGCTGCTCCGCAGGGACCGGGCCGCCGCCCTCCAGGGCCTTCCTCCAGATCGCCCGAACCAGCCCCGGCTTGCCGCCGAACGCCTTGTACACGCTGTCGACGGAGGTGCCGGCGTCCGCGGCCAGGGCGGCGATCGTGGTGGCCGCATACCCGTCGGCGAGGAAGCGGCGCTCCGCGGCGGCGATCACGGCGTCTCGCCTCGCGGTGGCGGCCTCGCGGCGCCGGCGGGCGTCGTATGCCCGGCGCTGCTTGACAACCGGCCCGTCCGCGCTCATAGTCATGAATTGATTCTAGCAAACTAGAACGAATAGTCCGGCCGGGGAGGCAGGCAAGATGGCAGAGCAGGCGCGGGAGATGGTGAACCGCTTGGTGGACGCCACCAACGCCCACGACATCGAGGCGCTGGTCGGCTGCTTCGCGGAGGACTACGCCAACGCGACGCCGCTGCACCCCGCGCGCAGCTTCCGCGGGCGCGACCAGGTCCGCCGCAACTGGGAGCAGATCTTCGGGTTCGTGCCCGACCTGCGCGTCGAGGTGCTGCGCCAGACGGCGGATGACGACACGGCGTGGACCGAGTGGGAGATGCGCGGCACGCGACGCGACGGCACGTCGCACCACATGCGCGGCGTCATCGTGTGGGAGGTCCGCGACGGCCTCGCGCAGTCGGCGCGCTTCTACCTCGAGCCGGTCGACGAGGGCGCCGGCACCGTCGACGACGCCGTCCGCGCCCAGGTTGTGCGCGCGTGATCCTCGTCGCCGGTGGCACCGGCCGGCTGGGAACCCTGGTCGTACAACGGCTCGCCCGCCGCGGCCTCGATGTGCGCGTGCTCACCCGCGATCCCGCCAGAGCGAAGCACCTCGCCGACCAGGCCGCCGTCGTCACCGGTGATGTGCGCGACCCCGCCAGCTTGCAGGCGGCGATGCGTGGTGTGACCACCGTCGTATCCGCCGTGCACGGGTTCGGCGGGAAAGGAAAGGTGACGCCCGCATCCGTCGATCGCGACGGCAACGCGCACCTCATCGACGCCGCAGCCGCCGCCGGCGCCGACGTGGTCATGATGTCCGTCGTCGGCGCGTCGGCAGGTCACCCAATGGAGCTGTTCCGCGCCAAATACGCCGCCGAGCGGCACCTCCGCGCCAGCTCCGTGCGCTGGACCATCGTCCGAGCCACCGCGTTCCGCGAGCTGTGGGACGAGCTCACCCGCAAGATCGTCTTCGGCCACGGCGACAACCCCATCAACTTCGTCTCCGTCGAGGACGTCGCTGCCGCTGTCGAGCGTGCGGTGGTCGACCCCGCACTGCGCGGCACCATCATCGATGTGGCGGGACCAGACAACCTCACGTTGAACGAGCTCGCCGCCGAGGGTCAGCGAAGACGCGGCACGTCAGGCAAGGTCCGCCACATCCCCCGTGGGCTGCTGCGGGTCGCCTCACACGTATCGCGGCGAGGCGCAGCGGCGCTGGCGATGGACACCGTCGACATGGCATTCCATCCGCCGACCACGCCGACGGCCGCCCCGGACAGGACGCCAACCACGGCGGGTTCAGGCTGATGACCGCGTTGGTCGCGCTCGACATCATCCTGGTCATGGCGGCCGTCCACGAACTCGCCCCAGCCTAACCACGCGTCAGCGCCGGCAGAGGCGTCGGGCCGCGCCGCCGAAGTCGACATCCTTGCACCGTCCCGCCTCCCCGTCCCCCGCCGACGACCAAATCCCACCCGCCCGTAGAATCGACCCACGTGATTCCCCGCTACACGCCTCCCGAGATCGCCGCGATCTTCAGCGACGAGTCGCGGCTCCGGCGGTGGCTGGACATCGAGCTGCTGGCCTCCGAAGGCTGGGCCGAGCTTGGCCGGGTGCCCGAGGACGTGCTCCCCGCGCTGCGCCGCGCGCGCATCGACAAAGATCGCATCAACCAGCTGGAGGCCGAGCAGGGCCACGATGTCGCCGCGTTCGTCGCCGCCGTCCAGGAGACGCTCGGCGACGAGGGTCGCTTCATCCACCTCGGCCTGACGTCATCCGACATCGTCGACACCGCCCTGGCCACCCAGCTGCGCGACGCCGCCGCGATCATCGACGCCGACGCCGCCAAGCTCGAGCAGGCCCTGGCCAAGCAGGCGGAGAAGCACCGCCTCACCCTGATGATGGGTCGCACCCACGGCGTGCACGCCGAGCCGCTGACGTTCGGCGTCAAGCTGGCCAACCACTACGACGAGGTGCGCCGCTCGCGCGAACGTCTCCGCGCCGCCGCCTTCGAGGTGGCTGTCGGCCAGATCAGCGGCGCCGTCGGCACCCACACCAGCGTGTCGCCCAAGGTGGAGGAGCACGTGTGCCGCGGCCTCGGGCTCGCCGTCGCGCCCGCCACCACCCAGGTGCTCGCCCGTGACCGCCACGCCTCGTTCGTCTCGGCGCTGGCCATCCTGGGCGCGGTGCTCGAGCGCCTCGCCACCACCATCCGGCTGCTGCAGATCACCGAGGTCGACGAGGCCGAGGAGCCGTTCAGTGAGCGCCAGAAGGGCTCGTCGGCGATGCCCCACAAGCGCAATCCCGTCCTCTGCGAGCGCATCTGCGGCATCGCCCGCGTCCTCCGCGGCCACGCCATGACCGCGCTCGACAACGTCGCGCTCTGGCACGAGCGCGACATCTCGCACTCCTCCGCCGAGCGCGTCATCCTGCCCGACGCCTGCGCGCTGACCGCCTACGCATTGCGCCTCTCGATACGCGTCGTCACCGGCCTGCGCGTGCGCCCGGAGAACATGCGCGCCCACGTCGACGCCTTCGGTGGCGTGGTCTTTTCGCAGCGCGTGCTCGGCGCGCTGATCATCGAAGCCGGCTGGCCCCGCGAGCGCGCCTACCGTGCGGTGCAGGCACTGGCGCGACGCGCCCGCGACGGCGAGGCCGGTTTCCGCGAGCTCGTGCAGGCAGACGCTGAGCTGCGCGATGCTCTCGGGCCCGACATTCTCGCCAACGCCTTCGACGTCCAGGCGTTCCTACACCACATCGACGACACCTACGATCGCCTCGGTCTGTCGACCACAGGCGGTGCTCCGGATATCGAGCAGGCTCCGCGGGAGCTGGCTGTTGAAGCAGGTTTGGGAGGAGGACGATTCTGATGCCGGTGATGACAAGTGCGCAGGCCGAGGGTCTCACCGTGTTCCGTCGCGGCAAGGTGCGCGACACCTTCGAGCTCGACGACGACACGCTCCTGATGGTCGCCACCGACCGGCTCAGCGCGTTCGACGTCGTGCTGCCCACACCGATCCCCGACAAGGGTCGGGTGCTCACCCAGATGTCGCGCTGGTGGTTCGACAAGACCGCGCACATCAGCGCGAACCACCTGCTTCCCGACGACCCCGACGTCATCCCGCAAGCAGAGCGCGACGACTGGCTGCAGCGCTCGATGCGCGTGCGCCGCGCTGAGCGCATCGACATCGAGTGCGTGGTGCGCGGCTACATCTCCGGCAGCGGCTGGAAGGAGTACCGCAGCGACGGCACGCTCGCTGGCGAGGCGCTGCCCGAAGGCCTGCGCGAGTCGGGACGGCTCGACCACCCGCGCTTCACTCCCGCCGCCAAGAACGACACCGGCCACGACGAGAACATCAGCCGCGCCACGCTCGGCGAGGTGGTCGGCCCCGACCTCGCGCTCCGCCTCGAGCAGGTGTCGCTCGACCTCTACAACTTCGCCGCCGCCCACTGCGAGGAGCGCGGCATCTACCTCGCCGACACCAAGTTCGAGTTCGGCATCATCGACGGCGAGCTGACCCTCATCGACGAGATCTTCACCCCCGACTCCTCGCGCTTCTGGGAGATCTCGGAGTGGCGCGAGGGTGAGCCGGTCACCTCGATGGACAAGCAGTTCGTCCGCGACTACCTCGAAACCCTCAAATGGGACAAGACCCCCCCCGGTCCCGAGCTGCCCGCCGACGTCGTCCAGGGCACGCGCAAGCGCTACCTGCAGGCCGCGCAGCGCATCTGCGACCTGGATCTGCGCTAGGCGTCAGCCAGTCTGCAGCGATTCCCTAGACGGATGGGCGTGGACCTTGCGGGTGAATGGTCTCGCCTCGGGCCAGCATCTCCACAAACTGGTCGACTCGCCTGGCTCGGGTCTCGACCTTCTTCGCGCTTCCGATCCGATAGACGATGGAGTACCGGTTCGCACCCGAGAGCGTTTGAAACATCGCCAGAGCACGGGGGTTGGCCGCCAATGCCCTCGCCAGGTCCTCTGGAACCACTGCGCCGCTCCGACCGGCGTAGGCGGCCTCCCATCGACCATCCGCCTTCGCCCGCCGAACTTCGTCATCCCCTGATCGGTGCATTCGTCCGGAGGCGCTCAACCGCTCGGCGATGGCAACGTTGCGTTGAGACCAGGGGCTCCGGGCGTTTCGGGGTGTGAATCGTCGCAGGAACGTTGTGCTGTCACGGCGCCCGAGCTGCCCGTCGATCCAGCCAAAGCAGATCGCCTCGTCGAGTGCCTCGTCGTAGGAGAGCGTCGTCGGATGCGTCGTGCCCTGCTTGGCGAGGACCAGTCGCACGCCTTGTGGGTTGGCGTGGTTGCCATTCAGCCAGGTTCGCCATGCGGCAGCATCAGCGACCATCAGCTCAGGAAGCTCCACGGCGCCATGGTACGTTTGGTGACCACGCCCGGACGCCCCGCGGTAGCACATGTGCTATCGTGCGCCCATGAGCACAGGGCTGCGGGAGCTCCGGCAACGCGCCAGCGACCTGGTGCGCCGAGCAGCGTGTGGCGAGACCATCATCGTCACCGTCAGCGGCCGTGAGATGGCCCAGCTCGGCCCCATCCAGCGCGAGCGATGGCGGCAGTGGCCCGACGTGTCCGCCATCTTCGCCGGGCCGGGCGACCCCGCCTGGGAGGCGGACCGTCGCCGGATCGACCAGGCACCTCGCGACCCGTTCGCCGCATGAGGTCGGTGCTCGACACCAGCGTCCTGCTCGGTCCAGCACCACCGCCGCTCGAGGGCGACCTGGCGATCAGCACCGCGTCGCTGGCCGAGCTGCACTTCGGCGTGCTCATCGCCGGCTCCGAACCGGTCAGGGCTGAACGCCTGCGCCGCCTCGGCGTGGTCGAGCGCACCTTCGCCGCGCTGCCCATCGACGACGTGGTGGCCCGTCACTACGGCCGCCTGGCCAGCGCTGCAGCTGCGATCGGTCGTCAGCCGCGGGCGCGCGTGATGGATCTCCTCATCGCCGCCACGGCGGCGGCACATGATGCTCGGCTGTACACCCGCAACCCACGCGACCTGGCCGGCCTTGGGCACCTGGTCGAGATCATCGCGCTCGCCTGAGCGGACACGCTACCGCTCTACCACTCGGGGCTTTGACGGCCTGCTATAGTGCGGTCCGCAATATGGAAACCCGCACTCGCCCCAAGGACATGATCGGCCTGGCCACACTGGCCTTGATCAGCGAGCAGCCTCGCCACCCCTACGAGATCCAGCGCCTGCTCAGGGGACGGCACAAGACGTACGCGGTCGGCAAGACCCGCGAGCTGTACCGCGCCATCGAGGAGCTGGACGCCGCCGGGCTCATCGAGCAGCTCGAGACCAGCCGCGAGGGCCGGCGCCCCGAGCGCACCGTCTACCGGATCACAGGCGACGGCCGCGAGCACCTGGAGAACTGGCTCGCGGAGCTGCTCGAGACCCCGGTGCACCGTGACCTCGTCTTCAACGTCGCCATGGGGCTGATCGCGTACCTCGACCAGGAGCGCGCCCAGGCGGCGCTTCGCACCCGGACAGTGAACCTCCGCGCCGCGTTGGTGGGCCTCGACGAGAGCCACCGGTTGCTCCAGGAGCAGCTGCATCTGCCCCGGCTGGTGCTGCTCGAGCTCGAGCATTCCATGGCGCTGGCCAACGCGGAGCTGGAGTGGGTGGGCTCCCTTCTCCACGACATGGAGTCGGGAACGCTCGCCTGGAACGAGGAGATCATCGCCGCTCATTTCGCGGCCATGCACGCCGCCGAAGAGGCGCAGCACGCACACATCACGAGCCATCAGACGCAGACGTCGACAGGGGAGCACAGCAGATGATCGAGACCCACGACCTCCGGCGCACCTTCAAGGGACGCAAATCGCTCGTCGAGGCCGTGGCCGGTGTCGATCTCGACGTCGCCAAGGGCGAGATCTTCGGCTTCCTCGGCCCCAACGGCGCGGGCAAGACCACCACGCTGCGCATGCTGTCGACACTGCTGCCGCCGACCAGCGGCGAGGCCACCGTGGCCGGCTTCGACCTGCGCCGCGAGCCGGCCAAGGTGCGCTGGCACATCGGCTACGTCAGCCAGGAGGGCAGCAGCGCTCCGGAGATCTCCGGTCGCTCCGAGATGGTCATCCAGGGACGCCTCTACGGGATGAGCAGCGCCGAGGCACAGCGGCGCGCCACCGAGCTGCTCGTCCGCCTCGAGCTCGAGGACGCCGCCGACCGGGCCACCAAGACATATTCGGGTGGCCAGCGCCGCCGGCTGGATGTCGGCGTCGGGCTCATGCATCGTCCCGAGCTGCTCTTCCTCGACGAGCCCACCACCGGCCTCGATCCCCAGAGCCGGGCGCGCATGTGGGACGAGGTGCGCGCCCTGCGCGACGCCGGTACCACCGTCTTTTTGACCACCCACTACCTCGAGGAGGCGGACGCGCTCTGCCAGCGCATCGCCATCATCGACCACGGCCGGATCGTCGCCAAGGGCACACCCGACGAGCTCAAGCGCCAGGTCGCTGGTGACGTCGTCGTGGTCGGCACCGGCGACGCACACGAGCGTGCGCTCGGGCTGCTCGAGGCACAGCACTTCGTGCGCGAGGCCAGCGCCGCCGACGGCACCGTGCGCCTCTACGTCGACCGCGGCGAGACGGCGATGCCGCAGATCCTGCGCGTGCTCGACAACGCCGGCATCCCGCTCGAATCGCTGTCGCTGAGCCGTCCCACGCTCGACGACGTGTTCCTCCGCCAGACCGGTCGCTCGCTGCGCGACGCGGCATAGGAGACCTGACCATGAAGTTTCTTCGCGACACCTGGCTGATGTTCCAGCGCTACCTGATGGTGTTCGTGCGCAACCCGGCGTGGGTGATCATCGGCGTCCTCCAGCCGGTGCTGTACCTGGTGCTGTTCGCGCCGCTGCTCAAGTCGCTGGCGCGGACTCCCGGCTTCCCTCCCGGGGGCGCGTACAACGTCTTCGTCCCGGGGCTGCTCATCCAGCTCGGCCTCTTCGGTGCCAGCGGGGTGGGGTTCGGGCTCATCGCCGAGCTGCGCGCCGGTGTGATCGAGCGCTTTCGCGTGACTCCCGTCAGCCGTTTCGCACTGCTGCTGGGCAGGGCGCTGCGTGACATTCTCACATTGCTGGTGCAGTCGCTGATCCTGCTGCTTCTGGCCATCCCGTTCGGTCTGCAGCCGACGGTGTTCGGCGTCTTCGTCATGCTCGGCCTGGTCGCGCTCATCGGCCTGGGCATGTCGTCGCTGGCGTACGCGGCGGCGCTGGCGCTGAAGAGCGAGGACTCTTACGCGCCGCTGGTGTTCACCCTGTCGCTACCGATCCTCCTGCTCAGCGGCGTGCTGCTGCCCCTGCAGCTGGCTCCCGACTGGCTGCAGCACATCGCCCAGGCCAACCCGCTCTCGTACGCGGTCACCGCCGCGCGCGACGTCTTCAACGGCAACGGTGGCAACTCCGACGTCTTCAAGGGCCTCGCGATCATGGCCGGGGTCGCGCTCGCCGGCATCCTCGTCGGCGCGCGGAGGTTCAGCCGCGCGATCGCCTGAGCGCGTGCCTTCCGCGCGAGACGGCGTGCGCAGCGAAGGTCGATGTCGAAGATCACGATCCAGGTCCGCCCAGCGTTCGAGGGAAGGAGCAGTTGCGCCTACCAGGCGTCCGCGGGCGCGAAACGCTCCACCCAGAAACGCGCGATCTCATCCCGTCCCGCCACCCACACGGCAGTGTCGTTGCGGCGGATGTGCTGGAGCAGCCGCTCGAGGCCGGCGATGCGACCCGGGCGGCCGATGATCCGCGCGTGCAGTCCGACCGACATCATCCGCGACGTGGCCGCCGACTCCGCGAGCAGAGCGTCGAACGAGTCGATTGCGTAGGTGGCGAAGTCCGTTGCCGTGAAGAACTGGTTCTTGTAGAACTTGGTGTCGTTCACATCGAGCGAGTACGGGACGACCAGGAATGGGCGCCCGGCGACGCGCTCGAAGTAGGGAATGTCGTCGTTGACGGCTCCATTGTCGTACCGGATGCCATGCTCGGCGAGCAGTTCCCGAGTGTTGACGGTGTTCGGTGGTCGCGTGAACCATCCCTCGGCACGGCGGCCGATCAGCCGCTCGAGCGCATCGAGGCAGCGGTGGATGTGGGCCGACTCCTGTTCCCGCGACATACCCGTGTGTGGGATCCATCGGTACCCGTGACCGACGAAGTCGCAGCCGCGTGCCACCAGCGCCTCTGTCACCGCAGGATTGCGCTCGAGCGCGAGGACCGAGGCGTAGATGGTGGGCCGCACCGCGTACCGGTCGAGGGTTTCGAGGGTGCGCCAGATCCCCACCCGGCTGCCGTACTCGAACGTCGACTCGGTGAACAGCTCGCGCTCACCGTCGGGCACGGAGTACTGCGCCTCGACCAGCGGCTCACGATCCCGGTCGCCGTCGAGAGGGCTACGTTCCGCACCCTCCTCGTAATTGATGACGAAGCTCACCGCCAGGCGCGCACCATTGGGCCATTCGAAGTCGGGTGGATGACCGGCATAGCCGCTGAGATCGCGCGGCGGCACCGCGGTGCTGGGGTCGCCGTAGGTCTGGTCATCAATCATGTGGGCATGTCCTCCGACTTCGTGAATCGATGGCCGTCGGGCACCACCGGACCGCCGGGTGCGGTCATCTCGCGGCCTGCGACAGCGCGAGCAGTACCACCTCGCACCACTCCGCGACTGCGAGCAGCTGTCCGTCGCGGCCGTGGGAGGCGGCGAGCTGCAACGCGTGGCGCAGCCCTTCATCGCTGCGTTCCAGGGGGATGGTGATGCTGGGCATCCCGGTCGCGGTGAACAGCGCCTGCAGCATCGAGTCACCTGTGCTGGAGCGGTCTGCAGGGAATGCACTGACGGTGGGAAGCACCAACGCGTCCACCGCCATGGCGGAGTGCGCGAACCGCTTCCGAGCGCAGCTTCGCAGACGCTGCGCGTTGACGTAGGTGGCGGCCGGGATGCGTTCGGCCAGCTCGAGGAAGGCGCGCAGCTTGGGCTGATAGTGGTCGCGGTGACGGGCGAGCAGGTGCCGGTGGACGGCGGCCGCCTCCGACTGCATGATCACCTGGTGTGCAGCCCAGACCTCGTCCAGTGACACCCCCAGCTCGATCGGCGTGACCTGGGCGCCGCTGCCGACGAGCGCCGCCGCCGCCCGAGCGGTGGCCTCCCGGATGTCGGCTGATGCAAGCTCCACCGCGGCGCTCACGAGCCCCAGGCGAGGGGCGCTGCGCATGGTCGCCGTCGGCGCGGCCCTCGCGCACGCGCCGAACACGAGCCGGCAATCAGCGACGCTGCGGGTGATCACGCCAACGTGGTCGAGACTCCAGGCCAGCGGAAAACACCCGCGCGTGGACAGCACCCCAAAGCTCGGCTTGAAACCAACGCAACCGGTGAAGGCGGCTGGCCTCAGCACCGAGCCGGCCGTTTGGGTTCCCAGCGCGGCCGGGACGTGGCCGGCCGCAACCGCGACCGCGGACCCGCTGCTGGATCCACCCGGCGAGCGCTCCGGCGCGAGGGGGTTGAGAGTGACGGGTGGGTCGGCGTACGCGAGCTGAGCGGTGACCGTCTTGCCGGCGACGACAGCGCCACAGTCACGCAGCGACGCCACCACGTCGGCGTCGGTCGCGGCAACGCGGCGGGCGAAGGGCGTGAATCCCGCACGCGTGGGCAGCCCGGCGACGTCGATGATGTCCTTGATACCGACCGGGACACCCGCCAGCCCCGGTGCGTGCGCCCGCGCGCTCAGCGCGGCGTCGAGCGCGCGCGAGGCCTCAAGAGCACGTCCGGCGTCGACGAACTCCCAGGCGCGCAGGGTGGCGTCCGTCCCTTCGATGCGACGCAGGCACTCTTGAAGAATCTCAGTGCAGGACGCTCTTCGCTCCCGGACCAGGGCGACGATGTCCACAACCCCAAGCGCTGCAGGGAGCCCAGCGACGGCCACTTGGCGGTGCGCTGTTAGCTCGGCGGTGACGGGAGCCGCTGTGCTGGCGCCAGCCGTATCGTTAGCCGAGCTCGAAAGTTGGGGAGCGACCGCGTCAGGTTCAACGGGGTGAGGCGTGTCGAAGGGGGGCAGCACCCCGGGATCCGGCTCGACTGCATCGACGATCCGCAGAGCCCGCTGCAAACGAGCCAGCGCCTCGTCGCGAGCCTGCTTCGCGTCCCATTCCCCCGGTCGCGCTTGCACGGTCTAGGTCTCCAGCACCGCTTCGATGAGATGGGGACCCTCGGCCGCAACCGACGCAGACAGCTGTTCGCTGAGCTCGCGGGGAGTGGCTGCGCGGCTGCCTTCGACACCCATGCCATGGGCGATCTTGACCCAGTCGATTGTGGGATCGGTGAGATCTATCAGCGTCGCGGCGGGGCCCTCCAGCCGTGCGATCCCGGCCCGTTCCCGTTCCACGTCCAGGATGCGGTAGCTCCGGTTCGCGCAGATGACGGTGGTGACATGGAGTCGCTCACGCGCCTGCGTCCACAGCGCCTGCAGCGTGTACATGGCGCTGCCGTCGCCCTGTACGGCGATGACCGGGCGGTCGGGGCTTGCCACCGCGGCGCCAATGGCGAGCGGCGAGCCGATGCCGATCGCACCTCCCGTCAGCCCGAGGTAGGTGACGCGCGCGGCACCCGCAGCTTCGAAGAGGTTCGCCGCCGAGGTGTTAGCCTCATCCACCAGGATGGCTTGGTCAGGCTGGACCGCCGCCAGGGTGTCTGCGAGGTTGCGGGAGCTGAGTTTCCCCCCGGGCAGCTCGGGCCGGCGCCGCGCCGTGAGCACGGGCGCCGGGGCCGCCAGCTCGTCGGCGAGGGCTTCCAGCGCGGCGGTCGCATCGTCGAGCGGCCGGGCCAGCTCCACAACATGGCGATCGTGTGGGATGACATGGGTGGGCCCGTCGCCGTACGCAAAGATGGCCGCAGGGTTGTCGGTGCCGGCGAGCACGAAGCAGCCTACGCCAGCCACCTGTGCCGCCGAGGCCTCGGGGAAGTATCCGAGCCGCTCCACGATCGGGATACCCGGACCCGCCTCGATGCGAGCCGGTGCGCGCGTGCAGAACACTCGGCACCTCACCGCTGCCTGGATGCGTCCCGCCGCCACCAGGCCGCGTTCGAGCAGCGCGTTGCCTCCCAGGAGCAGCGCTGCAGGTCTCGCGGCACGCAGGGCGGCTGCCGCCGTGGCAACGTCCCGGCTGTCGTAGGTCCGGTGCGACCCACGCAGCGTCGGGGACGCCTGGTCACCTTTGAGCTCTGACCACTGCACGTCGGCCGGCAGGATGAGCGTAGCCACTCCCAGATGCTCCACCGCCGCGCGATGAGCCGCCGCGAAGTCCCGGGCGGAGTCCTCGACAACCGTCGTCTGGCGTACGAACACAGAGACCGGCCGGGCGATGCCAGCGATGTCCGAGGCCAGGATGGAGTCGTTGTTGAGGTGGCGGCGCGCGTGGTTGCCCACGAGGTTGATCACCGGTGTGTGCGCCTTCTGTGCGTTGTGCAGGTTGGCAACCCCATTGGCTAGGCCCGGTCCCAAGTGGAGAAGCGTGAGCGCGGGCCTGCCTGCCATGCGCGCATAGCCGTCGGCGGCGCCGGTGCACACGCCCTCGAAAAGACAGAGGATGGGCCGGATGCTCGGCGACTCTCTGAGCGCGCCGACCAGATGGATCTCGGTGGTGCCCGGGTTGGCGAAGCAGGTATCGACCCCCGCGCGGACCGCGGTGGTGATGACCGCCGCAGCGCCGTTCATCGCGAGGTCATCTCTTGAGGCTCCCGTCCGTCACGGGTCGGTAGTATGGCCCGGTGGAGTCCGGAGACGTTGCCGAATCTGACGGGCTCGAGAGGCTGGTGCGCAGCGCCGCGGTGCTGCGATGGGAGCTGGTGCCGAACAGCGCCCGGCGACACACCGCGCTGGTGCTCGCCGACACGCTGGGAGTCATCATGGCGGGCGCGCGACGGACGGAGGTGGCGGCTTATGTGTCCGGTGAGGCCGGTGAGGGGAAACTCTGCGGCCGGCTGCCCACCGGCCCGGCGCAGATCCTCGACGGCGCGCTGACATCGGTCGAGGCGGCCACGGCGGCCTTTGTCAACGGGACAGCTGGCACCTTCCTCGAGCTGGACGAGGGTTACCGCCCCACCGGCCACCCCGGCGTGCACGTCATCCCGGCGGCATTGGCGGCGGCCCAGGCGCTGCACAGCAGCGGCATCGAGTTGCTCACGGCCACACTCGCCGGTTACGAGGTCACCGCACGCCTCTTCGAGGCGTATCAGTTGACGTACCCGTTGCATCCCCACGGACACTTCGGCGCCGTGGGCGCGGCGCTGGCGGTGGCCCTGCTGCGTGGCGTGGACCCGCTCGAACCAGCTTGCATCGCGGCCACCCTTCCGCTGCTGCCAGTGTGGCAAGCCTGCTTTGAGGGAGCCACAGCGCGCAACGCCTGGGCAGGCTCCGCGGCCGCTCTCGGCATCGCCGCCAACCGGATGGCCACCGCGGGTTTCACCGGCGCGCGCGGCGCACTCGACGTGACCTTCGGAGAGCTGGTCGGCCACCCCCGCGATGTGAGCGCACTGTCCCGGCACCTCGACCATGCCGACCTCGCCATCACGCAGGACTACCTCAAGCTGCACAGCGCCTGCGCGCTGTCCCATGCCGCGCTCGACGCCGTGCTCACCATCGCACCCGACGTGGATATCGCCAGCGTATCTCACGTCGTGGTGGAGACAGTGTCCAACAACCTCAAGATCAACCGGCAACCGCGGCCGAATAGCCTGTCGACGCGGTTCTCGCTGCCCTACTCGGTCGCCGCCGCGCTGGTCCACGGCCATACGGGGCCGGAGGCGTTCGAACCGGACGAGCGCGTGCTGGCGCTGGCGCGCCGGGTCGAGGTGCGCGCCGCCGACGACCTCGAACGCCACTGGCCCGATCGCGCTCCCGCGCGCGTGATCGTCCAAACCACGGCGGGGGAGCGGACCGTGCAGGTCGACAATCCACGCGGCCACCACGCCAATCCAGCCGGCGATGAGGAGCTCAGGCGCAAGTTCATGATGCTCTGCCCTCGGCTCGACGCGGAGGCGCTCCTACAGCGCCTGCTTGATGTTGCGGCGGTGCCGGACTGTGCGCGACTTCTGGCGTGAGCCCGCCGTTCATCGTCGCCGTGGCCGTAGCCGGCCTGCTCGCGGGGATGATCAATGCCGCTATCGGCTCCGGATCGCTGCTCACCTTCCCGATGCTTCTCGCGGCTGGATACTCGCCCCTGGTCGCCAACGTCAGTAGCACCGTTGGCCTGATCTTCGGCAGCTTCAGCGGATCTTTCGGTTATCGGCGTGAGCTGGCAGGGCAAGGCCACCGCGTGCTCCAACTCGGCGGCTTCGCGCTCGTCGGCGGCCTCACTGGAGCGTTCCTGCTGCTGCTGCTTCCGGCCTCGATCTTCCGCGGGGTGGTGCCCGTGCTCGTGCTCTTCGCGGTGGCGCTGGTGATCGCGCAGCCGTGGCTCGCGGCTGCGCTCGAGCACCGCCGAGGGGGTCGCGCCGGCACGCTGGCGCTGCGTGCCGGCGTCTTTGCCACCGGTGTGTACGGCGGCTATTTCGGGGCCGCACAAGGAGTTCTGCTGATCGGCATCCTCGGGGTGCTGATCGCCGACCGGCTGCAGCGACTCAACGGGCTCAAGACCATGCTGGCCACCATCATCAACGGCACCGCATCCGTCGTCTTCGTCATCCTGGCGCCCGTCGCATGGCAGGCGGTGCTAGTGCTCGGCGCGACTAGTCTCGTCGGTGGTCAGCTCGGCGCGCACGTCGGGCGCCGACTGCCGCCGCGGCTTCTGCGTGGCCTCATCGTTGTCGGCGGTACGGCGGTCGTGGTGAAGCTGCTCGTGTTCAGCACCTGACGGTCGAGGTCAGTGGAGGAATCCGCCACCGTCGCAGATGATCGACTGACCGGTGATCATCGCCGCCTCGTCGCCGGCGAGGAAAGCGACCAGATTGGCAAGGTCGGCGGGCATCACCTGCCGTTTGATCGCCTGGTTCATCATCACCCTCTCGAAGTCGGCGTCCTCGTGGTGCGCTCTGGTGCCGTCGGTCGGGACCATGCCGGGCATGACGGCGTTGACCGTGATGCCGTCTGCGCCGAGCTCGCGGGCGAACACCCGGGTCAGCCCGTAGACAGCTCCCTTGCTGGCGACGTATGCCCCGCTGCCAGGATTGCCCATGAAGAACGTGCGCGAGGCGACGTTGATCACGCGCGGCTGGTCGCTCCGCCGCAGGTACTGGCAGGCCGCCTTGGTGACGATGAAGTAGCCAACGGCGTTGACCGTCAGATACCTTTCGAAGTCGGCACGTTCCTGCTCCGCCAGCGGTGTGCTGCCCGGAAGCAGTCCAGCGTTGTTGACAAGGATGTCGATGACCCCGGCTGGCGCCGCCGCCGCGAGCGCGTCTGTCACCCGCGTCTCATCGGTGACATCGCAGACGACTGCCGCTGCCCGGCCGCCCGCGCCTGTGATCTCGTCGACGACGGCGTGCGCCGGCGCCGTGTCCAGGATGACGACGCCGGCGCCGTCCGCCGCGAGCCGGACCGCGATCGCAGCGCCCAGGCCACGTGCGGCACCGGTGACTACCGCGGTGCGGTCGCTGAGCCTCCCCATCACTCCGACCTCACCGACTCGATGCGGTTCTGGACGAGGGCGAGGTAGCGGTACGCGAAGTGGACGAACTTGCCGTATGGGATGGTCAGGAAGAACACCACGAGCGCTCCAAGGTGAACCGCTAGTGCGGTTCCCAGCAGTGGCGAGGCGCGCAGTGCGAGCAGCAGGAGGCCGGTGATGGCGACAAGGTCGAGGGAGATGAGAAACCCGTAGTCCTTGGTGATCATCATCAGCGCGCTCGGTCGCACGTCGCTCGTCTGCTTGATGCGGATCAGCGCGGTCGTCCCGACCACCATCATGACCCCTCCAACGATCCCCAGCACCACAGGGACGCTGAGCAGCGGATACGGGGGTGGGATGCCGAGAATGTCCTGCGCCACAGCCGCGCTGATCGTCGCTGCGAAGTCCAGGAGGAACCCGTAGAAGACCAGCGAGTGCATGCTGCGCCTCGCCATCGAAGGGCTGTCCGCCGGGTAGTAACAGCCGTCACCGCCTCCGCGCAGGTAACGCAGCCGCAGGCTATCGGCTCCGGCAGCACGGAGCGCGGGCCAGCTCAGCATGTCGCGGACCCTTCCGCGGGTGTCCCGCCAGAACGTGACGCCACCAGCGACGACAGCGGCGAGCGCATACGCGCCCAGGCCCAGGAAGCCGATGACAAGCACCAGGTAGGGGACGAGCTTGTAGAACGATTCCGGCCCTGCCACGACCCCGAACAGGCGGTGGCCGGAGGCAAACAGCGTGATAGCGGCGGCAGCCAGCAGCGCCGCGACGATGCTGGCGATGACAGTGCCCAGCGCACCGCGACTCATGAGTCGCGCCATGAGCTGCGGCCAGCCGTAGCGGGCGTACGTCTCTTCGCGGACAGAAGAGAGAACCAGAGGGATGTTGATGGCGAACTCGTGGGGAGGCGTGTACATGCATGCGTAGAAGCAAGCGCGACAGTCGTGACACAGGTTTGCCAGGTACACAACATCACCGCGGCCAAGCTCGCGGCGGATCTCCAGGGCGGGATAGACCGCGCAGTATCCCTCGCAGTACCGGCAGGCGTTGCAGATGGTCAGCTGCCGAGTCGCCTCGTCCAGCAGCTCAGTGAGCATTGTGCATCGCCGCCTCCCGACCGGCGATCCTACCGAAGACACTGCCGATCGTGAGCCCAAAACCGGCGAGATAACCGCTCGACAGGATGTTGCCCGACATCACCTCGCCGGCCGCGTACACGTTGGTGAAGGGACGGCCATCGAAGCCGAGGACCTGCGCACACTCGTTGACCGACAGCCCCATGAAGGTGAACGTGATACCGGTTCGGAGCGGCAGGATGTGAAAGGGAGACGCCTGGATGGGCAACGCCCAGTTGGACTTGGGCGGATTCAAGCCGCGCGTTCCACAGCCGTCGAGCCGCTTGGGATCGAATCGCCCCGCCGGATCCACATGCGCGTTGAAGTCGGCGACGGTTCGCACGACGCGGTCGGCGTCGAGCCCTACCGAGCGTGCCACCTCAGCCACCGAGGTACCCGTGTACGCTGGGTACATGCTGGGCATGAAGAGCGGGGCCGCCTGTGCGTCGTAGATGGAGTAGGCGATCTGGCCGTCCTGCGCGGCGATGAGGCCTCCCCAGCTTGCGTAGCGCTTGGGCCAGATGTCGCTGCCCTCGTCGGCGAAGCGATCGCCGCCCCGGTTGACCACGATGCTGTAAGGGACTGAGTCGAGCCGGGTGGCGATTCCGCCGTCGAACCGCGGCGCGCGCGCGTCCACAGCGATGGCATGGAACCCACGCGGCTCACCGGCCACGGCGGCGCCGAGGTTGACCATGAGCGCGAGCATCGATCCATCGTTGTACGGCGTGCCCCGCACCAGGTAATTGTCGGCGGCGTCACCCCAGTAACGTCGCAGCCACGCGTGGTTCGCCTCGAACCCTCCCGATGCCACCACCGCCGCGGCGGTGGGGATGCCGATCGGGCCATCGACAGTGTCGAGCACCACCGCTGTGCAACGACGGTCGTCCCTCAACTGGAGACCGGATACCGCGGCCTCGTACACGATGCGGACGCCGGCGAGCTCGGCGGTGCGAGCGTAGTGGTTGACCAAGGCGGTGCCTCCGCCGAGGAAGAACCGGTTGGTCCGGTTGAGATTGAGAGTGCCTGCCAATGGCTGTTGCCAGCGCACCCCGTGATCAGCCATCCAGCGTGGGATCGTCTGCGACTCGGCGACCACGAAGCGGGCCAGCTCCCGGTTGACGGGTCCGCGGCCGACTCCCTGCAGGTCGCTGAAGAGTTCGTCGACCGAGTACGTGCCGGGCGTGAACTCATCGGCCGTAGCGTGCGCGCATCGGATGTTGCGGGTGTGCCGGGTGTTGCCGCCGCGCATGTGGCGTGGTGCGCGTTCCAGGACCAGCACGCGTTCCGCGAGACGTCGTGCGGTCAGCGCCGCCACGAGCGCTGCATTGCCACTGCCGATCACGACGACGTCCCAGTCCACCTCTGCCAGGGCTCGCAGGGCGGAGGAGGGCGCGGTCGACTGCACAGCCCATGGCGACGGCATTGCGGGCACGGCATTGCTCTCGGTGGGAATCGTCGTCGTCATCGTGGCGATCTTCCCAAGTCTGCTGCAGGCATTGCCAAGGCTGGCTCGGTCGATGAATCGGCTTCATCCTCCGATCGCCGCCGCGCATGGATGGACCCGCCTCGCGAGCGCCGCGCCGCGATGCATACTGAGCGTCGCGCCGCCGGCACATTGGATACCGCGCTGGAGACACCGAGATGCAAGTGACAAAGATGGGACACGCATGCATTCGCGTCGAGAAGGAGAGGCAGACGTTGGTGATCGATCCTGGCTCGTTCTCCGACCCTGATGCCGTGCTGGGCGTGGACGCGGTGCTCATCACCCATGAGCACTTCGACCATTTCGACGAGGGTCATCTGCGCCGAGCCGTCGAGTCCAACCCGGGCGTCGAGGTCTGGACCAACCGCGGCGTCGCTGCGAAGCTGGGCAGCCTGAAGGTCCCAGTGCACGTCGTCGGCCACGGCGATGCCTTCACGGCGGCGGGCATCGAGGTTCAGGTGCACGGCGAGCACCACGCGGTCATCCACCCTGATATCCCCGTCATCGGCAACATCGGCTTCTTCCTCGACAACGATCTGTTCCACCCCGGGGACGCCCTGACGGTGCCGCCCGCGGCGGTGCCCACCCTCATGCTGCCCACCCACGCGCCCTGGATGAAGCTGGGCGAGACGATCGACTACGTGCGCGAGGTGGCACCGCGCCGGGCATACTCGCTTCACGACGGGCTGCTCAACGACAACGGTCTTGGTGTCGTGGTCAGGTTGCTGGGCGGCAATGTCGGGTCAGGCACAGAGTTCCACACCCTGCGCAACGGCGAGACGGTCGACACACCAACCGCTTGACGTCGCGGCGTGATCACTGTGTCGTTCAGCGGTTGACCATCGACATCTGCTCCTGGCCATACCGCTCCCCCGCTGCCGCGCCGCCGGGAACGGCCTCGTCGATGCGAGCAAGGTCATCGGCACTCAGGCTAATCGCCTCGGCTGCGACATTCTCCTCGAGACGGGAGCGCCGCTTCGTCCCCGGGATCGGCACGATGTCGGGCCCCTGATGGACAAGCCAGGCGAGTGCGAGCTGAGCCGGCGTGGCGCCCCTCTCTGCAGCGATCGAGCGCAGCCGATCCACGAGCACGAGATTGCGCTGGAGGTTCTCGCCGTTGAATCGGGGGTAGCGTCCACCTTTGCGAGCATCGCCCTCACCGAGTTCCTCGGGGTTGGTGATCGACCCGGTGAGCAGGCCGCGGCCGAGAGGGCTGTAGGCCACGAACCCGACGCCAAGCTCACGGCACGCGGGGAGGATTGATGTCTCGACGTCGCGGCTGAACAGCGAATACTCGGTCTGCAATGCCGTGATGGCGTGGACCGCGTTGGCGCGTCGCAGCGTTGGCGCCGACGCCTCGCTGAGGCCCAGGTGGCCGACCTTGCCGGCGGTCACGAGCTCGGCCATGGCGCCGACGGTCTCCTCGATGGGGACATCGGGATCGACACGGTGCTGGTAGTAGAGGTCGATGTGGTCGACGCCGAGCCGTCCCAGCGATGCGTCGCACGCCATGGCCACGTACTCGGGACGGCCATCGACGACGAGGCCGCCGTCGCTGCCGCGAATGTTCCCGAACTTCGTGGCGAGCTGCACCTCACTGCGGCGGTCCCTGATGGCCCGGCCGACGAGCTCCTCATTGGTGAAGGGGCCGTAGACGTCGGAGGTGTCAAGGAACGTGCAGCCGAGATCGATGGCGCGGTGGATGGTGGCGAAAGATTCCTCGTCGTCGCGCCCCGCGTAGAACTGCGACATCCCCATGCACCCGAGCCCGATCGCCGAAACAGGGAACATCTCGGATCCCAACTTGCGTTGTCTCATCGTGTCAATGCCTCCGCGTCTTGTGGGCTACGTTCCCGACCGGGCCAGGCCACGTGCGATGTGCGCACCCACCGGGTTGACGACGTCGCCGTTGATCGCGACGTCGATTAGGATCGGACCATCCTCACACTGCAGGAGGCTGGGCAACCGGTCCAGGTCCGCAGCTGAGCTGATGCGATGGCCGCGCGCGCCGAAGGCATCGGCCAGCGTGGCGAGGTCAGGCGAAGGGTGTCGCGCCTCGGTGTCCGGCCACCCGCGCGCCACCAGCGACCGGCGCTCCGCGGTGTACGCCTGGTCGTTCATGACGATCACCTGCAGCGGCAGACGGTACCGCACTGCTGTGTGGAACTCGTTGAGAGACATCATGAACCCGCCATCGCCGCAGATCACCGTGACAGGTTCGCCGGGCACGGCGAAGCAGGCGCCAATACCCGTGCCGAGCGCCTGCCCCACCGCCCCGAAGTTGTTGGTGGGCGCCAGGCGCCGGGCGTCGTGCGAGTCGATGAGTTGCAACGTGAAGTGGACGAAGCTTCCAGTGTCCGTGACCACGACCCGGGACTGAGGGAGCGCCGCGTTGAGCGCGAGCAGCAGGCTGCGCGGATCGAGGTGCCCCTCCTTGTCGTCGATCGGCGGGTACTCGCGCCCGGGATAGCTCTCGATGCGCCGGCGCAGCGATGCGTCCCAGCCGCCGCGTGCCCCGGCGGCGCGAAGCGCGACGGCCACCTCCGTCGTGGTCACGGCGGCATCGCCGACCACCGCCACCGCCACGGGGTAGCGGACGCCGATCTGTTCGGGGTGGGTGTCCACCTGGATCACCTGCTTCCCCGCGAGGACGCGACCTCCGGATGTGGTCCATGGCGACAGGGAGACACCGGCTGCGTAGACGCAGTCCGCCTCGGCGAGGAGGTCGCTGCCGATACCCTCGCCGAAAGGCCCCGCGGTGCCGCCCGACAGTGGATGGCCGCTGTTGAGGCCGCCGCCGAGCAGCGAGGTGAGGAAGGGGGCGTTGAGGGCGTCACTGAGCGCCCCGAGCGCCGGACCTGCATTGGCGTCCACCGCACCCCTGCCGCCGATCACCACTGGTCGTCCTGCTGCTGCCAACAGCGTGGCGGCCTGCTCCACCGCAGCAGGGCTGGGGCTCAACGGCGGCGACAGCACGACCGAGGTATCGATGTCGCGCAGCGGCGCGCCCAGCTCGGCCGACAGCACGTCGGTCGGGATGTTCAGGACGACAGGCCCGCGGCCGGCGCGCAGATGGCCGAACGCGGCGGCCAGGGCGCTGCCCAATCGCTCAGCGCTGGCGACGTGCTCGCAGGTCCCGGCCGTCGCCCTTGCGAAGGCAACCTGGTCCATGTACTGAGAGTTGTCGGGGTCGTCACCGGGAGTGTCGGCGCACACCAGCAGCACACGCGAGTGCACCTTCGCTGCGGTCACCAGGGCCGTCGCCGTGTTCGACAGCCCAGGTCCCTGGGTCACGGTGACGACCGCGAGCTGCCCGCTGACCCTGGCGTAACCATCGGCCATGGCCACCGCCCCTTGCTCGTGCCGGGCGTGGATGGCCGACATACCCCGCGTGGATGTGAGGTAGCCGAGCAGGTCGATGTTGCCGTGGCCCATCACGGCGAAAATCTGACGCATCCCGGCAGCCACGAGCGTGTCCGCAACGGCCTCGTAGACCTTCATGCGGGTGGCGTCTCCTCAATGTACTCGATGCCCAGACGCTCGGCGAGCTCACGAAGAGAGTAGATGTCCGCTCCGAGCTCGCCCTCTTCCAGACGCTGCCGCATCGCGACCTCGCGGGTGGTGCGGTCCGTGACCCGTGCGGACACCTCGGATGCGATGCGGCGAGGGACACAGACGACACCGTCGTCGTCGGCGATGATGGCGTCACCGGGGTGCACCGACTGCCCAGCACAGACCACGGGGACGTTCACACTCCCGGCCACCGACTTCGACGTCCCCTGAGCGGAGACGGCTCGTGCCCATACTGGGAAATCCATCTCGCGCAGCGTGGCGACATCGCGAACGCCGCAATCCATGACGACGGCGACGACACCGTGGGCGCGCAGGGACGTGGCGAGCAGCTCGCCAAGCAGACCGTCCTCATTCTCGGAGGACATCGCCACCACAAGCACATCGCCCGGGCGGCACACCTCCACGGCGAGGTGGAGCATGAGGTTGTCGCCAGGATGGCAGAGCACAGTCGTCGCCGTACCGGCGACCGACGCGCCGGGATAGATGGGCCGCAGCCGCGGATGGAGGAGGCCGGTTCTTCCTTGCGCCTCGTGCACCGTGGCCACGCCGCCCGCTCCGAGCGCGGCAACCACCGACGTATCGACTCGTTCGTGGTTGCGCACCACCATCGGCTTGCCGGTCACCGCAGAGCGTCCGTCACCTGCGGGTACAGGCGGGCGTACGCCTCGGCGAGGACCGTGGTCGGAAAGCCCATGTTCGGACCGGCGTTGCGGGCCAGCTGCACGCCGCGCCTGCGGGCGAGGTCCGTGTAGTAGTCCCACATGTGACGCTGCGCGACCATGCACTCCATCGCCGCGCGCTTGCGCTCGAAGACGTTGGTGATGTCGAGGAGGACCTGCGGTTTGAAGTCACACTGCTCAGGCTGGTGGGGCTCGAAGAAGAACACGGGGGGAGCGCCCAGCGGCTCGCCCTCCGCGGGGTAGCCGGCTGCCTGAGCGTTGATGCGTGCTTCGATGGCGAGATGGGCCGCCACGGGATGATCGTAGTTGTACGGATCGGAGCGAGGGTGGGTGAGCACCACGGTCGGCTTCGTCTTGCGGTAGACGTGGACGAGCGTGTCGAGCAGCTCGGCAGAAGGGCGCAGCGGATAGTCGCCGGAGTCGAGGAACTCGATGGTCGTGCCGAGCGCCCTCGCGGCCGCCTCCGCCTCGGACTGCCGCAGCGCCTTGATCTCCTCGAGCGTCTCACCCGCTCGCCATGCGCTGGCGGACTCGCCGCGCTCACCGTACGAAAGGCACACGACGTGGACCTTCTCACCCCGATCAGCGGCGAGCGCGATGGCCCCTCCTGCACGCCAGACGAAGTCCGCGGCGTGCGCGCTCACCACCAGCGTCGATGCTTCCGTGTCGGCCACTCCGGGTCCTCCTGGTTCGTGGATGAGCGAGGGCAGCCGAGGGTGTCAAACGCGGGGGCGAGCGTACCCAAACTCCCCGGCGCCGAGTCGTGCAGCATGACCACACCCACCGTGACTGGCGCAAGCGAATGCGTCAACTGATGACCGCTGATGGTTGGATCAGCCAGTGTGAACCCCGCCGCAGTGCCTCGGCGGATACGATCGTCATGTCCCCGAGAACCGCAGGAGTGTTTGAGATGCGCGCAGTTCGTGTTGACCGCCAGGGCGGTCCCGAGGTGCTCGAGCTGGTCGACATGCCCGATCCGGTGCCGGGCCCTGGACAGCTGCTCGTCGCCATCACGGCCGCCGGGGTCAATTTCATGGACACCTATGTGCGTGGGGGGATCGGCCACTACGCCCGCCCGACGCCGTTTGTCCTCGGCGGGGAGGGCGCCGGCACGGTCACCCGGGTCGGGCCCGACGTGCAGCGGTTCCGCGACGGTGACCGCGTGGCTTGGAAAAATGCAGCTGGCAGCTACGCCGAGCTCGCCCTGGTGGATGCCGTCGAGGCGGTTCCCATTCCCGACGGCGTGTCCGACGAGGTGGCCGCCGCCGTCCTTTTGCAGGGCCTGACAGCTCACTACCTGGCCACGTCGACCTACCCTGTCAGCACGGGCGAATCGGTGGTGGTCCACGCCGCTGCGGGGGGCGTCGGGCTCCTTTTGACCCAGGTCGTCAAGCTGCGCGGCGGTCGCGTCATCGCAACTGTTTCGACTGCTGAGAAGGCTGCTGCGGCGCGGCAAGCCGGCGCCGATGAGGTGGTGATGTACGCGGCTGAGCCGTTCGCACCCGCGGTGCGCTCGGTCACCGGTGGCGAGGGCGTGGCGGTGGTGTACGACGGGGTCGGACAGGCCACGTTCGAGGGCAGTCTCGCCTCCCTGCGGCCCCGAGGCTGCCTGGTGCTGTACGGCGCTGCGAGCGGTCCTGTGCCACCTTTTGACCTGCAGCGGCTCAACACACTGGGATCGCTGTACGTCACGCGACCGACGCTCGCCGATTACACGCGCACGAGAGAGGAGCTCCTGGCGCGTTGCTCCGATATCTTTGCCTGGATAGCGGAGGGCAAGCTGACCGTGCACATCGGAGGCCGCTACCCGCTCGCGGAGGCGGCTGAGGCGCATCACGACCTGGAGAGTCGCGCCACCATGGGCAAGCTCGTCCTCGTGCCCGGCTGACGCTGACCTGCCTCCGCCCGTCAGGCGGGTGTGATCTCCATCACCACGGCTTTCGGTTCGGTGAAGAACTCGCGGCTGAAGTCGCCGCCCTCTCTGCCGACCCCGGAGTCGCCCACGCCGCCGAACGGCGCGCGAAGATCGCGGATGAAGAAGCAGTTGGTCCACACGGTGCCGGCGCGCAGCGCCGCGGCGACGCGGTGCGCGCGCGACAGATTCTCGGTGAAAAGCATGGCGTTGAGGCCGTACGGACTGCTGTTGGCGGCGGTGACCGCCTCGTCCTCGGTGTCGAAGGGGTCCACCACCACCACAGGTCCGAAGACCTCCTCACAGCGCACGCGCGCTGTCGCGTGAACGCCGGTCAGGATGGTCGGGCGGACGAACCAGCCGTCGTCGAGGCCTCCGGTGACCACAGTCGCACCGTCACTTTCCGCGCCTTCGATGTAGCCGCGCACCTTGGCGAAGTGGGCACCCGACGAGAGTGGTCCGAGCTGCGTGCCCGGCTCCTTGGGATCGCCCGCGACCATCGCATCAGCGGCCGCGGTGAAAGCGTCCAGGAACGCGTCGTAGATGCCGCGCTGAACGAGCAGCCGGCTGCCGGCCAGGCAGATCTGTCCAGCGTTGGAGAAGACTGCCTGAATCGACCAGCGCACCGCGCGGTCGAGGTCGGCATCGTTGAACACAAGGTTGGCGCCCTTGCCGCCGAGCTCGAGGCTCACGGGGGTGAGGTTGGCCGCCGCCGCTCGGGCGATCACCCTGCCCGTTGCGGACTCGCCGGTGAACGTGATCCTGTCGACGTGTGGATCCTCCGTGAGAGCCTGGCCCGCCGACTCGGGCCCGTACCCCTGCACCACGTTGAACACCCCAGGCGGAATCCCCGCCTCGAGGGCGAGCACCCCCAGCATGTGGGCCGAGCAGGGCGTGTCCTCTGCGGGCTTGAGGACGACGCAGTTGCCCCACGCGAGCGCGGGGGCGACCTTCCATGTTTCGAGCATGAGGGGGAAGTTCCACGGCGCGATGGCGGCGACGACGCCCGCGGGCTCGAACCGTGTGTACGCGTGATGGCCGCTGTCCATCGGCAGCGCCTCGCCGGCTGCGAGGCGCGCGTGGTCGGCGAAGAAGCGCAGGTTGTATGCGGACCGGGGCACGTCCATGGCCCTGGCGCCTGCGATCGGCTTGCCCATGTCGGTGGTGTCGGCCATGGCTAGCTCGTCGGCATGAGCCTCGATGAGATCGGCGAGCCGGTGCAGGATCCTGCCGCGCTCGGAGTGACCCATTCGCGGCCACGGACCGGCGTCGAACGCGTGACGTGCAGCGCTCACGGCGCGGCATGCGTCCTCCGCACCGCCGAGCGCGACCTCTACCCATGGCTCGCGTGTCCAGGGGTCGATGCTCGTCATGCGCTTGCCGTCCACGGACTCCACCTCCACGCCGTCGATCACGTGCGGGATGAGCTTCATCGAGGCTCAGACCGACTCTGCGCCAAGGTCACGCCCCCGGCAGCGTAGTGCGTTGCGGGCACCTCGCGAATCACAACGCGGATGCTCTCCGGCGGTGCGTCGAGGCTCGCCGCGGTGGCTTCAGTCAGGCGGGTGATCAACGTGCGCAGCCGCTCCGGACTGCGTCCCTCGGTGAGGGTGACCTCGACGAATGGCATTGGTTTCGTCTCCACTCAGGAAAAGGCGGCGGACGGAGAGAACCGACCAAGCGTACTCTGCAGAGCCAGATCGATTGCGTGCATGGTCCGTTCACCGATCCTGGTGCCTCTGCTCCCCCAGCGGTGGCGCGGCTGTAGTAGAAAGCGACAGACCCACCCTGCTTAGCTGACGGTCGCGGGAGGCGGCATTGAGCGAGTTCCTGTCTGCGCCGTGGCTGGCGGCATTTCGTGCAGCGGCGGATGCCGATCCTGAGCTTGCGGTCATCAGCGAAAGGTCACGGTTCCGACTGCTGCTGCGCTCGGCTGACAGGGTGTGTCTGGTCGTGTTCAACGGCGGTATCGTCGACGCGTCCCTCTCCGTCTCCATCGACGATTCCTGGGACTTCACACTCTCCGCACCACCACCGACCTGGCAGCGTTTTCTCGAGCCGATGCCTCCGCGCCACCACCACGACCTGTTCGCGATGTGGATGCGTGTCGGTGACTTCCGAGTGGATGGCGACCGGCGGTTGTTCATGGCGTCGGCGCGAGTCGTCCGCCGCCTGTCGGAGCTGGCCCGCGAGGTGGTCTCGGGGCCCTCCGCGCGCGACGCGCACGTCCCCGGGACGGCGGTCGGTCTCGAGCCGATCACCGGTCGGTACTTGTGGCTGGACTTCGAGGGCAGGCGCTACCGGGTCTACTTCGAGGAGGCCGGCGTGGGCTCGCCTCTGCTGCTTCTCCACACTGCGGGTGCCGACTCGCGGCAGTTCATGCACATGCTGAACGACAGCGACCTCACGTCGCGCTGGCGACTGATCGCGTTCGATCTCCCCCGCCACGGTCGCTCCATGCCGCCGGAAGGGTGGTGGCAGGACGCCTACCATCTGACCACTGACTTCTACGCCGACTTCACCGCGGCCTTCGCCGCGGCGCTGGGGCTGCAGCGAACGGTTGCGCTGGGCTGTTCGATGGGCGGAGAGATCGTCCTCGAGCTGGCGCTGCGACGTCCCGACCTGTTCGCCGGAGTGATTGCGTGCGAGGGCGCTGACCGGGTGCAGGGACGACGCATCGGCTGGACCAACCACCCTGAGGTGAACGAGTCCGAGGCCGTGCCTGCGTGGGTCGACGGTCTGGTGGCACCGTCATCTCCGGAGCTGCACCGCCGCGAGATCTGGTGGATCTACAGCCAGGCCGGTGCTGCGGTGTTCAACGGCGACATCGACTTCTACAGCTCCGACTGGAACGCACAGGACCGCGTCGGCGCCATCGACACCTCCGCCTGTGCGGTGCACCTGATGACGGGTGACTACGACTACTCGTGCACGCTCGAGCTCAGTGAGGCGACCGCCGCGCGGATACGCGGCGCGCAGTTTCATCCGATGCCCGGGCTTGGGCACTTCCCCATCACCGAGAACCCGCCGCTTTTCAAGCGATACCTGCTCCCGGTGCTCGACGACATCGAGGAGTTGATGCGCTCCAGCTGATGGTTCGGTCAGTGACCCTGGATCAGCGGCCAGGGGTCGTGCATCTTTTTCACCGGCACCTCGATGATGGTTGGCCGGTCGTCATCGAGGGCGATCCGCAGGCAGCGACCGAGGTCGTCAGGCCCTTCAGCTCGCATCCCGGGGACACCGAAGCTGTCGGCAAGCTTCATGAAGTCGGGGTTGACGAGATCCGAGGCGATGCGCCGGCCGCCGTAGTCATCGTCCTGGGTGCGCAGCACGTTGCCGTATGCGTTGTCGTTGAACACGATCGTGATCGCGTTGATCTTGTGCTGCACCGCCGTGGCCAGCTCGCCAACATTGAACATGAAGCCGCCGTCGCCGGCGAGGATGACCACGCGCTGGTCGGGCGCTCCAACCTGTGCTCCCAACCCGGTCGGCAGCTCGAAACCGAGTGTCCCCTGGTAGCCGGGCGAGATGAAGGTCCGGGGTGTGTACACCGGGTACCCGAAGCGGCTCCAATAGCCCACCTGGTTCATCCCGTCGATGACGATGGTGTCATCGCTCAAGGTGTCGCGAATCACCCTGCCGTACTGTGCCTGCGGCAGGATGGCGTCGGCCTCGTTGCGCAACCGCAGCCGCAGGCCGTCGAGCTCGCGCCAGGCTGGACCGCCCTTGGACCCTGCGGGAAGCAGGTCGACGAGCAGCTCGGTGACCGCGCGTGCATCGCCTTCGATGGAGACGTGCGGTGCGATGCCGCGTGTCAACTCGGCGGCTTCGGCATCGACCTTGATGAGCGTCTGGTGACCTCGGAGTGGCCACCGGGTCCCGTTGCGCGGCGCGAAGCGCGTTCCCACCGCGACGACGACGTCGGCCGCCGGCAACAGGTGAGGGATGGCCGTCGCCTCGAAAGCGAGCGCATGGCGCGCGCTGAGCGAGCCCTTGCCGTTGGTGGTCATGATCACGGGCGCGCCCAGCCGTTCCGCCAGTGCGGTGACCTGCTCGCCGGCGCCGGAGCGGATCACGCCTCCCCCTGCCATGATCAGCGGCCGCTGCGCGCCGAGCAGGAGTTCCCCGGCGCGGGCCAGGGCGTCTGTGTCGGGGACCGCGCGGCGCCCCTCTGCAACGCGGATCTCCGGCGCCGTCGGTGTCACGGCGGCGAGCACGTCCGGGGGAATCTCCACCTCGGCGGGCAGAGGCCTGCCGGTGAGCATCTCGGTGACGGCGAGGAACAACAGGTCAGGGATGTCCTCGGGGTGCATCGCCCGACCGGACCATTTGACGACGGCTCGCACCATCTCCAGCTGGTTCTTGATCTCGTGGAGAAGGCCGAGGCCCGCGTCGATCGTGCCGGACGGGGTCTGCCCCGTGACACATAGCACCGGAGAGGAGCAGGCATACGCGGTGGCCAGGCCGGCCATCGCGTTGAGCAGTCCCGGGCCTGGGACCACCATGCACATTGACGGCCGGCCGGTCACGCGGGCAAAGCCGTCTGCCATGTAGGCGGCGCCCTGCTCGTGTCGCGTGTGCAGCACCCGCACGTCGTGCGGTCGTTTGGCCAGCGCGTCGAAGGCCGGGTCGAGCTGTAACCCGGGCAGCGTGAAGATGGTGTCCAAGCCGTTCGCGATCAGCGACGCGACGAGGAGATCCCCACCAGTGAGCGGGCCGTCGCCGGCAGCGGGACCGTTCACAGCTGGATGCACACAGCCTTGCCTTCGAGGTAGTTGGCCACCGCCTCGAAGCCCATCTCGCGCCCCCACCCCGACTGCTTGTACCCGCCAAATGGAAGCGCGGGATCAAAG
>DATBPD010000039.1:0-18689 GCA_036561525.1 Candidatus Dormiibacterota bacterium | reverse complement strand
CTTGCCGAGCTGTCATCGGGGCATCGCCGCGAGGAGCGCTGACCCCTACGGCTTGGGCGGCCGGCGCAGCGCCGCGGGCAGGGACATGGCGCCGGCGCCGAACGACCCCATGACGTCGCCGGGGTTGGACAGCGCGCAGCGGCGCAGCGACAGGCAGCCGCAGCCGATGCACGAGGTGAGGCCGTCGCGCAACGCCATCAGGCCGGCGATCTGTCCGTCCAGACGGGCGCGCCACGAGTGCGACAGCCGCGCCCAATCGGCCTTGGTCGGGGTGCGGTTCTCGGGCAGCGTGGCCAGCGCGTCGCGCACCTCCTCCAACGAGAGGCCGACATTCTGGGCAGCGCGAATGAAGGCCAGCCGGCGCAGCACGCTGCGCTGGTAGCGACGCTGGCCGCCGGGCGACCGGGCGGCCTGGATGAGGCCCTCGGCCTCGTAGTAGCGGACCGCGGAGGTGGCGAACCCGGCTCGCTGCGCCACCTCCCCCACCGTCAGCTCGTCCGAGCTGCTCGGACCGCCGGCACTTGACTTCAAGCTCACTTCAACTTGTAGGGTGCGCCCATGGATGCCAAGAGGTCAAGCACCACCCCTCACAGCAGGGTCGCGCTGGTCACGGGTGCATCGCGTGGCCTCGGCCGCGCGCTGACGGCCAGCCTGCTGCGCGATGGCTGGGTCGTCATCGTCGACGCGCGCGACGCGGCCCGGCTGAGCGCATCGGTTGCGGCCATGGATGGCGGCAACGCCGTGGTCGTGGTGCCCGGCGACGTATCCGATCCGAGCCACCGCGCTGACCTCGCAGCCGCAGCGGCCAGCATGGGTGGGCTCGACCTGCTCGTCAACAACGCGAGCATGCTCGGACCCAGCCCGCAGCCGCCCCTCGCCGAGTACCCGTTGCCAACCCTGGAACAGGTCTATGCGGTCAACACGATCGCTCCATTGGCCCTCTTCCAACTGGTGTTGCCTCATCTGCGCACTGGCGCCTGCATCATCAACGTGTCGTCCGACGCCGCCGTCGAGGCGTACGAGGGTTGGGGCGGGTACGGATCATCCAAGGCAGCCCTCGACCAGGTCACCGCCGTCATCGGCGCCGAGCACCCCGCCCTGCGGGTGTACGCGTTCGATCCCGGCGACATGAACACCGATCTGCACCAGCAGGCGTTCCCCGGGGAGGACATCAGCGATCGAGCCTCGCCGGAGAGCGTGGCCCCCGCGTTGATGCGCCTGATCGCCGGCGAGCTGCCGAGCGGCCGCTACCGATCGTCCGACCTAGCCGACGAGACGCGGCTGTGACCGCCGCGCAGCCGGCGTTGCAGCGCGCTGCCGCGCGTTTCGCCATCCCTGAAGACGGCGAGGCGACCGCGCCCGCGGAGCGGCGCGGCCTGGCCCGTGACGCTGTCCGCCTGCTGGTGGCACGACCCGGGCACGTCGAGCACCGGCGCTTCCACGACATCGCCGAGCTGCTCGACCCCGGTGACCTGGTGGTGATCAACACCTCAGCGACGCTCCCGGCCGCGGTGGATGGACGGCTTGCCGATGGCCGCGCCGTCCCAGTGCACCTGTCGACCATTCTCGACGACGGCTCGTGGGTCGTGGAGGTGCGCCATCCCGGCGGCCATGGCCCCGAGCCGGGGGCAGCGCGCGGCGCGGTTCTCACCCTGCCGGGCCGGCTCTCCCTTCGCCTTGACGCCGCCTACCCCGATCCGGCGTCGCTGTCGTCGCGGCTGTGGCGGGCAACGCCCGGCGACCGCGTCCACGCTCACGAGTACCTGGCGCGACACGGCCGGCCGATCGAATACGGCCACCTCCCCACCAGGTTCCCGCTGGCAGACCACCAGACCGTGTACGCGCGGCAATCCGGCAGCGCCGAGATGGTCAGCGCGGGCCGGCCGTTCACGGAGTCGCTGCTGGTCAGGCTGGTGGCCGCGGGCGTGACCGTTGCCCCGGTGGTGCTGCACACCGGTGTCTCCAGCCCAGAGCTGGGCGAGCCGCCGCTGCCGGAGCGCTTCGAGGTCTCGGAGGCCACCGCGCGGCTGGTGATGAGCGCTCGTTGCTCGGGCGGCAGGATCGTCGCCGTGGGCACCACCGTGGTGCGTGCTCTGGAGAGCGCCGCGACGGGGAGCGGCGAGGTTCGTGCCGCGCGCGGCTGGACCGACCTGGTGCTGGGCCCGCAGCGGCGCGCGCGCGTGGTCAACGGCCTGATCACGGGCCTGCATGAGCCGCAGGCGAGTCATCTGCTCCTGCTCGACGCCGTTGCCGGCGCTGCGCTGGTCGACGCCGCCTACGACGCCGCCGTCCACGGTGGCTACCTCTGGCACGAGTTTGGCGACTCGATGCTCTTCCTTCCCTGAACCGAGGCCGTCAGGCGAGGCGGTGCGCGCCGGCCGCGGCGACCACCGCGAAGATGCGTGGCGACCGATATCCGCGGCGGGCAAAAGCCTCCGCCACCGCCATCGAGACGGTGGCGACGCCGGCGAGGTCGACCAGCGCGATGGCGCTGCCACCGAAGCCACCGCCGGTCATGCGCGCGCCGACGGCGCCCGCCGTGCGGGCAGCATCGACGGCGAGGTCGAGCTCAGGGCACGACACCTGGTAGTCGTCGCGCAGGGACGCATGGCTCGCATCGAACAGCGGGCCGACCTCGCGGAGCCGTTGTGCGCGAAGCAGCGCGGCCACCTCGGCGACTCGCTGGTTCTCACCGACCACGTGTGCGGCGCGTCGCTGCAGCACACCGGTCAGGATCCTGCTGACACTGTCGGCGGTGGCGTCGCGCAGCGTCGCCACGCCGAGCGCTGCGGCGGCCTGCGCGCACTGCTGGTGCCGGGCGCGGTAACCGGGACCACTGTTGGCGTGGCGCACGCCGGTGTCGATGACCAGCAGGGCGAGCCCCACATCGTGCGGCCGCCAGGGCAGCAGCTCAGTGGTGAGGGTGCGGCAGTCGAGCAGCAGCGCGTGTCCGGCGCCACCACAGAGAAGGGCGGCCTGGTCCATGACACCGGTCGGCGCACCGGCGATCGAATTCTCACCAGCCTGGCAACACCGGGCCAGCTCCAGCGGGGTCATCGGCTGACCGCTCAACTCGCTCAACGCCAGGCCCGTGGCCACCTCGAGCGCCGCACTCGACGCCAGGCCACCGCCGATTGGAATGTCGGAGTCGAACACGAGGTCAACGCCACCGATTGCGAATCCCGCCTGCTGCAGCGCCCAGATCGTGCCCAGCGGATACGACGCCCAGCCGTGGATGTGGCCAGGCTGGATGTCGCCGAGCGCCATCTGCACCTCACCGCGCACCTGCAGCGACACGACGCGAACCACATCGTCACCGCGCAGGCGGGCGGCGACCGTGAGCGCGCGGTCGACAGTCACGGGCAGCACCAAACCGGCGCTGTAGTTCGGTGTGCTCGCCGATGAGGTTGACCCGCCCGGGCGCGGACCACACGCCGTCCGGTTCCGCGGTGGTCAGCCGCCGGAATGCCGCCACCGCTGCCCCTGCGCGCGATGGGCGATCGGTCACGCCCCGACCGTATGTCATGCACCGTGCCGCCGGTATGTCATGCACCCTGCCCCCAGTCGCTGGCCGCTGATGAGCCTCGATAGGGGTGGAGCTCGGGGTGATCAGGGATGAGCTCGAGGGCGTCATCAGCAAAGCGGCTCACCGCAACCGCCACGGCGGGCTGTAACCCAGACGCCAGCATCCGCGTTTGCTGAAACAGGTCCGATCCCGGGCCAGACGGGGTACAGTCGGCCCCATCTCACCACGAACGCCGAGTTGATGCGCCTCCGCTATTACCTGATCCCCGCCTTCCTGATCATCTGCGTCGCCAGCGGTGGTGCAGTCACCGCCCACGCGGCCGGGGACCGGCAGAGAACCTTCGCCGACGGCGCGGCCGGCCTGCGAGCTCAGTGGGACCTCGAACAGGCCCAGGGCGTTCCCGCCTCGAGCCTGGCGCCGCTCCGCGCCACCCTGTCGGCCCAAGCCCCCAACTCCGCGTGGTGGTCGCCGAGCTGGCTCGGCGGCGACGGCCGCGCCCTGTTGAGCCGCCTGGGGGCGCAGACGCAGACGGTCTGGAGCGCTGCGCTCGCCGGCCGGCGGACCCAGGCAGAGGCGGTGATCGCCCAGTGGGCCACCTTCGCCACCCAGCAGGGGGCCTGGCTCACCAGCGACTCGACCACGGCAGCCAGTCAATGGACCGCCAAGCTCGACACCGCCACCACGCCCGCTGCGGTGACCGACCTGATCACCTCGTGGCAGGCATTCATCGCCCATCAGCGAACCGCGGTGACCGCCGCCCAGCAGGCCAAGGTGCAGCAGCTGCAGCAGGAGCTGCAGTCGGCGGGCGGCCCGCAGGCGGTGCTGGCCACCGCCCAGCGCCTGGTGAGCATCGCCCAGGCCGACAACCTCGATGCCGGCAACGTGGCCGCCCTCGCCGCCCAGCTCACCAGCGAGATCGCCAACAATGGCGATGCAATCCGCACCGGCGGCGAGCTGCTCACCGCGGTGAACGCGCTCCAGTCGCTGGTCGATCTCAACGACCAGGTCGCCGGGCAGGTCCACCCACTGCTGCTGACCATCGACCAGGCGCAGGCAGAGGGCACGCCCAACGCCGCGGCGCTGGCGGCGCAGAACGCAGGGATCGCCGGCCAGTTCCAGGCCGCCAGCACCAGCGCTCAGCTCACCGCCGTCGGCCAGTCGATCTCAACGCTCAACAACCAGGTCAACGCCGAGCTGGCCGCCCACCAGTGCGGCCACCCGGTGGGCGGCGGCAAGGTGATCACCATCTCGCTTTCGCTCCAGGAGATGGTCTTCTATCAGGACGGCTGTGTGGTCAAGGCGACAGCGGTCAGCACGGGCCGGCCACAGCTTCGCACCCCGAGCGGCACCTTCCACATCTTCAACAAGCAGTCGCCCTTCCAGTTCATCTCCCCCTGGCCGAAGAGCTCGCCCTTCTACTACTACCCGAGCTGGGTCAGCTGGGTCATGGAGTTCGCCGGCGGCGGCTATTTCATCCACGACGCGCCCTGGGAGTCGTCCGGTGCCTACGGTCCGGGCAGCCAGGACAACCCGTCGGCGGCCAGCCACGGCTGCGTCCATGTGCCCACCCCGGTGATGCAGTGGGCCTACCAGTGGACCGCCGACGGAACCCCGGTGATCATCAGCTCCTGAACCAGGCCGACCGGGATCTGCCGCTCCCAGGCATCGTGGACGGTTCTCTGAGCAGATTCCCAGCTTGAGCGGCAATCATGGCCGCATGAGCGAAGCACTGCGGGTCCTGGTGGTCGACGACGAGCGGGCCATCACCGACCTGGTCGCCATGGCCCTCAAGTACGAGGGCTTCACCGTGGCCACCGCCGCCAGCGCCCGCGAGGCGCGCAGCGCGGTCATGGACTTCCGGCCCGCGCTGGTCATCCTCGACGTCGGCCTTCCTGGCGAGGACGGGTTCGCCCTGGTGCAGCGGCTCATCGGCGACGGCATCAAGGTGCCGGTGATCTTTCTGACCGCGCGCGACTCGACCGAGGAGAAGGTGCGGGGGCTCACCGTCGGCGGCGACGACTCCGTCACCAAGCCGTTCAGCATCGCGGAGCTGGTGGCTCGCGTTCGCGTCGTCCTTCGCCGCCACAGCGGTGCCACCGACCGGACGGGCGGCCGGCTCCAGCTCGCCGACCTCGAGCTCGACGAGGACACCCACGAGGTGTTCCGCGCCGGCAAGGTCGTCGAGCTGACCCACACCGAGTTCCGCCTGCTGCGCTACCTGCTGATGAACGCGGGCCGGGTGCTCTCACGCACCCAGATCCTCGACCATGTCTGGAGGTACGACTTCGGCGGCGACGCCAGCGTGCTCGAGACGTACATCAGCTACCTGCGGCGCAAGGTCGACAGGGCCGACCCGAGGCTCATCCACACAGTGCGTGGCGTCGGTTACGTATGCCGGGTGCCGCGAGGGGCGTGATGTCGCTCCGCCGGCGCCTGCTTGTCACGCTGGCGCCGCTGTTCATCGCAGGGCTGATCACGGTCGGGATCGTCACGTACGTCTCGCTGCAATCGTTCCTGATCTCGAGGCTCGACGACCAGATCGTCTCCATCCACCAGAACGTGCAGAGTGCCGTGGTGAGCCCGCAGGGCAACGGTGACTTCGGGCACGGTGGACCAGCGGGCGCGAACATCCAGTTCCCGCCGGGAACCTTCGGCGAGATCGTGACGCCGACCGGCAGCGTGGTCGGCGGCCTGAGCAAGGACTTTCCCGGGCCCAGCGGCGACGATGCGACCACGTCCCTGGTGCTCCCCGGCTCGCTCCAGGCGCGGACATTCCTCACAACCCAGGGTGCGGGACCCGGCGCTGGCAGCTCGTTTCGTGTGTACGTCGACACGGCGCAGAACCGCGGCAGCGGCAACCTGCTCATCGTGGCCCTGCCGCTCGACGAGGTGGAGGCGACGTCGAGTCAGCTGCTCATCCTGGAGCTGATCGCCGGCGCCGCCACCACCGTCATCGTCCTCGTCGCCACCTGGCTCATCGTCCGTCGCGGGCTCCGTCCGCTGGAGCGCATGGGCACCATGGCCAGGGCGGCCGCCACCGACCTCAGCCGGCGCGTCGAGCCCGCCGACGGGGTCACCGAGGTGGGCCAGCTCGGTGTGGCGATCAACGCGATGCTCAGCCAGCTGGAGAAGGCGTTCGCCGAGCGAGCGGCCGGCGAGCAGCGCCTGCGCCACTTCGTGTCCGACGCGTCCCACGAGTTGCGCACCCCACTGACCTCGATGCGCGGTTACGCCGAGCTGTTGCGCCGCAACCCAGAGATGACCGAGACGGATGTGGCGCTGGCCACCCGGCGCATCGAGGATGAGGCGGCGCGCATGGGCGTTCTCGTCGATGACCTGCTGCTGCTGGCCCGGCTCGACCAGGGGCGACCGCTGGAGCGGGCGCCGGTGGACCTGGGCGCGCTGGTGACCGACGCCTGCGCGGATGCCCGCGCCACCGACCCGACCCGCGCCATCACCGCGCGGATCGACGCCCCGGCCCAGGTCATCGGTGACGAGATGCGCCTGCGCCAGGTTCTTGGCAATGTCGTCCGCAACGCGCTGGTCCACACGCCGCCGGCATCGCCCGTCGAGGTCACCCTCGGGATCGGCGGCTCGACCGCCATCCTCGAGGTGGTGGACCACGGACCCGGCATCCCTGAGGAGAACGTCCCGCGCATCTTCGAGCGCTTTCAACGTGTCGACCCCGGGCGCAGCCGCGACCAGGGCGGCAGTGGGCTCGGGCTCAGCATCGTCGCCGCAGTGGTGGCCGACCACGGTGGCAGCATCCGCGTCGGTCACACGCCGGGCGGCGGTGCCACGTTCCGCATCGAGCTGCCGATCAGAGATGAGCGCGGTAGAACGTGACGGTCGCGGCCAGGACTGAGGCGCGGTTGCGCAGGAGCTGATGGTCGTCGCCGGGATAGGTGTGGTACTCGAACACCTTCCCGGCGGCGCGCAGGGCGGCGGCGAGATGGTCGGAGAGGATCTTCGGCACCACCGTGTCGCCGACGTCCTGGTTGATCTGGACCATGGCCGTGATCCGAGTCGACGTAGCTGATCGCGGATGCGCTGTTCCAGAACGCAGGGTTCTCCGCCGGCGCGCCGTGGGTGGCGATGACGGTGTAGCCGCCCGTGCGTAAGCGCTGACGAACAGCGAGTACGGTGAACCGTCCGTCTGGTAGGTGGCGGGATCGCTGTAGCCGTGGTTGATGACGATCACCGGCCAGCCCTTCGCCGGCCGCGCTCGGTCGGGCACGCTCATCAGGGCGTACTCGCGCAGGCCGTCGGACTGGTAGGCGACCACGGTGTTGACGTAGCCGCCCTGGTCCCCGTCGGAGCGCACCGCCAGCAATTTGCTGGCGGGATATGAGCGGGCCCGCATCGCCGCGATGGTGAGTGGGTCGGGCGGGGGCGCCGGAGCGGTCGAGCTGGCCGATGGCACAGCAGGTCGGGACGCCGGGGCGCTCGCGACCGGACGTGGGGTTCTGCCACCGGCGGTGACGCGGAAGAGCCCGGCGACATCACCTGGCACAGGAAGGGCCGGCGCGGTGCCGGCCCCAGACTGGCGGGTCGCGCGATGCGCTACGGAACCGTGGGAACCTGGCCCGCGTTCTCCTGCGCTTCACGCGCCGCACTCTCGCCCGCCTCGTGGGTGGCGTTCTCGTTGGAGTGGAATGTGCCAGGTGCCGGCGCCGTCCCGGTGGCCGGCGTTGTCGTGGAGGGGGTCGTGGCGCTGGCGCTCGGGCTGGCCGCCGTGGTGGCTGCGTGGGTCACGATGAACCCGCCTGCGAAAGCGCCGGTCATCAGGCCGAGGGCGGTGGCCGCAACAGCGGCACGCTGTCCGTTCCTGCCGAACATCGGCGCCCTGTGGGGCGGCGGCGGTGGTGGCAGCAGTGTGTTGTCGGTGTCCATGATGGGACTCCTCGTGTTGTGCGTGTTGTTGGTGGATGGGAGTTGGTGGCCCGAGGTGGATCAGCGGTGGCGTTTCATCGGGATCTCCTGTTGCTTGGTGATGAGGCCATGCTCGTCACCGCACGTCCGGATCCCCTGAGCGCCACCTGAGCGCGCGCTGTGAATCGCGCCGTCAGCCGCGGACGAAGACGACCGCGAAGCTGTCCGCGTACACCTGGTGCCAGTTGGGTTGGGTGGCCAGTGCCGACGTCAACGCGGTGTTGGTGTCGTAGACCACGTAGTCGACGTTGTGCCTGTTGAGGATGTCGAGCCAGTCGCTCTTGACCCCGACCACGTCGGCGTACTCGTTCATGATCGTGTCGCCCATCAGGTCGGCCTCACCGAAGATGAACACACGACGGTTGGGGTCGGGATAGAAGCGGTAGATCATGTAGCCGCCCCACCCGTAGTCGCTGAACATGTGGGTGCCCACCATCGGATGGCTGTCGAGGTAGTCTGCCGCCCTGGACGGGAAGTTCTCCACTGTGCTGGCGGCCTGGTGGCCGAGAAGCACCCGCAGCGCCACCAGCGCGGCGACGGCGACCGCGCCCGCGAACAGCGCCGCGCCGGCGAGCGCGCGCTGCGGCTGCAGCGCGACGCGCAATGCCGGCCCGCGGCGGCGCCGGCCAAGATCGGCGAGAACCGGACCCCACGACCAGGCGAGCAGGGGTGTGGCCGCGGCGACGAACACCGCGATGTGCCGGACCGACTGCAGGGCAAGCACCAGGCCGGCGACGGCGACCAGCACCTGGAACGCCGTGACCCGCCCGCGCCGGAACGCCAGGCCGATGACCAGCAGGACCATCATCGCCTCGAGCCCGCGCATCGACAGGCTGTGGAAGTCCGGGGACTGCCATTCGGTGATGAACGCCTGCTGTACGGCGCTCGTCTGGGTGCGCCAGGAGTACGCGTAGAGCGCGATGCCGTGCGGGTTGGCGAGCCCGGCGACCGCCGACGCCACGGAGATGACGGCGAGGCGAACCGCGGCGACACGCGCGGCGGTGTCGTTGCGGTCGAAGAGCCAGCGAGCAGCTTCGACCAGCACCGCGATGCCGAGGAAGAGGAAGGCGATGACGAAGCCGCCGTGGAAGTTGGCCCACACCAGCAGGACCGCGGGCATGGCATACAGCGCGCGACCGCGGCCGGCGAGAAAACGCTCGATGAGATACAGCTCGAGGCAGATGAACGCGAACGTGATCATCTGTGGCCGCGGGCCCCAGACCGCGACCCCGGCCACCGCCCCCAGGGCCAGGGCGACCGCGGTGGCGATGAACGGCTGCGCGGACAGGTTGATCCGTTTGAGGATCAGCCAGAACCCGGCCCAGGTCACCGCGCCGAGCCCGACGCTGACGGCGAGCTGGCCACCGATGCGGCCGAGGCCGTACATCAGCAGCTCGGAGAGATATTCGTGATCCGTCCACGCGTGGTCGGGGACGGTGTAGGTGAAGAGGTCGTGCGCCGGCAGCGCGTGGTGGTCGAGGATCCAGCGCGCGGTGACGATGTGCCACCAGTAGTCCGCGTCGCCGACCCGCCGCACGATCAAGGGCAGGATGGCGGCCATCACCGCAGCGATGAGCAGGCCACCGACGGTCAGCGTCACCCGCTGCATGCGCGGGCTGACGTGCGAGCGGGCCATCTGCGGAAGCGTCCCGGTCAGCTGCTGGGCACGTACTGGGTGGAACCGCCGCCGGAAGCGACCGTCGACAGCGAAGCGCCGTACGTGCACGAGTACGAGTCGGTCTGAGCGATCGGCGGCTGTACCACGGGGTTTGCCGTCCCGTCCTTGGTGAGCGTGATCACCAGCCGCCACCCCTGGTCATAGGTGTAGGTGATCATGCCGCCCCTGGTGGTGAAGTGGCCGGCGGCGCTGCCGCTGCCGGTCAGCGAGTACTGATGGCCATCGGCCGACCCGATCAGCGGCCGGACGCCGCCCAGGTCCTCGAGGAAGCTCCCGTCCGAGTTGAGCGTGAGCACCTCGCCGGCGCCACCGCTGAGGTTGACCCGCGTGGCATCGTCGGGGAACACGGTCATCGAGAAGCTCGCCTTCCATGCGCCCACGACGCATGCGTCCGGGGGGGTCGGCGCGGCGGCGGCGGCGCTGGGCGCTCCGGCCGAGGCCAGGGCGGTGGCGGGTGTCGGCGCCGCGGATGTCGACGAGCCGCAGCCGCTGGTGACTGCCGCGCAGGCGGTCGCGACCACGACCAGAGGAACGGTTGGGTTCATGAGCGCGGGCACGGTACCACGGGTCCACGCCCCGGGTCGGGACATCGGCGCAGCCCGCCGCAGTTCGTAGACTGCCCCGATGTCCCAGCTGCGCCGCCGCTCGCTCGGTGAGCAATTCGGCTACGTCCCGGGCGAGCAACCGCCTGATGGCGAGGGCTGGATCAAGCTCAACACTAACGAGTCGCCGCTGCCGCCGTCGCCCCACGTCGCAGCCGCGATCGGTGGCGCCGCGCATGAGCTCAACCGCTACCCGGACCCGCACGGCGAACCGCTGCGCTCAGCGCTCGCCGCGCACCACGGCGTCGACCCATCCAGCGTCGCGGTCGGCAACGGCGCCGACGGGCTCATCGACTCCTGCATTCGTGCCTTCTGCGAACCGGGCGCGAGGCTGGTGGTCACCGATCCCACCTACTCTCTTCTGCCGGTGGCGGCAAGGATCCACGGCGCAACACCCCACCCGGTGGCGCTGCCGCCCGGTGGCGAGGTGCCCGATGAGTTCGCCGCCATCGACGCGCCGCTTCGCTTCATCGTCAACCCCAACACGCCAACGGGCACCTGGGTCGACCCGGCGGAGCTGGAGAGCCGGCTGCGCGACGCGACCGGCGTGGTGGTCATCGACGAGGCGTACTGCGACTTCGCCCCGCGGTCATGCATCCCCCTGCTGGCCGACCACCCGACGTGGCTGGTGCTGCGCACCTTCTCGAAGGCATACGCGCTCGCCGGGCTTCGAGTCGGCTACGCGGTGGGCGCGGCCGACCTGATCGATGACCTCAACGCGGTGGCCGAGTCGTACCCGGTGGACCGCTGCGCCATCGCCGGGGCGCGGGCGGCGCTCGATGACGTCGTGCACCACCGGGCGCTCGTCGACGCCGTCGTCGACGAGCGCCACCGGCTCACCGCGGCGCTCAACGAGCTCGGCTGGCAGTTGACGCCGTCGCACGCCAACTTCGTGGCCGGCCGGCCCGTGGGCGAGACCGCAGCTGCGGTGGCCCAGCGTCTGCGTCAGAGACGGGTGCTGGTGCGCTGCCTGGGCACAGCCCAGACAGCCATCCTGCGCATCACCGTCGGCAGCGTGGCGGAGAACGATGCGCTGCTCGCCGCGCTGCGGTGAGGCCCGTGCAAGGGTCATCCCTACACTGTCGCGGATGAACCCCACCGGTGCTGCCGCACGACCAGGCGGTTTCAGCGACTGGCTGCCCGGCGCCGCCTCGGCGCGCCGTGCGCTGAGCGCCGCGCTGGTGGCCACCTTTGAGTCTGCTGGCTTCGACCTCATCGACACGCCCATCGCGGAGTACGCGGACACCGTGGACCGCGGCCTCGGAGGCGAGGCACCCGACCAGCTCTTCCGGTTCATGGACGCCGACGGCCGACTGCTCGCCCTGGTGGGGGAACGCACCGTCAGCGTGGCCCGGACGGTGGCCACGCAGCTCCGCCGCGGGCCCTTCCCGATGCGGTTGTGCTACGCCGGGCCGGTGATGCGCAACCGTGCGCTGCTCGGTGGGCGACGACGCGAAGCCATGCAGGCCGGCTGCGAGCTTGTCGGCGATGCCGAGCTGAGCGCTGACGCCGAGTGCATGGCCGTGGCCATGGCCGCATTGGACAGCGCCGGGGTGCCCGGGATCCAGGTCGACGTCGGCCACGCCGGCTTCCTTCCTGCGCTGCTCGCCGGCGCTGGCCTGGACACCACCGCCACCCTCGCCGTGCGCGCCGCGTTGGCGGGGCGCGACCTCGTGGGTGTCGAGGCGCTGCTGGCGGGAACCCCCGCCGGGGCGGCGGAGCACGCGCTGCTGCTGCGCTTCCCCGCCCTGCGCGGTGGCCCCGAGCTTCTCGACCAGGCACGCCGGGGGCTCGAGGCTGAAGGTCCACTGCGCGCGCTCGACGAGCTCGCGCAGCTGTGGGAGCTGCTCCGCGCCCGCGGGCTGCACGATCGCGTCCAGCTCGACCTCGGGGCGGTGCGTGACTGGAACTACTACACCGGCCCCACCTTCGAGCTGTTCAGCGGCGACCTCGGCTTCCCACTTGGCTCCGGCGGTCGGTACGACACCCTCCTCGAACGATTCGGCCTGGCCCAGCCGTCGACGGGCTTCGTGGTGCACGTCGACCGCTGTCACGATGCGGTGGCGCGGCGGGCCGAGCTGCTCTCGGCCGCCGCAGCGCCGCGGCGCAGTGGCCTACGTATCGCCGTCCCCACCGGCGTCCTGCTCGATGGTGCCTGCGAGCTGCTGCGCGCATCCGGCGTCGCTCCCGAGCTGCGGCCCGACTCCTTCGAGCGCCGGCTGCAGCTCCGGGCTGGGGAGCACGAGGTGATCACCGTGCGGCCCACCGATGTCCCCGTGTACGTCGAGATGGGCGCCTGCGACTGCGGCATCGTCGGCAAGGACGTGCTCTGGGAGTCCGGGCGCGACCTCTACGAGATCGCCGACCTGCACTTTGGCGGCTGCCGGCTGGTCTTCGCCGCCCCGGAGGAGTCACCGCTGGCCACCGGCGACTGGCCCGCGCCTCTGCGCGTGGCCACCAAGTACCCCAACGCAGCGCGGCGCTGGTTCGCCACCAGGGGTGATGGCGCCGAGCTGATCAAGCTGCACGGCTCGGTCGAGCTGGCCCCGTCGGCCGGCCTCGCCGACGGCATCATCGACGTGGTGGCCACCGGATCCACCCTGCGCGCCAACCGGTTGGCCGAGATCGCCACCATCGCCGCGTCGACAGCGCGGCTGGTTGTCAACGTGGCGTCGATGAAGACACGGAGCGCCGCGATCACCGAGCTTGCCACAGCTCTGCGACGCACCGTCGAGGCACGCGGGCGATGACCACGTTGCCAACCCTCAGCGCTGCACAATGGCGCGCCGGCCGGGACTGGCTGCGCCGCTTCACCATCCCCGAGGCCGACGCAGCCACGACGGCGCGCCTGCGCACGCTCTTCGGTCGCGAGATCTCGGCGGTCGACGCGGTGCGCGCCATCGTCGACGACGTCCGCAACGCTGGCGATGCGGCGCTGGCCGACTGGACCCGGCGCATCGACGGTGTCGAGGTGGCCGGCACCCGGGTCAGCGTGGACGTGATGGCGCAATGCTGGGACGGCCTCGACCACGCGCTGCAGAACGCCCTGACCGCGGCGGCGCAGCGGATCCGCTGGTTCCATGAGCTGCAGGTGGACACGCGTCCGCGCGGTGAGCCGTCGCTCTGCCTGCGCCCCGAGTCGCTGCGGCGGGTGGGCTGCTACGTGCCCGGCGGCAGCGCGGCCTACCCGAGCACAGTCCTGATGAGCGTCATCCCGGCCCAGGTCGCCGGCGTGGAGTCGATCGCGCTCTGCAGCCCTCCGACAAAGCGCGGGGGCGTCCACCCGTTGGTGGCGGCCGCCGCCCACCTCCTCGGCGTCACCGAGGTGCACGCGGCGGGCGGCGCGCAGGCGATCGCGGCGCTCGCGTTCGGCACCGCAGGCATCGCCCCGGTCGACAAGGTGGTGGGTCCCGGCAACCTCTTCGTCACCCTCGCCAAGCGGGAGGTATTCGGGACCGTCGACATCGACCAGCTCGCCGGGCCCAGCGAGATCATGGTGATCGCTGCGGCCGACGCCAACCCCGCGTACATCGCGGCCGATCTCATCTCCCAGCTCGAGCACGACCCGCTGGCCTGGGCGGTCTGTGTCACCGACTCGCACGACCTGGCTGAGGCGGTGGCAACGCAATTCGCGGAGCGAGCGCCGGCTGCGGCTCGCGCCGGCATCATCGCCGAGTCGGCGGGACGCCATGGGGCGCTGGTGCTCGTCGCCGACCTCGACGAGGCGGTGGAGGTTGCCGCGGCGTTCGCGCCCGAACACCTGTCGTTGCAGGGAACCCAGGCCGAACAGCTCCGCGACCGCGTGCGCGGCGCCGGGGCTGTGTTCTGCGGCTCGCTCTCAGCGGTGTCGATGGGCGACTACATCGCCGGGCCGAATCACACCCTGCCGACCCAGGGCGCGGCGCGATACCGCGGGCCCCTGTCGACCATGGACTTCGTGCGCTGGCCATCGGTTGCCGACCTCACCGCGGCGGACTTCGACGTGCTCGCCCCGGTGGCGTGCGCGCTGGCGGAGGCGGAGGGGCTGCTGGGGCATGAGCAGGCCATCCGCCTGCGCATGGAGGACCGCGAGCAATGAGCGCCAGACATGGTGAAGCGATCCGTGAGACCAAGGAGACGCGCGTCGAGTGCGCCGTCGACCTCGATGGCACCGGCCGCGCGGCCATCGAGCTTCCCCTTCCCTTCTTCCGGCACATGCTCGAGTCGCTGGTGAAGTACAGCGGCATGGACGTGCGCCTGGTCGGCCGCGGCGATGTCGACGTCGACGCCCACCATCTCGTCGAGGACACCGGGTTGGTGCTGGGCAGCTGCGTGTCCGAGGCTCTCGGGGACCGTTCGGGCATCGCCAGGTTCGGACACGCGTACGCGCCGCTCGACGAGTCTCTGGTGCGCTGCGCGCTCGACTACAGCAGGCGCCCGCACGTGGTGTACGCGCTGGATGGCCTGCGCGGGCGCATCAACGATTTCGACGTCGCCGTCCTCCAGGAATTCGTGCGCGGCTACGCGCAGAACGCCGGTGTCAGCCTGCACCTCGACCAGGTCCGCGGCGAGAACATCCATCACCTCGCCGAGGCCGCGTTCAAGTCCATCGGCCTCGCCACCCGCCAGGCGCTCACGGTCATCGGCGGTGGCGTCCCCTCCACCAAAGGAATGCTGTGACCACGCACGCCGCCCCGCGAATCGGTGTCTGCGATTACGGGGTCGGCAACCTGCGCAGCGTCGAGCGCGCGCTCGCCCACGGTGGCGGCAACGCCGTGCTCAGCGCCGACGCGCGGGAGCTGGCCGGCTGTGACGGCCTGGTGCTGCCCGGGGTGGGCGCGTTCGTGGTTGCGGCGCGGGCGCTGCGCAGCCGCGGGCTGGACGCCGCCATCGCTGCGGTGGCGGGGTCGGGCCGGCCCATCCTCGGGGTCTGCCTCGGCTTCCAGCTGCTCTTCAGCGACAGCGACGAGGGTGATGGAGAATCGGGTCTCGGCCTCATCCCCGGGCGGGTGCGCCGGCTCCGGCCGGCGCGTGGCAAGGTGCCGCACATGGGCTGGAACCGGCTGAGGGTCACCAGGCCATCGTCCCTGCTCACCGGCGTCGACGACGGCTCGTACGCGTACTTCGTGCACTCGTACGCGGCGATCCCCGACGATGAAGGCTGCGTGGTGGCGGTCACCGACCACGGCGGCGAGATCGTCGCAGCGGTGCAGGCAGGCAACATCACGGGCACGCAGTTCCACCCCGAGAAGAGCGCTGCGGCGGGGCTGCGCGTGTACGCCAACTTCGTTGCGGCCTGCACCAACTTCGTGTCCCGGTGCACAGCCGCGGTCCGCGCCTGAGCGAGCGCCGATGCTGGTGATCCCGTCGATCGACCTGCGCGCGGGACAGGTGGTGCGGCTGCTGCGCGGCGACTACGCGCGTGAGACGGTGTACTCCGACGACCCCGTGGCGGTGGTGAGCGCCTTCGTCGCCGCCGGCGCGCGACGCGTCCATGTCGTCGATCTCGACGCGGCGCGCGGGCAGGCGGATCCGGCGTCGTCGAGCGCCGCCCTGGCGTCGGTCGCAGCGCTCGCGGCAAGCGGCGCGCAGGTGCAGGTGGGCGGTGGCGTGCGCGACCACGCCGCCGCGCAGCGCTGGTTCGATGCCGGTGCCGCGTGGGTGGTGATCGGTAGCCTCGCGGTGCGCGAGCCGGAGGCTGCCAGGACGCTGTGCGCGGAGTTTGCCGACAAGGTGCTGATCGCGCTGGACGTCGACGGCCGCGAGGCGCGGGCCCAGGGGTGGACGCAGACGGCGGGCGACGCCACCATGCACGTCGACCGCTGGAGCACGTGGCCGATCGCCGGCATCGTGCACACCGCGATCGATCGTGACGGCACGCTCGCCGGCCCGGCGCTGGCCGCCCTGCGGGATGTCTGTGCGCGCTTTCCGGGTCCCGTCCTCGCCAGCGCTGGCGTCACCACCATCGACGACGTCGCCGCCTGTGCCGCGGCGGGCGCGGCCGGGGTGATCGTCGGCCGGGCGCTGCACGAGGGGCTCTTCGACCTCGGCGCGGCGCTGGCCCGGTTCGGCCACGGAGCCGTGGCATGACCGTCGCCAAGCGGATCATCCCGTGCCTCGACGTGCACGCCGGCCGGGTCGTCAAGGGCGTCAACTTCACCGACCTGCGCGATGCCGGTGACCCGGCCGAGCTGGCGGCGCGCTACGACGCCGATTGCGCCGACGAGATCGTCTTCCTCGACATCACCGCGTCGAGCGACGGCCGGGACATCCTCATCGACGCGGTGCGCCGCACCGCCGACACCGTGTTCATCCCGCTCACCGTCGGCGGCGGGGTGCGCAGCGTCGAGGACATCGACCGCCTGCTCCGCGCCGGCGCCGACAAGGTGTCGATCAACTCGGCTGCGCTGCAGCGTCCGGCGCTCATCGAGGAGGCGGCGCAGCGGTTCGGCGAGCAGTGTGTGGTCGTGGCCATCGACGCGCGCCAGGTGGGCACGGGGTGGACGGTGCACTCCCACGGGGGCCGACGCGATACCGGGCGCGACGCGGTTGGCTGGGCGCGAGAGGCGGCGGATCGTGGTGCCGGTGAGCTGCTGCTCACCAGCATGGACAGGGACGGAACCCGCCGCGGCTATGACCTGGCGCTGACCGCCGCCGTTGCTGCCGCCGTGCCCGTCCCGATCGTCGCCAGCGGGGGGGCCGGAGAGCCGGAGCACCTCCGCGCCGTGCTGGATCAGGGCGGCGCCGACGCGGCCCTGGCGGCGTCCATCTTCCACTTCGACGCGCACCCGATCCCCGACTGCAAGCGCTTCCTGGCCGCCGCTGGCGTCGAGGTGCGGCGGTGAGCCAACGTCCGCGCTTCAACACGGACGGGCTGGTGCCCGCGATCGTGCAGGACGCACGCACAGGTGCAGTTCTCATGCTCGCCTACATGAACGACGCCGCCTGGCAGCGCACGCTGCAGACCCATCAGGCCTGGTTCTGGAGCCGGTCGCGGCGCGAGCTGTGGGAGAAGGGTGCGACCAGCGGCAACCGCATGCATGTCGTCGAGGTGCGCCTCGACTGCGATGACGACAGCGTGCTGCTGCGCGTCGATCCCAGCGGTCCGGCCTGTCACACCGGCGAGGCGTCTTGCTTCTTCACCACCGTCGAGGACGACAGTTGACGACCGCGGCAGCGGATGAGGTGACTCTCGCTCTCGAGCTCGCCGATCTCGCCGACGCGGTCAGCATCGCGCGCTTTCGCGCCAGCGACCTGCGCGTCGATACCAAGCCCGACGACAGCCCGGTCACCGACGCCGACCGGCAGATCGAGGAGATGATTCGCGCCCGGGTCGCGGCGCTGCGTCCATCGCACGCGGTTCTCGGCGAGGAGGGCGGCTCCAGTGGCGATGCCGAGTGGCGCTGGATCGTCGACCCCATCGACGGCACCAAGAATTTCGCCCGCGGGGTGCCGGTCTGGGCCACGCTGATCTCCCTGCAGCACGACGGCGAGGAGACGTGCGCGGTGGTGTCCGCGCCCGCGCTGCGGCGTCGCTGGTGGGCGTCGAGCGGCGGTGGCGCGATGTGCGCCGGCGAGCGCCTGAGCGTCTCGGCGGTGACGCGGCTCGCCGACGCCACGCTATCGTTCACCGACGTGCGCGATTTTGCCAAGTACGGCTGGCAGGCTGGCTTCGACGCGCTCGCCGCACGCTGCCGCATCACCCGCGGGTTCGGCGACTTCTGGTCACACATGCTGGTCGCCGAGGGGGCGGTGGACTGTGGCATCGAGCCGGTGATCAACGAGTGGGACATCAGTGCCGCGCGGCTGATCGTCCGCGAGGCGGGAGGGCGTCTCACCGATTTCGCCGGTGTCGACCATGCCCGCGGCGCCAACGTGATCAGCAGCAACGGGCTCATCCACGACGAGGTGCTCAGCTGTCTGCACGCCGGTGCGGCATGAGGCTGGGCACAATGCGAACCGACGGCGGTGG
>DATBPD010000038.1:0-2267 GCA_036561525.1 Candidatus Dormiibacterota bacterium | reverse complement strand
TTGGCAGTCTTGCGACCGACTCCGCGCAGGGTCACCAGGTCCTCCATGCGTGGCGGCACCTCACCGTCGAAGCGCTCCACAAGGTCGCGGGCCATCTCGCGGGTGGCGAGGGCCTTCATCCGGAAGAACCCGGTCGACTTGATGACCTCCTCCACGTCCTCCTGAGGCGCCGCGGCCAGAGCGGCGGCGGTCGGGTAGCGGGCAAAGAGAACGGGAGTGACCAGGTTGACCAGCTTGTCGGTGGACTGCGCGCTGAGGATGGTGGCGACGAGCAGTTGCAGCGGAGAGTCATGCACCAGCGCGCAGGACGCCACCGGGTACTCGGCGCGCAGCCGTTCGACAACGATGGCGGCTCGCTGGCGAGCGCCCGGCGGGAGGCGGCGCCGCATCAGCCGGCCCAGCTGATCCGCGCCGAACGCAGCGCGTCGTCGACCGGCTCGAGGGCGACGCCGGCGGCCGCCCAGAGCGGCGCGTAGTCGAGCCGCGTGGCACCGCCGATCGCCAACGGGCTGCGGCCGCTGTAGTCCCACGGGATGACCCCGGTGGCGCGCCGGATCAGCCGCCCGGCCGTGTACTCGACGGCGAGGATGCCCAGCGCGTAGGCCAGTGCGCGGTGCGCCACCGGCCGCTCGCGCATCAGGTCATGGGCGGGCTCGTACAACACCGCGCACAGCCCGTAGATTGGGGCCATCCACAGAAAGCTGTGACCCTGCAGCCTGGCGCTGCGGGTCCGGCGATGGGCCAGGCCTTCGAGCGCGGTGAACCCGATCTCCGTCGACCAGCCGACCAGTGCGTACGCGAGTGCGCGTTGAGCGCGGGTGAGCGGACGCCGAGGCGAGTCGGCTGACATCGCGGCCATGCTAGCCGCTGCACAGCGTGGGCCGAGCGCCGCTTCCTACAATGCCCGGGATTTCGAGCAGACGTCAGCAGAGTTCCGGAGTTTTGCCGTGCGCATCAAGATCACCGTCGTCGGTGCCGGCAACGTCGGTGCCACCCTCGCCCAGCGGCTCGCCGAACGAAACTACGCGAACATCGTGCTCGTCGACATCGTCGAGGGACTGCCCCAGGGGAAGGCGCTCGACATGCTCGAGGCCGGTCCCATCGTCGGCTACGACTCGCTCGTCACCGGCAGCAACGGCTATGAGGAGACCGCCGGTTCCGACGTCGTGCTGATCACCAGCGGTGTCGCCCGCAGGCCGGGCATGTCGCGCGACGACCTGGTCATGACCAACGCCAAGATCGTCGCATCAGTGGCCGGCCAGGTCGCCAGGATGTCGCCCGAGTCGGTGATCCTCGTGATCAGCAACCCGCTGGACGCGATGGCGCACATCGCCAGAGCCGTCACCGGTTTCCCGCGAGAGCGCGTGATCGGGATGGCGGGGGTGCTCGACACCGCGCGCTTCCGCACCTTCATCGCCCAGGAGCTCGACGCATCGGTGCTCGACGTCGCCGCCTACGTCCTCGGCGGCCACGGCGACACCATGGTCCCGCTCACCGCGCTCACCACCGTAGCCGGGGTCCCGGTGGCGGAGCTCATCCCAGCCCAACGGCTCGCCGAGATCGTGCAGCGCGCCCGCGACGGCGGCGCCGAGATCGTCGGACTCCTCAAGACGGGCAGCGCGTTCTACGCGCCCTCGGCGGCGGCCGCCCAGATGACCGACGCCATCGTGCTCGACACCCACCAGGTGCTGCCGTGCGCCGTGTACCTGCAGGGCGAGTACGGCGTCAGGGGCCTCTACACCGGCGTCCCCGCCCGACTCGGCAGCGGCGGCCTTCTCGACGTCGTGGAGGTCGACCTCGAGACGAGTGATCGCGAGGCGCTGCACCGCTCGGCGGCATCTGTGCGGCAGCTGGTCGAGCTGATGGACTCGCATCGCGCCGACATCGACCCGTCGCTGCCGCGGCTCGACGAGGGCATCTCGATCGGCTGAGCGGTTGGAGATGCGGCTTCACCGCGGCGTCGGAGCGGGCTCCCGAGCGCGATGGGGTGGTGGGTCTGCACCCCCACCACCGAGGAGATCGCCAGGATGCCGTCGTGGTCGGTGTCGACCAGGGTCCAGCCGCCCTCGTGCACGGACCAGTGGTGGTGGCGGCACAGCAGGACAAGGTTGGGCAGGTCGGTGGGTCCGAACTGACCCCGCCCCAGTGGACGACGTGGTGGGCCGAGGTCCAGGACGGGGGCCGCTCGCAGCCCGGCCAGCGGCAGCCCCGGTCGCGGGCGTTGAGGGCCCGCCGGGTGGCGTCCGGGACCACCCGCTCGCTGCGGC
>DATBPD010000037.1:0-4244 GCA_036561525.1 Candidatus Dormiibacterota bacterium | reverse complement strand
GTCGCCTCATACCCGGTCGCAGTGGCCAGGATGTCCTCGCCCGTGAAGTTCGACAGCGACTCAGACACGCCCACGCCATGGCGGGCGGTCGCCTCGGCCCGGGCCGCGGTGATCGACTTGGCGCGGGTGAGGCCCGCACCGTCGACGAACGAGACCGCGATCAGCTCGATGCCGCGGTCGAGGATGTCCTGCTCGGTCACGCCGTCGATCCTCCTACAGACGAACGGCACGTGGCAAGCGGGCACCAGCACGCCCGAGCCCCTATGGCCCGCTCGGGGTCGCTGCCGGGCCTCGGGTGGAACGGTGGGCCAGGCCGGCCGACCGCAGGAGGCGAGCCTGGCGGTTCGGGGCCTGCAGAACCGCGAGATCGCCGGGCCTGTGTTTCATGAGCTGAGGCCTGTCGAGGCTCACCTGACGCGCATCCACGCACGCTTCGCGTCCGCCACCTCGGGGCGAGCCGGGTTCACCGCTACACGCCTACCCCGAGAGCGACCTCCCGGTCGCCACCTGACGAGCGCGAGGGGTTCCCCGGACGCGAGGGCGAGCTCACCCGCGGCAAGCTGATGCTGTTGTCGAGACGAGGGAGACAGCGATGACCGTTCGAATGATTCCAGCCGCATCGGTGCTGCTGTGCGCGACGTTGGTCGCGGGATGCGGCGGTGGTGGTGCGGCCGCGTCGACGCAGAGCGCGCCGGCGTCACACGTGGCGCAGCCGCCTGCGAGCAGCGGCGGCACGACGAGGCTGGTCGGTTTCGCCACGGACGACGACATGCGCGCGTACATGACGGCGCTTCGTCCAATGTGGCGCGAGGTTCGCAAGGCGAATGCCCTGGCACACACCGAGGTCGAGCTGGCGCCGTCGGGGAAGTTCCCGGCGATGGCCGACGCGTCTCGCGGCATCAGCCGCCATCTGGCCAAGGCGGCAGCGCTGGCGAGGTCGGTGAGTCCGCCGTCGCTGCTGGCGCGGCCCCACGCCTCGCTGGTGCGGGCGCTCCGCATTGGCGCGCGCATGGCGACGGTGCTGGCTGGGCTGTACCACCACATGGGACCGGACTCCGAGCAGCACTACAACCAGCGGGTGCTCCCCTTGGAACGGCGGTCCGTGCGATTAGGGAACGCCTGGTACGTGTCCACCTACCACGACATGAGAGCGGTGCACGTGCGCATGCCCGGCTGGGTCGACCGCCTGTTCAACTGGAGCTAATGCCGACCACACCTGTGAGATGGCCGTCACAGTCCGGGCTCCGGCGAGCACAGCTCGGACGAGTCCCGGCCCTGCTGCGATCGTGCTATTTGACACTTGGTTGCCGGTTTGCGATAGTCGGCTCGAACTCCGCCGGCACCCCCGCTTGCCTGCCTGGTCGGTAGCCGATCGAGAGGTGAGTGATGAAGCGCTGGTTGGGAGGGACGATGGGCGGGTGAAGACATCGGACTGTTGACCGTGAGGTTTTCAAGATCGGCGCGACGCTCGGTTGCGACGAGCGTGGCTGTTGTCGGCGTCGTGGTCTTGGCGGTTGCGTTGATCCCGGCTGCGACGGCGGGCGCGACCGGTGGGGTGGTCACGACGTTGGTCAGCGTGTCACGGTCTGGTGGTGGCGGGAACCGCGCCAGCGTTGCTGTGGCGGTGACGCCGGATGGCCGCTATGTGTTGTTCAACTCGAGCGCGTCGAATCTGGTGGCGGGTGACACGAACGGAAAGTCGGATGTGTTCGTTCGCAATGTCGTCTCGGGGCGCACGCATCGCGTGGATCTGGGGCCGAATCGGCGGCAGGCCAACGCGGATGCGGTCGGCACGGCCATATCGGCCGACGGCCGGTTTGTGGTGTTCACGTCGACCGCGTCGAACCTGACCAGGGCGCCGGACACAAACCATGCCTCCGACGTGTTTCTTCGCAACCGCAAAACGGGAAGGACGGTGCGGGTCAGCATCCCCAATCACGGCGGCCAGTTTGCAACCGCCAGCCTGGGCGGTGTCGTGTCAGATGACGGCCGCTGGGTGGCGTTCACCAGGATCGTCAACGGCGATGTGTGGCATACGGAGCTGCGAGATCGCCTGCGGCACACGACCCACCCGATCGATGCGGGGCCCATGGCCGACAATCAACCCGTGGGCATAAGCTCCGACGGCCGCCACATCTTGATGCTGTTCGAGGATCACCATGGCACGCCGTTCGAGTACCACGTGCGTGATCACGTGGCCAGCCGCGAGCAGAAGGTGCCACTGCCGCCGGATGATGCGACGGTGACGGGCGCGGTTATGACACCCGACGCCAGGTACGTCGCCTTCTCTGCGTTCAACACCAACTCCGGCGGCGACGATGCGCTTCGCTGGCGACGAGGGGCAGCGGCGTCCACGCTCATCCACGGCAACAACACGAACCGTTACGACACCGATGGGATCTCCTCTGACGGGCGCTATGTCGTCTACAGCTCCGACGATCCGACGTTGGTCGCCGGCGACACGAACGGTCGGTTTGACGTGTTTCGCGACGATCTGACCGGCGCCGGCACGATCCGCGCCAGCCTCTCCACGTCCGGCATGCAACTCCCCAAGGGTGGGTTCAACGGGGCATCGGGAACCGAACTCCAGCCCATCCAGGGCAACCTGACAACCACAGACGGCTCGGCCGTCGTCTTCGTCACCAACGGTCGGGCGGTGCCGGCAGACACCAACTCCACCGAGGACGTCTACATCCGCGGCCCCCTCTGACGCTCCGGCAGATCGCCCAGGCCGCGGCGTGGAAGAACAGCCGGACTGGGGCGAGCCTAGTGGCGGCCAGCGGCCTGATCGGGGTTCAGGCAGTACCCCTAGGTTCGGCGAGCCTCACACGGGCAGCGGTTCCTCCAGCGAAACGATCGCATAGTCCGCATCCGCCTCGCGCAGCTGTTCGACGGTGTAGTGGCCGCTCGCCACCCCCACGCACTCGATGCCGGCGGCGTGCGCACCCTCCACATCGCGGGGCGTGTCGCCCACGACGATGGCCTGCTTCGGACCGACGTCGTCACCGTATACGAGGGACGCCCGCTTGAGCGCGATGCGGGTGATCTCGCCCCTATCACTCGAGTCGGAGCCGTATCCACCGAACGAGAAGAACCGGTTCAGCCGCGCCCGGTGGAGCTTGATGTGCGCTGCGGCCTCGACGTTTCCGGTCACAAGCCCCAGCAGGTAGCCGCCATCGATCAGCCGAGGCAGCATCTCTTCGACGCCGGGCAGGACACGGTAGGCGGTCGACTCCTCTACCGTCTTATGCATGTAATGCAGCCGCCGTTCCAGCAGCCGGGTGAACTCGGCCCGCTCCGGCGCTCGGTGCATCACCGCCTCGAACGTCCTTCGTCCCACTTCGGGATCGGTCATCCCCGCGTCGGTGAACTCGCCGATATCGGCCGGAATGCCATACAGCTCGTCGAACGCCAGCCGCCAGGAGGCCGCACCTGCGCCGCCGGAGTTGATCAACGTGCCGTCGATGTCGAACAGGATCGTGACCCGTTTTGCAGCCAAGGGAACCTCCTCATGCCGGAGCGTAGATGCGACCGGCTCGTCACGTGCAAGTCGACGAGCTGGACGAGTTCTTCAACCTCGTGCCGTCTCCACCGCAAGACGCCGACAGGGCCTAAGCGGGCGCGCTTTCCGGCGAGATCATGCTTCTGCAAGCCCTTAAGTATGGCAAGGCCCCACGTTCGAATCGTGCCGGGCGCATGGCTCAACGAAGCCGTTTTTGGGAGCCCGAAATGCCGAAAGTGCCCATTCGTCCCTCGTACTCTGCCTCAGCCCGCGAAGATCAACCTCGATCCGCATGGCGGGCATGGCCGACGATGACCGGAGATCGGGCTCCTTGCGGTCTCGGCCCCGCGGCACTAGCATCGCGCTCGGCGCTTGTCTCGTTGTGCGCCGGTGTCCGGGACCTGAGGGGGGCAATCATGAGGCGGAGCTTTGGGTGGCGGCGCGCGGGCGCGCTCGCGGTCGGCGTCACGATGCTTGTGGCGGTGGCGGCCGTGCCGGCGGCGGTGGCGGGCTCGAGCGTTAAACGGCCTGCGTTTGGAGAGCTGCAACGCGCCCACAACGCGACGGCGAGCGACCAGGGGCAGCGCGACGAGAACGAGGTGCTCGCGCGCGCGGAGCAGGAGTCGATCATGCGCACCGCCCCGGGATCCTCGGTCTCTGCGGCGGCGTACACCGCCGCGGCGGCGCAGGCAGCGCGCCTGGGCACCATGGGTGGCTCATGGCGGGCCATCACCGACAAGCC
>DATBPD010000036.1:0-81805 GCA_036561525.1 Candidatus Dormiibacterota bacterium | reverse complement strand
AGTACCGCTGAGGATTCAGCTAACTCGCGATCGTTCTGTGTGTTGTGGAGATTTTCGAGTGAAGTGGTCGGGGCGACTGGATTCGAACCAGCGACCCCCTGCTCCCAAAGCAGGTGCGCTACCGGGCTGCGCCACGCCCCCACGAGCTAGAGCATAGAGGCTGCGGTGCCCGCGGGCCGGCCCAGGCGGGGGCGCGGCCTGGTGAGCAGACGGCACACTGTCCGCCGTGGATCTTCTCGACGGCGTGATCATCGCCCTGCTCGCTGCCGCGCTGTTCTCTGGCTACCGGCGCGGCATCAGCTGGGTCGGTCCGTCGCTGGCCGGGTTGGTGGTGGGGATCCTGGTCGGGGCCGCCGCCGCGCCCCCGCTCGCCGGGCTGTTCAGCAAGCAACCCGAGGTCGGACCTCTGATCACGTCCGGCATCTTCCTTGCCATCGTGCTGATCGTCCAGGGGATCGGGACCACCGTCGGCTTCAGGGCGCGGACACGCACCCTGCGCACGCGTTTCGCGCAATGGGATTCGGGCCTCGGCGCGGTCGTTGCGGTGTTCGGTGTGCTCGCCGGGTCCTGGTACCTGGGGCTCACCTTTTCTCAGAGTCCGTGGGCGGCGCTCGACACCCAGATCCAGCACTCGTCGATCGAGCGGGCCCTGGCCGGCATCGCCCCCCAGCCGCCCGGGTTCCTTGCCGCGCTCGAGAACTCGCTGCGCAACAATCAGTTCACCAACCCGTTCGCGGGGCTCGCCCCAGGGGCTCCAGAGCCGGCCAACATTCCTCCTCTGGACAACACGTCGGGCATTCGCACGGCGACGGCGGCGACGTCCAAGGTGATCGCCTTCGGCTGCGGCGGCGCCGAAGCCGGTTCCTCCTGGCCGATCGGCGGCGACGACATGCTGACCAACGCGCACGTCGTCGCCGGCTCGAACCGCGTCGAGGTTGACACAACCGACGGCAACACCCACCCCGCCGAGGTCGTGTACTTCGACGCCAACGTCGACGTCGCCATCCTCCGTGTGCCCGGCCTCGGCATGGCAGCGCTGCCGATGGCTTCCTCCGACCCGGGGCGCGGCGTCCGAGGCGCGGTGATCGGCTATCCGGGCGGGCAGAAGGAGAGCGTGGTGTCGGCACTGGTGCGCGGCACCGAGAACGCCAGGGGCTACAACATCTACAACTCGGCGCTGGTGCAGCGCAACATCGTGGTGCTTGCGGCGAGGGTCATCCCGGGCAACTCCGGAGGCCCGATGGTCGACACCAATGGGACCGTGCAGGGAGTGGTGTTCGCCGCCAGCACCACCGATCAGAACGAAGGTTACGCGCTGACCATGACCGAGGTTGCCGGCGACATCCAGGCCGGCCGTGGGCGCACCCAGCCGGTGTCGACGCAGCAGTGCATCAACGGCTGAGCCGCGCAGTCAGAGCAGCGTCGCGATCAGCGCGATCGCTGCGACCCCCATGATGCACGTGGCCACCCAGACGAGGGTGTTGCTCAACGGGCCGCTGCGCTGCTTTCCCATCACCGATCGATCGCGCGCCAACAGAGCGATGAGCACGAGGATCGGAGGCGCGACGATGCCGTTGATGATTGCTGTCACCACCAGCGCCTGGATCGGATCGATGCCGAGGAAGTTCATCGCCAGGCCGCCGAGCATGGCCACGCTGATGATCGCGTAGAAGGTGGGCCGGTACCCCGGCCGGTCGGCGAGGCTGCCCCTGATGCCCAGGAACTCCTTGACCGCGTACGCCGCGCTGCCGGTGAGGACCGGGATGGCGAGCAACCCGGTGCCGATGATGCCAACCGAGAACAGGATGAAGGCGAACGGTCCGGCCAGCGGGCGCAGCGCCTCCGCGGCCTGTGCAGCCGACTGAACACCCCCGCCGCCGGAATGGTGGAGCACGGAACCCGAGGTGACGATGATCGCGTACATCACCAACTGGCTGAAGAGCATGCCGATGACAACGTCCGTGCGCGCAGCCTTCAACTCTTTTCGGGTGACACCATGTCTGTCTTTTTCCGTCTTGGCGCCGGCCGCCTTCATCTCCTCCACCTCGCTCGACGCCTGCCAGAAGAAGAGGTACGGGCTGATGGTGGTGCCGAGGATGGCCACGACGATGCCGAGGAATTCCCTGTTGAGCTGGATCTCCGGTACGAACGTGGCACGCAGCGTGCTGAGCAGCGCGGGGTGCACGACGATGGCGGTGATGATGTACGCGAAGAGCGCCAGGGTGAGGAACTTGAAGATACGGAAGATCACCGCGTAGGGAAGTCGCAGCTGCATGACCCCGATCAGGAGCGCCACCGGGGCCACCAGCCAGACCGGCTGGACGTGGCCCTGGCTGAGCAGAGCGCCGCCTGCCGCGACAGCGCCGATGTCGGCGCCGACGTTGATGGTGTTGGCGAAGAACAATGCGGCGATGCAGACCCCGACGAGCCAGGTTGGAAACTTGCGGCGCAGCAGCGTGCCCAGGCCGGCGCCGGTGTGCAATGCGATGCGCGCGCAGGCCTCCTGCACGGCGACCATCAGCGGGAATGTGAAGAGCGCGAGCCACAGCGTCGCCAGCCCGAACTGGCTGCCCGCCTGGGAGTAGGTGCCGATGCCGGATGGGTCATCGTCAGAGGCACCGGTGACCAGCCCGGGGCCGAGCACCTGGAGGATTCCGGTCAGACCCCGCCCGCGCGCCTGTTCGAACGTGCTGCGACCGGCGGCGGGCGCGCCGGTCGAGGCCTCGTTGGACGGCTTGGCGACCTCCTCCTCGGGCGGGTTGAGGTCGACGCCGGCAACCTTGGCCGCCGCTCGCCGGATGGGGTCCGGCTTCTCCTCCTCAGGTGGCGCCGGTGTGGTCGTCGCCATGACGCCGAAGATGGTAGCGCGACTATCACGATTTGTGAGCTTGGAGAGGCAGCAGCAGTTCAGTGCACGAGACGGACGAGCGCGGTGACTGCCACGGCGGTGGCGACCACCACGAGGAATGGTGCCCGGGCCAGGACGGCGATGAAGGCCACGCCCACCCCGGCGGCGCGGGCGTCGACGCCGAGGCGCATCCCGGTGGTCAGCGTTTGCAGCGCGACCAGGGTGGCGAGGAGCGCGATCGGGAGCATCTCGGCGATCCGGCGCACCCGCCGGTCGGCGAGAAGCCGTCGCGGGACCGACAGGCCGGCGAGCTTGAGCAGGTAGCAGCCGGCTGAGCCGAGCAGCACCGCCGTCCACATCTCAGCCTGCCTCCGGCGCGGAGCGGGCGGCGGCGCCCACCACGATCGCCACCAGCGCCGCCACCAGGACAGGACCGCCGACCGGGAGGAACGGGACGGTCGCCATCGCCACCGCGGCGGCAGCCAGGGCAATGGCGGCCGTCGAGCGCGTTCGCACCCGCGGAGCGAGCAGGGCGAGAAAGGCGGCGGGTGCGGCGGCGTCGAGCCCGACGGCTCTTGGGTTGGAGAGCGCCTGCGCGCCGAACGCACCGACCAGGGTGCCGAGGTTCCAGAGAACGTAGACGCTGATGCCGGTGGCCCAGAAGCCCAGCCGATTGGCCCTTGGCGAGCTCCGTCCGAGGCTCATCGCCGTGCTCTCATCGATCACCAGCTGGGCGGCCACCAGCCTGCGGAACCCGCGCACCTGCAGCAGGGATGAGAGGCGGAGCCCATACAGGACGTTGCGAGTGCCGAGGAGCAGCGACGTTGCGGCTGCGGTCAGCGCCCCGCCGCCGCCGCCGAGCACACCGACCAGCGCGTACTGCGACGCGCCGGTGAACATCGCCAGGGAGAGCACGCAGGTCTGCAGCACGGACAGCCCGGTGGCCGTGGCGATCGCCCCGAACGACAGCGCGTACGCGCCGGTGGCGACGCCGATGCCGGCGGCGTTGCGCAGCACCGCAGCTCGGGCCGCGGGCCAGTCGTCGCCGGCAGCGGGCTGCGCGCGCGTCGAGTCCATCAACAGCAACGCTAGCGGCCAGCGCGGCGCCGCCGCCCTCCCGCCACGTGGTGCAGGACCTGCATGATGTCCCGAGCATGAAAGCCGCACTGGCCAGGCGCCGTTTGCTCAGCCTGCACGGCCAGCGGATCGCCTATCTCGACGCCGGGGATGGTCCAGCGCTTCTTCTGATCCACGGCATCGCAGAGGCCGCCTGGGCCTGGGAGGGGGTGATCCCGGCGCTGGCAGAGACGCACCGGGTGATCGCTCCCGACCTGCTCGGCCACGGCCGCTCAGCGAAACCACGCGGCGACTATTCACTCGGCAACCAGGCGACGCTGATGCGCGACCTGATGATCTCGCTCGACATCGATCACGCCACGCTCGTCGGTCACTCGCTCGGGGGTGGCATCACCATGCAGTTCGCCTACCAGTACCCGGAGCGCTGCGAACGCATGGTGCTCGTCGCCAGCGGCGGCCTCGGACGGGACGTCACCTTCGTGCTCCGCAGCCTCGGACTGCCCGGTGCGGACCTGGTGGCGCCGCTGGTACTGTCGGCCGCCACCCACGACGCGATCGAGGGCCTGGCCCGATGGCTGGGCCGTCGCGGGCTGAAGGCCGGCGCAGGCCAGCGCGCGATGTGGCGCAGCTACAGCGGTCTCATCGAACCGGCCACGCGCGCGGCGTTCATCGCAACCGTGCGAGCCGTGATCGACCAGCAAGGCCAGCGGGTTTCGGCGATCGAGCGCCTCTACCTCGCCACCACGATGCCGACGATGCTGCTGTGGGGTGACAAGGACCGGATCATTCCTGCAAGCCACGCAGTGCGCGCTCACGAGGAGATGCCGGGCAGCCGCCTGGAGATCGTCGACGGCGCGGGACACTTCGTGGCGCTCGAGCAACCCGAGCGGGTCGCCGCATTGATCCTCGATTTCCTGGCGACCACCGAACCGGCGCGGATCACCGCCGCTGACATGCGCGAGGTGATGCGCGCGCACCGGCCGCGGCGACGCAAGGCCTCCTGAGCGTCGAGGCCATGGCACCGCTTCGACCGGACGCCTGCCCTGATCGCCGCGGGATCAGCCCTGGGCTGACGGTGAGCGATCGTTGGTCACCACGCGCCGCATCCACCCGTGTTGATCGCCTGCGCGGCCGTACTGAATGTCCAGCAGCGCCGACCGCAGCCGGGCAGCGCAGGGACCGATTCCCTCCGTGGGCGTCGACACTGTGCCACCCGCCCATTTCAGCTGTCTGATCGGCGTGATCACCGCGGCGGTGCCGCAGGCGAAGACCTCGGTGATGCGGCTGTCGCGGATGCCATCGCGCCACTCATCAATGGAAATCCTTCGTTCGACCGCCTCGTAGCCGTGGGCTGCGGCCAGCGTCAAGAGCGAGTCGCGCGTCACACCCTCGAGGATCGTCCCGGTCAGTTCCGGAGTGACCAGGGTTCCGTCGTCGAAGACAAAGAACAGGTTCATCCCGCCGAGCTCCTCAACCCACCGGTGCTCGAGGACATCCAGGAACACGACCTGGTCGCAGCCGTGGTCGAAGGCCTCTTGAACAGACACCAGGCTGCCCGCGTAGTTTCCCGAGAACTTGGCCGCGCCGGTGCCGCCGGGTGCAGCGCGCGAGAACTTTTCCGACACCCACATGGACAACGGCTTCGGACCGGACGCGAAGTACGCGCCCACCGGCGAGGCGATGAGGACGAAGGTCACGTCGGTGGCAGGGCGGACCGTCAAGCCCACAGTGGTTCCGAACATGAACGGGCGCAGGTAGAGGCTCATCTCCTCGCCGTCGGGCAGCCATGCCACGTCCGTTCGCACGAGCAGGTCGGCGGCGGCGAGGAAGTCCTCGGTCGGCAGGGCGGGCAGCGCAAGACGCTGTGCGGACCGCGCGAATCGAGCCGCATTGGCGTCAGGCCGGAACATCGCCACGCCGCCGTCGGCCTGTCTGTAGGCCTTGAATCCTTCGAAAACGCCCTGGCCATTGTGGAACACGGTTGATCCCGGCGCCAGCGACAGCGGCACATGGGGCGTGAGAGCGCCGTCGTGCCACCCGAGTTCGGCCGTCCACTTCATGGTCACCATGTGATCGCTGAACGCTTGACCGAATCCCGGCGCGGCCAGGATCGCGTCCCGTCGCCCGCGCGCAACGCCGACTCCGGATTGCACACTGAAGGTCATCGTCATCGCAGTGCACTCCCGTTTTTCATTCCAGCGGTGTCCATCAGGCACCACGGGAGCTGCCGGGCTCCCGCACGACAGTGCTGCGCAGCGTCTGTGCCGTGACCCGGTCGAGGCGTACTGGGAAGCCGAGACCGGGGGCGTCGGGGACAGCGATCGTTCCATCGGGTCCGACCTCGAAGGTCGGGTCGACCAGATCCCACTCGAACAGCACCGACGCCGGCGACATGTCCGCCGGCTCCGTGAACCCGGCGACGGAGCAGAGGGCAAGGTTGCCGGCCCGCCCGATGCCGGACTCCAGCATCCCACCGCACCACAGTGCCACCCCACGCGACCGGCAGAGCTCGGCGACACGCAGCGAGGCAGTGAGTCCGCCGACGCGACCGGGCTTGAGGTTGACGCTGCGGCATGCGCCGATGTCCAGGGCGCGCCGCACGTCGTCGAAGGACCGGAGCGACTCGTCCAGGCAGACCGGGGTGGACAGGGATCGCTGGAGCTCGGCGTGCTCGAGCAGCGCGTCCCAGGCCAGCGGCTGCTCGATGCACGCCAGGTCGTACTCGTCGAGCCTGCGCAGCGCGTCGACATCGTCGAGCGAGTAGGCGGCGTTGGCGTCGACCTGGAGCATGACCTCCGGCCCGAAGGCAGCGCGCACTGCCGCCACCGGCTCGACATCCCACCCGGGACGTATCTTGAGCTTGATGCGCTGATAGCCCTCGCGAAGTCGCAGGCCGACCTCCTCCAGCGTCTCGCCGACCGTCTGGGCAATGCTCACGCTCTCCCCAACGGGCACGTGCGTGCTCTCGCCGCCCATCAGCGTGCCCAGCGTCGTCGCCTCCGCCGCCGCCTGCAGGGACCAGAAGGCCTCCTCCACCCCGGCACGCGCGAAGGTGTTGCCCCTGATGCGGCTCATCGCATCAGCGACGACGGCAGGCTCGAGCCCGGGTGCATCGAGGGCGAGCGGCAGCGCGAACTCTGCAGCCATGAGGTAGGTCGAGGCGGTCGTCTCGGGGAGGTAGAAGGGGTGGTCGAGGGCGGGTGCCTCGCCCCAACCCTCGTGGCCCGAATCGTCGATGAGGTGGACCAGCACGGTCCGCCGCGTGTCCGTGACACCGAACCCGGTGACGAACGGCCGCAGCAGCGGTAGCGCCACCTCCAGCACCTCGGCGGAGACGACCGGTGCCCTGTCCACGGTCATGCGCCGCCCTGCTCGGCCGGGAGCGGCGGCTGGTTCCACCATCAAACCCGAGACGGGGCCGCGGCGAAGTTGACCAGGCGGCGCAGACCCTCGGTCAGATGGTCCACCGAAGCGGCCAGCGACACCCTGACGAACCCCTCTCCCGCCTCCCCGAAGGCGGTCCCCGGCGCCACCGCGACGCCGCACTCGCTCAGCAGCCGCAGCGCGAGCTCACGCGAAGGCAGTCCGATGCTGCTGACGTCGACCCACAGGTAGAACGCACCCTGCGGCGTGAGCACGTGCAACGGCGAGCCCTCCAGGACGGACAGTGCGGCATCGCGCCGTTCGCGGTATGCACCGCGCATGGCTGCGACCACCTCTTGCGACCCGGTCACCGCGGCGAGCGCGGCGAACTGCGCTGGGGTGTTGACGCACGACAGGAGCGGCTCCTGGCACTTCGCCAGCGTCGGCGCAATCTCCCGCGGCGCCACCGCGTAGCCGACCCGCCAGCCGGTCATCGCGTACGTCTTCGAGAAGCTGTACACCGACACCACATGTTCCGGCGCGATCGACGCGGCACTGACGAAGCTGTCGTCAAAGGTGATCTGGTCATAGCACTCGTCGGAGAGCGTCCAGAGCCCGTGCCGCTGCGCGAACTCGAGCAGCTCGGTCATGCGAGTCTGGTCGATGATCACGCCGAGGGGGTTGGACGGCGAGTTGAGCACCATCAACCGCGTTCGCTCCGTGACCAGCCGCTCCAGCGTCGCGAGCGTGGGCAGGAACCCGGCATCGTCGGTGAGGGGATAGGTCACCGCGCGCAGGTTGAGCAGCCGCGCCATCATGAGGAAGTTCGGCCACGCCGGGTCGGGCATCAGCACTTCGTCGCCCGCCTGGGTGAGCGCGAGCAACGTCGCGAAGATGCCCTCGACCGCACCCTGGCAGACGATCACCTGTTCTGGCAACACCAAGTAGCGGTTGTGCTCGCGCAGCTTGGTCGCGAGCGCGTCACGCAGCTGCGGGATGCCCGCGCTTTCAACATAGCCTGTGTGCCCCGCCATCGCCGCGGTGTGCGCAGCCTCGACGATGTGCGGTGGAGTTGGGAAGTCTGGCTCGCCGACCTCCAGCCGGATGACGTCGGGCCGCCCCAACGCCGCGTACATGATCTCGCGGATGCCCGAGGACGGCATGGCCGCTGCAGCGGGATTGATGCCCGCCTGCTCGCGCCTCACGACGGCGACCGCATTGCGGGCAGGTGGTAAAGCTGGCGCGCGTTGGTCTCGAAGAGTCGCTCCTCAGCCTCATCGAGCCACCTGCCGCCCACCTTCCCGCCGAGGCACTCGCGCACCGTCTGCCAGGCATCGCGAACCACCACGGAGCCGAACCAGTGGCTCTCTGGTGCCCCGTGCCCGTCGCTGCCGAGCGTGATTCGCCCCGCCGGCGCGGCGTCGAGCAGCCGCAGCAGGCGGTCGGCCGTGGTGGCGGGGCTGAAGAGGTTGCAGAGCGAGAGCTCGGTCCACACCCGAGGACGCACACTGGCGAGGTATCCCGCCTGCTCGTGCCAGGGGAACGAACCGTGGATCAGCACCACGTTCGCGCTCGAGCCAGCCGGGGTTCGCAGGGCTTCCTCGAGCAGGAGCGGGTCGGACTCGGCGAGGCGGATCTCCGAGTCGCCAAAGCCCGTGTGCACCTGCAGCGGCCGGTCGAGATCGGCGCAGCAGGCGAGCACGCGCAGGAAGAGCAGGTCGCGGAGTGCCTTGCCGCTCCGGCGCACCGGGGTACCGGCAGCGCGGTTGGCAGCGAGCTCACGCTCTGCGCGTTCGAGGCTGACGTCAACGTCCACCGCCAGCCCGGTGCGATACGCGAGCACGGTCTTGAACCCCACCGCCCCGTCGCGCGCCTTCGCTTGCACAAAGCCGTCGACGGCTTCGACGATTTCCCGCGCGCCGCGATTCTCGCCGAGCATCCGGTCGATGAGCGGCTCGAGCCGGGCCAACTCCCACACCGGAACGCCCGATGCATCGGCGAAGTGCTCGGCGCCTCCTGTGGGCAGCTCCTGCCAACCGGCGTCCATGAGCATCCCGGTGGTGCCCGCGTCCGCGAAGAGCCCACGCACGTAAGCGGTCCAGTCACGAGCTGCGACATCGTCGCGCGTCGTGACCACGTCCGCCGGCTCGCACCCCAGGTGACGAGCCAGACGAACGCGCAGCATCTCCGTGTACAGCCGGGTCGGCTCCAGCGTCAGGCGCCGCCGCTCGGCCTCCTCTCCCTCCGCCACGTCGAGGCTGAACCCGGTGAGGTCCAGGGGCTCGAACGTGAGCGGGAAGGGATGGACGTGGTCATCGATCATCCAAGCAGCTTGGCGTCCTCGCCCCCCTCCTCACCGAGGATCGAGCCGATGCGCCCGACGGCGGCGGGGTTGCGTGACCGCAGCGCCATGACGGCGACGATCCCGAGCACCAGCCACGCGGCGGTGATGTACGGCGTCCAGTTGAGCGGGAACGGCGGCTGCGGGTACACCGAGCCGTACAGTGCGGCGACAAACACTGCCGCTCCCACGAGTGGCACGAGCCCATGCAGCAGCACGTTGTAGTTCGCCTTGATGCGCCGGAAGAAGGCCATGCCCCCGAGGCAGAGCATGACGTAGACGAGGATCACCGCCAGCGTCCCCATGGTGGCGTAGAAGAAGTAGATGGTTGTCGTCGCGCCCCCGAAGGCGGCCTGAGGGAAGACGAATCCGATGAGTGCTGCCGCAGCGGTGGCGACCACGGCGACGGTCATGGTGGCGTTGACCGGAGTCTTGAAGCGTGGGTGGGTCTTGGAGAACCACCTCGGCAGGACTCCCTCGCGGCCCATCGCGAAGAGCGTCCGCGCGGATGCCGTGGCGCAGGCGACGCAGACGATGAAGGCGGAGAGCATGCCGCCGATCTCGATGAGGGTCGAGAAGGGGCCACCGATGAACTTGCCCGCAATCGTCTTCAGCGCGTACGAATCGCCGCCGAAGGTGGCGCCGTTGTCGATGCCGAAGCCGATCGTCATCGCGTATGTGGTCAGCAGGTAGAGGACGATGGCGATGCCCGTGGCGGCGATGATCGCGATGGGGATCGAGCGGCGCGGGTTGGACGTCTCCTCGCCGAAGTCGGCCGCGGTCTCGAAGCCGATGTACGAGGTGACCCCGAGGATGATCCCGTAGAAGACGCCATTGAATCCGCCGGACACGGTGTGCCCGAAGGTGAAGGGCTGCAGGGTGTTGCCGCTCGCCCCTCCCTTGCCGACGACGAAGAGGTCGACGATGACGATCAGCGCGACCGTGATCGCGCCGACGACGAGCTGCACGCGCGTGGTGACCTTGATCCGGATGATCGTCAGCACCACCAGCAGCGCCATGCCGATGAGGAAGAAGGGGAACCACAGATTGGCATCGAGACCGAGCAGGTTGATGGCCAGGCCGGCCACCCCGGCCATGGTCATGGGCACGAAGCACGCGAAGCCGAACGCGTACAGCCATCCGGCGACGAAGCCGCCCTCCTTGCCGATGCTCCGCGACGCGTAGGTGTACGCGTATCCCGCCGACGCCATGCGCCGCGTGAAGCCGACGATCACGAAAGCGAGCGCGAGTACGCCGATACCGCCGAACAGGAAGGCGAGCGGCGTCGAGCCGCCGGCAACGATGGCGACGCCGGGGACGTTGAGGAGCATGGCCATGCCCGGTGAGAGCACCGAGATCGAGATGGCGGTCGCGTCCCAGGTGCTGAGCGAACCACGCGCCAAGGTGTTCTGCCCGCCAACCACCAGCGCCGGCCCGGAAGCCAGCTCTGGTTGTGGGCTACGAGTGACACTCATCGTCTCGCCTCCTCTCTGCTGCTGCGGTCCTCAGGAATGAGAACCGTGTCCTCGTCGATGAAGTAATCGAAAGCCAGCGGCGTGCACTGTCGCTCCACGACCCAGCGGTGGAACGCCTGGTGCACGGGATGCTCCTGATATCGCTTCAGTTCGTCGATGCTCGCGAATTCCATGTGGAGGAGCCGGGAATGACCGCGAGTCCGTGCGCCGGTGAGATCCGCGCCGAAGCGCAGCTTGGTCATGCCGCCGATCTCCGCCGGCCAGGACGCAACCTGCGCCCTCATGTCCGCGTACTCCCCGTCCGAGAGCTCCTGCGCAAAGGCGAAGAGGACGACATGCTGAAGTGCCATGTGTCAGTAAACCTCGAAGTACTCACGCATCTCCCACTCCGACACCACGGCGCCCTCGGGTGGGGGACTCTCGGCGACGGCAGCCTGGTACCGTGCGTTCTCGGCGCGCTTCATCATCAGGTAGTAATCGACGAACGCATCGCCGAAGGCGCGCCGAAACATGGTGTCGCCCTCGAGCTCGCTGATCGCCGCGCCGAGCGACGCCGGCAGTCGCTCCCCCTCCGCGTAGGGATCGGCGGTCACCAGAGGGGGAGGCTCGATGCCTCGCGTGATCCCGTCGAGGCCGGCGGCGATGTTCGCGGCCATGTAGAGGTAGGGGTTGGCGGCCGGCTCACCGAGCCGGTTCTCGAGGTGCGTGCCCGTGTCGCCCTTCCCACCCTGCACGCGCACCATGGCGCCGCGGTTCTCCAGCGCCCAGCCGATCCGCTCAGGGGCGAACGAGTACGGGCGGAAGCGGCCGTAGCCGTTGACGGTCGGCGTGGTGAAGATGGTCATCGGTTTGGCGTGCTCGAGCAGGCCCGCCACGAACTGCCGCCCCACCGGGGAGAGCATCTCGCTGTCGGACGCGAAGGCGTTGTCGCCGCTGTGCGTGTCGGTGAGCGACTCATGGAGGTGCCACCCCGACGGGAAGAAGTTCGGCAGCGCAGGCCAGCACATGAACGTGGCCAGCAGACCATGGCGCCGGCAGATCGACTTCGCCGCGGTGCGAAACAGGATCATGGCGTCGGCGGCGTTCAGCCCTGCGAGCGGGGCGAAGGTGAACTCCATCTGGCCCGGCCCCCACTCGTCCTCCATCGACCGCGGTGGGATGCCGACCTCGTACAGCCCGTCGCGCAGCGCGCGCAGCGTGCTCTCCACGCCATCGAGGCGATTCTCGGACAGGAACTGGTAACCCTGCTCGAAGATGTCGACGGCGGGCGGAGGCGGCGGCATGCCTGTGGCCTCGAGCGCAGTGCGCTCGTCGGCCAGGCGGACGATGTAGTACTCGACCTCGAGGCCGGCGGTGTAGCCGTAGCCGGCGGACTGGAGCCTACGCAGCTGCTCGCGCATGATGGCGCGGCCATCGAGTGGCATGGGTGTACCGTTGCTGAAGTACACGTCACAGAGCACCCAGCCGGTGCGGTCCGCCCACGGCAGCACTCGGAAGGTCTGCGGGTCGGGGACGATGACCACGTCAGGGAAGCCGGTGAACTCGGGGATCCCGAAGCCGCCGCCCTCCACGAACGCCGGCGGAAAGACGCTGTTCGCCGTGTCGAGGCTGTAGATGGCGCCGGAGAAGTCGGCGCCATTGCTCATCGCCGCGATCGCGGCGTCGGCGGAGAGGAACTTGGCACGCGAGATGCCGTGCTGGTCGGCGATCACCACGCGGATCGTGCGCAGACCCTTCTCACGAATCTCTGCGACAACCGCCTGCGCCGCGGCGCGCTGCTCGTCGGTGTGCAGCCTGTGTCGGGCGACGAACCCGGGCGTGCCCACGCCCTGGTTGGTCGCGTCCTTGTCCTGCCTGCTCATGACGCCCGTCCCTGACGGACCCGACCGTCGCAGGCTTCGCGCATCGAATCGAGCAGATGGATCGCGAACTTCTTCGGCTGCATCTCGGCGAGCGTCACCAGCGTCTCGGTGCGCTGCACTCCGGGGATCTGCCAGACCCGCTCGAGCAGGAGCTGGCGGAGATGGTTGTGATCGCGAACCACGACCCGCGCCAACAGATCGCTCGGCCCGGTCACGATGCACACATCGGCCACCTCGGGCAGCCCCCGCAACGCCTCGATGACTGGCGCCAGCGAGTACCCCTGCACCGCGATGATCGTGAGCACCACGGTCACCGGAAAGCCTGCCTCCGGCCAGCCGATGTCGATGGTGTACCCCCGGATTACGCCGGCGCGCTCCAGTCGGGCGATGCGCTCTCCTACAGCGGGCGGTGACATGCCCAAGGTGCGCGCCAGGCTGCGTTGCGACATCCGTGCGTCAACCGCGAGCAGCTTCAGGATCTCGAGATCCACGGTGTCGAGCACGGCCGGACGGACCTCTCGGGCGACGACCTCGGCCAGGCCACTCAACGGCGTCACGCTGTCAGCCACCCGTTAGCCGTCCACCGTGGCGGACTTGCCATTCGCTCACCACTTCAGCCAACATCTCCTGTCGCGCGCCACGATTCAGCGGCCAAAGTCTGCCGGTCGCAGAACGCCCTGTCAAGCTATCCTCCAAGGAACGCCAGCCATGCCGACCGCCCCACGCTCGAGTTGGTCATGCACCGTCGCCACCCGGACCGGAGCAGCCCGGGGCGAGTGGACTGCGATCCTGAGCCTCGTCAGCGACGAGACACCGATGACGGCATCAACTGCGCCGGCATGCTGGTCAGCGCAACACTGGGAGAGACGATGAGCGACGCCACCCAACACTTCAGCACCGAGGCGGGCGGGGTTCCGTCCACCCCGGGGCGTTACGTCGATGTCGACGCCATTGAGTCCGTGGAGTTCGTCCCAGGGCTCGCCTTCCGTCCCGTCCTCGGTGAGCGGACGATGATCAACTTCGTGTCCTTCGAGCCCAACACCGAGGCGCCCATGCATGTCCACGAGGAGGAGCAGATCGTGGTCGTGCTCGAGGGCGAGTTCGAGTTCGACATCGAGGGCGACGTGCGCACCATGCGCGCCGGGGATGTTGCGGTGATCCCGAGCTGGGTCTCCCACGGCGCGCGGACCAGGGACGTGCCGTGCCGCGAGATGGACGTTTTCAACCCGCCACGGCGGTCGCTTCTCGACCATGCCAGCAGGCAGACACCGCCAGCCGGCGCGGGAGTGTAGGTGGACCTGAAGCTCACTGGCAGGCGCGCTTTGGTCACGGGCGGATCCAAAGGCATCGGTCTGGCCATCGCTGCGGAGTTGGCCGCCGAGGGAGCCAACGTCGCGATCTGCGCGCGCCACGCTGACGAGGTTGAGACGGCGGCCCAGCGGCTGCGCGGATCGGGACGCACCGTCCACTCACAGGTGGCCGACGTGACCGACCCGACCCAGGTGACCGACCTCGTGCGTCGCAGCGTCGAAGCACTCGGCGGGCTCGACATCCTCGTCAACAACGCCGGAGCCGCCCACCCCGGGAGCTTCGAGTCGCTGACCGATGAGGACTGGCACGGGGACCTCGACGTCAAGCTCTTCTCGCAGATCCGCTGCACGCGGGAGGCCCTACCCCACCTCCGGGCGAGCGCGGCGCCGCGTGTCATCAACATCAACTCGGTGTACGCGCGCTACCCGGACCCGACCTTCTTCGCCACCACCGTCAACAGGGCGGCGTGCCTCAACCTGTCCAAGGCGCTGGCGCTGGAACTCGGACCCGATGGAATCCTGGTGAACAGCGTCAACATCGGCTTCGTGGTGACGCCGCAATGGGAGAACATCCGGCAGCGCCGCGCTCCGGACAGGAGCCCCGAAGAATTCTTCGCCGACCTCGCCGAGGGTGAGGTACCTCTCGGGCGGTTTGGTGCCGTTGACGAGGTGAGCGGTATCGTCGCTTTTCTCGCCAGCGACCGCGCCAGCTACCTCACCGGCGCCTCCATCGATGTCGCCGGCGGTATGGGGAAATACGTCTGATGTGCCGGCTGCTCGCCTGGGCGGGGCGGAAACCTCTCACTGTGGCGCAGGCGCTCGGCGACTGTGAGCTTGACGCCTTCACGGCACTGTCCCGACAGCACGCCGACGGCTGGGGGATGGCGTGGTGGGCGGCCGACGCCAAGGGCGATCACCGCACCCCTGTAACCGAGCACTCCACGGCCACCGCTGCGGACGATCCCCGCTTCGCGATGCTCACCACCACGGCCGCCGGCGACTCAGGCTTCGTCCACATGCGCTGGGCTACCCACGGCCTGCCCGTCGTCCCCGCCAACACCCACCCCTTCAGCCACGGCCCATTGGCGTTCGCACACAACGGCGCCATCCATCCCCAGGAGCGCTGGGACGAGATCCTGCCCCCCACGTGGATCTCGCAGATGCGCGGCACCACGGACAGCGAGCGCTACTTTCTGGCCATCGTGGCGCAACTGGACGACGGCGCGACTGTGCACGATGCCGTCGCGTCCGTGGTGCATCACCTCTTTGCTGACCTCCGGCCCACCAGCCTGAACGCCATGCTGCTGACCCCGGACGCACTCTTCGTCATCAACGCGCACGATCCGGCACGGGTCCCGTCGCTCGGCCAGACCTCCGGCGGCAGCTCGTCATCGACCGAGCCGGACACGGCGTTCTACGACCTGCACTACCGACAGCGTGCAGATTCCATGGTCGTGGCGTCGTCAGGTTTCACGCAGCGTCCCGAAGACGGCTGGGAGCCGCTGGAGAATATGAGGCTTCTGCGCATCGAGCGTGGCACACTCGCGTCGTCGATCGCCCCGCTGGCCGCGTCCTCATAGGGGTCCAATCGGTGTGGGCGGGAGGAAACGGGCAGCCGGTACCACGAGCAGGCCTGCGCCCTGTGCCAGGTGCTGGAGTGGACGCCCAATACCGAAATTATTGACAACGCAAAGGAAACGGAGTGCCGGGAAAGGGAGTCGAACCCTTACGCCCTTACGGACACAGCGCCCTGAACGCTGCGTGTCTACCAATTCCACCACCCCGGCGAGCGCGGCGGTGTCGGATCGTAGCAGGAGGCCGGTTCAGCCCCGGTGCCACGCGACGATGTCGTCGTACCGCGACGCGCTGTAGCCGACCGGGGGCACCACCACGGCGATTCCCGGTCGCACCACCAGCGACACCTGCGGCGTCTCGAGGAAGAGGCCAGGCAGATCGTCGCTCAGCTGAGACGAGACGGCGAGCGCGGCCGACGCGCGCGCCGACGGTGTCGACAGGGTCGCAACCCGGTCGAGCGCCTGGTCGAGGAAGGGGTCGGGCGGCCCGCCGGAGACGTTGAAACCCGCCGGCGGCACCGCGGTCGATCGCCAGAACGAGCTGACGTCGGGGTCGGGCCCGCTGTCCCAGTCGGCGATCGCCATGTCGAACCTGCCGCCGACGAGCAGCTTGGTCAAGGCGCCGCCCGGCAGCGTCGAAACGGTGACGTCGATTCCCGCCGCAAAGAGCTGCCGCGCGATCGAGGCGGCCACCTCGGGAAGCGGGGCCACGTCCGCCACAGCCAGGCCGAAATGGAGTGATGCGGCCCCGCGCACGCGCACTCCACCGGGTCCCATCCTCCAGCCATCGGCCTCCAGTGCCGCGGCTGCCGAGCTGACATCCCGCGGCGGGATCGCCAGGTGTGGTGTGGCCCACGCGACCCCGGCGGGCACGGCGCCGACCTCGGCCACACCCATGCCCCGCAGCGGCCCGGACACCAGCAGCGAGCGGTCGATGGAGCCGGCGATGGCCTGGCGGACGGCGGGGTCGGCGAGCGTCGGCGTGCGCTCGTTGAACAGCAGGTCGACGAACCGGAAGGTGGTGATGTCGTGTGGTTTGCCGCCGGCCGCCACCAGCTGCGCGCGCGCCGAGGGGTCGGTGGCGACCACGGCGTCCACCGACCGCGCTCGAAAAGCTGCGACGGCATCAGCAAAATGGCTGAACAGGTCGATCTCAACCTGGTTGAGGCGCACACGCCTGGCCGCGTGCGGGTTGGGGAAGAGCGTGATCGACGCCGCCGTGCTGCTGACCACACGCAGCGGCCCCGAGGTTGCCATCGCCGAGGCCGCCGTCGACGGCAGGGTTGCGAGCTGCGCGGGTGTCAGCGCTGCCAACGGCAGGATCGGCAGCTGGGTGAGCTGGGCTGCGAACGAGGCCCGCGGACCGGCCAGATCAAAGCTCACCCCGTTGCCGTCGTCGCGGACGTGGACGTCGCGCCAGGGTGCCGCCGTGGCGGCATCGCCAAACCCGCGCGACTGCACCCAGGCGACGGTGGCGATCACGTCGGCGGAGGTGATGGGCCGCCCGTCGGACCAGAGCTGCCCGGTCTCGAGGGGCAGGTGGTAGGTGAGGCCATCCTGGCTGACGCTGTAGCCGTAGGCAAGGTCGGCCGCCGGGGCCGCCTGGCTGTCGAGCCGGAGCAGCCGGCGATAGAGCAGCGCGCCGACGTCGCGGACGGCGGGGTCGCCGGCTCCCACCAGCGGGTTCAGCGACAGTGGCCGCTCATCGGTGACCAGCCCCTCGCGGTAGTCGGGGGTGGCCGAATGGATGTGGTACGCAGTGGTGACCGCAAGAGCCGTCCCGGCGATGAGGACGAGGATCAGGACCGCGCCGATCTCGGCGCGTCGGGTGCGCCTGCCTAGTGGGCGCCGATGTAGGTCTGGACGATCGAGACGGCGACGAACAGCAGGATGAACGCGATGGTCACGCGGAGCAGGGTCGCCTCCAGGCCGCGGCGGCGGCGATAGCCGCCACCCGAGTCCCCACCGCCGCCGATGGTTCCGCCCAGGCCGGTCGCCTTCGGTGTCTGGAGCAACACGCCAAGCATCACCAGCACCCCGAGGATGTCCTGGGCGACCGCGAAACCTACCTTCACGCAACGAAACCTCCTGCCGGCACGAAGGCGCAGTATACCGGCGGGGCCATTTGCGGCCGGGCCGGCAGCGGCACGCAACGACAAAAGTTGGTGGTGGGCGCGGTCCGATGCGCGTATGCTGTTGGCATGGTCGTAAGCCGAGTCCGGGAGGTTGCGGGCGGATCCGGAGTGGCATCGCCAGGCGCCACGGAGGGTTGACCATGTTCTGGTTGCTGGCGTACGGCAGTGTCTCCGCAATGAGCATCGGTGTGTTTGCGTTGCTCTGCCAACGCGCGCCGATCTTCGATGAGAACGAACGGCCCATGGCTTCGTCGGCACCCTGGGCAGCCGCATTCACTGACCTTCCCGGCGCCCTGGCCCGGGGCCTCCACCGTGGCCGGTCGCGGTCAGGGCCTCGCTCCTTCCGCCTCACCCGGGAGGTCCGCTCTTTTCGCCTCACCCGAGAGGTCCACTCCTTTCGCCTCACCCGTCAGCAGGTGCGCTCCTTTCACCTCACCCGCCAGGCGCGCTCTTTTCGCCTCGCTCGGTAGGTCGCGGCCGGGCTGATCCATGGGCGGGGGGATCCCGCCACGGTAGGCGAGCTAACTACACTGATTTGTGTAAGCTGCGCGGGTGCGCCGGACCCGACCGTCCCTCTTCACTCCTCTCCTTGCCGCGATGCTCTCGAGCTGTGCAGTCCCGGCCGGCGGACCTGTCGGTGGACCGCCGCAGACCCAGCTGCCGCTGCTCGCACCCGCCCCGGCGACCGGCGTGGGCCGCGACACCGTGATCGTGCTGCGCAGCGGCGAGCCGACCTTCGTGGAGCTGGACCGCCTGGTCGGCAGTGCGCATCGGAGCGTCGACATCGAGGTCTACGAGTTCGGCCGCACCGACCTTGCCGCGGCGGTGGTTGCGGCGCAGGCGCGCGGTGTCGATGTGACCGTCATCGACGACCCCTCGGAGAGCGCGTCGGCGTCCACCGCGCTCAGCCTCCGCGCCAGCGCCGTCGACGTCGCCGACTATCCGATCCGGGCCCGCATGATCGACCACGTCAAGCTGCTGGTCGTCGACGGCCGGGTGGCGGTGGTCGGGGGCATCAACTGGGGAGCCGGATCGGCGGCCAACCACGACTTCGACGTCGAGGTGCGCGGGCCCGCCGTCGCCAACCTGGAACGCGTCTTCGCACGCGACCTGGTGACCTGCGGACGCCCCCACGTGGTGCCGCCGCGGGTCGCCGACCCGTCGATCCTCGTCGCGGCGACGCTTCCCGGTGCTGAGATCCTCCCCATGGTGCTGGGAGTCATCGCCGGCGCGAGGCGCACGCTCGATGTCGCCATGTACACACTGACCGACGCGGCGGTGGTGCAGGCGATGGAGGCGGTCCTCGCCCGTGGCGTGGCGGTGAGGGTGCTGCTCGATCCCAGCGAGCGGCCCAGCGATCCGTCCGCTGCGTCTCTGCGCGCCCACGGGGTGGCCGTCCGTCTCTATCGAAGCAGCGGCGAAAAGCTCCATGCCAAGGCCGCGATCGCCGACGGCGCCACGGTGGTGCTGGGCAGCGCCAACTGGACGGTCAGCGGCTTCGAGCACAACCACGAGCTGGACGTGACCATTCCCCACAACGTGGCCGTGGCTGCCGCGTTTGAGCAGCAGTTCGACAGCGATTGGTCGGCAAGCGCCTGATCAGGCGGGGGTGGGCTCGCCGGCACGGCGCCGTTCACGGTATGCCTTCGCCTTGGCCCGGCTGCCGCAGCTACGCATGCTGCACCAGGCCCCGCAACCGTTCTTGGAGTTGTCGTAGAACGCCCACTGACAGTCGGCCGCCCGGCACACCTTGAGACGGCGAAAACTGCCGTCGACGGTGCTCTCCACGAGCGCGGTGAGGATCGAGGCGAGGAATCCGTCCACGCCGCGCGACGTCGCAGCGAGGCGGACGCCCTCGGCGCCGACCACGGGGTGCACCGACGCCGCGTCGAGGAGCTTGCTCAGTCGCGCCGCGGCGGCCTGCGGAAGCGGCAGACCGCAGTTCACGCCGAGCAGGATGCGCAGGTTCTCGCGGGTGTCGACGATGCGCCGTCGCTGCCCCTCGTCGGGCGTGAACTCGAGCTCGTGAGCGCGCAGCCAGGTGACCGACTTGTCGATGTCGGCGAGCTCGTCCCACCCCCCTGGAAGCTCGGCGCTGTTGACGAAATCCTGGACGAGGGCCAGGCCGCGAGGGGCTGGTTCTCGTTCTGCTGCAGGGTCGGCCATGGTCGGGAATCCTCGATAATCGTAACCGTCGAACAGACTTGACAGGTGACGTCGCTGGCGTCTATCCTATAACCAGTGTACCAGCTTCGTTGGTGATGAGGAGAAGGTCAAGATGATGAACGGGGACCAGCTGTACGAGCTGGCACAGATCCGCGAGCAGGAGTTCATGCTCGAGGCCACGCTGCGCCGCGCCAACCGCCAGCGCAGCCGCAGCCGCACCATCGGCCTGGTCGCGGGAGCCGCCCGGCGCCTGCGCCGCCACGGTGACTCCAACCAGGCCTGAGCCCGTTCTCCGCGGCCCCGGGCTGTCACCCGCCGCCGTTGATCCCGCCGGCGACCGTGCGCGCGCTTCGGACAAGGGTGCGCCCGGTCATCGGCTCAGGGATTGGGATGCCCATCGCCTCGAGCACGGTCGGGGCCACGTCCTCGAGGCCCCCTCCGCCGCGCAGCGCCGCAGCGTCGGTGCCGCAGAGGATCACTGGCACCTGACTGGTGGTGTGTGCGGTCAGCGGTGAGCCATCTCGGGGGTCCACCTCGTGCTCCGCGTTGCCGTGGTCCGCGGTGACCAGCAGCGCTCCAGAGGCGTCGAGCACGGCCCGCCCGATGCGGTCGAGGCAGGCGTCGACGACCTCCACAGCCTCGACCGTTGCGTCGAAATCCCCGGTGTGCCCGACCATGTCGGGGTTGGCGAAGTTGACCACGATGAGCGCGTCGTCGCCGCGTTCGACGTGCTCCACCACCGCGTCGGTCACCTCCCGCGCGCTCATCGCCGGGATGGTGTCGTAGGTTGCAACACGGGGCGACGCCACCAGCAGCCGGTCCTCGTTGCGAAAGGGCTGCTCACGACCGCCGTTGATGAAGTAGGTGACGTGCGCGTACTTCTCCGTCTCCGCCACATGGAACTGACCAAGCCCGGCGGCGCACACCTCTTCGGCGAGCGTGTGGCTGACATCCTGGCGCGGAAAGGCGACGTCGGCAGGAATGTCGCGTGAGTACTCGGTGAAGGTGACAAAGCAGAGTCCCTGCAGGACACGTGAGCGCGCGAAGCCCGTGAATTCCCGGTCGACCAGCGCCTGGCTGAGCTGGCGCGCACGGTCGGCGCGGAAGTTGAAGAACACCACCGAGTCCCCGTCGGCGATGACCACGCGCTCGCGTCCCGGCGGCACGATCGACACCGGCGGGAGGAATTCGTCGGTGGTGCCGAGCTTGTACTGCTCCTCGATGTAGGCAACCGGGTCGGGGGCGGCGGACTCAGCGCTGCCGAGCAGCTGGTCGTAGGCACGCTGCGTCCGCTCCCAGCGGGTGTCGCGATCCATGGCGTAGTACCGACCGGTGACGCTGGCCACCTCGCCACACCCGGTGGTGTGGAGATCGTCGACGAATCTCCGCATGAAGGCGGCGGCGCTCGTCGGCGGTTCGTCACGTCCATCGGTGAAGGCATGGAAGTAGACGCGTTCCAGGCCACGCCGGCGGGCCAGCTCGGCGAGGGCTGTGCCGTGCGCCTGCTCGCTGTGCACGCCGCCGGACGACACCAACCCCAGGCAGTGCAACGAGGTGCCGCGTTGCTTCGCGGTGTCGACGGCCAAGCAGAGCGCCGGGTTCTCGAAGAAGCTGCCGTCGCGGATTGCCCGGGTGATGCGCGTCAGTGGCTGGTGGATGACCCTCCCGGCGCCGATGGTGAGGTGACCGACCTCCGAGTTGCCCTGCTGTCCCTCCGGGAGTCCGACCGCCTCGCCGCTGGCCGCCACCGTCGTCCACGGCCAATCCCGCTTGAGCCGGTCCATGGTTGGCGTGGAGGCCGCCGCGATCGCATTGCCGAAGGTGTCGTCCGAACAGCCCCAGCCGTCGAGAATGGCGAGGACGAGCGGTCGCGCCTGCCTCACCGGCCACTGCCGGCGGCTGCGGCCGCAGCAACGATGGTTGCGAAGGCGTCAGGGTCCAGGCTGGCGCCGCCGATCAGCCCTCCGTCGATCCCGTGCCGGCTGAACAGCTCGTGCGCATTGCCGGCGCTGACGCTGCCGCCGTAGAGAACCCGCGGTGCTTCTCCGTCGGTGCGTTGCGCAACCTGCTCGCGGATGTGCGCGCACACCTCCTCCGCCTGGTCGGGGGTCGCGGTCCGGCCGGTGCCGATCGCCCACACGGGCTCGTACGCGACCACCCACGAGGTGGTCGGCGGCGGGGCGGCGATGGCGGCCAGCACAGCGTCCAGCTGGCGGTCGACAACGGCGAAGGTCCTGCCCTCGTCTCGCTGCTTGTCGGTCTCGCCGACCGCGACGATGACCCGCAAGCCGTGACGCAGGCCCGCCGCGAACTTGCGTCCCGTCTGCTCGTCGGTCTCACCGAAGCGGTGGCGCCGCTCGGAGTGCCCGACCAGGACGAGGTCGCAGAGGCCGGCCAGCATCGCGGCGGACACCTCGCCCGTGTACGCGCCCGCGTCCTCCCAGAACACGTCCTGCGCGCCGAGCAGCAACCGGCTCTCGCCGAGCGCCTGGCGCACCGCCGTGAGGTGCGGGAATGGCGGCAACAGCGCGACCTCCACCGCCGTCTGCGCCGCGCAGCGCTCGGTGATCGCGATGGCCAGGTCGACGCCCTGCGCGATCGTGGTGTTCATCTTCCAATTGCCGGCGACCATGGGCTGGCGCGACCAGCGGCTCACCCGGGCACGGCCTCGCGGTCGCGCAGCGCGGCCACCCCAGGAAGCGTCCTGCCCTCGAGGAATTCGAGGGTGGCGCCGCCGCCCGTGCTGATGAAATCAATCCTGTCTGCAACCCCCGCGTCCTCGACGGCGGCGCCGAGGTCGCCACCGCCGACGACGCTGAAGGCGGGGCTCTCGCCGAGCGCGCGAGCAACCTCGCGGGTGCCGTGAGCGAAGGCGTCGACCTCGTAGATGCCCAGTGGGCCGTTCCAGACCACGGTGCCGGCCTCGCGAAAGGAAGCCGTGATCGCGACACGAGACTTCGGGCCGATGTCGACCACCATGCGATCATCGGGGATCGCGTCCCACGCCACCGTCTGCGTCGTGGCCCCTGCGGTGGCGGCATCGGCGACGACCACGTCGACGGGAAGAACCAGCGTCCGGCCCGCGGTCGAGGTCAGCACATCGTGCGCCACCGCCACCTGGTCCTCCTCGACCAGCGAACGGCCCGTCGTCCTTCCCTGGGCACGGTAGAAGGTGCAGGCCATCGCACCGCCGACGTGGAGCGCGTCGACGCGGGCCAGCAGGTGGGTCAGGACGCCGAGCTTGGTGGAGATCTTGGCTCCGCCGAGGATGGCCACCAGCGGTCGTTTCGGCTTGTCGAGGACTGAGCCGAGCACCTCGAGCTCGCGCGCCATCAGCCGGCCGGCAACCGCGGGGAGGTGGTGGGCGACGCCCTCCGTCGAGGCGTGGGCCCGATGAGCCGCCCCGAAGGCGTCATTGACGAAGACGTCGGCGAGGGCGGCGAGCCCTGCCGCCAGGTCGGCATCGTTCTTCTCCTCGCCGGGCTCGAACCGAACGTTCTCCAGCATGCCGACCTCGCCGTTGCGCAGGCCATCGACGAGGGCGCGCGCCGACGGGCCGACGACGTCATCCGCCACCGCCACCTCCGCGTGGAGGAGCTCACCGAGGCGACCCGCGACCGGGCGGACGCTGAGCGCCGCATCGGGGACCCCTCCGGGCCGGCCGAGGTGGGTGGCGATGACGATCCGCGCACCGCGCTCACGCAGGCCGGCGATGGTCGGCAGCGCGGCGCGGATGCGGGCGTCGTCGCCGATCTTCCCGTCGCGCAGCGGCACGTTGAAATCGACGCGCAGCAGCACCCGCTTGCCGGCGACGTCGATGTCGTCGATGGTCGCCTTGCTCATCGCGCCGGGGTCAGAGCCGGCCCGCGATATGCTCGGCGAGGTCGACGACGCGGCACGAATAGCCCCACTCGTTGTCGTACCAGGAGAGCACCTTGACCATGGTGTCGCCGATGACCATGGTCGATGGCGCATCGACTGTCGAGGAGTGGCTGTCGTGAAGGAAGTCGATGGAGACCAGGAGCTCCTCCGAGACGGCAAGAATGCCGTTGAGCGAGCCGTCCGCCGCCTCGCGGAACTCGCCGTTGACGTCGTCGACGGTGACCGATTTGCCGAGCGTGACGGTCAGGTCGACGAGGCTGACGTCGCTGACCGGGACCCGCAGCGACGCACCATGGAACTTGCCCTTGAGCTCGGGCATGACCAGGGCCATCGCCTTGGCGGCACCGGTCGAGGTCGGGATGATCGAGAGTCCCGCAGCCCGGGCGCGGCGCAGGTCCTTGTGCGGGCCATCGAGGATCATCTGGTCGGTGGTATAGGCATGGACAGTGGTCATCAGACCGCTCTCGATGCCGAAGCTCTCACTGAGCACCTTGGCCACCGGCGCCAGGCAGTTGGTGGTACAGGACGCGTTGCTGATCACATGGTGCTCGGCAGGGTTGTAGGCGGTGTGGTTGACGCCCATGCAGACGGTGATGTCCTCGTTGGTTGCCGGCGCCGAGATGATCACCTTGCGCGCGCCGGCATCGATGTGGGCGCGCGCCTTGGCGCCGTCGGTGAAGAAACCGGTCGACTCGATGACGATGTCGACACCGAGGTCACCCCACTGGAGCCGCTGCGGATCCCGCTCGGCGAGCACGGCCAACCGGGTTCCGTCGACGGTGATGTGGTCGCCGTCTGCGCTCACCGCACCCGGGAACCGACCCAGGATCGAGTCGTACTTCAGGAGGTGCGCCAGCGTGGCGGCGTCGGTGAGGTCGTTGACGGCGACGATCTCGAGCTGTGAGTTGCGTTCGCGGGCTGCCCGGTACACGTTGCGACCGATCCGGCCAAAGCCGTTGATGCCAACCTTGACAGCCATGCGCAATTCTCTCCTCTCCTGACCCTGACCTGGTCACTGTGACCGAAGGCCTCACCGACAGTACCACCGGGATCCGCGCCGCTGTCCCTGTGTTCAGAACTGCGCGGCCGCCACCAATCGGTGCAGGCGCCCGGCCATCGCGGGGCGGCTGATCGCCGCGGCCTCGGCAAGGCTGGACAGCGAGGCCTCGGGGTGCGTGCGGCGCAGCAGCGCAGCCGCGCGGAGAGCGGGCGGCAGAGCTTCCCAGCGAGTCGGGTCGGCGCTCAGCCGGGCGATCGCCTCGAGCTGGCGGACCGCGGCGTCCACGGTGCGACGAAGGTTGGCCGTCTCGGCGTTGAGCGTGCGGTTGACGCCGGCGCGAATGTCGCGAACCACCCGCCCCTCCTCGTAGGCGAGCCGCCCACCCTGGGCGCCGATCGAGCTGAGCGCAGCCCCGACGCCGGCCGCGGAGCGCACCGTCACCAGCGGACGCCGGCGCCGCATCGTGACCGTGGCAGGCACCTCGAGCGCGGCGAAGTCGGCCGCCAAACGGGCAGCCGCCTGCCGGTCGCGCGCCGGGATCTCGAGGTGAGGAGGCCGGCCCGGCCGGCTCACGGATCCAAGAGCGAGGAAGGCCCCGCGCAGCCTGCTCCGGCGGCAGCAGTTGCCCTCACCGGCTCGCGGGCGGCCGGCCGGAAGCTCGACCCGGTAGCGAACCCGCCGGGCGGTGCGCACCCGGATGGCGTGACCGCCACTTGTGTCAGCGTGGAGGACCGCGACCGCGCACCGGGCGGCGACCGCACGCGGGGTCTCGATGGTCGTTGCACCGGCCGCTGCGTCCCCGGTGAGGCTCATCCCCTCGAGGAGGGCGGCGCGGCAGTGGGGCAGCGGCGGCAGGTGGGGGGCCAATTCGGCGACGACGCTCTCGGTGAACGAGCCGCCCTTGATCGGCACAGCCGTGTCAGCGCGGGTCGGGGCGGCGCACGTCGCGGTGACGGACGTCGACGTCGACGTCCCCACCGCCCAGCCGTGCGGCGAGCTCGGTGGCGATGACCACAGAGCGATGACGCCCTCCAGTGCAACCCACCGCGACGTGCAGGGCACTGCGGCCGCGCCGCCGCGCGGCCTCGATGACCCAGGTCAGCAATCCAGCGCTGCGTTCGACCAGCTCTCGCGACTCATCATGCCGCAGCACGTAGTCGCGCACCGGCTTGTCGAGACCGGTGAGGGGGCGGAGCTCCGGCTCCCAGAATGGGTTGGGGAGGATTCTGCTGTCGATCACCCAGTCGGCTTCGGCCTCCGGCCCGTACTTGAAGCCGAACGACGACACCGTGCAGCGGAAGGCCGCAGCCCCACCGCGCCGGGGCGCGACCACCTCGAGGATCCGCTCGGCGAGCTCGGCATCGGTCATCGCCCCGGTGTCGATGACCACGTCAGCCGCAGCCCGCAGCGGCACCAGAAGGCGGCGCTCGGCGCTGACGGCCGCCTGCCCCGCCCCCGCCGAGGCGCACGGATGCGGCCGGCTGCTGTCGGCCAGCCGGCGGACCAGCACCGCGTCGGACGCGTCGAGGAACACCACTCGAGCTCCGCTGATGGCTTCGAGGCCGGACAGCTCGTCGCCCCGACGGCTGTCGACGACCGCGACCGCCGGGTGGGCACGCCGCGCCGACGTGAAGGCGGCGATCAGGGGGACGGGGAGGTTGTCGACGCCGGCGATGCCCGCCGCCTCGAGCGCGCGCAGCGCGGTTGCCTTGCCCGCACCGCTCATGCCGGTGACGATCCACGTCTGCGGCTCCGGCGCGGTGTGCTTCACGATCGCGAATTGTAGGGGGCGGCCGCGCGGCGCCCGACGGCTCCGCCGGTGTCACCCAAGCGCAAGGTGCCACGGGTAGATTGCGCAGCATTCTGGCCTATCCTCGGACGACATGAACCGATCGGTGAGGAGCTGACCGTGCGCATCCTGGTGGCCGAGGACGATCCCGGCCTGCGCAAGGTGCTGACCCAGGGCCTCGAGGATCACGGCTTCTTCGTCGATGCGGTGTCGCGAGGCGACGACGCCATCGCTCAGCTGCGCTACTACGAATACGACGTCGCCGTCATCGACTGGCGCATGCCGGGCACCTCGGGCGTGGACGTGGTCGCCTGGGTGCGCCGCGAGAAGCGGCCCACCCGGCTGCTCATGCTGACCGCGCGAGACACCACCGCCGATCGCATCCAGGGCCTCGATGCCGGCGCCGACGACTACCTGGTCAAACCATTCGACTTCGGCGAGTTGCTGGCCCGCATCCGCGCGCTGCAGCGACGGCCACCGGGCACCGACAGCGCGACGTTGGTGCGCGGCGGCCTCGAGCTCGACCCCGGCCGCCGCGAGGTCACCGCACACGGTCGCTCAGTGCACCTCAGCGCCACCGAGTTCAACATCCTGGAACTGCTGATGCGCCGCGCGCCCCAGGTCGTCGATCGCAACAGCATCGCGCAGCAGGCGTGGCGCGACGAGACCGATCCGCTCGGCAGCAACGCCATCGACGTCCGCCTCAGCAGGCTGCGTGCCAAGCTGCCCGACGCCGGTGTGCGCATCGTCACCGTACGCGGCGCCGGCTACCGGCTGGAGCCCGCATGAGCGGACCATCGGGGCGCGGGACCGCCCCTGGTTCGGCGCTTGGTCGTCTCGCCGGCGCGGTCACCCGACCCAGCCGGGATATGCGCCGTGCCACTGTGCGTATCGCTCTGATCGCCACGGGGCTGGTCTTCATGGCATACGTGGTGATCGCCGGGGCCGTGATGCTGATCGTCGCGCGTAATCTCACCACGGCTGTCGACGACCGACTCCGCGGGTACCTTGGTCTGATCACCGGCCTGCCACCCCCAGCCAACGGTTTCCCCAGCACCGGACCGGCATACGAGCAGCCCCTCCTGATCTGGGTGGTCACGCCCGAAGGGACCGTCTTGCCGGTGTACCCGCAGGGCCAACCAAAACCATCCACCACCGAGAGCCTTCCGGGTGCGGGACGAGCGGTGAGCGCGCCGACAACTATGAAACTCTCGGATGGCAGCGAGCTGCGCTTTGCCGGTGAGACAGCGGACGTGTCCGTCAACCGCGTGCCGGTACCCGGCGCCCACGTGGTCGTCGCCGATTCGCTGGCGAACGTCAACAACACGCAGCGCAACATCCTCACCGCCGAGCTGCTGGTGGGGCCGATCCTGCTCCTCGCAGTGTTCTTCGGCGCGCTGGCCATCGGCCGACGCGTCGGCGCCCCGCTCGAGCGCGCACGGCAGCGGCAGATCGAGATGACCGCGGACGCATCGCACGAGCTGCGCACCCCGCTCTCGGTGATCGAGGCGCAGACGTCGCTGGCGCTCGAGCGCGAACGCGACGTCGCCTGGTACCGCAACGCATTTGCGTCGGTGGGTGTGGAGAGCAAGCGAATGCGTCGCCTCGTCGATGACCTGCTCTGGCTGGCCCGCTTCGACACCGCCGGTGGCGCGCCCAGCTCCGAGGCCACCGACCTCGGCGTGCTTGCGGCACAGGCCGCCACCCGCTTCGAAGCGGTCGCGCAGGCGCGTGGTCTCACGCTCACCGTGGCGGTCGAGCCTGTATCGACCATGATCAGCGCCCCTCCCGAGTGGCTCGATCGCCTCCTCGGCGTGCTCCTCGACAACGCCTGCCGGTACACGCCGAGCGGAGGCACCATCGAGGTTCGCGTCGGCCGGCGCGACGGCCGGGTGCGACTGGTCGTCGACGACTCCGGTCCGGGCATCCCTGCCGAGGAGCGCCGCCGCATCTTCGACCGTTTCCGCCGCGCCAGCGACGCACCAGGTGGCTCGGGACTGGGCCTCGCCATCGCGGCCGCGGTTGTCAGCACGAGCGGCGGCCGCTGGGACGTGGGCACGTCGGCAGCGGGCGGCGCCAGCATGGCGGTCACCTGGACGCCGCTGATCCGCGACGGCTCTGAGAGCGAGACGTCAGCGAGCATCGAGCAGGTGACCAAACCGTCGCCGCGTGTGCTTGCGCCGCCGCCACCGGCGCGACCCGCCTGAGCAACGCGTCAGAGCAGCTCCTTGATGCTCAACGCCACCGGGTGGGGAACCGTCTGAGCCAGTTCGTCGACATTCGCCGCGCGGATGCCGTCGACGCTGCCGAAGCGGCGCAGCAGCGCCCGTTTGCGCACCGGCCCGAGCCCGGGGACCGAGTCGAGTCGGGATCGCAGCGCGCTCTTGGCGCGCCGCGCTCGGTGATGCGTGATGGCGAAACGATGAGCCTCGTCGCGCACGCGCTGGACCAGGAAAAGCGTCGGGCTGTCCTTTTCGATGATGATCGGACGGGCCATCCCGGGCGAGAACAGCTCCTCGTTGCGTTTGGCAAGGCCGAAGATCGGCACGTCGGCGAGCCCGGCGGCGCGCAGCACCCGGTGCGCAGCGTTGAGCTGACCCTTGCCACCGTCGATGAGCACCAGGTCGGGAACGATGCCGAAGCTGTCGTCGCCTGCTCCGGCGGCCGTTCTGCCACCTGCCTTCTCCACCCGCGCCTCGCCGTTGCTTCCCGCGGGGTCGTCGACGGGGATGTCGTCGACGGCCGCTCCCTCTGCCCTGATCTTCAGCAGGCGCGCAAAGCGACGGCGCAGGGTCTCCTCCATCGAGGCGAAGTCGTCGCTGCCTTCGACTGTGCGGATGCCGAAGTGGCGGTAGTGCGGCGGCTTGGGGCGGCCGGCCTCGAACACGATCATCGAGCCCACCGAGTTGGTGCCCATGGTGTTGCTGATGTCGTAGCACTCGATGCGGTGTGGGGGTCCGGGCAGGTGGAGCCGGTCGGCGAGATCGACGAGCAGCGCGTCGGTGCGCTCGGCGTCGAAGTCGTCGACGATGCGCCGCTGACGCAGGGCGCTGAGCGCGGTGGCGCGAGCCTGCTCGACGAATTCCCGCGGCCGGCCGCGACGGGCGTGCTGGAGGGTGACGGGTCCGCCCCGCTGCTCGGTCAGGAAGTCCTGGATCACCGCCATGTCGTCGATGGCATCCGAGACCAGGATGGTGCGCGGCACAGTGGGAGCGCTGCCGTAGTACTGCGGCACGAATCCTCCCAGGCACTCGCCGGCGGCGAGGTCGGTGACGCCGTCGAGCTCGTGCGTCTCCATGGCCATCACCCGACCGCGGCGGACGGAGAGCAGCGCCACCATGGCGCGGCCGCCCTCGAGCGCCACGGCGATGCAGTCCTCGTCGGCGCGCGAACCGATCAGCATCTTCTGCCGTTCGGCGATGCGATCGATGGCCCGCAGACGGTCGCGGAAGCGGGCGGCCAGCTCGAAATCGAGGCTCTCGGCAGCGCCTGCCATCTGCCGCCGCAGCTGCTCCTCGAGGGCGTCGCTGCGCCCCTGCATGAACAGCTCCACCTGGTCGAGGAGGGTGGCGTACTCCGGGGCATCGATGCGTCCCTCGCACGGTCCGCCGCATCGTTTGATGTGGTAGTCGAGGCAGACGCGACCACGCGCGAAGATCTCGTCGCTGCAGGTGCGGAACGGGAAGATGGTGCGCAGTGACTTGACCGTGGTGCGCAGCGACTGGGCGCTGGTGTAGGGGCCGAAGTAGCGCGCGCCGTCACGGATCATTCGCCGCGTGTAGTACGGACGCGGGAACTCGGTGGCGCGAATCCCGCCCTCGCCGCGGGGGATGCGCACCTGTTCGCGGGCGGTGCCGGGCGCGTGCGGAGGGCCGGCGCCGGGCTTGGGGATCTTCAGGTAGAGGTAGCTCTTGTCGTCCTTGAGCCGCACGTTGTAGCGCGGCCGGTACTGCTTGATGAGCGTGTTCTCGAGGATCAGCGCCTCGCGCTCGTTGAGGCAGTCGATGACCTCGAAGTCGAAGGTGCGGTCGACCAGGGTGCGGGTGCGCGTGGGCAGCGATTCGATGCCGGTGAAATACGAGCGCAGCCGGCTGCGCGCGTTGGCGGCCTTGCCCACGTAGGCCACGCGCCCCTCGAGGTCGCGCATCACATACACACCGGCCCCGGTGGGCGCGGCGCGCAGACGAGCGCGCAGCAGGTCGGGGTTGTCGACGAGCCGGGCGCGGCGAGACAGCGTCTGCGTGCTCACCGTTCCACTGTACGGCGGCGACCGATCCTGTCCGGCGCCCGTTCAGCCGTCGGTGGCGGCGAGCTCGTCGAGGAACGCCTGCTCGTCGAGCACGCGCACGCCCAGCTCCCGGGCGCGGGCGAGCTTGCTGCCCGGGGCCGCGCCGGTGACCACGGTGTGGGTGCGCTTGCTGACGCTCGACCCCGGCGAGCCGCCCAGTGCGCGGATGCGCTCCTCCGCCTCGGGCCGGGTCAGCGACTCCAGGCTGCCGGTGAGCACCCAGGACTGGCCCTTCCAGGGGCCGTCCACGGATGCGCGCGCCGGCTCCGCGCTGACCCCGGCAGCCTGCAGGCGTCGCACCAGCTCAGCGCCGTGCTCGACCGCGAACCAGCGCGCCACGTTCTGGGCGACGACCGGCCCCACCCCTGCGACCGCGGTCAGCTGGTCCGCGCCTGCGGCGGCGAGGGCATCGATGGTGCCGAAGTGCTCGGCGAGCAGCGACGCCGTGTGCTCGCCGACGTGCGGCATGCCCAAGGCGTTGATCAGCCGTGTCAGCGGCACGGTGCGGCGCGCCGCGATGGCCTGGTGCAGCTTCTCCGCCGAACGCTGCGCGAAGCCCTCGAGGGTGAGCAGCTGCTCGACAGTGACGGCGAAGATGTCCGCCGCGTCGGCGACGAATCCGGTGTCGACGAGCTGGTCGATGACCGCCTCGCCGAGGCCCTCGATGTTCATCCCCGACCGCGAGGCAAAGTGGCGCAGCCGCTCGCGACGCTGGGCTGGACAGAGCGGGTTGAGGCAGCGGCGCACCACCTCGCCCTCTTCGCGAACCAGCTCGGTATCGCAGGCGGGGCAGCGATCGGGCATCACCCACGGTTTGGCGCGCTTCGATCGCCGGTCAAGCAGCGGGCGGACGACCTCGGGGATGACGTCGCCGGCCTTGTGCAGGAGCACCGTGTCGCCGATGCGCACGTCCTTGCGCGCAACCTCGTCCTCGTTGTGCAGCGTGGCCCGGCGCACCGTCGAGCCGGCAACCTGCACCGGCCTGAGATGGGCGACCGGGGTGACCGCGCCGGTGCGGCCGACCTGGACGGCGATGTCGAGCACCTCCGTCTCGACCTCTTCTGGCGGGAACTTGTAGGCGATCGCCCAGCGCGGCGAGCGCGAGACCTTGCCCAGCTCCTCCTGCTGCGCCAGCGAGGACACCTTGATGACCACACCGTCCGTCTCGTAGTCGAGTCCGTGACGCTTCTCCGACCAGTGCTCGATGTAGGCGAGCACCTCGTCGAGCGAACTGGCGACGTGGCGGTGTGGGTTGACACGAAAGCCCATTGACTCGAGCAGGTCGAGAACAGCCGCCTGTGACCGCACACGCGCCGGCGGCTCGAGCTGGTACATGAAGGTCGACAGTCCGCGTTTGGCGGTGACAGTGGCATCGAGCTGCCGCACCGCGCCGGCCGCGGCGCTGCGTGGGTTGGCGTAGCTCGGCTTCCCAGCCTCCTCGAGCTGGGCGTTGTAAGCGGCGAACCGCGCTTTGGGCATGTACACCTCACCGCGCACCTCGAACTCGGATGGCAGACCTGCGTCGACGTCGCGCAGGCGCATCGGCACACTGCGGATGGTGCGCACGTTGGCGGTCACCTCCTCCCCTTCGACGCCGTCACCCCTGGTCGCAGCACGCGCCAGCGCGCCGTCGCGGTACGTCAGCGAGATGGCCAGGCCGTCGATCTTCAACTCGCAGACGTAGGCGTCGACCGGACCGGCACCGCGTTCGGCGCGGCGGAAGAACGCCTCGACCTCGTCTGCGGAGAAGGCGTTGCCCAGGGACAGCATCTGGCTGCGATGGTGCACCTTGGTGAAGCTGTCCAGCGGCGCCCCGCCAACCCGCTGCGTGGGTGAGTCGGGCGACTGCAGCCCCACATGCTCGGCCTCGAGGTCGACCAGCTCGCGAAACAGGCGGTCGTACTCAGCGTCCGAGATCTCAGGGTCGTCGAGCACGTAGTAGCGGTGCCCATGGTGCTCGAGCTGCGCGCGCAGAGACTGGGCCCGGGCCAGCGCCTCAGCGGGGATCGTCGCTTCCGGGCTCACCGATCGACGACCGGGTAGATCGCCGAGTCAGCAACCGCGAAGATCTTCACCCCTGCGCTGTCGAACCTGATCACGACCTCCTCCCCGGAGCGGGTCATGGTGCTCTTGAGGATGCTGCCCTCGCCCAACTTGGGGTGGGCGATGCGCATCCCCTCGCGATAGCGTTGCGGCGCCAGCTCGACGGGGTTGGGACGCACCGCGTGGGCGTGGACCGCAGCCCTGACAGCGCCGGGGGTTCGGGGCGGCGACGCAACCGCGGCCCCCGGCCGGCGGACGATGTCGAGAAGATCCGCGGGCAGGTCGGCGAGGAATCGTGACGCCTCAGCGAGCTGGGGCGCGCCGTAGAGGTGACGCCGGAAGGCATGCAGCACGTAGAGGCGTCGCTGCGCGCGAGTGACCCCGACGTAGGTGAGGCGACGCTCCTCGGCGACTCCGCTGTCGCCCTCCTCGAGCGCCCGCACGTGGGGCAGCAGCCCCTCCTCCATCCCGGCCATGAACACGACCGGGAACTCCAGTCCCTTGACCTGGTGCAGGGTGATCAGCGTGACCCCGTTGGCCGTGTCGTCGAGGGTGTCGACATCAGCGACGAGCGCCACGTTCTCGAGGAACTGGGTGAGCCCCTGCGGCGAGGGCACGTCGACATACTCGGCGGCCAGGCCGACAAGCTCGGTGACGTTGGCCCATCGCTCCTGGTTCTCCGGGGTGCCGTCATTGAGCATGCGCTGATAGCCCGTGTCTTCGAGCACGCGCTCGAGGAACTGCGGCAGCGGCATGCGTTCGGAGAGGTCACGCAGCTCGCCGATGAGCCGGCCGAAGTCGGCCAGCGCGCTGCGTGCGGCGGGTGTGATCTCGGCGGTCTCGTCGAGCCTCCCCACCGCCTCGAAGGGCGAGATGCGCTTGCGCCGCGCAGTTCGCTCCAACTCCGCAACTGTGCGGTCGCCGATCTTGCGCCTGGGGACGTTGACGACGCGGCCGAACGCCACCGAGTCACGCGGGTTGGCGATCAGCCGCAGGTAGGCGAGCACGTCCTTGACCTCGCGGCGTTCGTAGAAACGCAGCCCGCCGACAAGGCGGTACGGGATTCCGCGGCGGAGCAGGACGTCCTCGAAGGCGCGGGACTGGGCGTTGGTCCTGTAGAGGACCGCGCACTCGCTGAGCGAGTACCCCTCGCGACCGATCAGCATCTCGATCTCACCGCACACCGCGAGCGCCTCCTCCTGCTCGTCGTAGACGGAGATGAGGCGGATCAGCTCGCCACCGGAGCGAGCAGTCCAGAGCCGCTTGTCGGCGCGCTCGCGGTTGTGCTTGATCACCGCGTGCGCCGCGTCGAGGATCACCTGCGTGGATCGATAGTTCTGCTCGAGCGTGACCACGGTGGCGTCAGGGTAGTCACGCTGGAAGCTGAGGATGTTGCGCACATCCGCGCCTCTCCACTGAAAAATCGACTGGTCATCGTCGCCGACAACGGTGAGATTGCGATGTTTCTCGGCAAGCAGCCTGACCATCACGTATTGAGCGAGGTTGGTGTCCTGGTACTCGTCGATGAACATGTGGCGGAAACGCGCCTGGTACTCCTCGCGCACCGCGTCGCATTCGCGCAGCAGCTGCACGGTGCGGACCAGCAGGTCGTCGAAGTCGAGCGCATCAGCCGCGCGCATCTCCAGCTCGTAGGCGGCAAACGCGCGGGCGATGGTCGCCTCGTAGAACTGACCGCCGTACTTGGCCGCGTACCCGCCAGCATCGAGCAGCTCGTTCTTGGCGGTGCTGATCGCATGGCCCACCTTGTTCACCGGGTAGCGCTTGTCGTCGATTCCCTCGACGGCCAGGGCGCGGCGCAGCGCCGCGGCTCGGTCGGCCTCGTCGTAGATGGAGAAACCACTGGGGATGCCGATGGCGCTGCCGTCGCGGCGCAGGATTCGCGCGCCCAGCGCATGGAAGGTGCCGAGCCACATCCCCGAAGTGCTGCCGCCGAGCAGGATCTCGACGCGGCTCCTCATCTCCTTGGCCGCCTTGTTGGTGAAGGTCACGGCGAAGATCTCGTAGGGGCGCACGTCGCGGGTGGCGAGCACGTACGCGATGCGGTAGGTCAGCACCCGCGTTTTCCCGCTGCCGGCGCCGGCGAAGATGAGCAGAGGGCCGTCCGGCGCCACCACCGCCGCACGCTGGGCGTCGTTGAGCTCGGCGAGCGAGGGCGCGGCGGTGGTGCTTGTGGCGCTCAGGATGAGGTGGGAGTGGGGACCGCGCCGGATGGGTGCGGAGGGGTGACGACCACAGCATTGTAGGAGTCGGGGCGGCGGTCATCGATCAGGTGGTTACGGGGCGTGCGGCGCCTCGACCTGGCAACGGTGTCGAGGTCCACGTCGGCCACCAACAGGGTCTCCTCCTCCGGCCCGGCGGGTCCGGCGGCCGGCCAGCCGTCGGCTCCGACGATCACCGAGCAACCGAGAAAGCGCACCTCACGCTCCACGCCGACCCGGTCCGCGCACGCCATCACCAGCCCGTTCTGCGCCGCGCTCGCCATGGCGACGATGTCCCCCTGGCAGTACCCGGCTGCGTCGTACACCTGGCGCCGGAAGGACGCCACCCAATTGGTGGGGACGGCCACCACCTCTGCGCCGGCGAGGGCCAGGTGGCGCACCGCCTCGGGGAACCACAGGTCGTAGCAGATGACCATGCCGACGCGGCCGAAGGGCAGGTCGACGACTGGCAGCTCGGCGCCAGGTTGGAACCACGATTGCTCGTCGTGGAAGAGGTGCAGCTTGCGATACGTCGCCAGCGTCCCGTCGGGCCCCAGCAGCACGGCGCTGTTGTGGCGTGCGTTGCCCTCGCGTTCGTTGACACCGACCACGCAGTGCATCGCGGCGGCGGCACACACCTCGGACAGAGCCGCCACCATCCGCCCCCCGGCGTCCTCGGCGGTCCGGGCTGCCTCTGCCTCGGACTCGAACACGTATCCGCTGGAGGCGAGCTCGGGCAGCACAAGCAGGTCGACCCTCTCGTCGGCGGCACGGGTCGCCCACTCCACCGCCGCCAGGCGGTTGCCGTCCACGTCGCCGACGTGCGGTGCGTACTGGGCCACCGCGATCCTCACCTGCCGACTCACCGCGACTCCTCCTCCGCGTTGACGGTCACGCGCGGCACCCGCGAGGAGACCGCGCAGAGCACCTCGTTGGGAATTGTCCCGATCGTCCCCGCCGCCGCGGCAGCGTCGATGGTGTGGCCACCTGCCTCACCGATCAACGTGGCCGTGTCACCGGGCACAACGTCGCCGCTCTCGGTGATGTCGACACCGATCTGGTCCATGCTCACCCTGCCGATGATGGGGCACAGCGAGCCGCCGAGGATGACACGACCGCCGTCGCCGTTGCGCCTGTCGACGCCGTCGGCGTACCCCGCCGCCACGGTGGCCACCCGGCTGCGGCGCGGTGCGAACCACTGCCGGCCGTAGCCGACGCTGGCTCCTTGGTCGACCTGCTTGACCTGGCTGACCAGCGCACGCAACTGCAGCGCCGGCCGCACCGCGACGATGCCGTCGGAGTGAGCCGGCGGATAGCCGTACAGCGCGATTCCCGGCCGGATGATGTCGTGGTGCGTCTCCGGAAGTCGCAGCAACGCCGCGCTGTTGGCGCAGTGCAGAAGGGCGGCGGGAAAGCTCTCGCGCAGATCCGCCGCCAGGGCGAGGAACCGGTGGTGCTGCTCCAGCGTGAAGTCGGTTGACGGATCGTCGGCGGCCGCGAAATGGGTGAACAGCGCCGCCATGACGATATCGGTGCCAGCCCCGTGCAACGCTGCCCGCATCGCCTGAATGTCGACGGGTGGCGTGCCCAGCCGCCCCATCCCGGTGTCGATCTTCCAGTGCACACGCACCGGGCGTCCTGCGTCCCGTGCTGCACGGGCCGCGGCGGACACCGCGGCCGCGTCGAACACCGCGACGTCGATGTCGTGCGCCACCGCCAGGACCATCTCGGCCGGCATCGTCCAGCCGATGTTGAGGATCGGTGTTGTGATTCGCGCCCGGCGCAGTTCCACGGCCTCGGCTATCGAGGAGACACCGAGCCAGGTGGCGCCACCGGCGATGGCGGCGGTGGCGGCAACCAGCGCGCCGTGTCCGTAGCCGTTGGCCTTGACCATGGCCATCACGGCACACCGGTCACCCGCCAACGCCACGAGCGCGGCGGTGTTGTCACGGAGCGCCGCGACGTCGATCTCTGCCCATTTGGTGGTGGGCGGCGCGCCGACAGCTCCCGGCGGGCGCAGCGGTGTCATCGCAATGAGCTGGCGAAGACACCGGCCGCGGCCGGGCGCGCGCTGCCGGTGCGCATTTCGCGCAGGAGCGCAAAGGGCGTCGCCTCGTCGGTCTGGCCGAGCGGATTGTCGGCGACGGCGGCGAGCACCGTCGGCCGATCGACCGCGGCGCTCGAGCCGAGCACCGCCGCGGTCAGGTCGTTGGCGTCGATCACGGCCACGTCGATGCGGCAGCCGAGCTCGCGCGAGAGCGCGGCGGCGAGATCGGCCGCGGCGCCGTCGGGATCCTCCGGCCCCTTGATCGCGTAGTGGTCATATGGGGGCAGGTTGAGGTGCGATGGCCCGTCGATGGCGTTCACGCCAGAACCGGCGACTCGGTAGAACACGCCGCGCAGGCGCAGCGGCCGGGTGACCGCGGCCGCGGCGGCGGCGAGCAGGATGCGGGGAACACCGGCCTCCTCGATGGCCAGCTGCATTGTTGCCGGGTGGCCGATGCCGATCCCGGTAGGGACGCGGCTGACGAACCGGGCCAGCGCTCGTGCCAGCGGACGCACCCGCACGTCAGCCACCGGCAGCGACCGGCCCTGGGTGATGGCGAGCGCCTTCTCGCTGACCAGGAGGACGTCACCCGGAGCCGGCGACACCCCGCGCTCGCGCAGCTCGTTCAGGGTGCGGCGCAGCTCCGCGAGCAGGTCGTCACCCCCGACCAGCACCTTGGAGCGCAGTGGGACACGCGCGACGATGCGCCCGTCCGCGAGCCGGGTGAACAGGTGACGACCGAAGTTGGCCCGGCAGGCAGCGAAGATGCGGCGCGCATCGTCGCTGGACCTCGCCACCATGGCGTCGCCGCGACGGGCGAAGCCGGCCTCATAGCTGGTCTGGTCGATGCCTGTCGCCCGGTCGTCGAAGAAGATGCGCAGCCAGATCTCGGCGTTGATGACGCGCCAGAAGAACATCGACTCCGCGGTCTCACCCGCGCACGCGGCGCGAAAGCCCTCGGCAACGGCGGGCGCCTGCCAGTAGGGTCGGGCGCTGAAGCGCGGCGAGCGCAGCAGGCTCTGGAGCGCGGCGCGCTGACGGCGATACCAGCGGAATTCCGGGGTGGTGAACCCGATCTTCTTGCGACGCGTGCGAACCATGGCAGGAAGCACGTCCGCGAGGGCCTCGCGGAGAACCCACCGGCTCCAGCCGTTGCGGATGATGGCGTCCGACGGCAGCCGGAGGATGTGCTCGACGAGCTCCTGGTCGAGGAACGGCAAGCGCGCCTCGAGCGAATGCGCCATCGAGCAGCGGTCCTCGTAACGGAGCAGCGGTGGCAGGCTCCACACCAGGAAGTCCTGGAGCAGCCGCTGCTTGAGGTTGTCCTGGACGCGCTCGTCCACCGGGGCTCGCTTGCCGCGGACAAAGTCGCGCTGCAGCATCGGGCGAACGTCGACGTTGAGGCGGCGATCGCGCAGCCGCCGCCGCACCAGGGGCATGTAGATGTCGCGCGAACGCCACGCCTCGCGCGCGAAGGCACCCCAGCGGCGCTGGCGAGCCAGCTGGCGCACGTAGACGAAGGGATAGTGGTCGTAGCCGGCGAGCAGCTCGTCACCGCCCTGGCCGTCGAGGACGACGGTCACATCCCTGGCGGCGCGACGCGTGACCATCCACATCGCGAACGGCGCGCTGCTCACCATCGGCTGCTCGACGTGCCACACCCAGGCCTCGAGCTCGCTGACGAAGTCAACCGCCGTCGGCTCGACCCGCGCGTTGTCCGCGCCGGTCTTCTCGAGCACGGCGTCGATGTAGCGCGACTCGTCGATGGGATCACCGGGGAAGACCGCCGAGAAGGTCTTGAGCCTCTCCCCCAGCGAGGCGGCATCAGGAAGGTGCTCGGCCAGCTGGCGAGACATCACGCCGCAGATCGACGACGAGTCGAGCCCACCCGAGAGGCAGATCCCCACCGGCACATCGGAGATGAGCCGGCGAGCCACGGCGCGATCGAAGACCTCGCGGAACGCCGCGGGATCGGGCGAGCCGCTCTCGTCGAGATGCGGTGTCCAGTACGAGCTGGTGGTGACCCCGGCGGCGTCGATGGTCACGCAGGCCGCCGCCGGCACCTGGCTGATCCCGGCGAAGAAGGTGGCGTGCGACTTGTGGTCGAAGGCGCCGTGGGCAAGGTATTCGTACATGGACTGCTCGTCGACGTGGCGCTCGAAGCTCTCGTCCTGCAGGATCGCCTTGATCTCCGAGGCGAAGAGCACGCGGCCGGCGCTGCGCGCGAAGTACAGGGGCTTGATGCCGAAGTGGTCGCGACAGAGCACCAGCTTGGTGGTGTCGCCGCGCGCGTCGAGCAGGGCCAGGCCCCACATGCCGTTGAGACGGGCGAATGCCTGGGCTCCCCACTCCTGGTAGGCGTGGAGCACCACTTCGGTGTCGCAGTGGGTGGCAAAGGCATGCCCGAGCGCCTCGAGCTCGCTGCGAAGCTCGCGGAAGTTGTAGACCTCGCCGTTGTAGACGATCTGCAGCCTGCCGCCGTCGACGGACATGGGCTGCTGTCCGTGCGCGACATCGATGATGCTGAGCCGGCGGAATCCCAGGGACGCCTCATCTGTCTCGACGTACCCGTCGTCGTCCGGCCCGCGATGCCGCTGGGCGTCGGTCATCGCGGTGAGCAGCCGGTTGTCCCGCGGGCCGAAGAACCCGCTGATCCCGCACACGCCGTCAGGACGTCGGCTTCGGCTTCATCGCCGCATTAAACAGGCGGAGGCGAAAGCAGGTGTCCCCGGGCGCGATTCATCGCGCCGAGTGGGGCGCACCTCAGAAGTCGAGGTCGTCCCCCATGCCCATGCCGCCCATGCCGCCCATGCCGCCCATGCCGCCCATGCCACCCATGCCACCCATGCCGCCGCCCATACCGCCCATGCCACCCCCGTGCGAATGGCCGCCGCCGGCCATCTCGTCCTCCTCGGGCTCGGGAGCGTCAGCGATCAGCGCCTCGGTGGTGAGCATCATGGTGGCGATCGAGACCGCGTGGGTGAGCGCGCTGACGACCACCTTGGTGGGGTCGATGACGCCGCGCTCGACGAGGTTGGCGTAGTCACCGGTGCGAGCATCGAAGCCCTCGTCGCCGGCGAGTTCCGCGATGTGATGAGCCACGGTGGGACCGTCGAACCCTCCATTGGCGGCGATGATGCGGATCGGATCCTGCAGCGCCCGGCGCACGATCTGTGAACCGGTCGCGGCGTCGCCGGTGAGCGACAGCGCGTCGATGGCGCTCGCCGCACGAAGCAGCGCCACACCACCGCCGACCACGTAACCGTCCTCGACGGCGGCACGCACGGCGGCGATCGCGTCCTCGACACGCGCTTTGCGCTCCTTCATCTCCACCTCGGTGGCCGCCCCGACCTTGATCAACGCGATGCCGCCGACGAGACGCGCCAAGCGCTCCTGGAGCTTCTCGCGATCCCAGTCCGACTCGGTCTCCTCCACCTCGCGCCGGATCGCATCCGCCCGTGCGGCAACCGCGGCGGCAGCACCCCCACCCTTGAGGATGGTGGTGTTGTCCTTGGTGACGACCACGCGCTCGGCGCTGCCCAGCTGGTCGAGACGCACGGCGTCGAGCCGAAGCCCGACCTTCTCACTGATCACCGTCGCTCCGGTGACGGCTGCGATGTCCTCGAGGATCGCTGTGCGGCGGTCGCCGAAGGCCGGCGCCTTGACGGCGACGGCGGTGAATGAGCCGCGGAGGCGGTTCACCACCAAGGTGGCCAGCGCCTCGCCCTGGATGTCCTCGGCGATGACCAGCAGCGGCCGGCCGGACTGCACGACGAGCTCGAGCGCGGGAAGCAGGTCGGCGACCGCGCTGACCTTGGCGTCGGTGATCAGCACCCCCGGCTTGTCGAGGATGGCCTCCATCGCCTTCTGATCGGTGACCAGGTACGGCGACACATAGCCGCGGTCGAACTGCATGCCCTCGACGACCTCGACCTCGGTCTCGATGCCGTTGCCCTCTTCGACGGTCACCACACCCTCGCGGCCGACATGGTCGAACGCCTCGGAGATCATGGTGCCGATGCCCTCGTCGCTCGAGCTGATGGTGGCGACACGCTTGAGATCCTCGTCACCGGCCAGCGGATGTGATTGCGCGCGCACCGCTGCGATCACGGCGTCGGCGGCTGCGAGCATGCCGCGGCGCAGCTCGGTAGGCGACGCGCCGGCGGCGAGGTTGCGCAGCCCCTCGTTGATCAGCGCACGGCCGAGAACGGTCGCCGTGGTGGTGCCATCGCCGGCGATGTCGTTGGTCTTGACCGCGATTTCCTTGAGCAACTGCGCGCCCATGTTCTCGAAGTGGTCTTTGAACTCGAGATCGCGGGCGATGGTGACGCCGTCGTTGCTGATCAGCGGCGCGCCGAACTTCTTGTCGATGACCACGTTGCGCCCACGTGGTCCGAGAGTCACCGACACCGCGTCAGCGACTCCGTCCACCCCGCGACGGAGGGCGGAACGAGCCTCCTCGTTGAAACGCAGTTGCTTTGCGGACATGGGGAATCAGGGCCTCCACGAAGAAGCGCGACGCCGCCGGGCGGCGGCGTCGCGCCCCAAGAACTTGGTCAGTTGGACCCGTTGCCGGCGACGACTGCGAGGATGTCCTTCTCGCTGAGGATCAGGTACTCGGTCTCGTCAACCTTGACCTCGCTGCCCGCGTACTTGGCGTACATCACCCGGTCGCCGACCTTGACATCGAGCTCGACGCGCTTGCCCGTCTGCTCGTTGTAGCGGCCACTGCCGACCGCCTCGACGGTGCCCTCCTGGGGCTTCTCCTTGGCGGTGTCGGGGAGCACGATGCCGCTCTTGGTCATCTCCTCGCGCTCGAGGGGCTTGATGACGACACGGTCTGCCAGGGGACGAAGATTGACGGCCACGGGGACCTCCCTTCTCATGGAAGTTGGTTAGCACTCTCAGGTTGAGACTGCTAACACTCTACCCCAGCGAGTGCCAGCCTGGCAACTCTCAGCCACCCCGAGATCAGCCCCCGACGGACTTCACGAAGAGGTCGGTCCCGAAGCCGGCCAGGAAGCCGCAGACCAGGCCGAGCATGCCCACGTGATGACTGCCGATCTTGCGGTTGACGTGCTGCAACTCGCCGATGACGTAGACGATCGCGCCCGCGGCGAGGCCGAGAAAGAGCACCGACAGCGCCTGGCTGGTCAGCGACGATCCACCGAGGCGGGTGAGACCGTAGCCGATCAGGGTGCCTCCGAAGGTGGGACCGCCGCCCACCCAGCCGAGGAGGGCGAGGAAGCGCCAGCTCGGGCGCTGGCCCAGCAGTGGCCCGCTGATGCCAAAGCCCTCGGTGATGTTGTGCAGCCCGAAGCCGATCACCAGCACCAGGAAGAACCGGTAGGCGCCGGCGGCGGAAGATTGGCCGATGGCGAGTCCCTCGGAAAAGTTGTGCAGCCCGATGCCAACGGCGATGAGCAAGGCGGTGTGCAGCGACGCCTCTCTCGGGCCGCGCGCAGCCGCCGTCGCTGCAGTCACGGCCATGGCACCGGGACCGCCGGGGAGGGGGCGCCGCCGGCTGATCCGTTCGAACCCGACCAGCACAAAGACACCGATCGCGATCCCGCCGGCGAGGACCAGGCCAAGGCCGGCGCCCTGCCCGGCCGAGCCGGTCATCCGCGCCTCCACCGTCTGGCTGGCGTTGCGGATGACGTCGTAGAAGATGAACAGCAGCACCCCGATCGACCCGGAGGTGAGGAAGGCCATGACGCGCGGGCTGGGCTTTCCCCAGCGGCTGATGGGGAGGCCGAGCAGGATGGTGAGGCCGGAGACAGCGCCCAGGAGGGCTGTCTCTGCGAAGCTCATGGACTTAGGTTAGCCTAATCTAACCCTCAGCAGGGGCCTCCGCAGGCGATTCCACCCATACCGTGGCCGCCGCGCCCTCGCTGACCACCACAGGATGGCCATCGACGACGAGCCTGAGCTGGCCCTCGGCCCGGTCGCGGACCAGGACGCGCGCCTCGGGGATCAGACCGCCGTCGTGCAGAACCGCGAGCAGGTGCGGCGCGTCGTGCTCGGCCACCTCGGACACCCTGAAGACCCGCGACTCGACCCCGGCGGGAAGGTCGGGCAGGCGCACCATGGGCCGACCAGCGGGTGGACGGCGGCCGGGGATGACATTGCCGTGGGGGCACGTCGACGGTCGCCCCAGGTGCTCGTCGAGGCGCTCTAGCACCACCTCGGAGACACCGTGCGACAGTGACGCGGCCTCACGGTCCGCCGTCGCCCAGTCGAGTCCGAGCACGTCGGTGAGCCACCGCTCGATGAGCCGGTGGCGGCGCACCACCGTCGCCGCCGCAACGCGGCCGGCGTCGGAAAGGTGCACGCTGCGATCCTCGGCCAGCGTGATCCAGCCATCGCGTGCCAGCCGCTGCAGGCTGACGCTCACCGTCGGCGGACTGACGGCGAGCCATTCCGCGATGCGCCCCGGCCGGGGCACCTCACCCTCGTGCTCGATGTAGTAGATGGTCTCCAGGTAGCGGTCGGTCACCTCCGAGCGCGCGGCTGGGGTGACGTCGGTGCTCATCATTCGATGGTAGCCGGGCGCCGATGCGGGCCTCAGGCGTACTCGTCGAGCGTGGGATCCACACAGATCCCCGCCATGTCCGGCCCGCGGTGGCGCAGACGCTGCCAGCCCGCGGCGGCGATCATGGCTGCGTTGTCGGTGCACAGCGACAGCGGCGGAATCGTGACCGGCAGCCCGGCGAATCGCTTGCGCACAGCATCGCGGAGAGGGGTGTTGGCCGCGACACCGCCGACCACGGCGATGCGTTCTGCCCCGCGACGATCCGCGCAGATGGAAAGAGCGTGCACCAGCTGTCCGACGACCGCTGCCTGGAAGGCGGCGGCGAGATCGCGGACCACGGCCGGATCGCGAGGCGTCTGCTCGGGCGTGAGCGCGTCCGATCCGAGGTCGCGGATGGTGTAGCGGAGCGCGGTCTTCAGGCCGCTGAAGGACATCGCGTCCGGCAACCGTGTGCTCGGCATCGGGAACCGCGCCGGGTCACCGCCGGCAGCCTCGCGCTCGATCAGTGGGCCGCCCGGGTAGCCGAGACCGAGCAGGCGTGCCGCCTTGTCGAACGCCTCCCCCGCAGCGTCGTCACGAGTCGACATCAGCCGGACCGCGTCTCCATGGTCGCGCAGCTCGACGACGTCGCTGTGGCCTCCGCTGACCACCAGTGCCACGTATGGCGGCTCCAGGGTGGCGTCGCTGAGCCAGGCGCTGTAGACGTGCCCGGCCATGTGGGACACGCCGACCATCGGCAGACGCCGCGCCACCGCCGCGCCCTGGGCGTACAGGGCGCCGACGAGCAGGCATCCGGCGAGGCCAGGACCTCTGGTCACCGCGACGGCGTCGATCGACTCCCACCCCCCGGGGACGGCGGCGAGCGCCTCGGCCACCACCGGGCCGATCGCCTCGAGGTGAGCGCGTGCGGCGAGGTCGGGCACGACTCCCCCATGGGCAGCGTGCAGGGCGATCTGCGATGAGACGACGGTGCTCCGCACCTCCCTGCCCCCGCGCACCACCGCCGCCGCCGTCTCGTCGCACGACGTCTCGACCGCGAGCAGGTTCAGAGCGGGTACTCCGAGGAGGGAGCAGAGCCGAGCCCCGCGACGTCGATGCGCGCGAAGATATCGAGGAAGCGGCGCTTGAACGCCGGCGCGTGGATGCTGTCGCTCCACATGATCACCGCGTCCTCACCGTTGTCGGTGTAATAGCCCCGGCGCCGCCCGATCGACTTGAAGCCGAACCATTCGTACAGCCGGATGGCGTGGTCGTTGCCGGCCCGCACCTCGAGCGTCAGCCAGCGTGCGCCCAGCTCATAGCTGCGCTGGATCAGAGCCGCGAGCAACGTCTTGCCATAACCCTTGCCCTGGTCGCGACGGCGCACCCCGATGGTTGTGACGTGGGCCTCATGGACGACCTTCCACAGCCCGGCGTAGCCGGCCACCTCGCCATCCTCGCGGAGCACGATGTACGACGCCTGCCGGTTCTGCGCGAGCTCCGTCGCGTAGGCGTTGCGCGGCCACGGGGACAGGAAGATCTCGCGCTCGATGGCCTGGACGGCCGGGATGTCCTGGTGGCGCATTAGCTCGATGGCGACGCGCGGGACGACCTGCATGACTCTCACCGCGGGCGGCTGATCCGAAAGCCGAGTTTAACAGGGCCCCGTGCGATTGCCCGCTTGTCAGCCGAACACATCGGCGCCGGCGACCCGCAGGGGCTCCCCCGCATGGGTCGCGGTCAGGCCGGCACCGGCCAGCGCCGGCCGGGCCAGCGCCCACGGCACCGCTGCGGCAAGCGCCCGTCGGGGGTCGACACGGCGCACCTCGAGCCCGTCGATGGCGGTGGTGGCGACGAGGTGTCGCGACGGCTCGACAGCGCCGGCGTCGTGACGCTCCACCTGCGTGGTCTGCTCCGGGCGGCCGTCGTGCCACAGAAAGCGCGCCAGGTACACGCCGCCGCGGCCGGCATCGGCCAGGGCGACCAGGGACTCTCCTTCCTCACCGCGCGCCGCCGCCGCGACCGCAAGCAGGTTGCCGGCGCCGTGCAAAGCGAGGCCGCGTGCCGACGCCACCCCAAGAGCCGCGGCCATGCCCGCGCGGACTCCGCTGTAGGAGCCCGGGCCGGTGAGCACCACCATCGCCTCGGTGGAGTCGTCGAGCAGCTCGCCGATGGCAATGGCGAGGCACGCGTCGAGCCGACCGCCCGGAACCTCGCGTTGGTGGGTGATGGCGCCGGCGGTGTCGGTGCGCAACACCAACGCGCGGACGCGCGACGCGGTGTCGACCGCGACGACGCTCACCGGGTCACCAACTCGGCGCTGATCTCAGCCCAGGCGCGGGCGATGTGCGCCGGCGCAGCCGGCGCAAGCTGGAGCACGCGCTGGCGATCATGGGCGCCGGGCTCGATGGACACGGTGGCGGGCGCGAAGCCGGCGAGGTTCGCGTACTCGGCCCACTCGATGACCGCGGCCCCGTCGAGCAGCAGGCCCTCGAGGTCGAGGACCTCGAGTGAGCTGCCCGCGCCGAGGCGGAACAGGTCGATGTGGTGCACCGTGAGGACACCGGCGCGGTGCGGCTGATGCAGGACGAACGTTGGGCTGCGCACCGTTGCGGGGTTCCCGCCCGCACCCGCGACGATGCCCCGCACCAGGCAGGTCTTGCCGGCGCCGAGCTGACCGTTGAGCGCGAGCACGTCGCCCGCCCGCAGGGCCCGCCCGAGCGCGGCCCCATGCCGCTCGGTCGCGGATGGAGAGTCACTGGTCAGGTCGGCCGCGGGCGAGCTCACGAGAAGTGGCCGGCGCGGCTGGGTGGCAGGGGCAGCTCGATGCCCCCGGGGCTGTCCAGCAGGCGTACGCCCGCACCGTCGCGCAGCGCGCCCACCGTGGTCAGCGGGGCGAGGTCAGGTGGCCAGCCGCGCAGCAGCGCCTCGACGTCGGGCTCCGGCAGCGCGGCGACGAGCTCGAAGTCCTCGCCGCCGCCGATCGCCAGTTCCAGCCATTGCTTGCCAAAACGTTCGACCAGCCCGGAGTCGACGGGCAGGTAGTCGGCCCACAGCTCGACCGCGCAGGCACTGGCGCGGGCGGTGCGCAACGCGTCGAGCACCAGGCCATCGCTGATGTCGCCGCCGCAGCGGACGCCCCGCGCGAGCAGCTCGCGTCCCTCACGCAGCCGGGTGGCCGGTTGCAGCTGCGCGTTTATCCAGCGACGCTCTGGGTCGGACACGGCGTCGACCCCCTCGAGGAGGATCCGCAGGCCGGCGGCGGCACTGCCGAGAACACCGGTCACGAGCAGGATGTCGCCCGGGCGGCCGGCGGACCGAAGCAGCGCCCGGCCGGCGTCCACCACGCCGGTGACGCACACATCGATGACCATGGGGCCGTCGATCGCGCTGCAGTCACCACCAGCGACGGTGCACCCGGCCGCCGCCGCCGCCTCGCAGAGCCCGCGCTGGATCTCCAGGACGTCCTCGGCCTGCTCCCCGCGCCGCGCGCACAGCGTCGCCAGGCACATGACCGCCCGGGCCCCGGTTCCGGCGAGGTCGGAGACCGCCACGGCGAAGGCGCGGCGGCCAAGCTGGCGCGGGGTGATCCAGCCGCGGCGGAAGTCGACGTCCTCGACCATGGCGTCGACGCTGACGGCGAGGTCGCATCCCGGCGGCGGCTGCCACACCGCGGCGTCGTCGCCCGCAGCGCTCGCCAAGGTGGGCCCAGAGCCCGTCCGGGCGATGTCCACCAGTTGCTCGACGAGCGCAACCTCCCCCACCGCGGCGAGGGTCGGTCCGCCCGACCCAAAGCGACGTTCGCGCTCGACTGGGACGTACGGGTCAGTCATAGTGAAGCTCACTTTAGGGAGCTGCCGCCCGGTATCCGCGTCGATTTGCATTCGGCACCTTCGAACCTCTATGGTGCCGCCAGGATCGGGGGCCGCAACCCCGGAGTGGGGCCAATATCAACTCAGCCTCCAGGCGGAGGAACGGAGGGCACCGTTGCGGGGTAGTCGCAAGCTTCTCTTGATGGTGGTCGGCTGCGCCGTCCTGCTCAGCGCAGGCGTCACCGCCATCCCCTCCGGTCACGCTGACACCGCCCAGACCAACGCTCTCCGCGCCCGCCGGGCCGTCCTCGTCCAGGAGCTCGCGGCGCTGGAACCGGCTAGGAACAGCGCCTCCCAGTCGCTCTCCCAGGCTGAGCAGGCGTTCGCCAACGCCCAGGCACGATTGCTCGCTGCCCAGAAGCAGCTCGCAGCTCTCAACGCCCGGCTCCTCGCGCTCAGCGGCCAGGTCGCTGACGACGAGGCGACGATCGTCAAGGCCAAGCAGCAGCTGGCGGTGCTGACCCGGCAGAGCTACGAGACCACGACCACCGACTCCTGGGTCGCCGCCGTGCTCAGCGCCACCACCTTCAGCCAGGCGATGGAGCGGCTGGCGGGCACGTCGCATGTCGCCGAGCAGGTCAAGAACCTCCAGGCCAACCTCCGTGACAAGGAACAGGCAATCAAGGTCGAGCAGGCCGAGATCCGAACCGACTCCGCCAAGGGCACGGCTCTCGAGGAACAGCTCGCGCAGGACAGCAACGCGCTCCTGATGCTGGTCGAGCAGCGCAACGCCGCCTTCCAGGCGGCCAGTGGCCCGGCGCGCGCGATCGCGGCTCAGATCGCCGAGATCGACCAGGAGCTCGCGGCGGGGAACGCTCCGCCGCGAGGAGGCAGCAGCTCGTGCGCCAATCACTTCTCGTACGGCCAGTGCACCTGGTACGTGGCCACGCGGCGGTGCATCCCTTGGTTGGGCAACGCCAAGGACTGGTACTACGCAGCCGCCAACTATGGCTACCCTGAGGGCCACATGCCGCGGGTCGGCGCGGTGGTGGTGTTCTGGCCCGGCGGCGACGGGGCCAGCCGGGTCGGCCATGTCGCCTACGTCGAGGCGGTGGGCCCGGCGGCGGGTGTGCCCGCCGGCGAGTTCAAGCTCTCCGAGATGAACTTCCAGGGCAATGGCGGCGGCTGGGACCGGGTCAGCTACCGGGTGCTCCCCGACAACTCAGGCGGCATCCAGGGCTTCATCTACTCGAAGTAGGCGGCGCTCAGCGACTCGAGGCGCGCGTGGTTGAGGTCGCGGATCGAGTCGAGCCGCGCCGACGCCGCGTCGAGCCGCGGATCCTGCCCGGTGGGCCCGTCCGGGATGGCCACGCACGGCATCCCCGCGGCACGCGCGGAGAGCACACCCGACACCGAGTCCTCGACGGCCAGGCAGCTGGTTGGTGGCACGCCGAGCAGCCGGGCCGCACGCAGGTAGACGTCGGGGGCCGGCTTGCCGCGCACCTCAGCCTCGGCGGAGCACACGGCATCGATCAGCTCGGCGATGCCCAGCCGCGCCACCATGGCGTCGATGAGCGACCGCGGTGATGACGAGGCGACGGCGCACCCCAGCCGGCAGGAGCGCACCAGGCGCACCGCCTCGACCGCCCCGTCGATGGCGACACCGCGGGTGCGCACGTGCTCGCCGACCGCAACGACGATGCGGTCGACGACATCGGCGACCGACGGACCGGACCACGGCCGGCGCGCCCACCACAGATGCACCATCTCGGCGGTGCGCATGCCCATGGTCTGGCGGCAGTCGGCCTCGGTGAGGTGCAACCCCAGCGAGGCGAACACTTCGATCTCGATGCTGCGCCACACCGGCTCGGTGTCGATGAGCACACCGTCCATGTCGAAGACGACGGCGCGGAGGCCGCCGGCCTGGGGCAGCCGCCTCGCTGTCACCGCGCCCGCCTGTGCTCGAGAACGCGGCGAACCCTCTCCTGGGCGGCGGGCAATTCGTCGATGACGTCGCGCGGCAGGACACCGGCGCGGCCGCGGCGATGCTGCAGCGCCAGCGCGGCCTCGGCGTGCACGAACACCGCGGCGACGGCGGCGTCGAACGGTTCAAGGCCCTGCGCGATCAGCGCGCCGAGGAGGCCGGAGAGGACGTCACCGCTGCCGCCGCTGGCCAGGGCCACCACCCGGAGGGCGCTGACGTGCACCCGTCCGTCGGGAGCCGCCACCACGGTGTCGCTGCCCTTGAGCACCACCACCGCCCCGCTGTGGTGCGCGAACGAGGCGGCCAGCTCACGACGACGCTGCTGCACGGCCGAGGTCGTCAGCGAGCACAGCCGGCCCATCTCGGCGGGATGAGGGGTCAGAACCACGGGCTGGTTGCAGCTGCGCCAGTCCACGCCCCGGGCGGCGGCGATGTTCAGCCCGTCGGCATCGACGACGGTGGGTGCAGGCAATTCGTGGAGCAGGTCGACCACGAAACGCTCGGTGAGCGGTGCTCTGCCCAGACCGGGACCGAGCACCAGCGTGCTGGCGCCCGGGAAGTGCCGCTCGCGGAGAACCGCAAGCGCCTCGGGTGCGATGCCACCGTCGGCGTCGGGCAGGGGATTGGCCATGACCTCGAGGGTCTGCGCGGCAACCAACGGGTAGATGGCGCTGGGGACGCAGACGCGCACCCGGCCCGCGCCGCCGCGCGCGGCCGCGGTGGCGCTCAGCAACGGCGCGCCGCTGAAACCCACCGCGCCGCCCACCACGACCACGGTCCCGAACGTGCCTTTGTGGGCGTCCTCCGGCCTGGCGGCGAGCTGCAGGCCCAACGGCACTTCGGCGTAGCTTGCCGGCGCCGGCTCACCGGTGACCACGGCAACAGCGAGGTCACCCTCGTGCGCCAGCGACAGCCGCAGGTCGCTGGCGACGCCGTGAACGCGCAGCGAGGGCGCCCCGCGCGCACCGACCACCACCTCGACATCGTGGAACGCCGGCAGCGGCAGCCCCGCGGCGCCGTGCAGCTTGCGCACCGCCTCCTTGGCCGCCCACCGCGTCGCCCAGCGCTGCGGTTGACCGGCGCAGTCGCGGCGCTCCGACTCGGTGTACACCCGCTGCGCAGCCTGCGGGCGGCGCGACAGCAGCGCGGCGACGCGCGCGACCGAGGTGACGTCCACCCCGGTGGCGCTGCTCACTCCACGGTGACCGATTTGGCGAGGTTGCGCGGCTGGTCGACGTCGCAGCCACGCTCGACGGCGACGTGGTAGGCGAAGAGCTGCAGAGGAACGACGTTGACCAGCGGCGAGATCAGCTCATCGGTCAAGGGCACCTCGACGAGGTCACGGACGAAGCCGGCGTCGAACGGGTTCTCACCCTGCGTGACCAGCGCGATCACCGGGGCGTCGCGTGAGCTCACCTCCTGGATGTTGCTGACCATCTTGGGCAGGGTGCGCGAGCGGGTGGCCAGGGCGACCACCGGCACGTCGGGGTCGAGCAGCGCGATCGGGCCGTGCTTGAGTTCGCCGGCGGCGTACCCCTCCGCGTGGATGTACGACACCTCCTTGAGCTTCAGCGCTCCCTCGAGCGCGACCGGGAAGTTGATGCCGCGGCCGATGTACATCGCGTTGCGGGTGTGCGAGTAGCGCTGCGCCATCTCGGCGAGCTGGGGCTCGAGGGCCAGCGCGCGCTCGACCAGCGCCGGCGCCTCGAGCAGCGCCGTGGTCAGGCGGCGATGCTCGTCATCGTCGAGGGTTCCCCTGGCCTGGCCGAGCCGCAGCGCGAGCAGCATGCCACACGCCATCTGGTTGACCATCGTCTTCGTCGCAGCAACGCAGATCTCCGGTCCGGACTGCATGTAGACGACCCCGTCGGCCTCCATCGACAGGGCACTCCCGACCACGTTGGTCACGGCGATGACGGTGGCGCCGTGACGGCGCGCCTCGCGCACCGCCGCCAGCGTGTCAGCCGTCTCGCCGGACTGCGAGAACGCCACCACCAGGGTGCCATCATCAAGGAGCGGATCACCGTAGCGGAACTCGCTCGCCGGTTCGACGTCGCACTTGACGCGGGCCAGCTTCTCGATGGCGTACTTGGTGACCAGCCCGGCGATCCACGCCGAACCGCATGCCACGATGGTCACCTGGTGGAGCGCCGCCAGGTGGCTGTCGTCGAGCGTCACATCGGGGAGATCGACAAAACCCGAGTCGTCGATGCGGCCGCGCAGCGCGCCTCGCAGCGACGATGGCTGCTCGTGGATCTCCTTGAGCATGAAGTGCGGAAAGCCGCCCTTCTGCGCCTGCTCGGCCTCCCAGTCGACGACCACGACGCGCGGCTCGCGATGGGCGCCATCGAGGCTGGTGATGATCACCTCCTCGGGCGACAGTGCGGCGACCTCGCCCTCGCCGAGCAGAATGACACGCTTGGTGTACGGGATCAGCGCAGAAATGTCGCTGCTGACGAACACCTCGTCATCGCCCAATCCCACCACCAGCGGCGCGTTGAGGCGCGCGCCGACGATCCGCCCGGGCTCGTCGGCAGAGATCACGACCAGCGCATACGCGCCATGGATGCGCTGCAAGGCTGCGCGCACCGCGGCTGCGAGGTCGCCCTTGTAGTGCTGCTCGACCAGGTGGGGCACCACCTCGGTGTCGGTATCGCTGACGAACTCGTGGCCCGCGGCGACGAGCTCGGCGCGCAGCTCGCGGTAGTTCTCGATGATCCCGTTGTGGATGAGGTGGATGCGACCCGTGCAGTCGCGGTGCGGGTGAGCGTTGATCACCGTCGGACGGCCGTGCGTCGCCCATCGCGTGTGGCCGATGCCGGTGTGCCCGCTGGGCATTCCTTCGGCAGCGAACTGCTTGACGAGGTCGGCGACCTTGCGATTGCTCTTGGCGATAGCCGTGGCGCCGCCGTCCTCGTCGAGCACGGCGATGCCGGCGGAGTCGTAACCGCGGTATTCCAGGCGCTCCAGGCTGTCGAGCAGCACCGGGGCGGCCTGGCGCGCCCCGACGTAGCCGATGATTCCGCACATGTGAGGTGTGAACGACTCCGTCGTGGTGGTGGTTACTGCCGGCGGACGATGCGTCTACGGGGTTGGGGACGGCGTTGGGCTCGGTGTCGGCGAGGACGACGGCACCGCGACCACCGTGATCGTCACCGAGACCGTCCGTGGATTGGCGGTGACGCCGGGTGGGGTGACGATGTGCACCACGAACGTCTTGCTTGTGGTGAGCCCGTTGACCGAGATCGTCTCCGTCGGGATCGAATCAAGGTTGTTGAGCAGGTCCTGCGGGCCGTTGAGCACAACCACGAGAGGTGACTGCGTGGTGGCCGCGACCTGGTGCCCCGGCGCCACCGTGCCGCTCACCCGCGGCAGCACGGCGCTGGCCCGCGAGGTGAGGCTGGCGGTGACGGTGATGGTGACCGGGATGAGATTGTCCTTCGGATTGCCCGGGATGGTGATGCCGAAGTTGCCCAGCCGTTGGTTGGTGGCGTCGTAGAGGAACAGCTTCTCGTCCTGCTGGAAGTTGGTCTTCTGGTTGGCGAGATCGACGGTGACCCTGGCCTGCACGCCACCCAACTGCTGCTGCGGCCCGATCACGGTGACGGTGCTCGGATCGGTCGAGCTGCTGGTCACCACGTAGCCCTGCGGGGGTGGCGTGCTGATGACAACAGTGACCGGAACCGTCGCGGAGCCGAGGTGGTCGACCTCCGCGGGGACATCGGTTGGGGGATTGTCGAGGATGACGTCGCGGTCGTTGTTGACCACCGACACGGGGAGCGACTGCGAGCCAGCGTGGGTGATCGCCTTGTAGTTGACGGTGACCACCAGGTCATTGGGGTCGAAGGCGTTGAGGTGGTCCCGGGTGCCGATCACCCGGACCACCAGGGGGGCGATCGGATTGACCAGCACGTACGGGGCCACCTGCCCACTGGTTTGGGGGACGTTGATGGTCACCGAGCGGGAGTCCGGCGGGTTGCTGGCGTAGACCACACCCGCCCAGGTCACGGTGGCGAGGATGGCGGCGAATGCCTTGATGCGGAGGTTGCGCGTCGCGAACCCGGGGAGCTTCACGGATGGGTCCTCCTCCGGATCGCCCGCAGCACGGCCGGGCGCGGCACCAGCCCCTGGCGCGGCGGAGCGTCGACCCCGGTCATGGTCATGAGGGTGCTGTGCAGGGCCTTCTGGTCGAGGCCGCGCGTGATCCGCCCCGCCCGGGCGATGCTGATCAGCCCGGTCTCCTCGCTGACGATGAGCACGACCGCGTCGCTCTGCAGCGTGAGCCCCACGGCCGCCCGATGGCGGGTGCCCATGCGCCCCACACCGGGAATCGTCTCGGCGAGCGGCAGCACGCAGCCGGCGGCGATCAACCTGGCGTCGCGGATGATCACGGCGCCATCGTGCAGCGAGGTTCCCGGCATGAAGATGGTGGCGAGCATCTCCGCGGTCACCTCGCCGTCGATGCGGACGCCGGTGGCGGCGATGTTCTCGAGCCCGGTCTCGCGCTCGAACACGATCAGCGCGCCGGTCTTGCGCTCACTCAGCGAGCCGGCCGCGCGGATCACCTCGTCGACCACCCGCTGCGCCGCCTCGCTGGCGTGATGGCCGATCAGCGATCGCACCCGGCCGAGGCGGCCGACCTGGTCGAGGGCGCGGCGCAGCTCCGGTTGGAACAGGATGACCGCCGCGATGACGATCGCCTGGCCACCGTTGGTGTAGATGAACTGGAGCAGGCGCAGGTTGAGCGCCTGGGCCGCCAGCCCCACGGCGGCGATCACGGCGAGGCCGACGAGCAGCTGGGCGGCCTGGGTGCCCCGCACCAGCTTGAGCAACTGGTACAGCAGCACCGCGACGATGCCCACGTCGAGCACATCGCGCCAGCCGACGTTCTGCAGGAAGATCAGCAGGTTGTGCCACGCCGAGGTCATGCGCGTGTGGCTGCCGCCCGGGCGGCGTGCCGGGGAACACCGGTGAACAGCAGGGCGAGCAGCGCCAGCTGCGCCCAGAGCCGGTTCTCCGCCTGGTCGAACACGATCGAGGCCGGGCCGTCGAGCACGCTGCCGGTGATCTCCTCACCGCGGTGAGCGGGCAGGCAGTGCATCACCCGGGCCGCGGACGGCGCCAGCGAGAGGAGATGCTCGTTGACCTGCAGGTGGCCGAAGTCCTCGCGCCGGCGCTGCTGTTCGGCCTCCTGTCCCATGCTGGTCCACACGTCGGTGTAGACGATCTCCGCGTCACGGAGCGCCGGCTTGGGATCATGTCCCACGCTGAAGCCGGTGCCGTTGCCGCGCAGGCCGGCGGCACGATCGAGCACCGCCTCCGCGGGCTCATACCCGGGCGGACACACCACCCGGAGGTCGACGCCGCAGATCGCGGCGGCATACAGCCAGGAGGTGCAGACGTTGTTGCCGTCACCGATGTAGACGACGCGCGCGCCGGCCACCCGGCCGGTGACCTCGCGCACGGTCATCAGGTCGGCGAGCAGCTGACAGGGGTGCTCGGCGTCGGTCATGGCGCTGACCACCGGCCCACGGACCGCTCCGGCGATCGCCACCAGGTCGCGCTGTGACACCAGCCGGGCGATGACACCGTCCGCGTAACGGTCGAGGATGCGGGCGATGTCGGCGGCGCTCTCGCGCTCACCGAGGCGGATCTCGTCGCCGAACAGGGCGATCGGGTGGCCGCCGAGCCGGTTGATGGCGACCTCGAATGACACCCTGGTTCGGTTGCTTGGCCGCTGGAAGATCAGGGCCAGGTTGCGCCCCTCCAACGGCCTGCCCAGGTCCTCACCCGCCTTGGCGCGCGCGGCGACGTCGAGCACCTCGGCGACCTCGTCGCGGCCGAGGTCGGCGATGCTGAGCAGGTCGCGGCCTCGCAGGGCTGGGGACATGGTTCGTAGCCAGTATATGAGCGCATGGAGAATGCGCCGGCATCGTTGCGGATGAGTGCTCAGATGTCTCAGGACGGTAGGGTTGGAGGCTGTGAACATCGTCGTCGTCGTCTCCGGTGGGCTCACCGAGACCCTCCAGGCAGCCCCGCTCATCGCCGGCCTCGCCACGGCCTCGGACGACCCGGTGCTGGTCGCCTGCCCGCCCAGCGCGGCCGAGGTTGCCCGGGACCTCGCCGGCGTCGGCGAGGTTGTGTCCGCGTCGGGCCTGGCTGACCACGCCGGTCTGCTTCGCCTCGGGCGCCTGTGGTTCGAGTTGCGCCGCCGGCGCCTCGACGTCGCCGTCGTCTGCAGCGACTCGAGCCGGGTGCGGGCAACGGTGTACGCCGCCGCCGTCCCACGCCGTGTGGGCCCCAGGAGCGGCCTCAGCGACCCCCTGCTCAGTGATCGCGTCCCCTCCGAATCCGACCAGAACCGCGGGCTGGTGTGGCTCGAGCTGTGCCGCGTGCTCGCCGACGGCTCCGTGGTGGCCGCCGAGGCGCAATTCAACCCCGGTGCCGCCGCCACCACCATGGCTGAGCAGCTGCTGCTCAGCAACGGGGTCGAGAACGGCAGCAGGCTGCTCGTCGCCATCGCTCCCGGCCAGGGGTTTGCCGACGGGTCCGTGGTCGCGTGGTCGCCCGAACGCTATGCCCACCTCGCCAACAGGCTGACGTCGCGCCACGGCGCCGGGGTCATCCTGGTCGGTGACGAACGTGACCGTGGCGCGGCGGAGGCGATGCGCCTCGACCTCGCCTCGCAGACCGTCGACTTCTGCGGCGAGCTCAACCTCGCCACCACGGCCGCAGTGATCGCCCGGTGCGACCTGCTGGTGGCCGCCGACACTCCCCTCCTCCACCTCGCCGCGGCCGTCGGAACGGCGTCGGTTGGGCTGTTCGGGCCGACCAGTGGCCGCCGCCGCGCGCCTGCCGGAAGTGAGCACCGGGTGGTCCAGGCGATCCCCGCCGGTGGCCCGGAGGCCACGCTGGAGCACATCCGCGTCGACGACGTGCTGGCCGGGATCGAGAGCGCGCTGTAGGCCGCATCCCGCTCGCTTGCAGCGGCCGCGGCGATGGATTATGACGCCCCAATCAAAGCGAGCGCTTCAACCCGACCGGACAGTGTGCTATCGTGCCCGTAACGTCTTTGGGGGCAGGCAGTTAGACCCTCCGACGACTTCTATACGTAGCTGAGCGACCAGATCGCACGAGGGACGAGCAGTGGGGGGCGACGTGGCTAGCGACGAGGCTCAGCCCTCTGTACTTGCGCCGGACACTGTCGGGCCATTCGATCTTGAGCTGCTCGGGGTTCCGATGGGCCGGCGCGCCGCGGCTCTTCCGCTTCACCTCTCGCGGTCCCGCTACCAGACCCTGGTGAAACCGGTGATCGACTGGGTCGGTGCAGCGCTGCTCTTGATCCTGTTCTCTCCCGTGGTGGCGGTCGTCGCTCTTGCGGTGGCGCTCAGCAGCGGCGGTCCAGTCATCTTTCGCCAGAAGCGGGTTGGCCTCGACGGGCAGCTCTTCACCGTCTACAAGTTCGCCACCATGATCGGTGACCGGCGCCTTGCGTCTCTGCCCCGGGAGGGCACTGAGCGTCGCACCAGCCACAAACGCGACAACGATCCCCGGTTGACTCCAGTTGGTCGGCATTTGCGCCGCTGGAGCCTCGACGAGCTGCCCCAGCTCTGGAACGTTCTGCGCGGCGAGATGAGCCTGGTCGGCCCGCGCCCCGAACTGCCCAGCATCGTGGCCGGCTTCGCTCCCTGGCAGCACGAGCGTCACGCGGTGAAGCCCGGAATGACCGGCTTCTGGCAGGTGTATGCCCGCGGCGACGGCTCGGTGATGCACCAGCGCACCGACCTCGACGTCGACTACGTGCGCCAGGTCAGTCTCTGGACAGATATCAAGGTTCTGCTGTTGACCCTGCCGGCGATTGTCGGCTTGAGGAGGGGCTTCTAGATGGAGCGGAGCAGACGCGCGTTGGTGACGGGTGCGGGTGGTTTCATCGGTAGCCACCTCGTCGCGTCTCTCAAGACGCGCGGGCTGTGGGTGCGCGGGGTCGACATGAAGATGCCGGAGTTCGCCGAGTCCTCGGCTGACGAGTTCTTGGTGCGCGACCTGCGCCAATGGGAGGCCTGCCGCGATGCTGTAGCGGGTGTCGATGACGTGTACGCGCTGGCCGCCGACATGGGCGGCATGGGTTTCATCTCGCGGTACCACGGCACCATCATGCGCAACAACGGACTCATCGATCTGCACATGCTCGAAGCGGCGCGCGAGGCGGAGGTCAGCCGTTTCCTCTACACGTCGTCAGCATGCATCTACCCCGAGCACCTGCAGACGCAAACCGCGGTGATGCCCCTCCGTGAGGAGGACGCCTTTCCCGCCGCGCCGCAGGATGGATACGGCTGGGAGAAGCTCATGGCCGAACTCGCGGCCGGGTATTTCTCCGCGGAATTCGGCATGCAGACGCGCATCGTGCGGTTCCACAACATCTACGGCCCCCGCGGTACGTTCGAGGGCGGCCGCGAGAAGGCGCCGGCAGCCCTGTGCCGCAAGGTGGCGATGGCCGAGGACGGCGGCTCGATCGAGCTCTGGGGTGACGGTGAGCAGACCCGTTCCTTCTGCCACATCGACGACTGCACCGAGGGAATCTACCGGCTGATGCAGTCAGACCACAGTGAGCCGCTCAACCTCGGGACCGACCGTTTGGTGTCGATCAACCAACTGGCGGAGCTGGTCATCGGCATCTCCGGCAAGCGGCTCGACATCGTCCACGTCGATGGCCCGCAGGGCGTGCGCGGCCGGAATTCCGACAACACACGCCTGCGTGAGGTGCTCGGCTGGGAGCCCGCGATCTCCCTGGAGGATGGCCTCGCCGCCACCTACGCGTGGGTGGCGGAACAGGTGGCGGCACGGCGGACGCTCGTGGCGTGAGCGTCGGCGGCGCTCCTCCCCGGTATCAGGTGCTCGGCGTTCACATCAGTGCCATCAACATGGAGATGGCGCTGGGCGAGATCACGGACTGGATCGAGGAAGGGCGTCAGAACTACGTCTGTGTGACCGGCGTGCACGGGGTCATGGAGGCGCAGCGCGACGAGGCGCTGCGCCTGATCCACAACCGGTCCGGTCTGACCACGCCGGACGGGATGCCGATGGTGTGGGCGGCTCACTGGGCGGGCTTTCCCGAAGTCGAGCGCGTCTACGGCCCTGATCTCATGCTGGCCCTGTCGGAACGGGCCGCCCAGCGGGGCTGGAGATGCTTCCTCTACGGCGCCAAGGACGGTGTGGCCGATCGCGTGGCGGCGCGGCTGGTGCGCGAATCGCCGGGCCTCAGCATCGTCGGGACGTTGTCGCCCCCGTTTCGCGAGTTGACCGCGGCGGAGGACACCGCCGTGATCGAGCGCATCAATACAGCCAATCCGGACATCGTGTGGGTCGGTTTGAGCACCCCCAAGCAGGAGCGCTGGATGGCCTCGCACTGCGGCAGACTGGACGCTCCCGTGCTCATCGGCGTGGGTGCAGCGTTCGACATACACGCTGGGGTGGTGCCACAGGCTCCGCGGATCATCCAACGCTCTGGATTCGAATGGCTCTTCCGCTTGGGCACCGACCCGCGAAGGCTGGCGCGACGCTATTTGAGCAACAACCCCCGGTTCGTCACGCGAGTCCTGCGCGACCGTCCCCGTCGGGTCGAATCCCTCTAGCCGGCAAGCATGGCCCCGTCCGATTGCGCAGGCGCAGAAGGCGGCCGGCTCGGCGGTGGACCGGGCGGCAGGCCGGCTTCTCGATCGACGGCGGCTGCGCGCTGCGCGCGAACGGTCGCGCTCGCCTTCCGTCCAATCCGCGGTCGGTGGTTGTAGACGTAGCCGACTGGGGGGACCTCGATGGCGCCGAGGAGGCGCGCGACCTCCTCGAGAGAGGCGATCGAATCGTCGTGATCGACGACGACCAGTGCTGCCTCGGCCCTTCGCACCATGGGCAGGTACGCGCCGAGGTCACCGGCCGGTGGCAAATCGATGAGCACTGCATCGCAATCCGACTCGAGCTCGTCCAGGATCCTGTCGCGGTCGGCCTGTCCGTCGCCAATCACTATCTGACCAACACGCAGGAGGGAAAGACGACCCCTCGAGCGGCCGGGCCGGGTGAGCCCCTCGAGGCTCATCGAGGCAAGACCGTGCTCAGGGCGACCCCGAACCGGTATCGACTGGAAGTACCCACGCAGAAGCCGCGTCAGGCCACCCGTGCGTGGATCAGCGTCGACCACGACAACGCTCAATCCGGTATCGGCGAGCGCCATCCCCAGATTGGCCACCACGGTGCTTCGGCCGTCCAGCCGGGCCGCTGACACCACGATCAGGCGGCGTGCCGCCCCCTCGGACACATGGCCGCCTGCACGCCTGGGCTTGCCACGGCCCGCGGCTGCCGTCGGGCGCGTCTGCAGCAGCAGAGCCGCTCGGCGGAATGCGGCCGAAGCCGGTGCGGCGCTGGTGGTCCCGGCAGATAGGGGTCGCAGGCGATCAAACCGGGTCATCTCAACGGCGAATCGGGGGATCTCAGCGATCAGCGGCGCGCCCAGCACGCCCTCGGGTTCGTCGCGCCGCCGGAAGACGGGGCGACGAGACGCCAACACGTAGGCAACGACGATGCCGACGATCAAGCCGAGGACCGTGGCTACAGCGATGATCGGGAGCGATGCCACCAGCTTCGACGTATGCGTGGCTGCCTGCGGAGGCAGGGAGAGGGAGACGCCGTTGGTACCGCTGGCTGCGTCCACGACGACCTGGTCCCGCTTCTGCGTGAGGGAGTCACGGCGAGCTCGCAGCGCCTGCTGCTGTAGGAGCAACCCGGGCTGAGCGGAGGCTGACGCTCCGCCCAGTTGCGTGGCCAATGTGCTCAGTTGCGTGTCGATGCCGGACAGCTCCGCGTCGATCTGCCCGAGCAGCGCGGCAAGCTGCGCTTTCACTGACTTCTGCACCACCTGTTCGTAGGCCGTCACGATTGCGTTGACGGCTCCCAGCGCGGTGGAAGCATCGCTCGCTGTGAACGTGATCTGGACCAGGTTGCCGGTCAGCGGCACACCGGAGATGGTCGTGTGGCTCTTGAAGTCGTCCGTCGACAGGTTCAGCGGCGGATTCTGCGCCGCCGCCGCGTTGGCGGCGTCTGTCGCAAGTTGCGGCGATTTGAGGACGGTGATCTGGTCGCCGACGTATCGATCGGCCGCCTGATTATTGGAATTGGCGAAAACCCCATTGTTGTGAGGATCAGCAAGTGCGAGACTCGCGGTGGCGCTGTAAGTGGGGGGACGCGCCTCGGCATAGACCAGGCTGGCGCCGAGAAAGGCCACCACGGCGGCCAGCACAATCAGCCGGTACCGCCAGGCAGCGCTGACGATGGTGGGCTCGCCTACCGACAGTTCGCTCACACGACCTATTCTAGCCCGACAGAAGCCTCTAACACCCTATCCCGCAGAAGGTCGAGCCGCCCCCGATCGCATTGTGGGCAAAGGTGATGTTCCTCGTGGCCAGGTCGACGCCATTGTCCTGGGCGGCACCGGATTTGCCGGAAGCGATGACGCTGTTGTTGTGAATGCTGAGGTCAGCCAGGACATGGGCTGGTGGGGTGCTGTCAGATCGATTCTGCTGGGTGCCGGTTATCCCATTGCAGTTGCCGCGCACAACGTTGCGATAGATCTGCACATTGAAGCTCGATGCAATCGTGATGCCCCCTCCCCACAGCCACGAGCAGGTGCTCCCATCGGTCTTGAAGCCGTTGCCCTCGACGTCATTGTCGTGGATGAGACCGTCGTGGCTGATCTCGTAGAAGATCCCTTCGTGAAGGTTGTTCGCGATCCGGTTGTGATCGATCTCAACATTGGCGGAGTTGATGTCGAGCCAGACGCCCTTGCAGTTGTTCTCGTGGACGAAGTTGCCGAAGAAGTGCAGATGCTCGTTGACTCCCTTGAAGCCGCCACCTTCCCGACCACAGTCGGCCCTGGCGCCGTTGTGGTCGATCTCCACACCACTGATGGTCAGTGGATCGGCCTGCGAGCCGCCGATTCCCAATGAGCCGTTGTCGGTCACCCGGCCGCCTGCGATGGTGACCGCACCGGTGCCCAGGTAGATGCCGGCAAAAGCGTTGGGGTTGTCATGGACGTTCATGTCGACCAGCGTGCAGGAGCTGGCGCATTGGACCGCTCCCTCCTGGTGAGCCGACGATGTGCCCGTCACCTCGCCCTTCGTCCACGTGTCTCCACTGGCGAGCACGATCCGGGAGGTGGCCCTGCCACCGCAGTACGACGCGCCCGGTCGCACCTGGCCCTGTGAGGTCAGAGCGGGCCCCAGGCAGCGAACCGTCGCAGCTGCGGGGACCGGGTGCGGTGGAGGCGGAGGTGGATGTGCAGCTGGGGGCGGGGCCGCCGTTGATAGCGGCGCTGTCGGTGTTGCCGATGCCGTCGGTGTCAGGTGAATGGCGTTGGGCGCGGGGGATCCCATTGCTGGCGAAGACGGCGCGTGGATCGAGGTTGGAGCGGGTGTGGACAGTGACGTGGAGATCGCAACGGCGGCCACCAGGACGTACATGGCATACCGCCAGCCGATGGCGCCTGCGGTCTGGCGTTCGCCGGGAGGTCGCTTGGGCATTCCGCACATCCTATGCCCCGGGAGGGCTGGGGCTTCAACCCCCTGGACTGGTGCCGGGTGTGGAGCGGCCGCCCGGGCAGCTGGGGCCGGGGCTGCAGGCCGTCCTGGTTGAAGTGTGCCGGTCAGCAGGCCAATGCGCAATACGTGGTATCGCCGAGCAGGGTGTTGCCGGCGAACATCAGGTTGCGCGCGGCCAGGTCCGCACCAGTGTCGGCACCCCAACCGCTGCGACCGCCTCCGCTGACTGTGTTGTCATGGAAGGCGTCGTTCTCCAGCAGATGCTGCGGGGGGGTGTTGTCCGTCCGGTTCTGCTGAATCCCGGTCAACTGGTTGCAGTTGTCGGTGAGGAGGTTGCCGTAGACCTGGACGTTGAAGCTGCTTGCCAGGGTGATGCCGCCGTCCCACAGCCACGTGCACCGCGACCGAGCGTCGTGGAAGCCGTTGCCGCTGACGTCGTTGTCGTGGATGATCGCGGCCTGGCTGATCTCGTAGAAAATGCCGCTGGCGGCGTTGTTGTCGATGCGATTGTGGTCGATCTCGACGTTCGCTGCGTTGATGTCCAGCCACACGCCGTTGCAGTAGTTGTCGTGGACGTAATTGCGGAAGAAATGCAGATTCTGGTTGACGCCCTTGAAGCCGCCCCCCTCGAAGTCGCAGTTGGCGGAGGCGCCATTGTGGTCGATCTCCACACCGCTGATGCTCAGTGGACTCGCCTGTGAGCCGCCGACACCCAGTGAGCCGTTGCGGGTCACTCGGCCGCCGGTGATGGCCACAGCCCCGGTGCTGAGGTAGATGCCTGCGAATGCGTTGGGGTTGTCGTGGATGTTCAGGTTCACCAGTGTGCAGGGGCCGTCGCATTGGACAGCTCCCTGCTGTGCTACCGACGATGCGCCCGTCACCTCACCGCCCGTCCAGGTATCTCCACTGGCGAGCACGATCCGCGAGGTGGCCTTGCCACCACAGTACGACGTGTTCGGCTGCACCTCGGCCTGCGAGGTCAATGCGGGCCCCGTGCAGCGAACGGGCGTCGCCGTCTGGGCAGGGGTTGCGGTCGGGGCCGGGGAGCGCGATGGCGTGGGCGCCGGAGTCGACGTCGGTGCCGACCTCGGAGTGGTTGCCGCGGCAGAGGTGGCGAGAACGGCCAGAATCACCAACACGATGTACCGTAGAGCCGAAGCCGCGGCAGGCCGCTCGCTTGGTCGTCGGTCGCTCATGCTGCCCTATGCTAGGCACTTGCCTCGCAGGGCAGATGAGCTCCGCTTGACGGGCGTGCCAGGGCACGCGTGGGCTGCCTAACAGACCAGCCCGCAGAAGACCGCACCACCGCTGAAGCTGTTGCCGGCGAAGAGGATGTTCCGGGTGTTGAGGTCGGCACCTGTATCCGCGACGGTACCGCTCTTCCCAGCGCCGGTGACGCTGTTGCCGTGAACGCTGAGATTCAGGAGAAGATGCGCTGGTGGCGAGCTGTCAAACCTATTCTGCTGCGTTCCGGTGATTCCGTTGCAGTTCCCTCGGACGGTGTTCCCGTAGACCTGGACGTTGAAGCTGGAGGCAATGGTGATGCCGCCGCCCCACAGCCATGCGCAGCCGTTTCCGTTGGTGCGGAAGCCATTGCCCTCGACGTCGTTGTCGTGGATCGATGCGTCCTGGCTGATCTCGTAGAAGATCCCCTCATGCGCGTTGTTGATGATCCGGTTGTGATCGATCTGGACGTTCGCGGCGTTGATGTCCAGCCAGACCCCAGGGCAGTTGTTGTCGTGGACGTAGTTGTCGAAGAAGTGCAGATTGTGGTTCACACCCTTGAAGCCGCCGCCTTCATATCCGCAGGTGGCCGAGGCGCCATTGTGGTCGATCTCCACGCCACTGATGGTCAGCGGGTCGGCCCGCGACCCACCGATGCCGAGCGAGCCGTTGTTGCTGACCCGCCCCCCGATGATGGTGACTCTGCCGGCGCTCATGTAGATGCCCGCGAACGCGCCCGGGTTGTCGTGGATGCTCATGTTCACCAGGGTGCAGGGGTTGCCACACTGCACCGCTCCCTGCTGCGAGCCCGACGTTGCGCCGGTGACCTCACCAGCCGTCCAGGTATCCCCGTTGGCGAGCACGATCCGCGAGGTGGATCGGCCGCCGCAGTACGACGTGTTGGTCTGGACCTGGGACTGTGAGGTGAGCGCGGGGCCACTGCAGCCCTGTGGTGGTGGTGTGGGTGACGGTGTGGGTGCTGGTCCGGACCCGTGTGGTGGCGGATGAAGCACGGTGGACGGCCGGGTTGCGCCTGACGCAGGGGCCGGCGCGCTGGCCGGCGCCTTGACGGTGATCGCCCGGCCCGGGGTGGCCATGGGCGGAGCGGTCGGCGCGGTGGCAGACCCGCTGCCAGGCAGACGCGAGCGCGCGCCGTGGCCGCTCGTCGATGACGGCGCCAAGGGGTTGGTTGCAGCGGTGCTCGATCGAAACGCGCCGCTGATCGCTTGTCCAATCGGTGCAGCGCCGGCGACGGCCACGGCGGCCGCCGATGCTGTGATGAGCACGGCGAAGCGACGAGAAAGCATGAGACGACCTCACCGAAAGAGCCGTGCGTTGGCACTGGCCTACCTGTGTTTCAGGCTAGGCACGGCCGGTAACGGACCCGTGACCCTCACATCACAGAGCGACCAGCCGTTATGACGAGGCATCGCACAGGTGGGGCTTCACCACCAATCGTTGACCAGCTCGTCACGCCACCATCGGACCCGTCGACGGCGCCCGCTTCAGTGCGCGGAGTCGGCGAGCGCGGCAGCCGGCCGACCCGCGGATCGAAAAGCAATCAGCGTGATGCTGATCGCGCCGGTGACCACTCCGAGGGTCAAGCCCCATGCGGCAGCGGTGAGACCGCTGGTCACCGCCAGAGTGATGGTCAGCACAACGGTGACCGTCGCGGCGATCAGGCGGCTGAGCAGCAACCAGCCGACCCGGCCCTCAGCCTTGACCAACAGGCTCATGCCGAGCGCCCAGGCCGCAAGCAGCTGCATCACGCCCACCGGGGCAACCAGGCTGTCGAAGCGATCAAAGGCCGATCCGAACACCGCGCCGATCAGGTGGCGCGGCAGAATCAGCAGCAAGGCCAGGTAGGCGAACACCAGGCTGACTCCGATCGCACTCAAGCGCATTGCCCAGATGCGCGCCAGCCGGCGAGAGCTGGCTGCCATGGCGGTGAGCATCGGGAGCCCGGGGAGGGAGATTGCCTGTGCCAGCAGCGTCATCGGGGCAAAGACCGCCTGCACCGCCCGCAAGCCACCGACATCCACAGTTCCAAGGACAGCCACGAGCGCGAACACGATGACCTGCCCTTGGAGGATCACAAGCCCGGCCTCCGGACCCAGCCAGCGGGCCAGCGGCCACGCAGATTTCCTCCACCAGCGCAGCGACGCCGTCAACGCGGCGGGGCGCAGCCCGGTCTGCGCGAAGCCAAGCAGCGCACCGACCAGCGCGCCAATGCCCCAGGTCAGGACCACCATCCACGAGCTGTGAACCACCAGGAGAAGTGGAAGCGACACGGCCATGGCGGCTGCCCAGGCACCATCGTTCACCGCAGCTGCCGCGCCGCGGCCATCACGGAAGAGCAGCGCTCGCCAGAAGTCCTGCACCAGCGCTCCGATCAGCCATGGGACGAACAGGAGCAGGCCCGCTCCCACTGAGGCGGGGAGAGTGAGGCCAAGGACCAGCAACAGAGCCGTCCACATGGCCGCGCCACTGAGCACCATCGCCAGCGCTGCGCGCGTGTCCGCAACGCGTTCCTGGGGGGTGTGGCGGGCCGACGAGACGATCAGCGGGTCGGTCACCAATGCGCGTTGCATGGTGAGGGCCACAAGGTACGCAGAAAAGCCGAGGTACACCACGCCGAGGCCGCCAGGCCCGGTGATGCGACCGGCTATCACAGTCAGGCCGAGGTTGGTCGCTGACGAGAAGCTTTGATCGATCAGCCCCCAGGAGAGACTGACAACCCGGGCGCTGCTACGCAGTCGCCTCCTCAAAGTTGCGCGCCGACACCCGTTCCGCGCCTCTTGGGAGCGCGGCTTCTGGCGGCGATCCCGAGTCCGAGGCCGACGAGGGTCCAAAGCCAGATCGCCACTGGCGGACTCTCGAGTGTCGGGTCGAAGTAGGCGTTGACGAGAATCGCGGTGACCCCGACGGTGCAGACCTTCAGCAGCCCCTTTGCCTCCGGCGATATCAGCGGGGAGGTCGCACGCGTACGACGGAACATCAGCGCGTACCAGGCCCCCCAGAATGCGACCCACAGGATCATCCCCACGATTCCCATGCGGGCGAGAATGTCGACGTGCGAGTTGTGCGGGCTGCGTAATGGATCGCTGACGCCGACCGAAACACCCAGCTGTTGGGCGAGGTTCGGACCGAATCCAAGACCGGCCGGCAGCGCGCCCTGCTCGCCCGCGAGGGTGATGACGCCCGACCACAGTTGGTCACGAAACGCCACGGTGGCGCCGAGATTTCCGCTGTCCTGAACCCCCGTGGTGCTGGCCGCGTTCTGGATGAGCTGGGCGACGGAGTAGTCGCGCCCCTGTGATCCGGAGACGTGGATGTCGAATCCCCACCCGATGACGAAACCGACCAGGACCGTGCCGATCATCACCGCCGCCATGTTTGCGCTTCGTCGGCCCAACAGCACCCCGGTGAGCACAAGGGCAACGAGCGCGGCGACCAGGCCGCCGCGATTCTGCGTTCCGACCGCGAGAATGACGACGGTGGCGAACGCCGTGAGCATGGCGCGGGCACCACGGCTCAGCGCCTGGTTGGGGACGAGCCAAAGAAAGCCGACCGCCGTTGCGGCGGCGACGGCGATGTTGCCCGGCTTGTGGGAGAAAAGCGGCACCCCGCCCGGCAGGGTGGGCGTGGTGGACGTGCTCAACAGCAGCGCAACGGGACTCCAGAGGAGCAACACGACCAGGAACGGGAGGTACCACCGGGCCCACCGCCGCGGGAGCTCTGGCACGGCGACCACGAGCGTCGCGATCAGGACGGCGATGAGGGCGTAGTACCAGAGAGCAGCATCGCGAAGGGAATCAATACCGTACAACGGGAGGAGAGGCAGCGTCCTCGACAGCCCCCAGGCCACGAATGCAAGCAGGAGCGTCATCGGCAGGTGGGTGCGGAAGGCCGCTCTGGCGTAGCCGGTCGCCAGGACCACGAAAACGCCGCCAAGCAGCAGGATCAGCTCACCGGCGAAGAGCGGCGTCCCAGGTACTGATGCCAGGTACGCGAAGCCACGGTCGTCCAAGGCATACCCTGCCAGCACCACAGGCAGAGCAACCAGCAGGACGCGGAGCACAACCCGCGATCCCATAGCGCCGTGCCACTCCATTGGGTGCGCGGCAACGGCTCGGTTGCCCCCTGAACGGGGCCGCTGGTAGATCGCTGTTGCAGCGGCCTTCGCCACCACCGGGACTCCGCGCGGGCGGGCTTCCCGATGACCCGTGAGCGCCCTCAAGCTGGGTTGAGGCATCAGACGGCGCAGGATACGCGTCGAACGCTGTCCGCAGCGGCGCCAACCATTTCGACGGGTGACTGGCTGCTGTCGATGAAGGCACGGGGCACACCCGCAGGCAGCACCGTGCGCCAGGCCTCCAGCTGCCGCTCGAGCTCCGCCGACAGGACCTCCGCCTTGCGGGCGAGGAGCGTCTCTGCGGGTGCCGCGAGGATGATCACGAGGTCGGGCCGAGGCAAGAGGCGCCCCAAGGCTCGTAGCAGCCGGCCGCTTGACCGCATCCGATAGCGACGCTGATCGATGGCGATGTCCCACCAGCCTCGTTCCAGGATCACCCAGCCTCCGCGCCTGACCAACGGGCGCACGTGCAGCTGCCAGCCGAGCTGGTAGTCCACGAACAGGTAGATGGATTTGACCCAGCACAGCCAAACTGGGTAGGGGCGCTGTTCCTGCGGGCGCGTGATGTCGACGTCACTGTTGTCCCGTTGCGGAAGAATCCCGAAGCGGTGATGGAAATGAGCAAACGGTGCTCCTGCAAACGCTGCCGCCGGCAGTGCCCTGCTGAGACTCGACTTGCCGGCGCCGTCGGGTCCGGCGATCACGATCACGCCCCCTCGCCGCCGCCTCGCCGCCCCTGATCTGCTTGCGGCGCCGCCAATGAGCTTCACGGGCGACGCCTCGCATTGGCCAACGCCTGGTCGATGCCCTGGAGCCACCGCTGCGCAACCATGTCCCAGTTGAAGCACTCGGCCGCGACCTGGCGGGCCCGCGCCCCTGCGTCCGACCAGGCGGGAGACAGCACCGTGGTCAGCCCTGCTGCCAGCTCTGCCGGCGTCGGCGCGGCCATGACCGCGGCGCCACGTGACGCGAGGAAACGGCCCAGTGGGTACGGAGTGACCAACACGGGCGCACCCACCGACGCAGCCTCAGCAACAGAGTTACCGAACCCCTCCCAACGGGATGGATAGACGAACGCGCTGGCGCGAGCCATCAGCTCGAGCTTCTCCCGCCCGTGGATTGGCTCTGCAACAGTGACCCATGGACCCAGCTCGAGCTGGCCAACCAGCTGCGCAACTGTTCGCTTCCTCCCCCTCCAATCGGGTCCGCAGAGCCGCACCCGCGGCCGGTCGGGGGGAGGAATGAGCTCGATGGCACGAAGGAGGATGTCGATGCCCTTGTGCTCCGGGTCGAACCGACCCAGCCACAGCACCGTTCTGTCGCTGCCACCATCCCAGCGTATGTCACTGGGAACGTCAACGCCGTTTGGCGCCACGATGACCTGGCCCCGGTAACCCAGCTGCTGCAGGTGCGGCCACTCAGACTCGAAAAACAGGTGCACGGCAAGGCTACGGCCGAGCAGATGGCGCTCGGCGGCCAGCCACCACGCATCCTTGGCGATGCGATGGCGCCCGCGGATGCGCGGGTCATACGCACCGCGCGGCGCGATGATGTAGGGGACAGCGAGTCGTCGCGCGACCGCCGCAGCGACAACGTTGTGCAGCGTCCATGCCGAGTTCAGGATGAGCACGTCGGCACCGCGAAGCGCGCGCGCCAGCTGAGCGGGGTCAGGGAAGACGCGGCCGGCGATGCGGCGGTGCGGAATTGACCTCCAGCACACCTCACCTTCGGTCGGCGGCGGCAGCGGGCCTGCATCGCAGATGATCCTGGTGTCCGCACCATGTGCTTGCATGGTCTGCGACAGGCGGTGGATTGCCCTGGTCATGCCGCCGTCTCCGGTGAGCGCCCGTGGATAGTACTGGGCGACGCGAACTGTCATGCGAGTTCACCCATGCCTATCCGCCGTTCGCATCACCCGCCGATCATCGGTCACCGCCGCGCGTCCCTGGATAACGTCGGCATAGATGTTCTCGAGCTGGGTCACGCTGTGACGCGGCGTGTAGCTCGCTTCGTAGAGAGAGCGCGCGCGCCGCCCGGCGACGTCGATGGCCCGGCTGCTCTCCAGCTGTCGCAACTCGGCCGCCCAACCCTCGACGTCAGCCGAGGAAACCAGCCACTCGGGCCCAACGGTTCGCACGATCGCCGCCGCCGAGCCGATATCGGCGGCGAGCACCGGCAGTCCGGCCGCAAGCGCCTCGACCACGGTGAGGGCGAAGCTCTCGTACCAGAGCGAAGGAAAGGCGAGGGCACGCGCGGACAGCATCAACCTCCGCACCTCTGCGGGCGCGCGCCAGCCCAGGAACCGGACTCGCTCAGTCCGTCGTGCCTCAAGAAGCCGACGTTGGGGTCCCTCGCCCACAACCACCAGCTCGAGAGACGCTGGCCTGACGCGCTCCCAGGCGTCGATCAGCACCCGCAGGCCCTTCTCGGGGGAGAGCCGGCCGACAAAGAGCACCGTGGACGACGCCGAGGGCGGCCGGAGTCGCGCTCCGGGATCCTGGACGCCGTGTGGCTTGACGATGATCTTCTCAGCCGCCACGCCGCCGTCGGCAATCTTGGCCTTCGTGAATGCTGAGGGCGCGATGAAGCGATCGATGGAGCGGTCCCATGTATGACGGGTGCGCCCCAGCGCCACCGTCGAGGCCGCGATGACAGACAGGGGACGCGAGCCTCGGTAACAACGATGCTGGACACCCCGCCATGGATGGGTCCCGACGCAGTCTTCGCAGACCGTTCCGTCGCGGAACAGCAATCCGTTGACGCACATGAGACGGAAGTTGTGCAGGGTCATTACCACCGGCACTCCCAGTTGATGCACGGCGGCCGGCACGGAGGGGGACAGACCAAACCACGTGTTGTGAACATGAGCGATGTCCGGCCGGAACCGCCGTACCACCTCCCTGATCTCCCGCGCCGAGGCAGGATTCCACGGAGCCCGCGCGAGCGCAGCGAGCGTCTCGCCACGTGCCTGCGGGTTTGGCACGTGATGTTCGAACACCTCGTGCCCCGCGGCGCGCAGGAGGCTCGCCTCCTCGCGCACCACAGCGTCCTCGCCGCCTTCCTGGCGGTACGGTGCGTGGATTTGGAGGACCCTCATCGCGGCTCGGCCTTGCGTGACTGCGGTTGGGCGCCAGCCGCCTCCGCGCTGGTGGGGTAGCGCCGGCCATTCAGCGAGATGCCGTCGAGGGCTTGAAGCACCGCCGCCCGATACCGCCGGGTCTTCTCGTAGTCCCGCGTCCGCTCCAGGTAGTCCAAAAGCAGCTCAGGGGCAGTGGAGGGATCGACCTTCAAGGCGGCCAGGTGCTGCCACCCCGGTGATCCCGGGGAGGTGAGCAGGGACACGGCCGAGTCCGCCGGTCTGTGCTCCAGGAGCGCGGCGCATGTGATCACGAAATGCGCGAGGTCGAAAAGTGGTTCGTAGGCAACGCGGCCCTCCTCCCAGTCGACGAGCGTGAGGCCGTCTACGGTACGCAGGACGTTCCATGGAGAGAGATCGCCATGCACCAGTGGTCCCACCGTCGCCATCCCGGCGCACAGGGCGGTGGCCGTGTCTGCGGCCTCATCGAGGGTGAGGTCGCGGTGGCGGTTGATCGCTTCGAGCGCCTCCGTTGCCAGCACGAGGTGGGCCCGCCAGGGGCCATGCCAGCGCACGCGCGGCACCATGACCGGGCCTGCGGTTCCCTCCAGCTTGCTCAGCATCACACTTTCGGTGGCCAGTCCTGAATCGACGAGAGCTCCAACCTTGACCACCACGGAGGCGGGGTGACCAACGATGCACACCACCAGCCGGTCGGCAGCCCCCGACTGGATTGCCGCGGCGCCGAGGGGTTCAACACCCACAAGCTCGCACAGCTCATCGAATGCCGCGATCGGCGGCCCACATCGAGGGCCGATTCCATGCGACAGCGCGAGCGACCTCATGCGCCTCGCCGACGACGCCAATGCCTGATAACGGCGCTGCTGATATAGCAGGCTGACTGCTCGGGCGCCGGCCGGCCCGGCGGTGACGCGCAGGCGGAGCCGGTCAGGGACGAGGAGGCCCTTGATCCACTGCATCGCGCCGGGCTGTCTCACGGCGGCCAACTCAGCCGACGCCGGCCAGCGGGCGAGCTCGCAGGGCCAACGAGGTGTGGTAACAGACGCGGTGGCAGGCGGCCGTCCTGGAACGGGCAACCACCAACGCCGCCGAGTATTCCGGACCAGCATCGATCGACTGCAACGACCATTGCGAAACGTCGACATCAGCCACCGCAAGGCCCCTCAGCCCGATCCCGATCGCCTTGAGATACGCCTCCTTTCGTGTCCAGGCATCGAAGAACGCGCGTACCTGCTGCGTACGTGGCAGGGCCCACAGCTCCTCCTGCTCCGCCTGGGGAAAGAAGCGACGAGCAACGTCGTGAACTGGAAAGTCATCGCGAACGCGTTCGAGGTCGACGCCGACACCACGTCCGCGGGCGACGGCGTAGAGGGCGGCTCCGTCGGAGTGAGAGGCGTTGAATCGCAGCCATTCACCGCTTTTCCCGGCGAGTCGGGGCTTGCCATGCTCATCGCGCGTAAAGGCCAGATCGCGCGGGTGGTTGTCAACGTAGCCGCCGAGCAGGTGCCGCAACCACCCTCGCGCGGCGATGATGCGCACCCGGTCACGCGGATTGCGAGAACGATCGGCACGGTCGCGTTCCTCGGTTGAAAGGTAGCCGGCGAGGACGTCCAACTGGTCGCAGGAGACATCCAGCCCCACCTGCCACACGTGCACGTCATCCGCACCGCACCACCCAGGCTCGACATCGGCATCCCCGCAACCGCTCATGGGACAGCCGCCGGGCGCGCACTCTGGGCCTCGCGAAGGCTGTCCGCGAAGAGTCGTGCGAGGATGGCGACATCCGGTTCCTGGACCATGGACAGGTGATCGCCGGGCACCTCCGTGACCACGAGGCTGCCGGCGTGGAGCGTTTCCCAGCCGAGCGCATGGCTCGCCGTCCCCACCACCTGGTCTCTGGTGAGGAACAAGACGAGCGGTGCGGCATGGCCGCGGCAGCGGTAGCCCATTGTGAGTCGCCGCGCGCCGCGGTAGTCGTAGTCGTCGTCGTCGTCGTGCAACCGACGCAGGCGCAGGTCGACCAGGAGCGTCCGAGAGTTCCTGCGCAGGACCAGCGATGCCTTGCGGGCGGCGCCGCTCGGCCCTCGACGCAGCGTCCGTGCCAGGCGTTCGCGCCACCGGTAGTACCGTGGCGCTGCCTGCGGGGTGGCGGTGCCGAGGAGACCGAGCCAGGCGACCTCCTCATCTGCGACCCCGAGCAGGCCGGCCATTTCATAGGCGAGCAGTCCACCGAAGGAGTAACCCGCCAGGTGATATGGCCCGCACGGCTGAATGGCGCGCAGCTGCCCCACCAGGTCCACTGCCAGCTCTGACACACTGGAATCGACATCGAAGCGCCCCCCGGTGCGCTGCGGAAGAAGGGTGATCAGAGGTTGATCAGCGCCGAGGGGCCCGACGAAGTGACGCGCTGTGACCATGCTCGACTGACTCGGGTACATGAAGAAGAGCGGCGGCCGCGCGGCTTCGGCGTTCGGCGCCGCGAGGGCGCCCATCTTCGCGGCCCAGCGGCGGCCGGCGATGACTTCGGCAAGCCCGGCGACGGTGAGGCCGCGATCGAAGAATTCGACAAACGATACCTCGACAGTGAATTCTCTCTCCACCTCGCGCAGCATCCTGACAGCCAGCAACGAATGGCCCCCGAGGTCGAAGAAGTCCTCGTCGACTCCCACCTGGTCGACGTGCAGGAGCCGCGCCCAGAGCTCCGCGAGTCGGTGTTCGACCAGAGTGTGCGGAGCCGTCGCCGCCTCGCCAGAGGTGGCTTCACAAGCCTGCTCGAGCAGGGCGCGGCGATCGAGCTTGCCGTTGGCGGTGGTGGGAAGAACGCCAACGTAGACGTACTGGGCTGGGACCATCGATTCGGGCAAGCGGCCTCGCAGCAGGCTGCGCAGCTCGGTGGCGGCGGGGCGTCTGGAGCCGCGAGGCACCACATAGGCGACGAGGCTGACCCCCAACGAAGGCACTTGGCGCGCCACCACCGCCGCCGCCCGAACCTCCGGATGGTCGTTGAGGACCGACTCGATCTCTCCGGGCTCGACACGGACTCCACGAATCTTGACCTGGTCGTCGGTGCGGCCCAGGAACTCGATGGCTCCATCCTTGCGGTGGCGAGCGACGTCACCGGTCCGGTACATGCGCTCGCCGGGCCGGAAGGGGTTCGCCACGAATCTCTCGGCAGTGAGCCCAGGCTGATTGATGTATCCACGAGCCACCTGCGCGCCGCCAACCCAGAGCTCGCCCTCGGCGCCGAACGGAACCGCGTTGAGGTCGGTCTCGAGCAGGTAGATCTGCGTGTTGGCCACCGGCCGGCCGATCGGGACAGTGCCGTCGCTGGCCGGGTCACATCGCCATGAGCAGACGGACAGCACCGTTTCTGTCGGGCCATACATGTTGCGCAGCTCGACGTCAGGACCGCAGCGCTCGAAGAACGAACGCACCAGCGCAGCGGTCAGCGTTTCACCCCCGCAGCTCACCAGGCGAAGGCTCCGTAGCTCGGCTGCTTGCGCGACGGCGACGAATTCGGCGAGCATCGAGGGCACGAACCCGACCACGGTGATCCGCTCATCTCGAACAGCCTGTGCAACACGCCGGGGATCGATGTGGTCGCCGGGCCCGAGCAGTGTCAGCGAGGCCCCGCTGAGCAACGGGCCGAACAGCTCCGACAGAGCCGGGTCGAAACCCAGAGGGGTCTTCTGGAGGACGCGGTCCGCGGACGTGAGCCCAAAGGTTCGAATCCTCCACGCGAGGTGGCTGACCAGGGAACGGTGCTCGACCATCACCCCCTTCGGTGTACCCGTCGACCCGGACGTGAACATCACATACACCAGGTTCTCGGGGGAGCAATCCGCTGCCACGAACGGCGTACAGGACATCCAGTCGTGCCGGGCGCTATCGAGAGGAAAAATCTGCGCCTCCGTCGGCGGCAGGGCGTGGCGATCTGCGGCAGTGGTGAGGACAACCTTCGGATTGGCCACACGGAGCATCAGTGCAAGGCGCTGGGCCGGCTGATCGGGCTCGAGGGGCATGAACGCACCACCCGCCTTGAGAATGCCGAGCAAGGCCACGACAAGGTCTGTGGAGCGCTGCATGCAGACGCCGACGAGCTCGTCGGGGCCGACGCCGAGCCCGCGGAGGCGGAACGCCAAACGACTGGCTCGCTCATCAAGTTCTGCAAAACTGAGCGAACTGCTGTCGTCAGAGACCGTGGCATTGGGGGCGCGTTGCGCCTGCTGCGCAATCAGCTCATGCAAGCAGACGCCCTGTGGGTACTCGGCGTCCATCCGGGTCCCCTCCTCCGACTGCCAGCCCAGCTGAGACTCGGGCAGCGTGGGCAGTTCGGGATCGTCGACCCCGGCGAGCGTCACGACCGTTCCCTCAAAGAAGGCATTCTGGCAGGCGGCGATGAGTGCTGCGAAGTCCCCGCCCTGGTCACCTGATGAGCCAGCTCAATGATGATGCGGGCGCTTCGTCCACCATTGCGGCCAGGCGTTCCTTGCGTAGTGCGCGGGTGACCCAATCCGCGCAAGTGGCCCGATCCCCCCAAACCCATCAGACGATCTATTATTGCATTCCCGCGATCACCCTACCAGTTGGCGTTCAAAAGCCAGCCGGGGATCATGCGAGCATGAGCCAGTGAGCGCCGTGGTCGTGGGGGCAGGGCCGAGCGGCGCCGCCACCGCGCTCGTCCTCAGCCGCGCGGGGCACGCCGTCACCGTCCTGGACCGTGCGCGGTTCCCTCGGGACAAGGCGTGCGGCGAGGGGCTGATGCCACCGGGCGTCGCCTGCCTGCGTCGCCTCGGCGTCCTCGACGACGTGCTGGCCACCAGGGCGCCGCGGATTCGCGGGGTGGCATACACCCACGGGAGCGGCACAGCCGCCGCCTACGCCCCGTTCCCAGCCCCGCTCTCAGGCGGTGAGCCGTGGGCTCTGGGCGTACGGCGGACGGACTTCGACGCAGTGCTCGTCGAGGCCGTCCGACGTGCGCCCGGGGTCACGCTCCTCGAGGGCGTGCGCGCCACCGGCGTTGTTCGAGGCGCAGCCGGCCGGATCACCGGCGTGACCACGGAGGCGAGACCGATTCTCGCGGACGTCGTCATCGCCGCCGACGGGCTTCACTCGCGGTTGCGAGCGGCCGCGGGCTGGACGCACGCCTCAGCCCGCGCAGGCCGATACGGCCTGGCCGGCCACTGGAACCTCGATGTCGGTGACCTCGACCGGATCACCGTGAGCTTTGCTCGGCGACAGGAGTGGTACCAGTGCCCGGTGGGCCCGGAGCTCCTCCTGGTGTCGACCCTGGCTGGGCGTTCTGGCATCGGCGGCACGGCTCGCGACTACGAGGCGGCCGCCCGCGCCGCACTGCCTGGCCTACGGGGCGCGCAGCTGGTTGGTCGTCCGCTGTCCGCCGGGCAGTTCCGGCAACGCGCGCTCACGGTCGCGGCTGACGGAATGTTCCTCGTCGGCGACGCGGCCGGCTACGACGACCCCACCACCGGCGAGGGCATCGGCGTCGGCCTGCTCCTGGGCGAGCGGCTTGGACACCATCTCGGGGCGCTGCTCTCGGGAGAGGTCGACAGGCCCTCGGCCGAGGCTGCTTACCGCCGCGACCACGCTGAACTCTGGCGCAATCGCCGCCGGGTCACGGCGCTCGCGCTCCTGATGGCGCGGCACGGGCGGCTGAGCCGCCGGGCCGTGGCACGGGGTGCCCTGCGCCCCGGCGCCCTCGAGAATCTGCTGGGCATCAACTGCGGTTACTGGGGGTTCGGCAAGCTCAGCCCACGCGACTGGCTCACGCTCGCCGGGTTCTGACTCCGCCGACCTGGAATCGGCACGAACCTGGGCACCCCGCTGAAGGCGTCGCGGTAGCCGGGCACGCGGTCGAGCAGCGCCTCCTCGGCAACAACGCGCGGCCAGAGCACCAGGGCATCCGCGGCTGAGAGCCACAGCGCCGCGCGGACTCTCCCCACGGCCACCGGCAGGCAGGCGAACTCGAGTGCCACCGCCGTGTAGTTGGGATGGCGGAGCCACCGGTAGGGACCCGCCGTGACCACACGCGTCGAGGGGGACACGTGGGCGGTGACGTTCCAGCTCTCGCCCAGCGCATCGATCACCCACAGACGCAGGCACACAGCGCCGGCCAGGCCGGCAAGGGCGACGGCCTCGAGCGCCGCGGGGACCCTGCGACCGCGCCTTGGCCACGCGGCAGTGACGAACAGGGCCACATGCGCGGCGACCATCGCCGGATAGGTGCCCGGCGACGACGGCACGCCGTCGCCGGCACGCTGACGGTTACGGGCCGAGTGGCGAAGCTCGGCGACGCGCTGTGCCGCGAGGAGAGCTACCAGCGTGCTCCGCGTGCGTGCGTTCAGCAGTCCCACGCGAGCTCCAGCAGCTCGACGGTGAGGCCCGGGCCGAAGCCGATGATGAGGCCGCGGCCGGAAGGCACGGGAAGCGACGCGGCGAGCGCATCGAGCACGAAGAAGATCGCCGCCGACGAGGTGTTGCCCGTGGTCCGCAGCACCGACCTGGTGGCCGCGAGCTGGCTGTCGCCAAGCCGCAGACAGCTGGCCACCGCGTCGACGATCGCGCTACCGCCCGGATGCAGGGCGACGGCGTCGAGGTCAGCGGCAACGCCGCTGCCGCAGAAGTGGTCGACGAGCACCGGGAGCGTGCCCGAGAGCACCGCCGGGAGCCCGCGGGACAGGATCACGCGATAGCCGTCATCGGCGAGTTGATAGCCGAGCGCATCGACGCTGTTGGGCAGAAGCGTGCTGCGGACTCGTCCGATCCGCAGACCGCAGTCCTCACCGGCGCCGTCAGCTTGCAGGACAGCCGCGCCGGCACCATCGCCGAAGACCAGCGCGCTCAGCAGGTTGTCGAGGGAGTGGTCGTCGGGTCGGAAGGTGAGCGAGGTGAGTTCGACAGCGATGACCAGTGCCTGCTGTCCGGGGTGTGCCCGAGCCCAGTCGGCGGCGCGTGCCAGGCCCCCGGCGCCGCCGGCGCAGCCGAGCTGCATGATCGGCAGCCGCATCACGTCGGGGCGAAGTCCAAGTCGCGGGACGAGGTAGGCATCGAGTCCGGGGAGGATGAAGCCGGTGCAGGACGCCACCACCACGAGCCCGATCGTCTCCCGGCGATCGCCGGCGGCCGCGATGGCTCGCTCGGCAGCCTCGGCTGCCAATCCGGGTGCGGCATCGAGATACCGGGCGGTCTGCTCGCCGAGGGACAGGGCGGTGACCATCTCAGCAGGCTCGCGCAGAAGGTGGCGATACCCGTCGTCGAGAGGATCGATGAGCAGCGACGTTCGTCTCGCCAGATGCGGCCAGATCTGCGGAAGCACATCGACCACCTCTTGACGGCTCACCCGTCTCATTGGCGTCGCGGTTCCCAGGCCGGCGAGCCGGAGAGGGACACCCACGGTGCGCGAGCCGGCCGTCAGGGCCGAACGACGAGTCGGAATTGTGCTGGTCACTCAGCTGTCATAGCAGGTCGGGGTGCACGCCCCGCCGTGTTGCCTTCAGCTGGTGGCGACTGCCGACAGCACCGGTCGCGCCCTGCCGGACTTCATCAGCGGTCGACGTACCTGACCCCGGCTCGGTCGGCAACTTCCCGCAGGCCGAGCAGATCCACGGTCAACTCGCCGGCGGCGAGGCGAGTGCGCGTGATCTCTTCGTTCGCCACACGTCGCTCGGCGTGCTCAGCCACCTCCGCAGCCTGCCTCGCGGGAACGCAGACGACACCATCGTCATCGGCGACGATGACGTCGCCGGCGGCCACCGCTTGGTCAGCACAGACAACAGGCCGATTGATCGCACCGGCTCCGGCCTTGCTCGTCCCTGCCGCGGAGATCCATCGTGACCAGACGGGGAACCCCATCGCCCGCAGGTCGGCCACGTCGCGGACACCGGCGTCCAGGACCGCGGCGATCACGCCGTGGGCGCGCAGCGACGTCGCCAGCAGCTCGCCGAGCACACCGTCACTGCTCGCCGATGCCATGGCGACAACGAGCACGTCGCCGGGCCGACACTGTTCCACCGCCAGGTGAATCATCAGGTTGTCCCCCGGCTGGCAGAGCACCGTAACTGCCGGTCCCGCCACTCGAACACCCGTCTGGATGGGGCGGATGGAGGGATGCAGCAGGCCACGCCTGCCCTGAGCCTCGTGGGTGCTGGCGACGCCGAGCGCGGCAAGCCTCGCCACCACCGTCGCGTCCGCGCGAACGATGGTATGCACAACAACGGGTTCAAGAGTCATGGTCCGCTTCCTCGCGCGCGAGCTACGCCGATGCGGCGACCACATGGTTGCGCAGGAGTCCGATGCCGTCGACCTCGGCCTCCATCACGTCGCCGGGTTGGAGGAACTCCGGTGGGGTGCGGGCAAAGCCGACTCCATCGGGAGTGCCGGTGGCGATGAGCATCCCGGGAAGCAGCGTCATGCCCTTGGACAGCCACTCGATGATGGCGTCGACGGGGTAGATCATGTCCGCCGTGTTGCCATCCTGCTTGAGCTCGCCGTTGACCCTGAGCCGCAGTCCAAGGGCCTGCACGTCTGCAACCTCATCGCTGGTCAGCACCCACGGCCCCACCGGGCAGGATCCATCCAAGCTCTTGCCTTTGAAGAACTGTCCACCCCACTCGTACTGGATGTCGCGAGCGGTGACGTCGTTGACCACGGTATAGCCGAACACATGGTTGAGAGCCGTCTGACGCTGGATGTTCACGCCGCGACGCCCGATGATCACCCCGAGCTCGACCTCCCAGTCGATCTTGGTGCTCACGGATGCATCGATGCGGATGTCGTCATACGCGCCGGCGATGGTGGTGATCGCCTTGGTGAAGATGGTCGGCGGCTTGACCTCCTCGTTCAGCGCGCGGGCACCCTCCTCGGCATGCTTGCGGTAGTTGCGCCCGATGGCGAGCACGTTGCCGCGCGGCGGGTCGAAGGGAGAGAGCACCGTGAGGTCGGCGAGCCTCCGGATGCCCGCGCCCCGGTGCGCCGCGGACGCCAGCTCGGCGACCCGCACCAGCCCCTCATCGCCGGCGTCGATGACGCTGAGGATATCGCCGGGCGGCGCCATGGACTGCGAGCCGCGGGTGGCCGCCACCACGTCGACGATCTCATCCGGGGCGCCCTCTCGCGCCACGCCGAGGCGCCGTTCGCGGCCCTCACGGAACATCAGCAGCTTCATCGGTTCTGTGCCTCCGAGCCACCAGCCGAGCTGAGGCTGGTCGCGGCTCCCAAAAAAAGTTCCTCGAAATCCTGGCGATCGAGGAGTTCGCCGGGGCGACCTTCCATGCGCGTTGCGCCGGACACCAGAACGGATGTCCAGGCGGCGATGTCGAGAGCGGCTCGGGCTCGCTGCTCGACAAGGAGCACTGCCTTGCCCAGCTTGCCCAGCCCACTGACCTGTTCGCGGAGCAGCTTGTCGGCAAGCTGTGGAGCCAGGTTGGCGGTGGGCTCGTCGAGGATGAGCACCCTCGGGTCGAGCATCAGCACGCGGGCGATGGCGAGCATCTTGCGCTCGCCCCCACTCAGCTTGTCGGCGCGGCGCTTGAGCATCGGCTTCAGTTGTGGGAAGACATCGAGCACCTCGGCGACACGCGTCCGGATCACCGAAGCCTTGAGCAGATACCCGCCCATATCCAGGTTCTCGACAACGGTGAGCGGCTCGAAGATGTCCTGCACCTGCGGCACATAGCCGACACCCCGCCGCGCCAACTCTTCAGGCGGCCGGTTGGTGACCTCGTCGCCGCCGAGCATGATGCGGCCCGAGGTGACCCGGAGGATGCCGACCAGTGCCTTGAGGAGGGTGCTCTTGCCGGCCCCGTTGGGGCCGATGATGGCCACAATCTCGCCTGGTCCGACGCTGACGGAGACGTCGCGGACGATGGGCACACCACCGTAGCCCGCGGTGATCGCCTCCGCCGCCAGCAGCGGCGCCGGCCTCTCCCCCACTGCCGACGGTCTATCCGACAAGGTAGGCGTCAACGATCTCACGCTGCTGTCGCAGGGCTGCCATGGAGCCGTGGCCGATGATCCGGCCCTGCGCCATCACGATGACCGGGTTGCACATGCGCTCGATCATGTGCAGCTCGTGCTCCACCATGACGATGGTGAGACCCTCGTCGCGCAGCGCTTCGCAACAGCTGGCGATCTCGTCGATGATCGAGGGGTGAACTCCGGACATCGGCTCGTCGAGAAGGAGCAGGCGTGGGTCCAGCATGAGGGCTCGCATGATCTCCACGATCCGCTTCTGACCACCGCTCAATGAAGCGGCGTAGTCGGACTCCTTGGCGCTCATGTTGAAGCGATCGAGCAACCCGCGGGCACGCTCCACGAGCTCGTCCTCGTCGCTCTTCCAGTAGCGCTTGCCCAGCAGTGCCCCGCGCAGGGAGTCACCGCGGTGGTGGGGAGCTGCCACGAGCAGGTTCTCGAGGACGGTGAGCTGGGCGAATTCCGACGGAAGCTGGAAGGTGCGCACCAGGCCACGGCGCGCGCGCCGGAAGGCTGGCCACCGGGTGATGTCCTCACCGTCGAAGACGATGGTTCCGCTCGTCGACGGCAGGGTTCCGGCCAGGACCGCGAGGAGAGTGGACTTGCCCGCGCCGTTGGGACCGATCAGCCCGGTGATGTGACCTGGGAGCGCCTCGATCGAGGCGCCGTCGACGGCCCGCATGCCCTCGAAGTGACGATGCACGCCGGTGGCCACGAGCAGCGGCCGCGTGGCTGCCGCCGCCTCGCCGTCTCGCCCCGGCTGTTGCCCGACGACCTCGGGGTCAGCCAGCACCGGCTTCCTCCGGCGTCGCTGCGCGGGCACGTGCGGGGAAGATGCGACGGCGCTCCGGGAAGACGCCGCGAGGACGGAACCACAGGAAGCCGAGGATCACACCGGCGATGCACACCCATGACCAGGTTGGACCAGGAGGGCCTGGTCACGCGAGAACAGAATCGTGGTGCGCGGGTGCGACTGATCTCCGACCGTGAGGCGATCGAGACTGAGCAGGTACGCATCGTGCTGGAGCGGTTTCTTGCCCGGTCGGCCGCGG
>DATBPD010000035.1:0-61425 GCA_036561525.1 Candidatus Dormiibacterota bacterium | reverse complement strand
CAGTTCCACGGCAACACCCGCCTCGAGCTGTTCTGGACCGCGGTTCCCCTCGCGGTGTTCATGTCGCTCTTCGGGCTGACCGTGTCGCAGATGGGCTTCATCAATGACGCTCCGGCGAGCACCGCCAGCCAACCGGTGATGAATGTCACCGTCATCGGGGTGCAGTTCAGCTGGAGCTTCGACTATGTCGGTCAGCACAACAGCAAGGGCAACGACGTCCAGAGTGTCACCACCCTGTACGTCCCCGCCGACACCCCGGTCAACCTGCAGGTCGTGTCCACCGATCCGCCCTGCGTGACTCAACCGCACGCGCTTGGAACGGTCAGCGACGACCAGGCATCGCGCATCAGCCAGCTGGGCCAGAAGCTCGCCGCGGGCGAGAGCATCGCCGATGCCATCTCCGACCAGGGCTGCGGTGTCAACCACAGCTTCTTTGTGCCGTCCCTCGCCGGCCAGATCAACGCCATCCCCGGCCAGACCAACCACCTCTGGTTGCAGGCGCGGCTGGGCCACTACTACGGCCAGTGCGCCGAGCTGTGCGGCACGGGTCACGCCGGCATGCTCCTCGAGGTGGTGGCGATGTCACAGACGGATTTCAACCAGTGGCTACAGAAGCAGATCTCCAAGTGAGCAGCGCATCCGCACGGCCCGTGAACGATGAGGGAATCAACTGATGGCGGCGATCAGCACGCCGATGCCGCGGTCCGGTCTCGCGGCGCGGTGGGACAAGAAACGTGGTGTGCTCGGCTGGATCACCACGGTCGACCACAAGAAGATCGCCATCATGTACCTCTACACGACCTTCTTCTTCTTCCTGGTCGGTGGGGTCATGGCGCTGCTGATCCGCATCCAGCTCGCGGAGCCGCAGAACAAGTTCCTGACCCCCGCGCAGTACAACCAGATCTTCACCATGCACGGGACCACGATGATCTTCCTCTGGATCATCCCGGTCTTCGCCGGCTTCGGCAACTACTTCGTCCCGCTGATGATCGGGGCCCGGGACATGGCCTTCCCGCGGCTCAACGCGCTCTCCTTCTGGCTGATCCCGCTGGGCGGACTGGTGATGTACTCCGGGTTCGTCTTCGGTGGCACCGGCGACGCCGGCTGGACGGGCTATGTCCCGCTCACCGAGAAGGCATATTCGCCGCAGGTCGGCCAGGACCTCTGGATCATCGGGCTGCACCTGCTCGGCATCAGCTCGATGCTCGGCGGCATCAATTTCCTGGCGACGATCCACAACATGAGAGCCCCGGGCATGACCTGGGCACGCCTGCCGCTGTTCGTGTGGTCGATGGAGGTGACCCAGGCGCTTGTGGTGCTGGCGTCGCCGTTCCTGGCGGGGGCCCTATCGATGGTGCTCCTCGACCGCCAGATCGGTGCCACCTTCTTCACGGTCAACCATGGCGGCAATGCGCTGCTGTACCAGTTGATTTTCTGGTTCTACTCGCACCCCGCCGTGTACATCATGATCCTGCCAGGGTTCGGCATCATCAGCGAGATCATCCCGGTGTTCGCGCGCAAGCCCATCTTCGGCTACCGCGCCATGGCCGCCTCGATGGTGGCGATCGCGGTGCTGGGGTTCGTGGTCTTCGTGCACCACATGTTCGTGACCGGCCTGCCGCTCGTGGTCCAAGAGTTCTTCGCTTTCACCACGCTCTGCATCGGGGTGCCGACAGGGATCAAGATCTTCAACTGGCTGGCGACGATGTGGGGAGGGAGCATCAGGTTCGACACGCCGATGCTCTTCGCGGCGGGATTCCTGTTGATGTTCTTGATCGGCGGCATCGACGGCGTCTACGTCGGCAGCCTGGCCGTCGATCGCACCCTTCACGGCACCTATTGGATCGTCGGTCACATCCACTACGTGCTCTTCGGGGGCAGCGTCCTGAGCGTCTTCGCCGGCTTCTATTACTGGTTCCCCAAGGTCACCGGCCGCTTCCTCAGCGAGAAGCTCGGCAAGCTGCACTTCTGGCTGATGATCATCGGCCTCAACCTCACCTTCCTGCCCATGCACATCCTTGGCGTCCTGGGCATGCCGCGCCGGATCGCGACCTACGAGGACAATCGAGGCTGGGGTGATCTCAACTCGCTCGAAACCTTCGGTGCGTTCATCATCGCGATCAGCGTGACGATCTTCCTGATCAACTTCGTGCTGAGCATGCGCGGTCCCAAGACCGCCCCCGCCGACCCGTGGGAGGGCAACACCCTCGAATGGGCGACGGCGTCGCCTCCGCCCGTATACAACTTCGACGAGATCCCGGTGGTCAGCAGCGGGCGGCCGGTGCGCGATGCGCGCCGGGCTCGTCGGGCCGCCTCAGCAACTCCGTGAGCTTCACCCCGTCGCGCGCGTTCCGGCGCCTCACGGCGCTGACCGCCATCGCCACCTACCTGTTGATCGTCGCCGGCGGGGTCGTCCGCGTCACCGGCAGCGGCCTCGGCTGCGGCGAGAAAGATCAGTGGCCGTTCTGCCGAGGGCAGTGGCTGCCTCCTCTCGAGCAGACCGCGCTGATCGAGTTCACCCATCGCTGGGTTGCCGCGGTGGCCACGTTCCTGGTGGTTCTGCTCGCCGCCTGGGTCTGGTGGCGCTATCGCCATGTGCGCCGGCTCGCCGTCGGTGCCAGCGTGGTGGTGCTGCTCTTCATCCTGCAGATCGCGCTCGGCGCGATCACGGTGGAGTACAACCTGCCCAGCGGGGTCATCATGATCCATCTCGCCAACGCTCTGTTGCTGCTCGGGGCGCTGACGTGGATCGCGGTGATCACCGCTACTGCGCGAACCGAGAGGCCCCGCCCGGTGGGGAGCGCGGTGCGCCTCGCCGGCATCGCGGCCGGGGCGACGTACGTGCTGGCTCTCAGCGGTGCCCTGGTGGTGGACCAGGGTGCCGGGTATGCATGCGCAGGATGGCCGCTCTGCGGCAACGGCTTCCAGCTCTCGGCCGGACAGCTGGCCGAGGTCAACCTGTTGCACCGCTTGGTCGCTGGTGTCGTGGTGCTCCTGCTCGGCTACTCGATGCTGCGGCTGCACCGGGCGCATCCCGGCGACCGCGCGCTGCGACGGGCCACGCTTGCCGTCGCGATGCTGGTCGTCGTTCAGGTTGCGGCTGGTGCGCTGGTGGTTGACCTCCGCCTCCCGGCCGGCGTGCGGGCGCTGCACCTGGCGCTCGCCAGCGGGCTGTGGGCCTGCGTGGTGGTCACCGCCGTGATCGCCCGAGGCGCGCCGCGTGATGAGGCCACAAACAGCGCGCGCCTCGACACCGCCATGCGTGTCGGAGCCGCCACGTCATGAGCGTGGCGGTCGGCATCGAAGCCGCGGCGCTCGCCCCCAGCGCGCGATCGACCCGGAGCCTGTCCCGGACCCTGCGCGACTACGTCGCGCTGACCAAGCCCCGGGTGGTCGTGCTCCTCGAGGTCACCACCATCTTCGCCATGGTGATGGCGGCGCGCGGCTGGCCGGGCTGGCGACTCACCGCAGCCACCGTGGTCGGCGGCTGGCTCGCCGCCGGCGGTGCCCACGCCATCAACTGCTGGTTCGATCGCGACATCGACGCCAGCATGGGCCGCACCCGGGCACGACCGATCCCGGCCGGCCGGATCGACCCGGCCAACGCGCTCATCTTCGGAGTCGTGCTCGGCATCTCGAGCTTTGCCCTGCTGGCCGCCGCGGTGAACCTGCTGGCGGCGTCCCTGGCGCTCGCCGGCCTGCTCTTCTACGTGCTCGTCTACACCATGTGGTTGAAGCGCAGCTCGGTGCAGAACATCGTTGTCGGCGGGGCCGCGGGCGCCATCCCGCCCCTGGTCGGGTGGGCCGCCGTCCAGGGCAGGCTGACCCTGACCGCGATGTTCCTGTTCGCGGTGATCTTCTACTGGACCCCGCCGCATTTCTGGGCGTTGTCATTGCTGATCCGACGCGACTACGCAGGCGCATCCGTGCCGATGCTGCCCGTGGTCGCCGGCGAGGCCGAGACGCGCCGCCAGATCCTGCTCTACAGCGCGGTGCTCGTGCTGGTCACCTTCCTGCCCATGATGGTGCGCCTGTTCGGCCCCCTGTACGCCGTCAGCGCCGGCGTGCTCGACGCCACCTTCCTGGCCGTCACCGCGATGGCCGTGGTCAGCCCCACCGCGCGCGCCGCTCGGCGGGTCTTCTACTATTCGATGCTGTACTTGGCGCTGCTCTTCGCGGTGATGGCAGTCGACCGCGTGATCGGCTGAGCAGGGAGAAGGACGTGGACAAGAAGCTGGCCCGAAAGAACATTCGCAGCGGGGTCACGATGTTCATCATGGTGCTCGCGCTGATCGGGGTGACCTTCGTCTGGGCCGCCGTGTACCTGAACGCGGTCAAGTAGGCGCCACATGGCAGACGACACCGCTCCCCGCCACGAAGCCGACGTCAGCCAGGGGGAGCACGCCGGGATCCATCTTCCTCCCAACAGCCTGGTGCCGATCAACGTCGCGTTTGCGCTGTGCACCACGTTCGTCGGCTTCGTCGACCAGGTGCGCAACGCCGTCGGTCCGTTGGTGTGGGGTATCGGCCTGGTGTGGTTCATCGCCAGCTGCGTGATCTGGCTCCTGGCCGCGCGCAACGAGTTCAGCGAGCTTCCCGAGTCGGCCGAGGGACACTGACGCGGCGGCGCCATGGGCGCGGCGCATGCCTGGCTCGGTGCCCCGCCGAGTAGGCTGAGTGCCTGTGGAGATCGCACATCTGGGCTTGGGCGACTGGTCGTGGGAGCCCACCGTGCTGCTCGGCATCGCAGCCCTGATCGCGGCGTACGCCCTGGCATGGCGCCGCGGAGCTCTCAACCGCAGCGACGACGTCTCGCCGTGGTTCCGAAGTCCAGCGCTCCGCGTCTGGTTCTTCGCCGCCGGGGTGCTGATGGGGTTCGTCGCCCTGGTCTCGCCGATCGACACCGGCGGAGATCAATACCTGTTCTCGCTGCACATGGTTCAGCACGTCCTGCTGATGATGGTGGCGCCGCCGCTGTGCCTCCTCGGCATCGCCGGCCTGGGCATGCCGCTCGACCCCCGGCTCGGATTCTGGCGGCGCAGCTGGGCGGTCATCGTGCACCCATGGTCGGCGACGCTGATCTTCACTGGCGTGCTGCTGGTCTGGCACATCCCGGCTCTATACGACGCCACCCTCACCACCGAACCGATCCACGTCTTCGAGCACCTGAGCTTCATCGCGGTCGGCGTCATCTTCTGGTGGCCGATCATCGACCCAGCCCGGGGCCGCGACCCGCAGCGCTGGGTGAGCCCCTTCTCGAAGATCGCCATGCTGGTGGCGTCGGGCATCCCGCCAACGGTGCTCGGGCTGATCTTCACCGTCGCGCCCCACGCCTTCTACGACTTCTACGTCCGCGCCCCGCGGTTGTGGGGGCTCAGCGCGGTGGTCGACCAGCAGCTCGCCGGGGTGGTCATGTTCGGTGCCGGCAACCTCATCTATTTCGTCGCCGTGGTGGCGGTGTTCTGGCGCGTCTTCGGCGACCCGGCGCACGACGAGGAGGAGGCTGCCCGAGTGTCCGGCTGAGACCCTGGCGGGGCGCTCAGCCGGTGCCATGCCCTACCATCGTGGACAGCATTGGTGGTGGCTGCGTGCGGCGCCCGTCGTCGCGTCGCCCAGTGCACCGAGGTACCAGGAGGGACCACACCGCATGACCCGGACCCGCTCGATCGCCGTCATCGTCGGCATCGGACTCGTCGTCGCGCTGAGCGCGTGTGGCAACGGTCCACCCGAGGTCGGGGGGGGCGGGAGCGGCGCCGCCAAGATCGGCACCGCCGCGACCAACGGGATCGGCACGCCCGCCAAGACCGTCTCGGCGACGGCCGACCTCAAGTTCGCTCCGACGTCGGTCACTGTCAAGAACGGCGACGTCATCCAGTGGAACAACACCGGCAGCGTTCCCCACAACGTCACCTTCGACAACTACCCGGACCTGACCTCACAGAACTTGGCGCAGGGCGACACCTGGCAGGTGAAGATCACCGTGGCCGGCACGTATGCCTACCACTGCACCATTCATCCGGGGATGGACGGCCAGATCACCGTCGGCGGCTGACCGCCGCACCCCGCGCCCCGCACCGTCAACCCGGTTCACGCGCGTCCAGGTGGACGTCGCCCGCGAGCACCCGGGTGATGCTGCCGTTGGCGCGGACCAGGAGGGCGCCGTCGTCGTCGATTCCCTCCGCCACCCCGGTCACGCTCCCGGTCGCCGAACGCGCGGTCACCGCCTCGCCGATCCCCACGCTGTGCGCCAGCCATTCTCCGAGCAAAGCCGCCATCCCCGCGGACCGGAGCATGTCCAGGCGTGCCGCCAGCTCTCCGAGGAGGGCGCCGAAGAGGATGGCGGGCGACGGCGGCTGTGCGACCAGGGTATGCAGGCTGGCACCCCGGACCCCCGCGGGGAAATCGGTCACCCGCAGGTTGACGCCCACACCGATGATCACCGCCGTGCCCCGGTGGGGGGCCGCTGGTTCCACCTCGCACAGGACCCCGGCCAATTTGCCGTCGCCGGCGAGCAGGTCGTTTGGCCATTTCACACTGGCCTGGTAGCCCGTCAGCAGGTTGATGGCGGCCCTCGTCGCCAACCCAGCTGCGATCGACACACCGCCGAGGCGCGGGTGGTCAACTCGCACCAGCACCGAACAGAGCAGGGCCGTGTCCGGCGGGGTGCTCCAGGGGCGGCTCTGACGGCCTCTGCCGGCTGACTGGACGCCCGCGACGCAACTGTAGCCGGGCTCCGCGCCACCACGCGCAGCGGCTCGCACCACGTCCTGGGTACTCCCCGTTGCCGCCAGGGCGGCCAGCCGAAAGCCAGGAAACGCCTGCCGACCGGCGCGCAGCAGGGCGGCGCGCTCGGTCGCAGTCCCGATCACAATCCGGCTCTCATGTCAATGCTTGACCTTTTGGCACATGGTGTTAGCATTCCGGGCGGTCCACCGGCCAGCCTCCGGGACGACAACAATTCTTCATTGTGGTGCAAGCGAAATGATCCAGGAGACGTGCACGCGCATCGAGGAGCTCGAGGATTTCTGGACGTCCGAGATCCGCGCCCGGCATGCCCGCCGCAACAAGATCCGTGAGATCGATGACCTCCTCAACCAGTTCGAGATGCTCAACCTTGCCGACGAGCAGACCATTCCGGCAGAGCTTCGATCGCGGGTTGCCGCATTTATTCGCGCAGAGGAGCACCCCTTGTCGCAGCGGAGCCCGGCGACAGTGGCGATCCAGGATTGGATGGAGGCGCTCTACGACGTCCAGGACGGGCTGATGATCCGCTTTCCTGACGACATCGACTGAGCGTCCGCCGGTCGCCTTGCTGGCCCCCGTCCTTCTATAGTTCCCAGTCAAGCATGAGCGAGCCGCCGCCGCGTCGCGGATTCTGGGAGGCCCCGGTGCCACCTGCATGGGCGTTGCGTGCCCTCGCCAAAGGCATCATCGGCCCGGAACGGTTCGAGGCGCTGGTGGCCTACACCGCCGACCCGGCCGCGCTGCGCCGCCGCCGCACGCGGATGCGGGCGCCCTGCTCGTGCCGCGTCCACGCCCGCCGCGGCTGCACCAGCTGGCGGTTCTAAGCGCGGCCCTGGCCGGTTCGGGGCGACGTCACGGGCTTATACTCGTGCCTCGATTCCGCGGGCGCCCGTAGCTCAGTTGGATAGAGCGCCGGCCTCCGGAGCCGGGTGCGGGGGTTCAAGTCCCTCCGGGCGTACGCCTTTCACCACCACTCGAAGGGGCGGCCGTCCCAGGGGTCGAGCGGTGGGAAGACGGGCCTGGCTGCGAGAGCGTCGAGGCGCTGGCAGAACGCAGCCACCTCATCGGCCTCGAGGAGGCGGGCGAGCTCGGTGTCGAGCCGTGCCCGGCGCTCGGGGTCGCCGGCCAACGACTGCACACGGGCGGCGACGGGTGGCGGGAGCGTCTCCCCGCCGAGCTGGATCAGCACTGTGCGCTGGCGCGGGTAAGGGAGGAAGCTCAGAGCGTTGTCGATGCCGCGGAGGTGGCCATCGTCACCGAGCAGGAGGTGGGCCCGCTTGCGATCGGCGTTGTTGATCAGCACGTCGAGGGCGGCCAGGCCGCGCACCTGCTCATCCAGGACCTCCGGCGGTGCTGCGTTGGCCTCCGCGGCTGCATGGATGAACAGCTGCAACGAACCGGGCCCGTGCGGACCGTCGCGAAGAGTGGTCGGTGGCACCAGGCCGTCGTGGAGAGCTGCGCTGACCACGTACGCGGCGGCCTCGCGCATGTGCAGGGTCTGGCGTGGGAAGTCCCACAGCGGCCTCTCGCCGCGAGCGGGTTTGTAGATCGCGCGCAGCGGCTGGTCCGGATGGGTGGGATCGGGCCGCTGGAGTTCGAGCAGGAAGACGGCGTTCGACGAATAGACGACGCGCTCAATGCCGCTGATGGGCTCGCTGCGCAGCCGGCGCAGGACCTCAGCGTGCGCGGGCGCGCCCGCTGCGGCTGCGTCCTCGATGAGCGCGGCCTCGAAACGACGGCCCACGCGCCGCACCGAGGTTGCCTCGGCACGCAGCTCCGCGCTGAGCGCCAGCGGCACCGTGCTGACCTCGCGGCGCCCGCGCGGCCGCTCGTGCCCGCGCCTGCTCACCGACCCTCCCGGTCGGTCAGCGCGATCGCCGCGCCACCACCACCACGGTGAGGGTGGCGATGACCAGGGGGACGCCGAACACGAGCCCGACGGTGAGGAACATGGTCAGTGACAGCACCCCGACGCCGATGCACACGATCAGCACCGCGACGGCGAGCACAGCGGCGTTGAGCATCCAGGCAAGCCAGCGTGCGGCGGCGCGGTTGTTCGCCGTCCGCTGACTGTCGCCGTGCGCCGGCGGGGCCATCCGAACTGGCAGCGGGAGGTCGTCGCCGTCAAGCGGCAGGTCGGGGCGCCCGAGCGCACCCCACCAGGGCGGAGCACCCGCCGCCGGACGCGGGTCGGACTGCTGGCCGGAGGGTGAGCGCGGTGGGTCGTCGGGCATTGCGGTCCTGTGCTGGTCGGCTGGACGATGCCGCCGGGTGGTGGGAACGAGAGCAGGACGCTGGCGGAGGATTGATCATAGCGCCGCCCCGCGCGTGGGTCGATCGTAGAATCGCGCGGTGGGCCCGGATCTCGGCGATGCAATCGAAGCGATTCAGCAGGAGCATCGCGGCTGCATGCGCTGCGTGGCGTCAGGTCACCTCAAGCGTGCCCATCCCGTCTTCAGCGGCAGGAGCGGTCAGCGCATCATGCTCGTCGGCCAAGCGCCCGGGCCCGTCGAGGACGACGTCACCCGGCCGTTCGCGGGCCGCGCCGGCGCCAACCTGATGCGCTGGTTCGCAAGCGCCGGGTTCGCCGATGAGACCGAGGTCCGCGAGCGCGTGTTCATGACGTCGATGACCACATGTTTCCCCGGCCGGCTGCCCTCAAACGGCGGTGACCGCAGGCCGAGCATTCGCGAGGTCGCGCAGTGCAGCGGCTGGTTGGACGCGTACCTCGCGTTGCTGGCACCGGCCCTGCTCATCTGCATCGGCACGCTCGCGCACGGCCGCTTCCTTCCCGGCCATCGTCTCGAGCAGATCGTGGGTCGATCGTGGTCGCCCGACGGCGAGATCGTGGAAGGGGTGCCACTGGGCCGTTCCGTGCTTCTGCCACTGCCCCATCCATCCGGCCAGAGTCGCTGGCTCAACGAGCCGGGCCACCTGCAGCTCCTCGCCACCGCGCTGCGGCGCCTGCACGAGCTCGCAGGCTGGGCGGACTCGACAGCAGCCTGAGACCGCCGCGAGTCCCGGCCAATGGCGTCGCCCGCGCGGCGCCGGTGTTATGATCCGGCAGCCGTTTCGGCTGTTCCAGAAAGGTATTTCAGCCGTGCCCGATGTCAGCTCCGCACCGCTGTCCACGCCCTCGCCGGCGGTGAAGGACGCCGAGGATATCCTCGAGCGCATCTTCACGCCGCGCCCCAAAGCCAGTCCTGCGGAGCAGGCCGAGCGCGCGCTGCGACGGCCCAAGCAGCTGATCTACTGCGCCATCAGCAACCGCAACTTCTACTGGCGCCAGCACATCACCAAGTTCGTCCTCGATGAGGGCGGCGTGCCCATCTCACCGTTCATGCTCTTCGACTACTACCTGCTGCACACTGTTCCCAAGGAGACTGTGCGCGAGGCGTTCAACAACCTGATCGTGCGTTGCGATCAGATGTGGGTGTTCGGCAACCTGTCCCTCGGCGTCAAGGTGCAGATCGGCATTGCCAAGCGGCTACGCAAGCCGCTGCGCTTCTATGACATCACGGACATGCCCTACCGCGTGGTCAGCGTGCCCGAGGCGATGCTTCGAGAGGAGTGAGCTCAGCTCACCCCAAGGTCTTCGAGCCGGCGGTAGACGCTGCGGCGTTGCGGAGCCACCGGCTCGCCGACTGGATGACGCCCAGCCCCCGCGTCGATGGTCTTCAGACCGTGTCCCGTGATGTAGGCGACGACCGTCTCGGCGCCCTTCCAGCGGCCCTGGTGGGCCAGCTTGCGCAGCACCGCCACGGTCACCCCGCCGGCCGTCTCGGTGAAGATGCCCTCGGTGCGCGCCAGCAGGTCGATGCCCTCGAGGATCTCCTCCTCGGACACGCTGGCGACCACGCCACCGCTGCGACGGGCGATGCGCAGCACGTCAGCGCCGTCGGACGGGTTGCCGATGGCGATGGAACGGGCGATGGTGTCGGGCCGCACAGGCTGGATGACATCGCTGCCTCGCGCGAAAGCGTCGGCGACCGGAGAGCAGCCCATCGCCTGGGCCCCGGTGAATCTGGGCAGCCGTCGGTCGCCGACGAGCCCGAGGTTGACCAGCTCGGCGGCCGCCTTGCGGTGCTTGACGAACTGACAGCCCGATGCGACCGGGATGACGATCTCGTCCGGGAGACGCCAGCCGAGCTGCTCGGCGGTCTCGAAGGTGAGCGTCTTGCTGCCCTCGCTGTAGTACGGCCGAAGATTGATGTTGCAGAAGCCCCAGTCGAGATCGTCGGCGAGCTCAGCACAGAGCCGGTTGACGTCGTCGTAGTTGCCTGCGATCGGGATGATGGTGGCGCCGAAGACCGATGTCGCCACGATCTTCTGCGGCTCGAGGTCGGCGGGGATGAACACCACGGCCCGGATGCCGGCTCGCGCCGCGTACGCCGCCACGGCGTTGGCGAGGTTGCCTGTCGACGCGCAGGCGATGGTGTGGAACCCGTTCTGCAACGCCCAGTTGAGGGCGACAGCGACCACCCGATCCTTGAACGAGTTGGTGGGGTTGACCGTGTCATTCTTGAGATGAAGGCTGCGCAGCCCGAGCTCATCCCCGAGGTTGCGGGCGTGCACCAGCGGAGTGAATCCCTCGCCGAGGGTGACCAGCTCCTGCTCGCCTGTGGGCAGCAGGTCACGATAGCGCCACAGGCTCGGTGGACCGGCCTCGATACGCGCGCGGGAGATCCGTTGTGCGATTCCGTCGTAGTCGTAGGCAACTTCGAGCGGACCGAAGCAGAGGTCGCACAGATGGGTCGCCGTGGCGGGCTGCTCGTGTCCACACGCGCGGCAGCGCAGGCCGATCACATGGCTCTGCGCCGCCGTCGGGAGAGCGGCGGCCGCCCCGATGTCGGCAGCGGCATCGATCCTGGACATAAAAAAACCTCCCGGGTGGTTCCGGGAGGTCTCCTGACGGAGGGCGCGACGCGCCGCTACGTTCGGAAACCTCCGCGGCGCATCATCATCGAGGCGGTGCCGACCACCGCTGTCACGTACATCGCCGCGATGCTAGCAGACATGCGTCAGCGCAGGTGACTTGATGTCGGCGGAGCTGACACCGCTGGCCGGGGGGTGCGCGAGGGGGAACCTTCTCCCCCCTCGTTTTACACGCGGCGGATCAGGTCACGCTCCATCGCCTCCCGCGCCTGCCGCACCCTGGCGAGCAGGGGGTGGCCGCGAAGCGCCTGCTCCATCTGGCGCAGCATCGAGTAGAGGTTCTTCATGGCCTTGACGACGTCGCCGATGTCAGTGGCAGCGGGTGTCTCGATGTCGACAAGCGGCGTGCCGGACGCCCACTGGTGGGCGGCATTGATGTAGTCGAGCGACAGGGGGCGAAGTGTCTGTAGGCCGTGGTCGCGCTCGAGGGCGACGAGGCGGTGCAGCGAGCCGCGCAGCCGGCGGTACGCCACCTCGACCCGTGCGGTGGGGAAGTGGCGGCGCGACGGCTGCGGGCGGTCGCGTCCGCGATCCTCGGCAACCAGGCTGACCAGCGCAGCGGCGAGCTCGGCGGGGTCGAGCGTGTCGAGGTGGCCGGACACGATGGCGTCGGCAACCAGCAGCGCGTTCTCGCCGAAGAGCGATGCCGCCAGCAGGCCCAGCCCGTTGGGCGCATCCGCCTCGAGGAAGCCGGCGTCGTGGAGGACGCTCCGCAGCGCGTGGAACTCACGCCGGTAACGGTGGCGTGCCCAGTCGAGCTCGGCCTCGCCGCCCTCGAGTGTCTCCTCGATCCCGCGCACCTCCAACCTGTGGGCGCGATGTTCACCGAGGAAGGGGCAGGTGCGGCACGGAGAGTTGTTGAGCCGCTGTTGCTTCTCACGCAGCTCACGTCGCATCGCCTCGAAGCGCTGGCCCGGGTCGGCGCCCCGCCCGCTCGACCGGCCGCGCCGGGAGTCGCGCCAATGCTCGCGTTTGGCGCGACGAACCGATGTCTGGAGCTCCTCGGTGGAGTCGCGCAGCGCGAGGTGCGTGGTCAACGTGCGCTCGGTGCAGGCCACCCTGGGGTGGCGGAAGACGCGGCGGCGCAGGTCGGCGAGCTGCTCCTCGAGATTCCTGCGTTTCTCGCTCCAGTGGTCCGCGCGCTCCACGTTCTGGTACTGGCCGAACGACTTGTCGAGTAGCTCCTCGGCCCGCTCCACTGTGCGGGTGCGCAGCAGGCTCAGCACCATCGTGTACGTCGGCGCGAACTTGCTGTCGACGCTCATCTCGCCACCGATGGCGGCGTCGTAGATGTCACGCACGTCGACGTCCGGCTCCTTGAGGATGACGCCGTGACCGACGGTGTCGATGCCCCGCCTGCCGGCCCGTCCCATCAGCTGGGTGAGCTCCCCAGCCGTGAGAGAGTGGAACCCGGTGCCGTCGAACTTGGTGAACGACGAGACCACGCACGCGCGCGCCGGCATGTTCAGCCCCAGCGAGAGTGTCTCGGTGGCGAACACCACCTTGACGAGCCCCTCGATGAACAGACGCTCCACTGCCTCCTTCGCGGAGGGCAGCATCCCCGCGTGGTGCATGGCCACGCCGTTGCGAAGCGCATGGACGTCGATGGCCTGGCGGAAGACGCGGCGTTCGTCGCCATCGTCGATGCGCTGCATCAGCTGGCCGTATCGGGTGTCGATCGCCTCCTTCTCGCGACCGTCGGTGAGGTCGAGGCCGTGCACCACGCAGCGACCCAGGGCCTCTGCGCAGCCGCGCCGCGAGAAGATGAAATAGATGGCCGGGAGCATGGCGCGCCCGCGCAGCTCCTCGATGACACGGAAGAGATCGTTGTCAGGAGCGCGGCGCATATAACGAAAGCGCGCCTCGTGCATCGACTCGTTCTGAGCCATCTCGAGGGTGCGTCGCGCCACCGTGCCGCGCGCGTCGAACAGCGGCTCCAGTCGGTTGCTGATGGCCAGCCACATCTCCAGCGGCACTGGGCGTTCCGTGCGCACCACGGTGCCGATGTCACCGCGGAGGCCGCACATCCAGGCGGCCACCTCTTCGACGTTGCTGATCGTCGCCGAGAGCCCGATCAGGCGGACGTGGGCGGGGGCCTCGATGATGATCTCCTCCCACACGGTGCCGCGGGGATGATCGTCGATGTAGTGCACCTCGTCGAGCACGACGTCAGAGACCAGGTCGAGGCGGGCCGGCTCGTCGTAGAGGACGTTGCGCAGGATCTCGGTGGTCATGACCACCACCGCGGCACCGTCGTTGACGGTGTGCTCGCCCGTCACCAGCCCGATGTTGGCCGCCCCGTACCGCTCGGAGAGGTCGTGGAACTTCTGGTTGCTGAGAGCCTTCAGCGGGGAGGTGTAGATGACCCGCGCCTGGGCGCGGCGCAGCTCCGCCGGCGCCAGGAGGCAGCGCCACATCGGGTATTCGGCCACGAGCGTCTTGCCGCTGCTCGTCGGTGCGGCGACGAGCACGCCCCGCGAGCGCTCGAGCTTGTCGATCGCCTCGCGCTGGAAGTGGTCGAGCGCGAACGGCAGCGACGCCTCGAAGGAGCTGATCGCGGCCTCGATCTCGTCGTTGCCCGCCAGGTGAGCTTGGGCCATGCGGCAATCATCGGCGAGCAGCCCTCCGGCCGCGGCCGCCTACAGGTGGAGCAACTCGAAGCGCGAGTTGCTGACCAGGCCGTCGGCGTCGTTCTCGACGTAGGCGAGCACCTTCTGGCAGACCTCGTCGGCGTGCCTGGCGTTGTTGCTGACGCACGCCACCCCGATCACCGCGCTCTGCCACGCGTCCTGGTCTCCGACCTCGGCGACGGCGACGGCGAAGGTCTGTCGCACCCGGCTGGTGATCGAGCGGACCACCATTCGCTTGTCCTTCAGTGACTGGCTGTCGGGGACCATGACGGTGATCTGCAGCGTGCCGATGACCATGTGAACCTCAGTGGGGGTCGGGCTCGGTGCCGGGCTCGGCCGTGACGGACCTTCTTCGGGACGTTGTGTCATTCTGTCGCGTCGATGACCAGCGAAGCGACCGTGGCCGACGCACGGACGCCGAGCGCACAGCCGGAGACGCTCGTCCATCACCTGCTCGCGCAGGTACGCGGGCGCGCCGACGCGCCGGCCATCTACACGCGCGCCGGGGGGCGCTGGGTGCCGATCACGTGGCGACAGTTCGGTGACGGTGCGCGCCGGGTCGCCTCGTTCCTGATCGACGAGGGCGTCAAGCCCGGCGACCACGTCGCCATCTGGGCCGGCAACCGAGCCGAGTGGCACACCGCGGATGCCGCGATCCTGCTGACCCGGGGCTGCCCGGTGCCCGTCTACCAGACGTTGAGCGCCGACCAGGCTCGATACGTGCTCGGCCATTCGGAGACGCGCCTGGTGTTCGTGGAGAACGAGGCGATCCTGGCGCGGGTGCTCCAGGAGCGCGATCAACTCCGTCACCTCCGCAGGGTGGTGGTGATGGAGGGCGTCGACGAACCATCGCCTGACGGCTTCGTGGTGCCCTGGCGGCGGGCCCTGGAAGCGGGCCAGGCGTCCGTTGCGCGCAACGGCCAGGAAATCGACATGCGCGCCTCACAGACACAGATGGACGACGTGGTCACGCTCATCTACACCAGCGGGACGACCGGCCCGCCCAAGGCGGTGATGCTCACCCACAACAACATCGCCGCATCCGCCCAGGGCCTGCGCGATCTCGTCGAGGTGGGCCCCGATGACCGGGTGCTCAGCTACCTCCCCCTCGCCCATATCGCGGAGCGCATGGTCAGCGAGTTCCGCTCCTACCGCTACGGCAACGCCACCTGGTTCCTGGACGGGCTGCCCAACCTCGGCGCCCGCCTCCGCGAGGTGCGCCCCACCCACTTCTTCGGGGTTCCGCGCGTCTGGGAGAAGATGGCCACCCAGGTCAAGAAGCGGATCGCCACCAGCCCCCCGTACAAACGTGCGCTGGCGCGGTGGGCGATCAGAACGGGGCGGCGCGCCTCGGACCTCAGAGAGCGTGGTGAGCATGTCCCGGCCGGCCTGCAGCGCCGCGTCGACCTTGCCGACCGGCTGGTGCTGTCGAAGCTCCGCGCCGCCCTGGGATTCGACGACGTCCGCATCCTCGCCTCGGGGGCTGCCCCGATCGACGCCGAGGTGCTGCGCTTCTTCCGCTCCATGGGCCTGGAGATCTGCGAGGTCTACGGGCAGAGCGAGAACACCGGCTCGACGACGGTCAACCGCCCCGGTCGCTCCCGGATCGGCACCGTCGGCGAGGTCTACCCCGGCAACGAGGTGCGCATCGCCGAGGACGGCGAGATCCTGGTCCGCGGCGGTGTTGTCTTTCCCGGCTACCTGCACAACCCCGAAGCGACCGCGGCGACGCTGGTCGACGGCTGGTTGCAGACCGGCGACGTCGGCGAGTTCGACGCCGACGGCTACCTACGCATCACGGACCGCAAGAAGGACCTGATCATCACGGCGGGCGGCAAGAACGTCTCGCCGGGGAACATCGAGAACGCGCTCGGCAGCCACCCACTCATCGGCCACGCCGTTGCGATCGGCGATCGCCGGCCCTACATGACGGCGTTGCTGACGCTGGACGGCGACGAGGCGCCGGCGATCGCCGCCCAGCGTGGTTGGCCGACAGACACGCGCGCGATGGCCGAGCATCCCGCCGTCCTCGCGGAGGTGCAGAGCCATGTCGACGCCGTCAACGCCAGGCTGAGCCATGTCGAGCAGGTCAAGCGCTTCACCATCATCGCCAACGAGTTCACTGTCGACGAGGAGCTGACGCCGACGATGAAGGTGAAGCGCAAGGTCGTCAGCGAGAAGTACGCCGACGACATCGACGCTCTCTACAGTCGCCGCGCCTGATCCTGCGCTGGTCACGCGGCATCAGGCATCTGCATGTCCTGTGGCTGCTCCACGGCGAGGTTGCGCCGGCGCAGACCCGGCACTGCCAGGGCTGCGATCGCGCCCGCACCGAGCACGGCCGCCCCGACGACGACCGCAGGCCGCAGTCCGGCGACGAAGATGGCTGGGCTGGCGTAGCCGCCGGCCGCTGCGAACACCGAGGCGAGCACGGCGATGCCGAGCACCCCGCCGAGCTCGCGGATGGCGTTGGTAGCGCCGGAGGCCTGGCCCGCCTCACTGGGACGGACGGCCGACAGCACCGCGTTGGCCGCTGGTGCGAACACCAGCGCCATGCCCGCGCCGGCCAGGATGAAAGGGCCGATGACCGAGGTGTATGGGGTACCAGGCGCCAGCACCGTGACCAGCCAGGCCAGCGCGCCCGACTGCAGCGCCAGGCCGGAGAACATCAGCGGCCGGCTGCCGATCCGGTCGGAGAGGACGCCCGCGATCGGCGCCACGATCATGGGCATCGCCGTCCACGGCAGGGTACGAAGCCCGGCCTGCAGCGGCGAGTAGTGCTGGACGATCTGAAAGTACTGGGCGAGAAGGAAGATCGACCCGAACATCCCGAAGTACATGGCCAGCGAGACCGCGTTGGTGGCCGTGAACGCGCGGCTGCGGAAGAACCGCAGCGGCAGCATCGGCGAGCTCGCCCGCGTCTCCCAGGCTGCGAACGCGGCGAGCAGCGCGGCGCCGCCGAGCAGGCACGTGAGGACGGTGGTGCTCGTCCAGCCGAGCGCGCTGGCGCGCACCAGGCCGAACACGATCCCGAAGAGGCCGGCGCTGGCCAGGAGGAGGCCGGGCACGTCGACCCGCCCCGCCGGGCCGAAGCTCTCTGAGAGGCGCATCCGCGCCAGCGGGGCCAGGGCCAGCCCGATGGGCACGTTGAGCCAGAAGATCCAGTGCCACGAGATGCCGTCGACAACCGCTCCGCCGATCACCGGTCCGAGGGCGACGCCCAGCCCGCTGATGCCTGACCAGATGCCGAGCGCCACCCCCCGACGTCCCGCCGGGAAGGCTTCGGACAGCAGGGTCAGCGTCAGGGGGGTCACAAGCGCGCCACCAGCCCCCTGGAGGGCTCGCGCCCCGATCAGTCCGCTGATGCTCGGCGCCAGGGCGGCGGCGGCTGAGCCGAGGGTGAAAATGGCCAGCCCGAGGCTGAACATGCGCCGGCGGCCGAACCGGTCGCCAAGAGCCGCGCCGGTGAGGAGCAGCACGGCAAAGCTCAGGGTGTAGGCATTGACTGTCCATTCCAGGCTGTCGATCCCACCGCCGAGGTCACGATGGACGCTCGGCAGCGCGGTGGTGACCACCAGGTTGTCCAGGGTCACCATGAACAGGGCGGCCGAGACGAGGGCGAGCGTCCAGCCGGTGCGACGTGCGGTGGTCATCTCCTACTCCTTATTGATGGACCGATCACTTGGGCGGGCAAATTTTTTTACGACGGCGGTGAAGCAACAGCGTGGACTGATGCCTCGAACAGGGGCGCGCAGATCTCCTGCAGCCCCAGCGACGTGGTGACGTTGGCGAGCATCCCGCAGGCAAAGAAGAGCGAGACCTGCACAGCCTCGGCGCCGGAGAGTCGCACCACCTCGTCGTACAGCTGGCGGTAGCCGCGCGCCGCGTGGGCCTGGATGACGGGGTCACCGGTGGCGTAGGTCTGCAGCTGGACGAGAAGTGCATAGCGGTCGGCGATCAACGTCGGGTAGAGCTCACCCATGCGGTCGAGCTTCTCGGCGGGGGTGCCGCCGGCCTGAGCCGCCTGCGCGAAGGCGCGATGGATGCGACCGATGACACGGTCGTGCACCGCAAGGAACAGCTCCTGCTTGCTGGGGAACAACGCGTAGATGTAGGGCTGCGAGATCCCGGCCCGGCGTGCGATCGCCGCCGTGCTTGCCGCCTGGTAGCCCCGCTCGGCGAACTCGTGGACGGCGGCCGCGATCACCTGCTCGCGCCGTTCGTCGGCGGTCATCCGGGTCCGGGACGCGGTGGCCGTGGTCATCTCCGGTGATTATTGATTGACCGATCACAACTTGTCAAGCGGATTCGCGCCGAGCTCAGCTCGCAGCTCCGGCGGCAGCGCCGCCAGGCCTGCCGGGGTCATCCGCGACGCGCTGAACAGGCGGCGGGCGCGCTCGCAATTGCCCGGGGTCCAGTTGCTCCTCGGCCGCCGCGGCGTCCAGCGGACCAGGTAGTGGGTGTCATCGAGGCGGCGGACCAGTCCGTCGACCCAGCCGAAGCAGGTCGCCTCGTCGAGTGCAGCTTCGTAGTCGAGCGTCCTGTGGGCCAGCCCCTTGCGATCGTTGACCAGCCAGATCTCACCACGGTCGGCGTGGTGGCTGGCGAGCCACTCGCGCCACTTGCCGGCGGACTCGACCCTGATTGTCTCGCCGACCTCCACCTACACGGCCCCGCTACTCGGCGACGCGGTCAGAGGTTGTGGAGCAGCTTGGCGCGGAGCGCTTCGAGCTGCTCGAACCGTTCCATGGACGGCCGGCCGCTCTGCTGATGGGGGAACTTGAGGTGCTGGACCGCGTCGGCGAGCAGCTCGATCTCCTCGTTGCTGAGCCGGACAGACCGCTGGTCGTGCCCCGGCGACGAGGGGACCGGCCTGGGCTCCGCGGGCACGTCGACCGCCATCACCTCCTGTTTGGCGGGCGCTTCGTCGGTGGTCCGGAAGAGTTCCTCCGACCCGCGCAGTTGGGCGCGGCGGAACCCCTTCATCACGCCCGGCCCGCCTTCACCCGAGTGTTGGTGCCGCGCACCTCGGCGACAGCCGGGTTCTGCTGCGCCATCACCGCCGTCGCGAGGGCGCGGTAGGCGCGAGCACCCGGTGATGCGGTGGCGTACTGCAGGATCGACTGCCCGGCCAGCGGCGTCTCCGCGAAGCGGATGGACGAGTCGACGGTGATGTCGAACACCTCGTCGCCATAGCGCTCGCGCACCAGCTCGAGCACCTCCTGGCTGTGCAGGGTGCGCGACTTGTAGATGGTCGGCAGGATGCCGGCGATGTGGAGCGTCGGGTTGAGCTTGGCACGCACGCGATCGATGGTCCGCTGCAACTGCTGCATCCCCTTCATGCCGAAGTACTCACACTGCAGCGGGATGATCACGTCGGTCGATGCCACCAACGCGTTGACGCACAGCAGCCCCAATGACGGTGGACAGTCGATGACCACGTAGTCGTACTCGTCCAGCACCGGTTCGAGCTTGTCCTTGAGCACCGATTCACGGCCGAACTCGGTCACCAACTGCAGCTCGGCACCGCTCAACTCGATATTGGCGGGAAGGAAATCCAGCTTCATGGCGTCAGAGCGCAGACGCACCTCGGTCACGTCGACGCGGTGATCGGTGAGCACGTTGTACACCGACAGCTCCAGGTCGTCGGGCCGGCGGCAGCCCATGTTGATGGTGAGGTGTCCCTGCGGATCGAGGTCGACGGCGAGGACGCGCGGACCCTTCTCGGCGAGCGCGGCGGCCAGGTTGACCGCGGTCGTCGTCTTGCCGACGCCGCCCTTCTGGTTCGCGATCGAGATGACGCGAGTCACAGGGATTGGGACAAACGAGAGCGCCGCACTGAGCCGGTATCATAGCGAACCCGTCTGGAAGCTTTGGGGGATGACTGTTGGCCGACACAGAGCACGTCAAGCCTCGCGGGCTGTACGTGGAAGAGTCGATCGCAGCCGCGCTGGAGAGTCGTTGGGCGGACGCTGTCGCCATCAACGAGGCGCTCATCGAGCGTCACGGCGCCGACGAGGAGGCGTACAACCGGCTTGGCAAGGCGAAGAGCGAGCTGGGCAACCTCAAGGAGGCCCTGGCGGCGTACCAGTCGTCGCTCGACCTCAACATGCTCAACCTGATCGCCCAGAAGCAGGTGCGCCGGATCGGTGCGCTCCTCGATGCGCGCGCCCGTCCCACCGCCGCAGCCGGGGTGATCGACGTCGATCTCTTCACCGAGGAGCCGGGCAAGAGCGGGCGGACCGTGCTGGGCCGGCCGTCCAGCGGCGCGGTGGTCGGAGCCGCGGTGACGCCCGGCGACACCGTCGACCTGATCGCCGCGGGTACGCAACTGCTCGCCGAGACCTCTCGTGGCGTCGCCCTCGGCGCCGTCGAGCCCAAGCTCAGCGGGCGTCTGCGCCCCCTCATCGAGAGCGGCAACCGCTACTCGGCTGCCGTGTCGCGCATCGAGGACGACAAGATCGAGCTGATCGTCAGGGAGATCTTCCAGGCGCCTGAGAACTCGCGCAAATCCTCTTTTCCGATCTCGCGAAACGCCCGTCGCGACGAATTCCGGCCCTACGCCAAGGAGTCGCTGCTGTCCGAGCGCGGCGTCGACGACGAGGGCTTCGGCGACGCCGACGACGACTTGGTCACCGACTCGCGTGCTTCAGTCTCGGACGGCGACGAGCTGTCCGGGATGCAGGAGCTCGACGACGAGTTCGAGCCGGCGGTCGCAGCGGGCGCCCCCGACGACGACGCCGACAGCGACGACGACGAGAGCCGGCCCGAGGACCAGTACTAGTGGACGGTCAACACGGTCACGCCGGCAGTGACCTGGCGCGCGCAGCCGCCCTGTCGCCGACGGACAGAAGGCGCAGCGGAACCACCCCCCCGATTGACTTCTGGCCGCGCAGCATCTCGACGATCTGAGCCCCGGCCACCGCGCTCGAGAAGAGGAAGCCCTGCGCCAGGGTGCAACCAAGGGCGAGCAGGCTGGTGCGCTGTGCTTCGCGCTCCACACCCTCGGCGATCATGTGCAGGCCGAGCGTCTCGCCGAGCCCGAAGATCGCCGCCGTGAACGCGCGCCGGCGCCCGTCGCCGTCGAGGTCGTCGATGAACGCGCGGTCCACCTTGAGGATGTCGAAGGGCATGTCCTGGAGGATGGCCAGCGACGAGTAGCCGGTGCCGAAGTCGTCGATGGCCAGGCCGACCCCGAGTGCCTTGAGCTCGCGCATCCGCTCCCTGGCCACGTCCCCGTGCTCGCCGACGAAGCTCTCGGTCATCTCGATGACCAGGCGACGTGGCGCCACTCCAGTCTCGACGAGCACGTCACGGACGGCGTCGATGACGTGGTCGGTCCGGAGCTGCCGCTGCGAGACGTTGACGTGCAGCTGAAAGTCGTCGTGCAGCGGCAGGGTGCTCTCCCAACCCTGCAGCTGGGCGCATGCCTCGCGCAGCACGAACGCGCCGAGGTCGGCGATCAGCCCGGTCTCCTCCGCGATGCCGATGAACTCACCGGGCAGGACCCAGCCACGTTCGGGGTGCTCCCACCGCACCAACGCCTCGACACCTCGAACCTCAGCGCTGCGCAGATCGACGATCGGTTGATAGTGGACGCGAAGATCGCCGTTGCTGAGCGCGCGCTCGAGATCCGTTCGCACCTGCAGCCGGCGTCCGCTGCCCTCGAGCATGCCGGTGTCGTAGACCTCGTAGCCTCCCTTGCCCTGCAGCTTGGCCCTGTACATGGCTGCGTCGGCGCGGCGGAGCAACTCCTCGGCGCCGATCGCCGAGGCGGTGGCGAGGGCCACGCCGATGCTGGCGTGGACCGCCACCTCCTGGCGTTCGACCACGAAGTGTGGTCGCAGAGTTGCCACCACCCGCTCGGCGACGGCGGCGATGTCGTCGGGGTTGACCGCGTCCTCGAGGAGGATGGCGAACTCGTCGCCGCCGAAGCGCGCCGCGGTGTCAGCAACACGAAGCACGGAACGAAGGCGCTCGGCCACGCTGCGGAGCAGGTCGTCGCCGGCGCCGTGGCCAAAGGAGTCGTTGACCATCTTGAAGTCGTCGAGGTCGACGAACAGAACGGCGATCAGACCGCGCTTCTCATCGCGACGGCTGAGCGCATGGCTGAGCCGATCGGTGAAAAGCAGGCGGTTGGCCAGGTTGGTGAGGGGATCGTGGAATGCTTGGTAGGTCAGCGTGTTGTCGAGGCGCATGTTCTGCACGGCGACGCTGGTCTGCGCACCGAATGTCTCGAACAGCGTGATGTCGTCGGCGGAGAAGGTGCCGACGTCACTCAGCCGATTGCCTACGGTGAGCACCCCCAGCAATGCTCCGTCACCCCACAGCGAGGTGAGCATCGCCTCTCTGAGGTCCTGACGCTTCAGCCATTCGCGAACATTGCCGGTGGAATCCGCCCAGCTGATACCACGAGCCCGGGTCTCAGAGCCGATAGCCATCATCAGCCCCTCGAGGAAAGCACGGTCCACCTCCTGGTCGCGCTTGCGAACCTGACCGTGCCGCCAGGTCGTCGTCGATGCGCGCCCGGTCCCCGTGGCGATCGGGAGGAGCACCACCTCCGCCAGCTCGCCGCGGAACACCTGAGAGATCTGCGCGAGGAGCTCCGGCACCGCCGCGTCGGCCACCGCACTGCGCTGGAGCAGATCGCTGCATTCGTAGAGATGCTGGATGCGCTGACGCTTCTGGTGCTCCGAGGTGTAGAGGAAGAACGCAGCGGCGACGCCGAGCAATGGCATGCCGAGCAGCCACAGCTCGGCGAGGTTGCGCGAGATCGCCGCGGCCGCCTGGATTGCGAGGCAGGCGTTGACAAGCGCGGCTCCGACCGAGAAGAGATACCCGCGCAGCAACTGCCTGCGACCCATGCTTCCCTCGGCCAGTGACATGAGCAGCGCGGTCAGCGAGAAACCGAGCATGGCGATGATCCCGACGACGGCCAGCATCACCGCCCAGGAATGGAGCGCGGTGACAATGCGCAGCGGCTCGAGGACCGAGATCAGCCACATCGCCACCTCAGCTTCGAATGCGTACAGGGAAAGGTTGAACGCCGCCTTGGCCGGCGGCTGTCTGCGGATCAGCGACAGCGCCACCAGTGCCCCGGAGAAGCGGCTCGACACCAGCGTCTGCGGGCTGGCGAAGTACAGGCCGAGCACGAGCGGAATCTCGCTCAGCGAGAACGAATGCGCATTGCGTCGGAAGTGGACGTGCACGCGCCTGGCCTCGGCGATGCAGAACATGGCGGCGAACACCACCCATGGGATCGCGATTGCGGGCTGCGACAGCGCAAGCCGGCTGACCACCGAAACATAGAGCAGGGCGGCCGCGCCGGCGAGGAGTGCGCTCATCGCCCACACGCGGCGCACCGCCATCTGGGATGCGGCAAACGAGTGCTGCGCACTTCGCGCCGCAGCCTCCCTTCGCCGCCGCGCCGCGATCAGGCGGACGGACATCGTCTCAGTGGAGGGGCCGCAATCAACCGCGCTTCCACGTGACCGACCTCTGTCGTCGATTCAACTGGCCCGGGTCGCTCACCCAGAGACCTCGTGGAGGCCCGCCAGAAAGTATCGAACCGGGCACACGGGCCAGAGGAGGCGAACGCGACACACCCTGTAAAGAATTGTCGTCAAGGATGCGAATGCCGGGGCTGTAAGTGATCGCCGTCACAGCGTCGCGACACTGGCGACCAGTCCCAGGAAGGAGAGGTCGCGGTCACCCGCCACTACACTCGGCGCCATGCCAAGCCCAAACACCTCGGAGCTCAGCGCGCGCGCAACCGGGACCACCCATGCCCCGGTGCCGGGTGCGGCTCGGCGTCTTCGGCTGCCGCTGTACGCGCGGAGCCAGCAGCGGATGGCCGCCAGATGGGGATTCGACCTCAACGCCGTAGACGCGCGCGAGCGGGCTGAGACTCTGCTCGTCGAGTCGCCGGCGGACGTCGACCGGATGGTGCTCGCGGCGTCGGTGCGTTCGAGCCGTGGCGACGACGCGGGTGCGCTCGATGCGGCACAGACCGCGGTGCGGACCGATGCGGGCTCGGCCAGCGCCCACAGCACTTTGGCAGCGCTCCTGGCACGGAGCGGCGCCAGCGCCGCCGCCGCTGGCCATGCCGAGGCGGCCGCCGACATCGATCCCGAGGATCCCTCGGCGTTCTACAACCTCGGCCTGATCAGGTGGACGCTGGGCGACCGCCGGGCCGCCCGGGTCGCCTTCGACCGCGCCGCGGGCCTTCTCGGCATCGCCACCGCGCCGTGGTGGCGGCGGCGGCCGGGGTGAGCGTCGGGTTCGAGCGCCGCGACGGCTACCTGCCGATCGCAGCCTATGGCCTGGTGGGTGACTGCCGCAGCGCTGCCCTGGTGGGTGCGGACGGCAGCGTGGACTGGTTGTGCCTACCGCGTTTCGACAACCCCTCGATCTTCGGCCGGATCGTCGACGCACGTCGCGGTGGTCATTGGCAGATCTGCCCGGTCGACGAGTACCGCGTCGTGCAGCGCTACCGCGACCGCAGCAACATCCTCGAAACAGTGTTCGCCACCGCCGGCGGCACGGCCGTGGTCACCGATTTCATGCCCATCGACGAGGACACTGCCACCGAGCACGCCCGACTGCACCGCGACCCCCGGCTGGTCCGCATCGTCGAATGCATGACGGGCTCGATCACTCTTCGCCATCAGTTCAAGCCCGCACCCGGGTACGGCATGGAGACCAGTCACTTCGTCGCCGACGGATGGCAGTTGCACGGCGACACAGCTGTGCTCCACCTCTGCCTCCAGTCGAGCGTGGCGCTGACAGCCGCCACCGTGCGGTGGCGCATGAAGGCCGGTGAGGTCATCGGGCTGGCGCTGCGCAGCGACCACCGCGGCCGGTGCGAGAGCGCCCAGAAGCCGTGGGACGTGGAGCACGCTCGTGCGCTGGCGCGGTCCACCCAGGAGTTCTGGTGGCGATGGCTCGACAGCTGCACGTATCGCGGACCGTACCGGTACCCGGTGGTGCGCTCGGCGCTGTGCCTCAAGTTGATGACCTACGCACCCACGGGCGCCATGGTCGCGGCACCGACCACCAGCCTGCCCGAACAGCTTGGCGGATCGCGCAACTGGGACTACCGGTTCACGTGGCTACGCGATGCCTCCTTCACGCTGTATGCCTTCTTCCAGGTGGGCATGATCGACGAGGCCAACGCGTTCTTTGCGTGGCTCGTGCGCATCGGCCTGGGCCGCGGCGGCCGCGACGTGGCCAACCTCTATACGCTGGACGGCGATGATTGCGCTGACGAGACGGAGCTGACCCACCTCAGCGGTTATCGCGACTCGCGGCCGGTGCGCATCGGCAACGGCGCGATCCACCAGCTGCAGCTCGACATCTACGGCGAGCTGCTCGACAGCGCCTACCTGTACGCGCGCTTCGGCGGCAGGATCAGCCGCACGCTCTGGCATGAGCTGCACGCGGTGGTGGATCTCGCGATCGACCGATGGCAACTCCCCGACGCCTCCATCTGGGAAGCGCGAGGGTCGAACCGGCACTACACCTACAGCAAGATGATGTGCTGGGTTGCAGTCGATCGCGGCCTGCGCATCGCCGACCGGTTCGGGCTGCCGCACAACTCTTCGCGGTGGCGAGCGGCGCGTCGCGATATCCATCGCGCGGTCACCTCGCGCGGCTACTCGCAGCGCTTGGGCAGCTTCACCCAGGCACTGGACGGCGAGCAGCTCGACGCGGCCATGCTCCGCGTCACCCAGGTGCGCTTCCTGCGCACCGCCGACCCACGGCAGCTCAGCACCATCCAGGCGGTCGCCGATGAGCTAGGCAAGGGCGTTCTCGTGCATCGCTATGAGGTCGGCCAGACCGATGACGGACTGCCCGGCGACGAGGGCGCTTTTCTGATGTGCTCGTTCTGGCTCGCCGACGCGCTCGCCCACGTCGGCCGCATCGAGGAGGCGCAGCGCTGGTTCGAGAAGCTGCTCGCCTTCGCCTCTCCGCTGGGTCTGTACTCGGAGGAGACTGACACCCGCACCGGCGCGCTGCTTGGCAACTTCCCCCAGGCCTTCACCCACCTGGCCCTGATCGGCGCCGCGGTCAACATCGATCGCGCCCAGCACGGCAGGCTTGGCGTCCGGGGGCTCCGCCGCCCTCGACGGACCCCTGCCCGGACCGCAGCGCGGACGAAGGCGGCGGGCTGAGCCGGGAGGCGTCTCTGCATAAATATGCAGCCTGCGGCTACACTTGGTCTGGTGTCGGCCAACCGTCCCGTGCGAGCTGCCGTCGCCGGAGCCACCGGCTACATCGGCATGCAATGTGTGGAGCTGCTCGCCGCTCATCCCGGCGTCGAGCTGGTGTCCGTGCTTGGCCGCAGCTGGACCGGGCGGCGTTTCGGTGAGGCCGTCCCGGGCAGCGCTGTCGACCTGCTGATCGGCGAGGGCCTCGATGTGGATGGCGTCGACGTCGTCTTCGCGGCCCTGCCCCATACCGTCGCCGCCGGGCAGGCGCGGCGCTGGCTCGACGCCGGCGCCGTGGTTGTCGACATGAGCGCCGACTTCCGGCTCGTGGACGCAGCAGAGTACGAGCGGTGGTACGGCGTCGCCCATCCAGCACCCCAGCTCTGCGCGCAGGCGGCGTACGGCCTGGTGGAGATGGAACGCGACTGCGTGCGCGGGGCCAACCTGATCGCCGCGCCGGGGTGCTACCCGACGGCGGCGTTGCTCGGCATCCTGCCGGCGTTGCGCGCCGGCACAGTGCGACCACGGGTCATCGTGGACGCCAAGAGCGGCGTCAGCGGCGCGGGCCGTTCCCCATCGCCGACGCTGCAGTTCGCTGAGGCCAACGAGTCGGCGCGCGCGTACGGCGTCGACGGGCATCGGCATTCGGGCGAGATGCTGTCACGGATGCGCCACGCCACCGATGGGGACCTGGCCCTCACCTTCGTGCCCCACCTGGTGCCGATGACGCGCGGCATCCTGGCCACCATCTACCTCGAACCGCAACCGGGTGTCCGGCCCGCCGACATCGCCGCCCTCTATCGCGAGCTCGCCGCCGCCGAGACGTTCGTGCGCTACGAGGAATCCCCGCCGGCGACCAAGAGCGTGGTGGGAACCAACGTCGCCGCGATCAACTGCACCGCCCAGGGCGACACGCTGGTGGTCACCGTGGTCATCGACAACCTTGTCAAGGGCGGTGCTGGCCAGGCGGTCCAGGCCATGAACCTGCGCTTCGGCAAGCCCGAATCGGACGGCCTGCGGGTGAGCTCGACGTGGCCGTGAGCACCCTGACCACCGTGCGAACCGGCGTCTGCGCGCCGCTGGGTTTTCGCGCCGGAGTGGCCGCCGCCGGGATACGCGGCGACGATGACGTCGATCGCCTCGACGTCGCCGTGCTGGTCAGTGATCGTCCCTGTGTAGCCGCGGGTGTATTCACCCGCAACCTTGTCAAGGCGGCACCGGTGGTGATCAGCCAGCTCACCCTGCGGCGGCATGGTGTGATCAGGGCGGTGGTCACCAACAGCGGCAACGCCAACGCGTGCACGGGGCCGCAGGGCTTTCGCGACGCGCTGCGCACGGCGACGGCCGCCGCCGATTGCTGCGACGCCGACCCGTCCGAGGTGTTGTTGTGCAGCACGGGCGTGATCGGACGCCCTCTGCCGATGATCCGTGTGCTCGATGGGGTGCGAGCCGCCAGCCTGTCGCTGGCGGCTGACGGTGGTGAGCTGGCGGCGCGGGCGATCATGACCACCGACACCGTGGTCAAGACCGCCGTCGCATTCGTGACCCTTGGCGGCCGGATGTGCACGGTGGGCGGCATGGCCAAGGGCGCGGGCATGATCCACCCCGACATGGCCACGCTGCTCGCCTTCATCACCACCGATGCAGCGGTGGAGCGGGCGGCGTTGCAAGACCTGCTGGCAGACGTCTGCATGAGGACCTTCAACTGCCTGAGCATCGATGGCGACACCTCGACCAACGACACGCTGCTCCTGCTCGCCAACGGAGCGTCGGGCGCACCGGTCGTGGAGGCGGCGACACCTGAGCACGCAGCTCTGCTCGACGCGGTGGAGGAGGTGTGCACATCGCTGGTCGAACAGCTTGCCGCGGACGCCGAAGGAGCCACCAAGTCGATCTGTGTGGCGGTGCACGGAGCCGCCGACGACGCCCAGGCCCGCGCCGCGGCTCGCACGGTGGTGCTGAGCCCGCTGGTCAAGTCAGCAGTGCACGGCGCCGATCCCAACTGGGGCCGTATCGTGGCCGCGCTGGGGCGCAGCGGAGCCAGCTTTTCGTTGGACCGCTGCCACGTTGCCATCGGTGGCGTCGAGGTCTTCGCTGCCGGCCAACCGGTCCCCGTCGACCTCGATGCAATCCGCCTGGCGTTCTCGCAGGCGCGCATCGACATCGGCGTCGAGCTCGGCGGCGGCGAGGGGCGGGGGCGTGCCTGGGGATGTGACCTGTCGCCGGAGTACGTTCAGATCAACGCCGACTACACGACATGAGGGCCTTCCCGTGACCATCGAGACCATCGAGGAGCGAGTTCGCCGCGCCCAGACGCTGATTGAGGCACTGCCATACATCCGCCGTTTCAGTGGCCATACGTTGGTCATCAAGCTGGGTGGTGCGGCCGCCGCGGCGGTGGACCTCGACACCGTGCTCCAGGACGTCGTGCTCCTGCGCTTTGTGGGCATGCGTCCGGTGCTGGTGCACGGCGGCGGCCCGGAGATCACCGCGTGGCAGGAGCGCATGGGCATGACACCGCGCTTCGTTGACGGTCTCCGCGTTACCGACGCCGCGACCATGGAGGTGGTGAAGATGGTGCTCACCGGCAAGGTGGGCCCCGACCTGGTGGCCAGGATCCACCGCCTCGGCGGCAACGCCATCGGCCTCTCCGGGGAGGACGGCCCCACGCTGCTGGTCCGGCCCGCCCGCAACGGTGGAGGCGAAGACCTCGGCCTGGTCGGGGAGGTCGACCACGTCAACATCGAGCCGGTCGTGTCCATCCTTGACCAGGGACGCATCCCGGTGGTGGCGTCGATCGGGCTCGGCTACGACGGCGAGGCATACAACGTCAACGCCGACGCGGTGGCCGCCGAGCTCGCGGTCGCGCTGGACGCCACCAAGCTGATCCTGCTCACCAACGTCGATGGCGTCCACGACCGCGATGGCGCGCTGGTCAGCGAGCTCGACGGGGAGCGCGCCGAGCAGCTGATCACCGCCGGGGTGATCGCCGGCGGCATGATCCCCAAGGTGCGCGCTGCCCTGCGCGCGCTCGAGGGCGCGCACGCGACACACATCATCGACGGGCGCGTGCCCCACGCGCTGCTCCTCGAGCTGTTGACCGCCGAAGGCGTCGGCACCATGTTCGCGCGCGGCACCGACTCGTGAGCGACTCGGTGCCGTTGCTCGACGACCTCCGCGATCGCGCTGACGCTGCTTTGATGCACACCTACACGCGCCAGCCGCTGGCGATCGCATCGGGTCACGGCGTCTGGGTGACCGACGGCAACGGCCGCGAGCTGATCGACCTGGTCGGTGGCATCGCCGTCAACGTGCTCGGCCACGCGCACCCCGCCGTCACCAATGCGCTCGCCGAGCAGTCGCGCCGGCTGATCCACGCCAGCAACCTGTACTACACCGCCCCGCAGGTCGAGCTCGCCGAGCGGCTCATCGCCACGGCTTTCGACGGTCGCGTCTTCCTCTGCAACAGCGGGGCCGAGGCCAACGAGTGCGCGATCAAGCTTGCCCGCAAGTGGGGACGCCGTCACCGCAACGGCGCCACCGGCGTGGTCGCCCTCAAAGGTGGGTTCCACGGCCGCACCATGGGAGCGCTCGCAGCCACCGCGCAGCCACGCTACCGGGAGCCGTTCGAGCCGCTGCCCACCGGCTTTGCGCACGTCGATGCGAACATCGAGGCGATCCGCGCAGCGATCGACGACGACGTCGCGGCGGTGCTGCTCGAGCCCATCCAGGGCGAGACCGGCGTCGTGCCGCTCCCCGACGCCCTTCTCCGCGACGTGCGCGCGCTCTGCGACAACGCGGGTGTGCTGCTGCTGCTCGACGAGGTGCAGACCGGCATGGGCCGCACCGGCCGCTGGTGGGCGCACCAGCATACTGGCATCACTCCTGACGTGATGACCGTCGCCAAGGGCCTGGGCGGCGGCGTGCCCATCGGCGCAGTCCTCGCCGCACCGCATGCCGACGTGCTCGAACCGGGTGACCACGGGAGCACGTTCGGCGGTGGGCCCCTGGCCGCCGCTGTGGCGTGCGCGGTGGTCCGGACCATCGACGACGGCGGCCTGGTCGAGCGGGCCGGGCGCATCGGCGAGTACCTGCGTGAGTCGCTGCTCTCGCTGCACGCCGACGGGGTGCCGGTGGCGGGCGTTCGGGGCCGCGGTCTGATGCTCGGTGTGGTTCTCGACGAGCCGATCGCGGCGCGCGTCGGCCGCGCGGCGTTGGACTGCGGGGTCATCGTCAACGCGGTCGGCGACAGCGTGCTGCGCCTCCTCCCTGCGCTGATCATCACCGAACAGGAGGTCGACGAAGCGATGAGCCGGCTGAGCGAGGCGTTCGCGATCGCGCAGACAGAGGGGGGCGCGTGAGCACGACCACCGAGCGCGCCGGCAGTGGCGTCGCGGGAAAACGGTCGCGACAGCGCGCCATCCTCGACCTCGTGCGCACTCACACCATCCGCACCCAGGAAGAGCTGGTGTCGGCGCTGCATCGACGCCGTCTCGAGGTCACCCAGGCGACGGTCAGCAGGGACATTCGCGAGCTGGGCCTGCTGCGCACGGCCGGCGATGACGGCGCGCGCTACGTCCTTCCCGGCGCCGAGATCGATGAGCGTGGCGCGCGCGTGCGCCTCCACAACGCGCTGCGCGAGCACACCCAGGGCATCGAGTTCATCGACCTGCTTGGTGTGGTGCACGCCCAGCCGGGCACCGCGTCCTTGGTCGCGGTGGCCCTCGACAATGCGCGCTTCGACGAGCTCGCGGGCACCATCGCCGGCGACGACACCGTCCTGCTCGTCGCGCGCTCGCGCCCAGCGGCGCAGCGACTGATGGCGCGGTTGCGCGCCATCATCGACGAGGAGAGGGTGTGACACGGCGCCGCATCGTCCTGGCGTACAGCGGCGGTCTCGATACCTCGGTGGCGGTGCGCTGGCTCCAGGACCAGCTCGACTATGAGGTGGTGACGCTCACCGCCGACCTCGGCGGAGAGGGCCGCGACGCCGGCACGGTCACCGAACGTGCCTTGCGGGCTGGCGCGATCGCTGCCCACGTCGTCGACGCCCGCCGCGTCTTCGTGGAGCACTTCGTCTTCCCCACACTCAGCGCCGGCGCGCTCTACGAGGGCGTGTACCCGCTCGCCACGGCGCTGGCGCGGCCGCTCATCGCCAAGCTTCTGGTCGACGTCGCCCGCGAGGAGGGAGCCGCTGCGGTGGCCCACGGGTGCACCGGCAAGGGCAACGACCAGGTCAGGTTCGACGTCGCCACCGCCGCCCTGGCACCAGAGCTCGAGGTGGTGGCGCCGGTCCGCGACTGGGACATGGGCCGTCCCCAGGAGATCGCGTATGCCGCCGCCCACGGTATCGATGTCCCCGTCACGGTGGACTCGCCGTACAGCGTCGACGCCAACCTGTGGGGGAGGAGCGTGGAATGCGGTCCACTGGAGGACCCCTGGACCGAGCCGCCCCCTGAGGTGTACCAATGGACCGCAGACCCCGCCACCGCGTCGAGCGCGGGCGACGAGCTGACCATCGCGTTCGAGCGCGGCGTGCCGGTGTCGCTCGACGGTCAGCGGCTCGCGGCTGAGGAGTTGGTGCTTCGCCTCAACGCCATCGGAGGACGCAACGGCGTGGGCCGGATCGACCACGTCGAGAACCGGCTGGTCGGCATCAAGTCGCGAGAGGTGTACGAGGCGCCGGCCGCCACGATCCTGCACGCGGCCCACGCCGCCCTGGAGACGGTTGCGCTGCCGCGCGACGTCGCCCATCTCAAGCGCCAGCTTGGCAACGAATGGGCCCGTCTGGTCTATGACGGGCTCTGGTTCGGCTCGCTGCGCAACGCGCTGGCGGCGTTCGTGGGGTCGACGCAGGAGCATGTCACGGGAGAGGTGCGCGCGCGCTGCCGGCGCGGCGAGATCAGCATCACCGGTCGCCGCGCCGTGCACTCGCTGTACAGCGCGGCGCTGGCGACGTACGACCGCGCCGGTGATACCTTCGACCATGGTGCGGCGCGTGGTTTCATCGAGCTGTTCGGCCTGTCGCTGCGGACAGCGGCGAGCGTGCAGGGTGCTCTCGACGACCTCGAACCCCTGTCACTGCCGCGGCAGGTGCGGCGTGCCTCCTGATGGCCCGCGAACGGCCACCGAAGATGTGGTCCGGTCGCCTCGGCGCGCGCACGTCGCGCCGGGTCGAGGAGTACACCACAAGCATTGCCACTGATCGCCGCCTCTACGGGGACGATATCGATGGTTCGATCGCGCACCTGCACATGCTCCGCTCCGTGGGGCTGGTCAGCCCGGTCGACACCCGTGCCATCGAGGCGGGGCTGCGGGCCATCCGCCGCGAGTTCGATCGCAACGTCTTCGTCGTCGACGATGGCGACGAGGACATTCACTCCGCCATCGAGCGGCGTCTTTTCGAGGTCACCGGTGAGGTCGCTGGACGGCTGCACACCGGCCGCAGCCGCAACGACCAGGTGGCCACCGACCTGCGGCTGTACGCGAAGAGGGCAATCCGTGACCTCATGCTGGCGATCGCCTCCCTGCAGGAGGCGCTGTTGCGCCGAGCCGAGCAGCATCGCGGCACGCTCATGCCGGGGTACACGCATGGCCAGAGGGCTCAGGTGGTCTCGCTTGCCCATCACCTGCTCGCCTACGTCGAGATGCTCCAGCGCGACATCGGCCGGCTCGTCGATGCCCACGATCGCTGCGACGTACTGCCGCTCGGCAGCGGCGCGCTCGCCGCAACCACCCTGCCACTGAATCGCCGTGCCGTCGCAGATGAGCTGAATTTCGCGAGCATCACGGCGAACTCGCTGGACGCCGTGGCTGATCGCGACTTCGCGGTCGAGGTCAGCGCCGCCTGCGCGCTGACCATGGTGCACCTCTCGCGGCTGGCCGAGGAGGTGGTGCTCTGGACCTCGACCGAGTACGGCTTTGCCGAGCTGCCGGACAGCCACGCGACGGGGTCGTCGCTGATGCCGCAGAAGAAGAACCCTGACGTGCTCGAGCTGGTGCGCGGTCGCGCGGCGCGGACCATCGGCAACCTCACCGCTCTGCTCACCCTGATCAAGGGTCTGCCACTCGCCTACAACCGCGACCTGCAGGAGGACAAGACGGCTCTGTTCGATGCCGTCGACACCACGCTGGCCACCATCGCCGTCGTCACCGACGTGGTGCGTGTCCTCCGCTTCAATCCTGACGCGCTGCGCGCGGCGGCGTCAGACCCAGCGCTGCTCGCGACCGATGTCGCCGAGTACCTCGTCGTCCGGGGCATGACCTTCCGCGCCGCGCACCAGCTGGTTGGTGCGGCTGTGCGTCGCGCTGCAGAGGCGAGCCGCACGCTTGCCGACATCAGCCTCGCCGAATGGCGGGAGATGACCGACCTCGCCGACGATGACATCGTCGAGCTGTTCGCCGTCGACTCCGCCCTGCAGCGTCGCGAGATCCCCGGCGGCCCGGGTCCGCGGATGGTGTCGCGGCAGCTCGTCCGCGCCGCAGCGCTGGTCGCCAGAACCCGCACCATCGCAACCGTGCTGGCCCGCACCGCCGCGCCGGCCGGGGCGGCGGTGCCGCGCCGGCGTCGGGGGAAGGCCGGGAGCTGATCGCTATCCTCGATGGGTGACACGTCCGCTGCTGGTCGTCGGTGATGTCCAAGGCGACGTCGACCGCCTCGAGGAGGCGCTGCTGCCGTACCCGCAGGACGAGGTGGACACCGTCTTTCTCGGTGACTTCTTCCAGGGCGGACCTCCGGGGCGTGGCGGCGGGGCGGCCGCGGCGCGCCTGGCCCGCTCGCGTGGCAACAGCCGCGCCGTGCTCGGCAACCACGACCTCTTCCTGCTGGCCGTCCTGGAACGGCGCCGGGGTGTGGAACCGCCCGAACCCTGGCGGGCTCGCGACCGCGCGGAGCTGGAAGCGCTGTGGCTGCACCGGCGTGGCGACTGGGCCGACCTCGACGCCGTCGACCGTGACCCGGGCCTCGAGTCGTGGCTGCGAGACCTCCCATTCCTGATCCTGATGGCGGACGGCACGCTCGTGCAGCACACCGACGACGACCTGTACGCGACGCTCGGCGACAGCGTCGACGCGGTCAACCAGCAGGCGCACGCTTGGCTGGCCACACCCGGTGGGGTGTTCTCCGCGGTGCGCACGCTGTTCGGCCGGCGGGCGTTCGTGGAGCGCCGCCGCCTCGACGTCTACCTCGCGCATTTCGGTGCCCGTCGCTTGGTGCACGGCCACACCCCCCACTGGGAGGACGCGCCGAGCGTCGACCATGATGGCCTGCTCTGGGGTTTCGACGGCCGCTTCTCGCGATACTGGTCGCGCGAGGAGGGTGAGTCGTCGGGTCCCATCGGCGCCACCGTGGCGCTGCTGCCGGCGCTGGACCGCTAGCTCGTGCCCAGGTCGTACGACGCCGTGGTGGTCGGTTCAGGCCCGAACGGGCTGGCCGCGGCGATCACGCTTGCCGAGCGCGGCTTGGCGGTGCACGTCATTGAGGCGGAGAGCGAGATCGGTGGGGGTTGCCGCACCGCCGAGCTGACCCTCCCCGGATTTCACCACGACTTCTGCGCCGCGGTGCTGCCGTTCGGGGTTGCGTCGCCGTTCTTTCGCGCCTTCGACCCGGTGGCGCGCGGCGTCGAGTTCGTCTTCCCGCCCGCGCCGCTTGCCCATCCGCTCGAGGGCGAGGATGCCGTCCTCCTCGAGCGGTCCGTCGACGACACCGCAGCCAACCTGGGCCAGGACCGCGCCCGATACCGGCGCATCTTCGCGCCGCTGGCTCGCCATGCGCCGCAGCTGCTCGACCAGTTTCTCGGCCCGTTGCGACTGCCGCGCCATCCACTGATGGTGGGTGCGTTCGGCATCCCAGCGCTGCTGCCGGCGACCGCATTCGCGCGGCTCGCCTACCGCGGCGCGCGAGCGAGAGCACTTTTCGCCGGGGTGGCCGGGCACTCGATGCTCTCGCTCGACAGCCCCGCCAGCACCAGCATCGGCCTGATGCTCAACCTGATCGGTCACGCCTCCGGCTGGCCGGTGGTGCGCGGGGGCACCGCCAAGGTTGCCATGGCGCTCGCCGCCCGTCTCGGGGACCTCGGCGGCACCGTCGAGACGGGGCGACGCGTCACCTCGCTCGCCGACCTGCCCAGTTCGCGGCTGCGAGTGCTCGACATGGTGCCCCGGGACATCGACCGCGTCTGTGCCGAGCAGTTGCCGGAGCGCTACCGGCGCCGCATGCGCAGCTACCGGTACGGTCCCGGGGTTTTCAAGGTCGACTGGGCGCTCGACGGGCCGGTGCCCTGGGCCGACCCGCGCTGCGCGCGCGCCGCCACGGTGCACATCGGTGGTGGCATCGCGGAGATCGTCGCGTCGGAAGCTGCGGTGGCTGCCGGACGTCACGCTGAGCGACCGTTCGTGATCCTCGCCCAGCCCTCGCTCTTCGACAGCAGCCGCGCGCCGTCGGGGCAGCAGACCCTGTGGGGGTATTGCCACGTGCCCAACGGCTCACGCCACGACATGACATCAGCGATCGAGGCACAGGTGGAACGATTCGCGCCCGGTTTCCGGGACCGCATCATCGCCCGTCACACCATGGACACCGCCGCGCTGGAGGCGCACAACACCAACAACGTCGGTGGCGACATCAACGGCGGCATGTTCAGCCTCAGCCAGCTGTTCACCCGCCCCGCGCCGCGGATCTCGCCGTACACCACGCCGAATCCCAGCATCTTCATCGGCAGCGCGGCGACGCCACCGGGCGGTGGGGTGCACGGCATGTGCGGCTGGTGGGCAGCGCAGGCCGCCCTGCGCTCACTGGCACGCCGCTGACAGCTGCCGTTCAGCCCGCCTCGGCGTCCTCGCCGTTGCCTGGCTCACCGTGCAGCCGCGGCATGCCTTCGTCGATCTCGAAGCGCGTTTCACAGGCGGGGCACTCGATGACGCTGGCGAGCGGGTCGTCCTCGGGAGGAAGCAGCCGCAACGAGCAGGACGGACAGGTCAACGTCACCACGCGATCGTCGCCGCGCCGGTGCATCTCGCGCGCCGCCGCCGCCACGTCGACTGCGACGCTCTGGCAGACAGCGCAGACGTAAGTTGCCCGGCTGCTGTCGTGGCCCGCATAACGACCGCCGCGATCGACGAACATCGGCGCGTTCAGCGCCTCGAACCGTCCCTCGGGACATTTGTTGGGGCAGGCGAGATGGCCAGGTCGCATCTGCACATGGTGGCAGGACGGGCGGCGACGCCCGCTCGGCTACCGGGAGCCGCCAGCCACCTTGGGGCGATCGAGCAGGGCGCGCATCCGTGCCACCGGCGGTTCTTTGCCGGCATGCACGTAGGCGGTGACGACCAGCGACAGGAGCATGGCCTTGAGTGCGTCGTAGGCGTCCATCGGTTCGCTCTCGCGCAGCAGCCCGGCGAGTGCGATCCCGTCGATGGCGCCGGCGATGGCCTCGGCGAGGTCTCGCGCTGGCACCGTGCCTGCCCCGGGGAGCCGCTCGAGCACCTGCCGGACCTCGGCTTCGATGTCGTCCACGAAGTGTGTCCAGAGGTCGACGCATCGCTCGCGGATCGCGGGATTGTTGAGCCCGACGACATAGAGGTCGAAGAGCAGGCGGAAGAACTCAGGGTGCTCGGCGCAGCGCACGGCGGTGTGGTCGAGCGCGGCGACAATCCGCTCCAACGGATCGTCGATGCCGTACACCGCGGACTGCCAGTCGGCCACCATCTCACGCTCGAGCTCGTGGACGACCGCGACCAGCAGTTCTTCCTTGGACGTGAAGTAGTAGTGCACCAGCCCGGGCGCGACGCCCGCCTCGTGCGCGATCTGCTTGACCGAGCTGTCGGAGTAGCCGATCCGACCGAGAACGGTGGCCGCGGCGCGGATGATCTGGCCACGCCGTCCCGGTTCCTCGCCGTGCTGGACCTCCAACGCCGCCATCGAACCCTCCACCAGCCCGACTCGTCAGAGTTGGGCACCCGCCCAATCGTAGTCGCTCTGTGAGCGGCTGTCCGGAACGGCTCTCACGTGCCGCCCGCCTCGGTCGGGAAGGCTGCCGACCAGGCATCCAGCTCGGCGAAGCGGCTCACCAGGGCGTGGAGGACGTTGATGCCCAGCTGGGGATGGTCGAGAAGCAACCCCTCGAGCTTGGCGTTGGGCAGCACCAGACAGTGCATGGGGGTCTCCGCCCGAACCGACGCCGTCCGAAGGCCGGCGCCGAGGATGGCCATCTCACCGAAGAAATCTCCGGGTCCGAGCATGGCAACGCGCCGGCCGTCGACGATCACCGCCGCGGTCCCCGCCACGACCAGGAAGAAGTCACTGCCGCGCAGGCCCTCGATCAGCACCCGGCGGCCGCTCGGGTAACGAACCTCGTCGAAGGCGGTCAGCGCGCCGGCGATCTCGCTCTCCTCGATGCCTGCGAACAGCGGCGCGCCAGCCAGGGCGGACGCCAGCTCCCCGACGGCGATCGGGCTGGGCAACCACTCCGAGGGCTGCGCGATCATCGCCTCGACCGGGCTGAGCCGCGGCCGGCTGGGGGTGATCTTCATGGGAAAAAAGCCTCCTGTTCCCTGTCGGTCACCATCCTAGTTGGTTGACCGACCAAGACGCAAGGGCGGATGCCTTTACAGCGGCTTGTGGAAGGACATCCCGATGGCGCCGGGCCCGCCGTGGCAGCCGATGACCGGTCCGACGTCGATCAGTCGTACCGGTTCGCCCGCGATCTCGCCGGCGCGGCGGGCGACGTCGGCCGCGGCGTCGGCCTTGTCGGCGTGGGTCACCAGCACGGACGCCCGCCCGCCCCAGCTGGCGGCTGAGGCGGCGACCTCCTCGAGAAGCCGATCCAGTGCCTTGGGGAAGGTGCGGACGCGGTCGAGCGGCTCGACCGCCCCGGCGCGCACCTCCAGGATCGGCTTGATGTTGAGGACCGAGCCGAGCAGCGCGCGAGCCCCGCCAATGCGCCCGCCACGGCGCAGGTATTCGAGGCTCTCCACGGTGAACACCAGGCGCTGGGTTGAGCGGATCCGCCCGGCCAGTTGCACGAGGTCGTCAGCGCCCGCGCCCGCAGCCGCGGCGGCGATCAGCGATTCGATCACCTGCTGGTGACCGGGGCCGACGCTGCTGGTGTCGATCAGCCTGATGTCGAGGTCGGGGAGAGCGGCGCGCGCAGCCACGGCCGAGCTGTGCGTGCCACTCATCGCGGCCGAGATGGTCGTGCACACCACTGTTGCACCGTCGTTCCCGACCTCGCGGAATACCGCCTCGAATTCTCCGGGCGTCGGTTGCGATGTCCGGGGCGCCACCGGCGACGTGCGCATCCGGGCGTACAGCGTGGCGGGGTCGATGTCGACGCCATCGGCGAACACCTCCTCGCCGATGATCACCTTGAGGGGGACGATGGCGAGGCCCAGCGTGGCCGCCTCTCGGGTGGAGATGTCGCAGGTGCTGTCGGCGACGAGGTGAACGGCGCTCACGGCGCAAGCCTAACCAGCGCAGCGGCTGTGGGTCCCACGCCTTCTTCAGCCGCGGAGCAATAGCAGCACCCCGGCCAGGTTGCGATCGTCGCCGAGTTCCGCGGCACGAATCTCCGGTGCCGGCTGCAGCTTGAGGTGCGCGGCGACCGTGGCGCGCAGGGCCGGTTCAAGCCGCGACCATCGCGGCGCGGCCACGCCGCCGCCGAACACCACGCGGTCGCAGTCGAGCAGGGCGATGGTGTTGACGACGGCAAGTCCCAGCCAGGCGCCCACGTCGTCCCAGACCACCTGGTCGTCGATATCCTCAGCAGCGCGGCCGAAGCGAGCGGCGATGGCACGTCCGCTGGCGATCGCTTCCAGGCAGCCGACGCCGCCGCAGTCGCACGGCGGGCCGCCCAGACGCTTCGGCCAGAGCACCTGGTGGCCGCCCTCGTTGTCGTGGCGCTGGACGACGAGATCGCCGTCGCGAACAACCCCAGTCCCGATCCCGGTGGAGACTGTGTAGTACACGAGCAGCCGCGAGCCGCGCCCGGCTCCACGGTGCGCCTCGGCGAGAGCGGCGCAATTGGCGTCGTTCTCCACCCGGACCGGGCAGCCGAAGCGCTCCCGGAGCGGCGCCGCGATGTCGAGGCGGTGCCAGTCGGCGGAGAGCCCCGGGGGATTGATGAGCTGCCCGCGGTCGCGGTCGAACGGGCCGGGCACCGCCGCCCCGATCGCGTCAAGTGGCTCGCCGTGCCGGGCCTCGTCGAGCATCTCGACCAGCGCTGCCACCACGTCGCCACTGCGCGGGGTGGCGCGGCGCACGGTCTGGCCGATCCCTCGCGGCGGCCGTGACACGGCGGCCAGCAGCTTGGTGCCTCCGATGTCGATGAGTCCGATCATGTGGGCCGCAACGCTAGCGATCCGGTGAGGCGGTGCGCACCGGTTGCCGCGGGCCTTCCTACAATCCGCGCGATGCTGCTCGCGGTCGACGTCGGCAACACCAACATCGTCGTCGGTGTGTTCGACGGCGAGCGTCTGGTGGCAGACTTCCGTTTGCACACCAACGAGCGCTCCACCGGCGACGAGCTCGGGCTTGCCACCAGCGACCTGCTCCGCCGTCGCGGCATCGACATCGCCGCCATCGCCGCGGTCGCCGTTGCCAACGTGGTGCCGCCGCTGGCCCGCGCCATCGACGAGATGTCCCGCGTGTATTTCGGGCGAGCCCCACTGGTTGTCGGACCGGGCATCCGCACCGGGGTCAGCATCCGCTACGAGGATCCGCGGCTGGTCGGCGCTGACCGAATTGCCAATGCCCTCGCCGGTCGCCACCTCTACGGCGCGCCCGTCATCCTCCTCGACTTCGGGACTGCGACCACCTTCGACTGCGTGTCGGCATCGGGGGAGTATCTGGGTGGGGCGATGGCGCCCGGCATCCTGATCAGCCTCGATGCGCTGGTGAGCCACGCCAGCAAGCTCAATCGCGTCGAGCTTACGGCTCCGCCGTCGGTGATCGGGCGCAGCCCGGCGGCGTCGATGCAGGCCGGATTCGTGTTCGGCTACGTCGGCCTCGTCCAGGGGATCGTTGCGCGGATCCGCGCCGAGATCGGCGAGAACGCCAAGGTGGTCGCCACCGGTGGCCTCGCCGAGCTCTTCGCTCCGCTCATCGATGAGATCGAGGCGGTGGATCCCCACCTGACGCTCGTCGGGCTGCGACTGATCCACGAGCTCAACGCCGACTGAAGGCCCGCGGCGGGCGCTGCCCGTAAGATCGGGCGATCATGGCCATCGCCACGCCTCCTCGCGCCGCCCTGCGCATCGGTGCGCTCGAGCTCACCTCACCGGTGCTGATCGCACCGATGGTGGGCATCACCGATGCCCCCTGCCGCCAGCTGGCCATCGAGATGGGCGCCGGCCTGGTGACGACCGAGATGGTGGCCAGCGAGGCTGTGGTGCGCAGTCTCGATGCCAGCCTGCACCTGCTCGACTTCCCGACAGGGGTCGGCCCCGCCGGTGCGCAGCTGGTCGGGTGCGACCCCGTGGTGATGGCCAGCGCCGCCCAGGTCTGCGTCGCACGCGGCGCACAGACCGTTGACGTCAACCTGGGATGTCCGGTGAAGAAGGTGGTGGGGAGGGGCAGCGGTGCGGCTCTGGCGCGGGACGTCAGGGCGACGGCCGCTGTCCTCGCCGCCATGGTCGCGGCTGTGGACGTGCCGGTCACCGCCAAGATGCGGCTCGGCTGGGATGCCCAGAGCGTCAACGCACCCGAGCTGGCCCGGGCCCTTGCCGACGTGGGCGTCGCGGCGGTCACCGTCCACGGGCGCACCCGCTGCCAGGGCTACGCGGGCGACGCCGACTGGGTGGAGATCGCCCGAGTCAAAGAGGCGGTCGACATCCCGGTCATCGGCAGCGGTGACGTGGAGGACGTCGGCCTCATCGAGCGTCGTATCCGCGGCGGCGTCATCGACGGCGTGGTGATCGCGCGGGGCATGCTCGGCAACCTCTGGCTGATCCGCCAGGCCACCCACCTGCTGGCCACGGGTGAGCGGCTCGCCGATCTCGACTTTGCCTCACGAATGGCGCTCTGCCGCCGCCACCTCGACCTGCTCGTCGCCTACCACGGCGCCGAGCGCGCGCTGCGCATCGGTCGCAAGTACGTTGCCTGGTCTATCAAGGGCTGCAACGGTGCCGCCAGGCTGCGGGCCATGGTGCAGGACCTGCGCAGCCTGGACGACCTCGACACCATCTTCGCCATGGCGCTCTCAGCCGGCCTCGGGCCGCTGGGCTGGTATCGGCCCATCTTCACCAGCGGCGAGGGATGAGCGACTCGCGGCTCGGCTCCCCGGTCGAGCTCCCCTGGTGGGTGATCCCGCTGGCGCTTCCGCCGGTCCTCGTGGTCATCGCCGGGGTCATCCTCACCGCCCCCCTGTGGGCACACCTGCTCGCCGTGGTCTCGTCCCTCGCCGCGCTCGCCGCGCTGGCCACGGTGGCGACCCGGGTCCCCAGCACCAGCATGCAGAGCGTGTGGATCAGCGCCGCCTATGCCGTCTGGGTCTTCGCAGTCGTCACCTGGGCAGTCGTGGTCGCCACCACCCCCACCTGCCACTGCACGTAACCCAGGTCACCGCCGTCAACGCAATGTTGAACGGAATGCACAAATAGATGCGATCGATGAGGTGTCCCAGAAGCGCATGGCGTCGCGATGGATTGGCTGAACCACCGGTGTGGCGTAAGCACGCCGCCTGCCCACCGAAGGCATCTCCCGCGAAGCGGAGCGGCGCACGAGGTGCGCCGAGGGGATGGGTGTGCGTGATCGAATTCACTTCGACCACGCGAGGGAAGGGGATCTGCCCCTTCCCTGTTAAGGCGCAGCGGCGCACGAGGTGCGCCGAGGGGACGGGTGTGCGTGGTCGAATTCATTTCGACCACGTGAGGGAGGGGATCTGCCCCTCCCTGTAAAAGAAGAGGGCGCCCCTGGCGTACCAGAGACGCCCCGAGAGGGGGGGCTGTATATCGTCGATGTGGTTCCGTGATGATACCCGGGGTGTCACATGCGGTCAACGAACGTTGGCAATTCGTCACATCACTCACAGGAAGGCCTCGCCTATACTCCGGCGTCTCATTCCGGGGACGCTGCCGCCCCGACGTTGGCGAGGGCTACACCGACGATGGACAAACCCGTTCTGCTCACGCCCGAGGGGCGACAGAAGCTCGAGACAGAACTCGAGGAGCTGCGCACGGTGCGTCGTGCGGAGATCGCTGAGCGCATCAAGTACGCCAAGGACTTCGGCGATATCTCGGAGAACGCCGAGTACGAGGATGCCAAGAACGAACAGGGCATGGTCGAGGGTCGCATCCTCACGCTCGAGAACATGCTTCGCAATGTCGTGCTCATCGAGGAGTCGAAGGACTCGAGCATTGTGCGTGTGGGCTCCGAGGTGGAGTTGAAAGACGAGTTCGGCAAGCAGGTGTTCACCATCGTCGGACCGGCGGAGGTCGACGTCGCCAGCGGTCGCATATCCATGGAGTCGCCGGTTGGCAAGGCGCTGCTCGGCCACCGCAACGGTGACTCCGTTGATGTGCAGAGCCCGGGCGGCCCGCGTCGCGTCAAGATCGTCCGCGTCTCCTGACTGGCGGCGTCGTGGGCGCGGAGCAAAGTTCGAAGATAGGGCGCCATGCCCGCCGATGACCTGAGCGCCGAACGCAGACGCAAGCTCGATGAGCTGGCCAAGCTCGGAGTGCCCGCGTACAACGTCGATTTCACGCCCACCGAGACTCTCGACGGCGCCCGCCGCCGCCTGGCCAGCTTCGAGGCCGAAACGGCGCCCGTGGCCGACGGCGAGGATGCTCCTGAGGGACCGGAGGTGCGCGTCGCCGGACGGGTGATGCAGTACCGCATGCAGGGCAAGAGCTGCTTCGCGCACATCGAAGCCGAGGAGGAGCGCCTCCAGGTGTGGCTCAAGCTGGATCGCCTCGGCGAGGAGCAGTTCGCGGTGGTCCGCCTGCTCGACCTCGGTGACATCATCGGCGTCTGGGGGCCGGTGATGCGCACACGCCGAGGCGAACCGACCGTCGTCGCGGACGAGCTCACACTGCTGGTCAAGGCCCTGCAACCGCCTCCCGAGAAGTACCACGGTCTCCAGGACCAGGAGACGAGGTATCGCAAGCGATATCTCGACCTCCTCGGCAGCGTCGAGCAGCGGCGCCACTTTGCGGCCCGCACCGCCGTGGTGCGCTCGTTGCGACGCACGCTCGACAGTCGCGGCTTCCTGGAGACGGAGACACCCATCCTGCAGCTGATTCCCGGCGGTGGCCACGCGCGTCCTTTTGTGACTCACTGGAATGCGCTGCATACCGATGTCTACCTGCGCATCGCCATCGAGCTGCATCTGAAGCGGCTGCTTGTCGGCGGCTATCGCCGGGTCTACGAGATGGGTCGGGTATTTCGCAACGAGGGCCTCTCGCCGCGGCACAATCCCGAGTTCACCATGCTCGAGGTCTACGAGGCGTACACGGACTACAACGGGATGCGCTCGCTGACCGAGGCGCTGATCGTCGACGCCGCCAGCGCGCTCGGCCCGCAGCAGATCACCGACGAGGAGGGCGGCAGTTTCCCCTGCGACGATCCGCTGCGGCGCAGCTATGGGGGCCGCGAGCTGCTTCTTGTCCCACCCTTCCGCACCGCGCGCATGGTCGACCTTGTCGCGCACACGTGCGGTTTCGACCCGCTCGACGAGTGGACCGAGCTGCCCGCCCGCGCCGCGTCGCTCGGTGTGCCGCTGCCGCCCGGTGCCGGGCCGGGGACCGCGCTCTCAGAGATCTATGAACAGCGCGTCGAGGCCGACCTCTGGGAGCCGACGTTCGTGCTCGATTACCCCGCCGAGGTCTCGCCCCTGGCACGCCAGCGCAGCGACGATCACCGCTTCGTCGAGCGCTTCGAGCTCGTTGTCGCCGGGCGCGAGGTGGCCAACGCGTTCAGCGAGCTCAACGACCCCATCGACCAGCGACGCCGCTTCGAGGAGCAGGCCGTCCTCCGCGCCGCCGGGGACGACGAAGCGTTCCACATCGACGAGGATTTCCTCGAGGCGATCGAGGTCGGCATGCCTCCGGCCGGGGGACTGGGCGTCGGCGTCGATCGCCTGGTCATGCTGCTCACCGACGCGGCGACGATCCGCGACGTGCTGCTGTTTCCCACCATGCGCCCGCGCCGCCGCGACGAGACGCACGACGAGGACGCCCATCTCTCGCCATCGCGTCGCGCCGAGGAGACATGACGCGGTGATTCCGCTGCAGCGCCTTCGTGAGAGCCCCGACGTCTTCCGCGAAGGGGCGCGGCTCAAGGGTGAGAACGCGCCGATCGACGAGATCCTCGAGATCGACGCCCGGGCCCGTCAGCTGCGCACCGCGGTGGAGAGACTGCGGGCCGAGCAGAGGCGGGGGTCCGCAACCATTCGTGGCGCGCCCAGCGACGAGCAGCGCGCCGCGCTTGGGGAGAGCAAACAGCGTATCCAGGCGGGGGAAGCGCAGCTGACCGAGCTCGACGGCCGCATCAACGACCTGCTCCTCTACATTCCCAACCCGCCCCACGAGTCGGTGCCACATGGGAGCGATGAGAGTGGCAATGTGGTCGTCCGCAGCTGGGGGGCTCCGGTGCAGTTCGACTTCGAGCCTCTCTCGCACTACGCCCTCGGCGAATCCCTCGGGCTGTTCGACTTCGAGCGTGCGGTCAAGTTGAGCGGCTCGCGGTTCGCGGTTCTGCGTGGCGACGGCGCCCGGCTGCAGCGCGCCCTGGGGACGCTCTTCCTCGATATCGCCACCCGCGAGCACGGCTACAGCGAGGTTGCTCCGCCGTACCTGGTGCGCAGGGAGTCGATGGTCGGCGCGGCGCAGTTACCCAAATTCGAGGACCAGGCATACAAGACCGACGATGGCCTGTTCCTGATCCCCACGGCGGAGGTCCCGGTCACCAACCTCTACCGCGACGAGATCATCGACGGCGCGCTGCTGCCGGTCGCTCATGCGGCGCTCACCCCGTGCTGGCGCCGCGAGGCCGGCGCTGCGGGCAAGGACACGCGCGGGTACATCCGCATGCACCAGTTCGACAAGGTCGAGATGGTCCGCTTCACCACGCCCGAGCGTTCGCTCGAGGAGCTCGAGCTGCTCACCGGGCAGGCGGAGATCGTCCTTCAGCGCCTGGGCATCGCCTACCGGGTGCTGCTGATGTGCACCGGTGACATGGGCTTTGCCCAATGGAAGAAGTACGACATCGAGGCATGGGCTCCGGGCATGAAGCGCTGGCTCGAGGTCTCATCGTGCAGCGTTTTCGGCGACTTCCAGGCGCGGCGGGCGGGCATCCGGTTTCGGCCGGCGACCGGAGAGCGGCCGCAGTTCGTGCACACCCTGAACGGCAGCGGCCTGGCCGTGCCGCGAACCCTCGACGCCGTCCTCGAGACCCACCAGCAGGCGGATGGCACCGTGCTGATCCCCGACGCTCTCCGTCCGTACATGCACGGCCAGGAACGAATCGGCGGATGACGCAGCCGCGCGCCGCTCGCCTCGATGCGTCGTGGTTGAATGACAGCACCGAGTACCAGCTGAACTTCATCCACGGTCTGCGCAACCCGACCGGGCTGCATCTCCAGTACCACCTCGAGGGCGACCGCGTGGTCACCACCTGGACGCCGACTCCGGACCACGCCGGGTTTCCCGGCCTCGTCCACGGAGGCCTCATCGCCGCTGTTCTCGACGACGTGATGGGGCGGTGTTCCGTGCTGCAGCGGCGATGGGTGGTGACCGGCCGGATGGAGACGCGCTTTCGGGAGGGAGCACCCATCGGCGCGGCGCTGCGCGTCACCGGCTGGAGCACGCGGTTCACCCGACGCGTGATGCAGGCGGAGGCTGCGATGACGCTCGACAGCGGTGTGGTGGTGGCGGAAGCGACGGGTACGTACCTTCCGGTTCCCCGGCAGATGCTTGCCCGTATGGTTGCGGCCTGGCCTGGCTTCGTGGAGTACGTCGGCGAGGACGCCTGACGTGGATGGTGTCGAGGAGCGCGAGGTCAAGATGGCCGTGCCCAACGGTTTCATCATGCCGGAGCTGACCGAGATCGGCGGCGTGACGGTCAGAGACCGGGGTGACACGCTCCTGCACGCCGTCTACTGGGACACCGACGACCTCGGCCTGGCCCGCTGCGGCGTCGGGGTGCGCCATCGCAACGGGGTGTGGACGTTCAAGGGCCGGTCGCGCCGCGAGGGCAACGCCGTGGTCCGTGAGGAGCTCGAGCTCGACGGCGACCCGGACCGCCTCCCGGAGCCGATCGAGCTGCGCGTCGCGCGGCTGGTCGCCGCCGCCGAGGTTCATCCAGTCGCCGAGCTGCGCAGCATCCGCCACGCTGTCGATGTCTCTGCTGCGCGGGCGTCGGCAGAGGTGGTGCATGACCGATGCAGCGTCCGTGACGGCGCCGACGAGTGCGCACGGTTCGAGGAGGTGGAGGTGGAGTACGCGCCCGCAAGCGCCGCACTGGCGGAGCGCATCGTCGAGCTGCTCGGCACGTATGGGGCCAGGGTTGAGGCAACAGCGAAGTACGTCCGCGCGCTTCGTCTTCTCGGCCACGACCCACCCGAGGTGACCGGGTGACCACCGTACCGCTGGGCTCGCCCATCTGGGGCATCTCCGAACCCCTGGCCTCACCTGCGCGCATGCCGACGCGCGCAGAGGTGGTCATCGTCGGCGGCGGGATCACGGGTGTGGCGCTGCTCGACGTGCTCCGCGGTCGCGACATCGACGCCATCCTTCTCGAACGCCACCATGTCGCCGCCGGCGCGAGCGGTCGAAACGCTGGGTTCCTGCTTGCCGGGGTCGCCGAGAACTATGCGCGTGCCGCGTCGCGTCACGGACGGGACGTCGCCGCCGCCGTCTGGGCTTTCACCGCGGAGAACCACGTGCTGACCGCGGCGCTTGCCGCGCGACTTGACGCTCATCACCTCCGGAGGGGCAGCCTGACGGTGGCGCTCGATGACGAGGAGGCCGCCAGCCTCGATGAGGCGGCAACCCTGCTCGCCGAGGACGGCTTCGAGGCGGAACTGGTCGAGCCCACCGCCGCGTCCGGTGGAGTCCGCGCCCTGCTCAATCCGGGCGACGGTGAGCTCGACCCGGTTCGCCTGGTGCGGGGCATTGCGGCGACCCACCAGGCGCGCATCTTCGAGCGTCATCCTGTCCTTGCTGTCGAAGATGGCCGGAACACCGCCGTCGTACGGCTCACCGACGCAACCATCGAGGCTTCGGCGGTGCTGCTGGCCACCAACGCATGGACGTCGCAGCTGCTGCCCTCCGCCCCGATCCGACCGGTCCGCGCGCAGATGCTGGCGAGCGCACCCATCGACGGTCGCCTGGGTATCCCGGTCTACGCAGAATGGGGTCATCGTTACTGGCGGCAACGCGACGACGGTGCAGTCCTGGTCGGCGGATTTCGTCATCGCGCGCTTGACGAGGAGGTCGGGCTCGACACCAAGCCGACCCAGCGCGTGCAACACCTTCTCGACGGCCAGCTTCACGATCTTGGCGTCGGCGCCGCCGTCACCCACCGGTGGGCGGGGATCATGGGCTTCAGCGACGACGGCCTGCCGCTCGTGGGTCTCAGCCCGGGGTGCCATCGCATCCATGTCTGCGCTGGATACACCGGGCACGGCATGGGTTTCGCCATCAACGCGGCCACGGCGCTGTCCCGTCAGCTCCTCGATTCGACACCGCTGCCTGGCTGGATCGACGTGGCCCGTACCGCGGCGCTCAGCCCACCGCCGAGCTCATCGTGCCCCAGGCGGGAAGTGTGACCACGAACGTGGCCCCGTGACCGAGCTCTGACTCGGCGTGAATCGTCCCCTGGTGTGCGGCGACCACGTGGCGCGCGATCGCCAGTCCCAGCCCTGACCCCTCACCGTCTCGGCGGCGCGAGCTGTCCGCCTTCCAGAACCGCTCGAAGATCCGCGAGAGGTCATCCGACCGAATTCCGGCGCCGGTATCAGCACAGCGCAGCTCGACCTGGTCGCCTACCGCGGTGGCGCTGACCGTGATGGTGCCGTGAGCAGGCGTGAACTTCACCGCGTTGTGGACCAGGTTGCGGAGAACGTGCTGGAGATGCGCGACATCCCCGCGGATCGGCGGGATCTCGGCGGCCACATGGAAGACGAGGTTGATCTCCTTGTCGTCGATCAACGGGCGCAGCCTGTCGATGGCGATGAGCAGATCGACGACGGGGACTGGCTCATCGGGCACGGGGTGCTCCTCGCCCTCCAGCGCGCTCAGCTCGAGCAGCTCCTCGACCATCTGCGACATCTGCTCGACCTCCAGCCCGATGCGGTTGACGAACTCGTCGGCGGCCGGGGGATCCTGAAGAGCACCGGCGAGGAGCGTCTCGGTCATCACCCGCATCGCCGCCAGCGGGGTGCGCAGCTCGTGGGAGACGTTGCTGATGAAGTCACGGCGCATCTTCTCGAGGTGGCGGACCCGGGTCTCGTCGCGCACCCACACGAGCACACCGGGACCGGGCCGGCTGAGCCGCCGAGCTCGCACCGACAGGGCGCGGTCCGCAGTTCTCCAGCGGCGCTCCACGACCTCGTCGGTGGCCTCCGCCGCGATCAGGACGCGCACCAGCCGGTAATCGGCATGGCATTCGGTGACCGCCGAACCGACCGCGCCCGCAGGCAGCTCGAGGTGGCGCAACGCGGTTGGCGACGCGAACTGGATCACGCCGGCCGAGCTGACCAGCAGCAGACCCTCCTCCGACCCCTCCAGGACCTCGGCCAGACCTTCGGCCAAGGGCGTCGATGCGCGCCAATCAGCGTTGTCCACGGCCGCGAGCATAGGGCTGTCCAAGCGAAGCCCGCACCGCCCCGACGTCATTAATCGGAGCTTAACCGGCCAACAAAGTGCCGACAACGAGCTCTGAGCAAGCATGGCGTGTGTACCGCGGAAGTCCGTCAGGTGCGTACGCCATCCCGGCTTTGTAGGAGAGGGAAATATGCCTCGATCGCGTTTGCTCGGCGCCGGACTCGCCGTTGCCTCGGTCGTGACGCTGGGCGCGTGCGGCGACGCGGCGAGCACAAGCTCCGGGCCCGCCTCGCAGGCTGCGCTTGCCACACCGAGTCCCGTCGCCACCTGCGTGTCGGGCTCGATCAGCGCTGACGGCTCGTCGGCGATCAAGGCGCTGATCCAGAAAGCCGCCGACAACTACCAGGCACAGTGCGCAGGGACCACGATCACCGTCGCCGCGACCAACTCATCCACCGGCGTGACCAAGGCGGCCAGCGCTGCCGTCGACATCGGTGACAGCGACATCCCGGCAGGACTCGTCCAGGGCGTCGACGCCAGCACCATCGTCGACCACCCGGTGGCGATCGTCCTGTTCGCGGTGGTCGTCAACTCCGGCGCCGGCGTCACCAACCTCACCTCCCAGCAGATCCGCGACGTCTACAGCGGCAAGGACACCAACTGGTCCCAGGTGGGCGGCGCCAACCTGCCGATCGCGGTGTTCGAGCGCACCGCCGGCTCGGGCACCCGGATCACGTTCGACAAGGACGTCATGCAGGGCACGCCCGAGACGACCAACGCGGCTGCGGTCATCAACACAACCCAGTCGGTTGTGCAGAGCATGTCGACGACACCGGGTGGCGTGGCCTACCTCACCGCCTCGTCGGTGAGCGGGTCGTTGCAGGCGGTGAGCATCGACGGCAAGGCTCCATCGGGCTCCGCGGTGGCAGGCGGCAGCTACCCCTTCTTCTCGCACGAGCACTGCTTCACCAAGCCCCAGCCCAGCCTGCTGACGCTCTCCTTCCTGCAGTACATCCAGAGCGCTGCCTTCCAGAACGGCGACCTCACAGCGCTCAAGTACCTGCCGCTCAGCACCACCACGCGCAAGGCTGCCGTCGATCAGTAACCTGCGCCTCCCGTGAGCATCGTCCCGAGCGCGATCGTGTCGGCGCCGTCCCCGTGGCGGCGCCGGCTCCGCGCCGAGCGGGTCTCGCGGATCGGCTTCGCGGGCGCGGCGGCCCTCAGCCTCGTCGTCGTCGTCCTCGTCATCCTGTTCCTGACGGTCAACGCGTGGCCGGCTTTCGTCCACATCGGCATCGACAACTTCTTCGGGTCGGCGACGTGGGACCCCGACGGCGCGGTCTACCCGGCGGGCCGTTACGGAGCGCTGACACCGATCGCGGGCTCGGCAATCGCGGTGGGCCTGGCGCTGGTCATCGCCATCCCGGTGGGCCTGGCGCTCGCGATCACGCTCGCCGAGACGGGTCGCAACGTCGGGGAGCGCGTGTTCCGGCCGGCGATCGAGCTCTTCGTCGGTGTGCCGTCGATCGTCTACGGGTACGTCGGGCTGGTGCTGCTGGTGCCGCAGCTCGAGAAGATCGCCCCTCCGGGGACGGCCGGCCAGGGCTTCGGAGCCGCGGCGATCGTGCTCGGCGTGATGGTGGTGCCGACCATCGCCACGCTCAGCGCTGATGCCATCCAGTCGGTGCCGGCGACCCTTCGCGAGGGGTCGACGGCGCTCGGCGCCACCGCATGGCAGACGCTGACCCGCGTGGTCTTTCCGGCCGCGCGGCCCGGCATCATCAGCAGCATCGTCCTCGGCTTCGCCCGCGCCATGGGTGAGGCGCTGGCGGTGGCCCTGGTGATCGGCAACGTGGCTCGCATCCCCAGCCCCGCGAGCGGGCTCAACTTCCTTCTCTACCCGACCATGACGATGACCACCACGATCACCGACGGCATCACCAACCTTGGGGCCAATCCCAAAGCGGAGGCGGCGCGGTACCTGCTCGCGCTCGTGCTCCTGCTGATCACCTTCGGTTGTGTCAGCGCCATCCGCTTGGCTCAGCGCCGCAGCGAGACGAGCCGGTGAACAGGCGTGCGCGGCTGACCAACGCGGTGGCGTTCGGTGCGGTCCGCGCCCTGGCCCTCGCATTCATCCTGCTGGTGGTGGTGGTGCTTGTGTTCACTGTCTTCCAGGGCAGGACTGAGTTGGCCCGCGCCGCGTTCTACACAAGCCCGCCGAGCACCGACAGGGTGGGCAGCGGTGCCGGCCCGCAGATCTTCAACACGTTCTACCTGCTCTTCCTCACGCTCATCCTCACTGTCCCAACCGGGCTGGCCGCGGGCATCTACTTCGCCGAGTACGCCGGCACCGGTCGGGTCGTCAACGCGGTGCGCCGCGCCACCGAGACGCTGGCGACGCTACCGTCGATCGTCGTCGGCCTATTCGGCTATGCGCTCTTCGTCCAGGCGACGGGGAGCCACCCATCGCGGCTGGCCGCAGCGCTCGCGCTCACCGTGATCGCGCTCCCGTACGCGGTGCGCATCAGCGAGGACGCCCTGCGATCGCTGCCGATGACGCTCCGTGAGTCGAGCCTGGCGCTGGGTGCCACACGCTGGCAGACCATCACACGGGTGCAGCTCCCGGCTGCCCTGCCGCAGTTGGTCACTGGCATGATCCTGATCGCCGGCCGGTGTTTCGGTGAGGCGGCGGCGGTGCTGTTCACCGGCACCGTCGGCACTCCGACCGACCACGCCAACTTCAGCCTGAACCCCTTCCTGCCAGGCGACACCCTGGCGGTCAACCTCTACGTGTTCCGCAGCCAGGTGGATCCCGCGCAGGTCACGGACGCGGCCACCTATGCTGACGGCGTGGCCGCGCTGCTCATCATGCTGGTCCTGGTGTTCAACATCGGAGCTCGCTATGCAGCGCGCAGGGCGGTTCGCCGCCTCCAGGGAGCGATCTGATGTCCGCAGAGTTCCGCATCGGGGTGGCTTCCGATATCGTGCCCGCCGTGACCGGCGACCCGCTGCCGTCGCCGATGGTGGAGACCCGTCACCTCGACGCCTGGTATGGCGAGTTCCAGGCACTGCGCGACGTCGACTTCTCCGCCGCCAAGGGGCGGGTCACCGCGATCATCGGCCCGAGCGGCTGCGGCAAGAGCACCCTGCTTCGCGCACTGAACCGGATGAACGACCTCGTGCTCGGCTACCGCGCCAGCGGCGAGATCCTCCTCGACGGCGTCGCGGCGCCCACCGACCCGGCGGGGATCATCGGGCTGCGTCGGCACATGGGCATGCTCTTCCAGCGTCCCAACCCCTTCCCGATGTCGATCTTCGACAACGTCGCGTACGGCCTGCGCATCGAGCGCCGCTACAAGAAGGCCGAGCTCGAGGAGCCGGTGGAGCGGGCGCTCGCTCGCGCCGGGCTCTGGGACGAGGTCAAGGAACGCCTGCACCGGTCGGCCCTCGGCCTGTCCGGTGGCCAGCAGCAGCGACTCTGCCTCGCCCGAAGCCTGGCAGTGGAGCCCGCGGTGATCCTGATGGACGAGCCCACCGCTGCCCTCGACCCAATCGCCACCCTCAAGGTCGAGGAGCTGATGCGCGAGTTCCGCGACGAGGTGACCATCATCATCGTCACCCACAACATGCAGCAGGCCGCACGCGTCAGCGACGTGACCGCGTTCATGATGATGGGCGCCGGCAGAGCGGGCGAGCTCGTCGAGATCAACAGCACCATCGACTTCTTCAACAGGCCGAAGGACCGTCGCACCGAGGACTACATCACCGGTCGGTTTGGTTGATGGAGCCACTGGCGCATCCCCATCGCCCCTCGTTGGAGAGTGAGCAGCGCCGGGTCCGTGACCTCGTCCTCGAGATGGGAGAGATGGTCGACGTGGCCATCCACCGTGCCACCCGAGCCCTCGTGGACCGCGATGTCGAGCTCGCCGGCGCGGTGATCGCCGGTGACCACGTCGTCAACGCCCGGCAGGCGGAGGTGCACGAGCACTGCCTGTCGGTGATCCTCACCCAGGCTCCGGTGGCGCGCGATCTTCGGGAGATCCTCGGTTTCCTGCACATGTCCGACGAGCTCGAGCGCATGGCCGACCACTGCGTCAACATCGCGCGGATCGCGCGCAACCTGTCCGATCTTCCCCCGCTCGGCGCCCCCGTGGACCTGCCCATTCTCTCGCGCACTGTTGCCGAGCAGGTGCGCGACATGCTCAACGCATTGGTCGCCCGCGACGTCGACCGCGCCAGGGAGATCGCCGCGCGCGACGACCGTGTCGACCGCATCTACCACCGCATGGTGGACGACATCCTCCACCTGATGGTCGGCGACAGCCGCAACGTCTACCCCGGGACCCAGCTGATCCTGGTGTCGATGAACCTCGAGCGGATCGCCGACCGCGTGACCAACCTCGCCGAAGATCTCGTCTTCCTCGAAACAGGCGCGGTCGAGGAGCTCGGTTGATGGCCGTGGCACGCGGTCCCAAGCGCATCCTCGTCGTCGAGGATGAGCAGAACATCAGCCAGACGCTCAGGTACAACCTGACGCGCGAGGGCTATGAGGTCAGCGAGGCGGCCACCGGCACCCAGGCTCTCGAGCTCGCCCGCCAGCGCAATCCCGACCTGATCCTGCTCGACCTGATGCTGCCGGAGATGAGCGGCCTCGAGGTGTGCCGCGTGCTGCGCGCCGAGATGAGCACACCCATCCTCATGCTCACCGCCAAGGCAAGCGAGCTCGACAAGGTGGTGGGGCTGCAGGTCGGCGCTGACGACTACGTCACCAAGCCCTTTTCCCTCAACGAATTGCTGGCGCGCGTCGCGGCGATGCTGCGCCGTGCTGAGCTTGCCGGCGGGCAACAGCACCGCCCCGGTGAGGTAGAGGACTTCGGTGGCTTCCGACTCGACCGCGCGGCGCGGACCGTTCGCATCGGTGCCACCGACGTTCACCTCTCACCCAAGGAATTCGACCTCCTCTCCCTGCTGATGGCCAACGCCGGGCGGGTGCTCGGGCGGTCGACCATCATCCACCGGGTGTGGGGCAGCAAGTTCTTTGGCGACCACAAGACTGTGGATGTGCACATCCGCTGGCTGCGCGAGAAGTTCGAGCCCTTCGGTACGCTGCCCTTCAGGATCACCACGGTGTTCGGCGTCGGGTACCGACTCGACAGGCTCGACGCGGCGTCGCCCGCCATAACTCTGAACGGGAACCCAACCTCGGCTTGAGGGCCCCAGAAGCTCAGGGTGGCGGGGCGTAGCGCGCCGAGCCGACCACACCCCCGGTGACCTCGAGCGTCCAGGTCGACCCCTTCTCGGCGCGCAGCGACGGCAGCGTCAGCCCTGACCCGATCAGCAGTCCCAGGAGGTCGGCGACGATGTCTCCGTGCGTGCAGGCCACCAACGGGCTGCCCGGCTCGGCGCCCAGCCGCACCAGCATCGCTGCCGCACCGCCGCCTTCGTAGAGCTCTTCGAGGGTGACGATCGCCAGGCGTTGCGCTCGCGCCAGCGGCAGCACGGTGCCGAGGCAGCGCAGCGACGGGCTCGAATAGATGGCCGCGATGCCGCCACCGAACTTGTCGGCCAGCCGCTCCGCCTGCCCGCAACCTCGCTCGGAGAGCGGCCGCAGGTCGTCGTCGACCGACCAGGCTTGGCGATCGCCCGCGTGCGCGTGGCGGACCACATGGATCAGCTGTGCAGCCATCGCCAGTCCTTCTTGTGCGACGCCGCCTCCCAGGCTTTGCGCCAGCGATGCGACGCAGCGTGCATCCTGCCGACCTCCAGCGCGGCCAGCTGTCCGGCGGCGAAGGCCAGGCTCGCCGTGGCATCGGCCTGGCGGCGGAGCCACTCGCGGGTGACCACCGCGTCGTGCTGCTCGCCGAGCACGGTCTGCAGCGCGGCAACCCTCGCCGCCGCCGCGGCCGCGGGGGAGCCGGCGACGGGCACGCTGGCGTCCGCCGCGTAGCGCACCCGCTTGGCGAGGATCCGCATGCGGTGGAGCTGCTCGTCGGTGGGTGCGTCGCCCATGGCTGCAACATGGGTGCGCAGCCGGCGCCACCGCTTCGCCGCCAGGCTCGTCACTGAGGGAGTCTCGCCGTCGCCTTCCGACCACCTCGGGTGCGTCACGGCGGTCACGGCACTGTCGACCAGGCCGAGGTACTCGTCGCCGGCCATCTCCTCGAGCAGCACGGCGCTGGCCATCGACAGCTGCGAGGCGGCCGCGTCGAGCAGCGGCAAGGTCGCCGCGCGGTCGCTCGCAGTCAGCATCGACGCCAGCTCGACGAGCCGGGCGCTGAGCACCTCCGCGTCGCGAACGGTGCCGAGCCGGCCTGCCAACCCGCCAAGCTTGTTGCGCAGATCGCTGGCCCACTCTCGGTCGAGCAGCGGCGCGAATGTCTGCAGGTCGCTGCGCAGCCTGCGCAACGCAACCCGGAGCTTGCGCAGCGCATCGGGTGAACCCGGGCCTGCCAGCTCGCAATCGAAGTACAGCCACTGCGTCATCGACAACGTCGTGCTGCGCCAGAACAGGTCGTGCGGGCCGGTTGCGTCGGCGCCGGGCAGCCGCAGCCGCGGGGCGCGGACCAGCGCCGGGCGGAGAACCGCGAGCGTGGCCGAGTCGCGAAGCGCCACGCTGGCGAAGACCTCCGCGACCGCGGCGCCGCTGTCGTCGCCGTGACCGTCGTGCACCGCGAGGCGGCGCAGCCGCGGCGTCCACGCGCCGTCGCCGCCGTCGTCGATGCGTTCCTCGGTGACCGTCAGCGGGCCTGCCAGGTTGGCGCCGGACACACGATGGGCCCGGCGCTGGATGCACACCCGCGCCCGCGCCGCCAGCGGCCGCCCCCGCCGGTACGCCCGCGACCAGTCAGCCACCTGGGAAACCGCCTTCGCCGGCGCGGCCCATTCCCGGACCTCCAGCTTGGGGTTGCCGAGGTTGTCGCGCCGCCAGTACCAGCCCTCCCGTCGGCTGAGGCTGAGCTCTGCGCCCGCAGCCGCAAGTCTGCGATCGCCGGTGTCGAAGAGGTCCATGACCCGCTGCGTCACCGGGCCGGTCTGCACTGTGTATCCCGCCGCGGTGAGGCGCCGAGGTACCGAGACCTCGAGCGGAACGCGAATTCGCTGCTCCGGTCCCGGCTCAGGCAACTCCCCGGTTGCGCCGGGTCGCGCCCTCCGCAAGTGCCTCCTGCGCATCAACCCCGGAGCCTCGAGGCACACGTTCCCAGACGTGGCCGTCGAAGCGCCAGGCGAGCGCATCATCGGCGAGCGAGAGGTCGATGATCTCGTCGAGGCGCGCCCGCAGCGCGGGGTCGGCCACGGGCACCGCCACCTCGACGCGCCGGTCGAGGTTGCGCGGCATCAGGTCGGCAGAGCTGATGAAGTAGGCGGCTGCCGGCCCGGCGCCAAAACGGTAGATCCGCGAATGCTCGAGGTACCGTCCCACCAGTGAGCGGATGCGCAGCCGCTCCGGGGCAGTCGACGCCGCGGGGTTGAGCGTGCACATGCCGCGCACGATCAGGTCGACCTCAGCCCCGGTCTCCGCCGCCTCGTAGAGCGCATCGATGATCCCCGGATCGATCAGACCGTTGAGCTTGAGCGCAATCCTCCCGCCCGGGCGCGACTCGCGATGGATCAGGCTGGTGACCACAGTGCGGAGTCGCTGCGGCGCCACCACGATGCGCCGGTACTGAACATCGCGGCTGTAGCCCGAGAGAGCGTTGAACAGCTCGCTGAGGTCCGCACAGATCTCGTCGTCGGAGGTCAGCAGCGCCACGTCCTCGTAGATGCGCGCGGTGTCCGGGTTGTAGTTGCCGGTGGAGACGTGGCAGTACCGTGTGATCCGTCCACCCTCGCGGCGCACCACCAACGAGACCTTGGCGTGAGTCTTGACGCCGACGATTCCGTAGATGACGTGCACCCCGGCCTGCTCGAGCGCCTCCGCCCAGCTGATGTTCGCCTGCTCGTCGAAGCGAGCCGTCAGCTCGACCAGCGCGACCACCTGCTTGCCCGCCTCCGCGGCTCGGATCAGCGCATGGATGATCGGGCTGTCGGTGCCCGACGTTCGGTACAACGTCTGCTTGATGGCGAGCACGGTCGGATCGGATGCCGCCTGCTCAATGAACGCCACCGCGGACGCCTCGAAGTCCTCGTAGGGGTGGTGCACGAGCACGTCGTTGGCGCGCACCGCTGCGAACACGTCGTAGCGGCCCTCCTGGGGCAGCAGCGCCGCAGGAACGCTGGGGATCCACTGCCGATACTTCAGCATGGGCCGGTCGAGCGCGGTCAGCTGGAAGAGGGCGGACAGGTCCAGTGGGGCGTGCACCACCTGGAGGTCGCGCTCATCCATCTCCAGCTCGCGAACCAGCAGGTCGCGCACCTCGTCCGACATCCGCTCATCGATCTCGAGGCGGACGACCAGCGGGGACAGGCGACGGCGTTTGAGGACGTCGCGCACCGCCTCGAGCAGGTCGTCTTCGTCGTTGTCCAGCTGGAAGTCGGCGCCGCGGGTGAGCCGGAACGGATGCTGCGTGATGATGTCCATCCCCGGGAAGAGGGCGTCGAGGTGTGCGCTGATCACCTGCTCGAGCGGGACAAACCGGTCGCCGCTCGGCAGCGTGGCAAATCGCGGCAGTGCCGGGGGCACCTTGACCCTGGCCACCCGCTGCTCGCGCGTGATCGGGTCGGCCACGACCACGGCGAGGTTGAGCGACATCGACGAGATGTACGGGAAGGGATGTGCAGGGTCCACGGCGAGCGGGGTCAGCACCGGGAAGATCTGCAGCGCGAAATAGGAGTCGAGGTGAGCGCGCTCGGCGTGGTCGAGCTCGTGGTAGTCCGACAGGTGGATCCCGGCTGCGTCGAGCGCCGGTGCGACGGAGTCGGTGTAGACCGCGTCCTGGTCGCGTGCGAACGCCGAGGTGCGCTCGCGGAAGAGCTGGCGCTGCTCGAACGGGGTCAGCCCGTCCGGTGAGCGATCGCTGAGCCCGGTCTCCACGTTCTGAGCAAGCACCGCACCGCGCACCTGGAAGAAATCGTCGAGGTTGTGCGCTGAGATGGCCAGGAACCTGGCGCGTTCGAGCACGGGCACGCTGTGGTCACGGGCCAGGGCGAGCACACGCCAGTTGAAGTCCAGCCAGGAGACGTCGCGGTTGAGATACCGTGGCTCCGCATCGGCCGGCTGTCCATGGGGTTCGCGCTCATCTCGAGATGGTTCGCGGACGTGCTCTCGGATCGCCATGGCGGCCTATTGTGCGCGCCCCCGGGCCGGGGATCGCGGACAGCCCCGCTGCCTATACTCCGCTCGATGTGAGTCCGGCACCGCGCGCTGTCGCCGATATCGGCTCGAACTCGGCGCGGTTGCTGGTGGTTCGACCCACCGACCAGGGCCACCTCGACGTGCTCTCCGACGCCCGCGTCGCACTGCGACTGATGCGCGACGTCGACACGTCCGGGCGGCTCAGCCGGGCGGCCCTGCAGCGAACTGTGCAGACGCTGCAGGCCTTCGGCACCATCGCGCGCCGCCACGGCGCGCGCACCGTCAGCGTGGTGGCCACCGCCGCGGTCAGGGACGCAGGCAACCGCGACAGCTTCGTGGCCGAAGCCGAGCGCCGGACCGGCGTGACCATAACCGTCCTCAGCGGTGAGGAGGAGGCCCGGCTTGCCCTGGTGGGCGCCGTCTCTGCACTGCCTGTGGAGAGCGGCGCGGTGGTCGACCTGGGCGGCGGCAGCATGGAGGTGGCGGCCTTCAGCCGCCGCCGGTTTCGCGCCGGGCTGACCCTCCCGCTGGGGGCGTTGCGCCTCGGCGACGCCTTCCTCAAACACGACCCACCGCGTCCTGACGAGATCGCCGCGCTGCGCGACCATGTGCGTGCGGCGTTGGTCGCGGTCGACGTCACCGACGTTGCCGCTGCCGAAAGCCTGGTCGGCACGGGCGGGACGGTGCGCGCGCTGGCCAAGGCGGCGCGAGGGCGCGCTCCGGTCGCGGTCAACCGCCTCCACGGCTACGAGCTGCGCCGGCGCGACGTTGATGCGCTGACGGAGCGGCTGGCGCGGTTGCCGGCCGCGCGCCGGTCCTCGGTGCCCGGCATCAGCGGCACTCGCGCCGAATCTGTGCTCGGCGGGGCGCTGGTCGTCCAGGCGTTGATGGAGCTCGCCGGCGCGCAGATGTTCCTCGTCTCAGGTTACGGGGTGCGCCAGGGCGTGATCCTCGACCAACTCGGGCTTGGGGTGCCGCGCCCGCGGCAGGTCCGGGACGCCAGTGTCACCGCGGTGCTGGCCCGACTGCGCGGTGGCAGCCCCGGCTCACAGCGCCGCCGTCAGCTCCTCGCAGCCCTCACCCCAGTGCTGGCGCCGACGCTCGACACCGGCCTCCTCGACATGGCCGCTCACGCGGCCCGCCTGGTCGACGCCGGCGCTCACCTCGACCACTACGGGCGCTGGTCGGAGACCGCCAACCTAGTGACAACAGCCGACCTCGACGGCTTCACGCACGCCGAGCTGTCGACCATCGCGGCCGTGCTGCTCAGTGCCGGCGAGGCCGCGATCCCGATCGCTGTGCGACGCGAGAGCCGCGTGCCGCGGGCTGCGCTCGAGCGCGCCGGCGTGCTGCTCGCTCTTGCCGACGACATCGACCGGCGCCTGCCGCCACCACACGGCGCGGCGGTCGGAGGGCTGGGGCGTGACGGGCGGCTCGACGTCGGCGGCATGCCGGCCATGCTCCTGCCCGCCTCGCTCGCCGAACGCTGCCGCGCCGTCCTTCGTTGCGACGTCCGTGAGTTGAGCGATGTCAGCCATCCGCGCGCTCGCGCCCGGCGCCCTGAGGTGGCCGTCGAGTTCAAGTAGCATTGCGCTCGCGCGTCCGGCGTTCCTGGACCGAATGACGAGGAGGATTCTCCGAGATGCCCACCAGCGGGTCCGCGAAAGCACAGAAGCGACTGCGCAAGGTCGAACAGGCGCAGACCAGGCTCGCCGAGCTCGCCAAGCGCATCAACGCGCAAGCGGCTGCGGTCGCCGACCTGGTGGCCCAGGCCAATCGCGTGGCTGGTGCCGGCACCGGCCCCGCCACCGCGCGCAAGACTGCGTCCACAGCGCGCAAGTCCACCGCACCGGCACGCAAGCCAGCGGCACGCAAGCCGGCACCGGCCGCCCGCGGGTAGCGCGTCTAGACCGAGGCGCGCTCAGCGGCCAGCACCACCCCGCCGAGGGCACCCGATAGGTCGCCCAGGCCGGCCGCCAGCACGGGCACGCTTTCACGACCGTCGTGGTAGAGATGCGGCTGCATCGAGCGGTGGACTCGCCGCGTGAACGGCTGCCCGAGCCGGCTGCCGAGCCCTCCGCCGATGAGAACGGCGTCGACATCGAGCACATTCACCGCGGAGGCGATCACCGGCCCGGCGGCGCGGACGGCGTCGTTGATCAGCTCATTGGCGAGGCGATCGCCCTGGTCGAGCGCCTTGGCGATCACCCCTGAGGTCAGCCGGGTGCGTCCGGCCTTCTTCATCAGCGTGAACAGCGCTGTCTTCTCGCCCTTGTCGGCCCGCTCGCGGGCGCGCTGCTCCATCGACGCACGTCCAGCGTAGGCCTCGAGGCAGCCCCGCCGCCCGCAGGCGCAGCGACGCCCGCCGGGCGTGGCGCAGGCGTGGCCGATCTCCCCACAGTCGCCCAATCTTCCCTGACGGACGACCCCGTCGAGGAGGAGTGCGCCGCCGACGCCGGTGCCGAACCACACGGCCAGCACGTCGCGGAATGGCCTGGCGGCGCCGAGGCGGTGCTCGCCGAGAAGGGCGGCGCGCACGTCGTTGTCGACGGCGGCCGGGACTCCGAACAGCTTCTCCAGCTCGTCGCGGAGCGGGAAGCTCGCCGTCCAGCCGCGAATATTGGGAGTCCGAGCTACAGCGCCGGTGGCGACATCCACCTGGCCCGGCACACCGATGCCGATGGCGGTGATCTTCTCATGCGGTGAAGCCTCGACCGCCTCGGCCAGCGCGCCCTTGATGGCGACCACGACGGCAGCCGGCCCACCGCGGGCAGGGGTGGCGGCGCGCGCCTGGGCGACGGGCACGAAGTCGGCGCCGGTGATGACCACCTCGATCTTGGTGGCTCCGAGGTCGACGCCAGCGTATGCGACTTTGGCTGCGGGACGGCGGCCGGGCACGGCCGCCATTGTGAGGCCG
>DATBPD010000034.1:0-33356 GCA_036561525.1 Candidatus Dormiibacterota bacterium | reverse complement strand
TCACTGCTGACTCGATCGAGCACCGCCAGCAGAAGGGCGTCGACGCTGCCGAAGTGATAGAAGACGAGCGCGGGACTGAAGTCACCGGTGGCCGCGATGGCGCGAACCGAAACGCCCGCGTAGCCCTCCGCCCTGAGCGTCTGCAGGGCCGCGTCAACGATGCGCGCACGCCTGCGGTCGCCGGCCTCGTTGGGCCGCTGCCGCGGCCGGCGGTTGTCGCCGACGGGCTTGCGCTCCACGATATCCTGATCGCTTGACTTGATCACTCGATCAGTTTACTCTGACGAGGTGCACCCGTCAAGCAGTCGCGTGGGAGCGACCGTCGGCGCTTTCCTGCTCCGGCGGACGCGGCGGCCTGCCTGGCGTTGATCTGGATGCGTCAGAGGTCGGGCCTCGATCGGGAGGTCCGGCAAGTCCCGACCGGACCCCGCTGCCACAATCGCGGTCATGACCCGTCCCTTCGCGGTTGCCCTTCTCGGCTGGTCTCTGGGATTCCTGGCGGCCGGCCTCTGGGGCCTCACGCAGACAGGCAACCATCGCCTCGCCGCCATGCTGTTCGTCCCCGCGGGCGTCGGCATCGTGGTGCTCGGCATCGTCCTGATCGTCGGAGCGCTGCGCGATCGGCGATGGATGAGCCTCGATGACGTCGACAGACCCGAGTTCATCCCCGGCGGTCACGCGCCGGCCACCTCGCCGGCGACTGCCCTTGCGATTGCCACCGCCGAGGCGACCGCCGCGGCTGCCGCGGCCGATGCCGCGGCAGCGCGGATCGCCGAGCTCGAGGCACGGCTGGCCCTGGAGCAGCAACAGCTCGACAACGTCAAGCACGTCCTGGCGGAAACCGACTCGCTCGCTCCCGTTGCCGTTGACGGCGCCGTGGACCCCGGTGAGGTGGACCCCGCCGCCGTCGAGATGGAACCACTGCTGCGCCAGGAGGTTCTCGAGACGCTGGTCGAGCTGGTCGGCACGAAGGCGGATGTCGTCCGCGAATTCGAGGCTTTGACGACCGGCGAATCGACCGTGCCACCCGTCGAGCGCCCTGCCGAGGTTGACAGCCCCGTCGCCTCAGAAGAGAACAGGCTCCAGCCGGTCCGACGCCGGCGCAAGCGTGTCAAGCCGAAGGGCACGGTCGACGAACGAGCAGAGCGCGTTGGCAAGCGGGATCTGCGCCGCGGTCGAGCACGCCACACGCAACAGGTCGGGCGAGCAGACGAGGACGGCTAGACACCGCGCGCGCGACACCGCGACATTCATGCGGTTGCGCGCGTACAGGAACTCCATGCCTCGGGGCACATCCTCGGCGAGAGACGTCGCCATCGAGTAGATGACGACCGCCGCCTCCTGCCCCTGGAAGCGGTCGACGGTGCCCACGGCGACGTCGGCGCGGACGGCACTGCGCAGCACCGCCACATGTGCGTTGTAGGGCGCGACCACCAGCATGTCGGCGGCGGTGAGCGGACGCTCGCGACCGTCGCGGTCGACCCAGCGACGGCCGACCAGGCGATCGACGAGCCCTGCCACCGCGACCGCCTCCTCGTCGGACGCCGAGCGGTTGCCGCTGTGCGCCACCGGCAGCCAGCGCAGCCCGGTTCCGGCGAGCGCGTCGTCGCCCCTGACGGTCTGGCGCGCGCAGTCCGGGTGGGAGACGAGTCGCGAGTCGTAGAAGTTGTCCGATATGTACGCGCACACATCCGGATGCATGCGCCAGGTGACGTCGAGCAAGAGCCCGCGCTGGTCAGGAATCGTCTCGTGCTCACCCACCAGGCGGGCGAGCGCTGAGACTCCGGCGCCGGCTGGGTGCACCCCCTGCGATGGCTGTTCGAGCTGCTGCGGGTCGCCGAGGAGCACCATGTTTCGCGCGCACCCACCGACTGCGACGACATTGGCCAGAGAGAGCTGTCCCGCCTCGTCCACGAAGAGGGTGTCGAACCTGCTGTCCAAGTCCTCACGGGCGAACAGCCAGGCGGTGCCGGCGACGATGTCGACCTCCTCGCCATCGAGGGCTGCGACCACGGCGTCGTTGGAGGTGACGCACTGAACGAAGTCGTCATCGCAGCCACGCCCATCGCTCTTCTGCATGATTCGCAGCGTCACGCCACGATGTCGCGCCTCCGTGCAGACGCTGCGCAGCAGATGGGTGATCACCCGGTGGGACAGTGCGGTCACAGCGACGCGCCGGCGCGGGTTGGCGGTGACGAGGTCGACGATGGCCGCGGCGCCGGTGTATGTCTTGCCCGAACCCGGCGGCCCCTGGATGGGCAGACACGTGGACGCGGCGTCACGGATCGAGCGCCGGGCCGCGCTGCCGACGTCCTCCGTGGCGCGGCGGAGCGCATCACCGTCGCGCACCTCCCCGATGCGCGGCCGGTTGCGCAGGAGCAGGTCGCGCGCGGCACGAAAGTGGCCGGGCGAATCGATGCCGTGCTCGCAGACCCATCTGCCGAGACGTAGCAGCGCCTCGCGTTGCTCTTTGGCTGACGGTGGACCGCCGCGAATCAGCGTGATCGGCAGCGGGTGGGGGACGGTGCTGCGTTTGAGGACCACCCAGCCGGCTGCGGTGTCGATCTCGTGGATCGTCCCCATCCCTCTTGCCTTCTTGTGTCCTGAACCATCGGCGCCGGTTCGTACGTCTTCAACACCGTCGCCGACCCCGAGCTTGGTCTCTTGGGGCGGGAACCGGAAGCCAAACAGCACTGACCGCGCCGTGCTGCCGACCACTCCGTCGAACACCAGGCCACCCAGCGAGGCGGCGTCGTCGATGAGCTCGTCGTCTGAAGCGTCCTGACGCGCGAAGTACTCCCACCATTGGGGCTTGGCGTCGCGCCGATGCCAGTCCAGGAGCGCCACGAGCAGCCCGACCGCACTCTGCTCGCGAGTTTGGACGAGGGTATCGACGGGCAGGCCCTCGGTGAGCATCGCCGCAACGGCCTCCACGCTTGCGCTCGCTTCCGCAACACTCGCCGGCGGTTGACCATCGCTCGCCGCCGGTCGGGAGAGGGTCAGACCTTCCCTGCGTTCCAGGTCACCGCGCCGCGCCTCCAACCATCCGCGCAGTCCCACCAGCGAGCGGCAGTCGTCCTCGTTGTAGGCACGGATCGATTCGAGGATCTCGTCGTCGGGCGACTCGAGCCACGCCTCGTACTCGACGATGCTCGAGCCGGCGTCGGTGACGCGCCCGGCCCTGTGGCCCATGTACAGCGGCTCGAGCTTCTTAATCGAGTAGGACTCGACACCGACACGCACTCCCTGCCTGACGATGCGGTAGAGGTCGACGAACACGCCGGCGCGGAGGAGCTCGTCCACCTCCTCCTCGCGGGTCGCGTAGCGTCCCATCAGGCGCTTCATCGCGCCCGGTTCGTACGCCGCGTAGTGGTAGACGTGCATCGCCGGGTCAAGCCGGCGCGCCGTCATCACGATGTCGATGAATCCCTCGAACGCCGCCTTCTCCGCCCGCGCATCGTGCGCCCACGCAGCCGAGTACCCAGCGCCCGGCGCGTCGCCGCTCACCCAACCGAAGAGATACTCGCGACCGCCGGGGGCGGCGAAGAGGTCGCCCTCCATGTCGAAGAAGATGTCGTGCGCCGCTGGGGCCGGCAGCGCAGCGAGGCCGCGGTGTGGCGCATCCGGGTCGGGCACGACGAGCTCCCAGGCGGGCGACGAGTGGCGGTCGGATCGCACCTGGAGCTCCGCCTGCATACGCAGCCCCTCGAGGACGGCACCGCGGACCTGACCTACCTCAACGCCGCCAGGCAGCGCACCCAGCGCTGCGCGCGTGTCGATTCCCGCGGCGACCAGCTGGGTGCGCTGGTCGCGACGGATCCCGGCCACCAAGCAGAGGTGGTCCTCGGCGCGCCACTGGGCTGAGCAACGGTCCTTCCAGTCGCAGTGCTGACAAGCCGCCACCGGGTCGGGCGTGGTGTGATCGAGCCCGACGTCGACGGCCGTGACGAAGCGCTCGCGAACAGCCTCGAGGTACGACGAGATCTCCCCGTACGGAAACGACTCGACGGTGTCGTCGCCGAGGACGACGTGGAGCCGACGCGGCGCCAGGCCCTGGAGGCGTGCGATCTGGCGCGTGTATTCGGCGAGCTGGAGCAGCGCGCCGGCGGTGGTGGTGCGGGCCAGCTTGGTGTCGTACGCCTCGTAGCTCCATAGCCCCAGCGCGCTCGGTGTCTCGACACGGCAGACGAAGTCGGCGTGGCCGCGCCAGCGCCCGTCGAAGAAGCTGGCCTGGTAGACGACATCAACGCCGTCGAGCATCGCCGCCAGCGTCTCCGCCTCCGCCGCCTGCAGCCCGGCGAGCGTGCCGTCGGACCGCGCGATGGTGACCACCCGAGCGACTGCTCCCGTCAGCGTGGCGAGGTAGCGCTGCTCGTGCCGCTCGCCGTGGCTGCGCAGCACCGCGGTCAAAGGGTCATGGCGGCGGACCGGCTGGAGGTGGCCGCGTGCCACCTCGCGGTCCAGGTGCGTTCGGTGCTCGCACCCGGTGAACGCGACCAGGTCGGTGGGGGAGAGAACGAGAACGCCGTCGATCAGCTGCATCGGTCGCAATGGTGACTGGCGGTCACGACAGCTGTCTGTCGTCTGTGCACATCGTGCGCGCAGAGGTCACCTTGCGGTAAGGGAAGGCGCGGTACCCTGCCCGCGATGAACCGCACCTCCCCCGCGGATCGCGACCGCGCCCAGCGCCGGGTGCGGGTCATCACCATGGCCACCGCCGTGGGGGCGGGCGTGCTCACGCTCGGCGGCGCGGCGGCTGCGGCGGGAACGTTCGGCGGTCGCACCCTCTCGGCCGCACAGACACCGCGGACCGCTCCCACGCCGGACCCGGGAACCGGGCTTCAGCCACCCACCCAGCCGCCCGCCGACGGTTCGGGTGTCAGCGCCAGCGGCACGGTCCCCCCAATCACCTCAGGCGGCTCCTAGGCCGTGATCAGCGCCGGCTGGCGCGCCCTGGGGACCTCGGTGGTTGTCGCGGTGACCGACCCCGCGGCCCTGCCCACGGTTCGCGAGGTGGTGGCCGCTGAGATCGCTGCCCTCGACCTGGCCTGCAGCCGCTTTCGCGACGACTCGGACCTGAGCCGGCTCAACGCCGCCGCAGGCTTGCCGGTGCTGGTCAGCCCCCTTCTCGCGGAGGCGCTCCGCGTCGCCCTGCGAGCCGCGCGGCTGACCGACGGCGACGTCGACCCGACCGTCGGCATCTGCATGGCCGCGATCGGCTACGACGCCGACTTCAGCGCCATCGACGCCGACGGTCCGGCATTGTCAGGGCCACCGCACCCCGCCTGCGGGTGGGGTTCGGTGACCATCACCGACGATCCTGCTCTGGTCACCGTGCCGGTGGGAGCATCGCTTGACCTCGGGGCCACCGCCAAGGCACTGGGCGCCGACCGGGCGGCGGCGGCGGCACGCGCCGCCTGCGGCTGCGGGGTCCTGGTCGCGCTCGGCGGCGACCTCGCCGTCGCCGGCCAGGCGCCGGGCGGGGGCTGGCCGGTCTGGGTCACCGACGACCACGCTGCCTCGGCAGAAGCCCCGGGCCAGCGCGTCACGCTGGCGACCGGCGCCCTGGCCACGTCCAGCTCCGTTGTGCGCCACTGGCGGCGCGGCGGTGCCGAGATGCACCACATCGTCGACCCGCGCACCGGGGCACCGGTCGCCTCGCCCTACCGCACCGTGAGCGTCGCAGCGGCGTCGTGCGTGGACGCCAACACGGCGAGCACCGCAGCCATGGTGCGCGGCGCCGCGGCGGCCGACTGGCTGGAGTCGACCGGCCTGCCCGCCCGCCTGGTCACCCTCGACGGCGTCGTCCTTCACCTCAACCATTGGCCGGTCAGCGCGGCGATGGCGGCGTGATCGCGGCCTCCGGGCCCACCCCTCTCTGGTACGCGGCCCGCAGCACCGGCTATGTGAGCCTCCTCATGCTCACCGCGATCCTCGTGCTCGGCATCGTCACCTCGATGCGGTGGGCGGGCAGAGACTGGCCACGCTTCATGAGCCAGGCGGTGCACCGCAACCTCTCGCTGTTGGTGCTCGTCTTCCTGGCCCTCCACATCCTCACCTCGACGATCGACCCCTTCGCGGGCATCAGCCTGTTCAACAGCGTGGTCCCCTTCACCGGCTCGTACCGGCCGCTGTGGCTCGGCCTCGGCGTGGTCTCCCTGGAGCTGCTGGTGGCGTTGACCGTCACCAGCGTGCTGCGCCGGCGCATCTCCTTCACGGTGTGGCGCGTGGTCCATTGGATGGCCTACGCGTGCTGGCCGCTGGCGCTCCTGCACACCCTGGGCACGGGAAGCGACGTCCGCTCGGCGTGGGCGATCGTGGTCAGCCTCGGCTGCGTTGGCGTCGTGCTGCTGGCCATCGCGTGGCGATTGCTCGGAGCCCAGACCGTGGGGCGAAGGCCCGTGCGCGTCGCCGGGCTGGCGATGACCGCCGCCACCACCATCGCGCTGGTCGGCTTCGCCGTCGCCGGGCCACTGCACAACGGCTGGGCCAGGGTGGCGGGCACCCCCGCTCAGCTGCTCGCCACCACGGCCGTAGCCGGCGCCACCGCGTCGCCGACACCCGCCGCCGCCGCCGTCCCCACCGGCCTCGACGATTCACTCAGCGGCACGCTCGTGCAGGGCCCCAACGACGTCAGCGTCCAGCTATCCGATGCCCGCGACGCCACCCTGCGCATCACGGTCATGGTCGTCGGCCAGGCCACCTCCGGGCAGCTGAGCATCACCAGGGCCGGTGCCACCATCTGCAACGTGGTTGCGTCGGTGGCCCAGGACGTCCAGGCCTCCTGTGGGCAGACATCTGTCGACATCAGCCTGACCCGCCAGCCTGACGGCACCATCACCGGCCAGCTCGTCACCCAGGTTCTCAGGCAGTGATCGAGCGGGCGTCCGGCATCCGGCTCCTCGACGGCCCGCCGACCACCACCGGTTCGGAGTCACTGGCCGAGCACCAGGCACGGCTCGGCGCGCGACCGAGCTTTCGCGGTGGTGACCTCATCGCCATCCTTGAGGCCGCCGAGCTGCGCGGCCGGGGCGGCGCCTCATTTTCCACGGCTCAAAAATGGGCGGCGGTGCGCCAGCGCTCGCGCGGCAACGCCGTGGTCGTGGCCAACGGGGCCGAGACGGAACCGCTCAGCGGCAAGGACCGGGCGCTGATGGTCTTGCGGCCGCACCTGGTCCTCGACGGGGTCCTGCTGGCTGCCGAGGCGGTCGCCGCCAGCCGAGCCGTGCTCTACATCTCGCGCGCCCACGAAGATGCCGTGCGAGCCATGACGTCTGCGATCGCCGAGCGCCGCGGCTCCGACCTGCCGGTGCCGGTGACCGTGGTCCGTGCTCCCCGCCGCTACATCGCCGGCCAGGAGACGGCGGCGATCGCCCATCTCAACGGCGGGGCCGCCCGGCCCACGATGGTGCCGCCGCGCCCGTACGACCGTGGCGTGGACGGCCGCCCCACGGTGGTCCAGAACGTCGAGACGCTGGCTCACGCAGCGGTGATCGCGCGCCGCGGCGCGGCCGCCTACCGCAGTGCCGGCACCCAGGGCGCCACCGGGACCGTCCTGCTGACGATCGCCGCCGCCATCCACTCGCCGGGGGTGTACGAGCTCGAAGGCGGCTCGACGATCGCCCAGGCGGTGAGTGCCGGAGGCGGGGCGACCACCTCGGTGGCCGCGGTGCTGGTGGGCGGGTACTTCGGCCGCTGGGTTGCCGCAGAGGACGCCTGGGACCTGCGCCTGGGTGTCGATGTCCCACTGGGAAGCGCGGCGCTGGCCATCTTCCCCCACGGCTGGTGCGGCGTCACCCAGATCGCGGCGCTGGTTGCCTTCCTGGCCCGTGAGAGCGCGCGCCAATGCGGCCCCTGCGAGCACGGCCTCGCGTCGCTGGCGGCCACCACCGACGAGCTCGCCGGCGGCAGGGCGAAGCCGCGCGATGCCGAGCGCCTGCAGCGCTGGATCGCTCAGATTGCCGGCCGCGGCGCCTGCCATCACCCGGACGGCGCCGTGGTGCTGCTGAGCAGTGCGCTCCGTGTCTTCGCCGCCGACGTGAACACCCACCTCCGTCGTGGCGGGTGCGACCGCGACCAGGCGACCCTCCTCCCAGCCCCGGACTGGACGATTCGAGGACGATGAGCAGCCAGGTCCGGGTCAACCCCATCCGCTGCGACGCCTACGGGATGTGCGCCGAGCTCCTTCCCGAGCGGATCACCCTCGACGACTGGGGCTACCCAATCATCGACAGCCGGCCGGTGGGCGGCCAGCTCCTCGAGCTGGCCCGCAAGGCCGTCGCCGCGTGCCCGACGGCGGCGCTGCGGCTGGCGGCAGAGGGAGAGCCGAGTCGCTGAGCAGGGTGGGCCGGCGTCAGCGCTGGACGCGCGCCTCGGCAGCGATCGAGGAGCCTTCCAGGATGCGATCGAGCAGGCCGAGAAACTCCGTGACCCGGGCCGGCTTAGTCAGGTAGGCCGCGGCCCCGGCGGCCAGGAGCCGGTCGACCTGCCGCTCGGTGGCATCGGCACTGTAGATCAGCACCGGGACCGCGGCCGTGCGGGGATCCTGACGCAGCCGCTGGATCACCTCCTCGCCATTGATGTCGGGCAGATGGAGGTCGAGAATGACCAGGTCGAGGTGTTGCTCGCGGGCAAGCTCGACAGCCAGGCCCCCCTGCATGGCGGTGAGCAGGCGCACGTTGGGCCGCAGCGCGAAGATCGATTCGACCAGCGCCACGGTGGCCAGGTTGTCCTCGACATAGAGGACCGTGCATTCGGTTGCGACGGTTCTCAGCACCGCCGGGGCGGTGGCCCGGACCTGGGCCGCGGTGTCCGTGCTCGACGCCCGCCTCAGGCGGACGCTGAACGTCGCACCCTCCCCCTTGACGCTGCGCAACGCGATCGAGCCGCCCATGGCCGTGGTCAGCTGACGGCAGAGTGCGAGCCCCAGCCCGCTCCCCTGGACGTGGCTGCGCTCGGCGCCCAGGCGCTCGAACGGCTGGAACAACAAGCCCTGCTCGAGGGCGCTGAGGCCCGGCCCGTCATCGGTGACGTCGATCACCACGTCCAGGTCCGCGAGGACGGCGCCGACGGCGACGTGACCGCCCGTGTCCCCGTACTTGACCGCGTTGCTGAGGAGGTTGAGGAGGACCTGGTTGAGCCGCTGGCGGTCGGCGCTGACAAAGAGGCCGTCGGGGGTCTCCTCGCGAACCGAAAGCTCGATCCCTCGTTGCTCAGCGGCCTGCGCGACCAGCCCGACACACTCGTGAAGCGCCGCGCGCACGTCGACGGGCTGCAGCGACAGGCTCTCACGGCCGGATTCGATCCGGGCGATGTCGAGAACATCGTTGACAAGGCTGAGCAGGTGTGAGCCGGCGCGCTGGATGGCGTCGATGGCCTGCGCCTGGTCCGCGCGTGGCTCGCGCATCTCCAGCAGGTCGGCGAACCCGAGCATGGCGGCCAGCGGAGTGCGCAGCTCGTGGCTCATCCGCGAGAGGTATTCGCTCTTGGCGTTGCTGGCCTGCTCGGCGGCGTCGCGCGCTCGGCGCAGCTCCTCGGCGGTCCTCTTCTCCGCGCTGATGTCGCGGTTGATCTCGAGCACCGACAAGGGCTCGCCGGCGGCGTCGCGCTGCAGCGCCCAGCGGGCACTGATCGGGATGACGCGTCCATCGCTGGTCTGCTGCACCAATTCCCCCTCCCAGTGGCCGTCCTCGCACAGCGAGGCGACGATCCCGTCGAGTGGCACCGGGTACTCACTGCGCAGCATGCGCTGGGAATCCTTGCCGACAGCCTCGTCCTCGGTGTACCCGTAGAGCTGCGTCGCTGCCCGGTTCCAGTACTGGATGCCATGCGACGTGAAGTCCCAGCTGAACACCGCGTCGTAGGCGAGATCGAGCAGCTCAGCGTTGCGGCGAACGCGCTCGACAAGGTGGACGCGGTCGAGCGCGACGGTGATCGCCACCCCGTACTGCTCAAGGCGCGACAGCTCCTCGTCACCGAACAGGGGCGTGAAGGGGCCGGCGACCACCGCGATGTACCCGTCGCCCGCTCGTGAATGCAGGGCGACAAGCGCGGTGGGGCCGAGCGAGCTGGAGAACGAACGCTGCTCGAGGTGGCGGACGCCCTCCATCTCGCTGTGGAGCGCGGCGGCCGCGGTGGCGTCGAGTCCCTCGCTGCCGACCAGCTGTGAGCCGAGCGCGATCAGAGCACCGCCGCCGCCGAGCAGTCGCGACGCCCACTCGATGGCGCGCTGCGCCAGGGTGACCGCGTCCGGGGAGTAGAGCAGCAGGTCATTGACCGCAGCCCGGAACGCCGTCTCCTCGCGCTCGCGCCACACCCGCCGCAGCCAGCCGGGCGGGGAGAACGCCGCGGCGAGCAGCGGCATCGAGAGCAGCACCAGCGCCTCGACCCCGAGCTCGAAACCGGTGTTCGGGCCGGCGGCTGCGACGGCCGCCAGGGCGATGATGGCGAGCACGAACCCGGCGAACCCCGCGGTGAGCGCGCGCAGGCGCGCCCGCTGCACGCTCGGCAGGGCGCCAGAGGCACGCGCCAGCTGGACGATCGACGTGCCCACCAGGCCCGACCAGGTGAGCAGCAGGCCGATGTCGATGACCAGCGCAACGCCCGTCACTGCCAGGTCCTGCCGGCTGGTGGCGCTGTTGTCGAGGTTGACCACGAAGGCGGCCACCGAGATGGTGGCGGTGATGGCCGCAAGCACCGCCAGGGTGTGAGGCCGCGAGGGGATCAGGCTGTCGCGGAAGAGGACGAAGGCGAAGGCGGAGGCCATGAAGAGCGCGATCAGGACGCCGGTGAGCACCACGCCAGGCGTCCCGGTCACCCCGGTGAGCCGGCCAAGCACTCCGATCACACCAAGCGAGCCAACCGCTATGCCGAGCCACCGCCGGCTGCGATCGCGGTGGCGAGTCCAGTCGCGGATCGTCATCACTCCGAGCAGGACCAGCGAGGTCGCGACCGCCCACTGAAGCCCGGTGAGAGCCTGGATCACGCTCGCGAGTATGACGAGCGGCAGGCAAACGGCTGTTCAAGCGTTGCCATACCTTTACGACTCTTGATTGGGCGCGTGGGAGGCGCCCGACGTCCCAGGTTGGCCGACAATCGGTGCGGTGCCCCACTACTTCGACCGCGATCCGCAGACGGTGTCGCGACCGCGTCCCGTGACCCTTCGCCTCCGCGACCTCGAGGTGCCGTTGACCACGGACACCGGCGTCTTCGGCCGTGGGGGCGTCGATCCGGGCACGATGTTTCTGCTCCGGCGCGCGCCCTTGCCGCCGGACAGGGGCGAGATCCTCGACATCGGGGCGGGTTACGGGCCGATCGCGGTGACGCTCGGGCTGCGCTCGCCGCAGGCGCGTGTCTGGGCTGTGGACGTCAACCGGCGTGCCCTCGGGCTGGCGGCGAGCAACGCGCAGGCCGCCGGCGCCACCAACGTGGTCGCCGCCGCCCCGGACGACGTCCCCGCCGAGCTGAGCTTCGCGGCGATCTATTCGAACCCGCCCGTTCGGATCGGGCTGGCGCAGTTGCACGCGCTGCTCACCGGGTGGCTCGATCGCCTCGCCACCGAGGGCACCGCGCACCTCGTGGTGCACCGCCACCTTGGCTCGGACTCGCTCGCGGCGTGGCTGTCGGCGCAGCGCTACCCCTGCCGGCGAGTCGCCTCGCACGACGGGTACAGGATCCTGCGAGTGCAGCCGCGCGTGGGAGATGATCGCTGAATGCCTGCCCCAGCGCTGCACGCTGCCCTCGCAACCATCACCATCGACCTCGACCCGGTGATCCACATCGGCAGCGTCTCCGTGCACTGGTACGGGGTGATGTACGCGGTGGCGTTCCTGGTGGCCTTCAGGTACGGCGTCCTCCCCTACCTCGAGCCGCGCGGCGTCAGCCCTCAGACCGCAGAGCGTGCGCTGGTTTGGACGATCATCTTCGGCCTGCTCGGCGGGCGCCTCTACTACGTCGTCCAACAGCCCAACCTCGGTGACTATCTGCACGACCCGATCCGCATCATCGCGGTGTGGGAAGGCGGCATGGCGTTCTTCGGCGCCATCATCGCCGGACTCGCCACCGTCACCGTCCTGGCGCGACGTCACCGGTTGTCACCGTGGCTGTTCTGGGACGCCGCGGTGATCTTCGCGGTGGTCGGTCAGCCGATCGGCAGGATCGGCAACGTCATCAACGGCGACATCCTCGGCCCGCAGAGCACGCTGCCCTGGGCGACCGGCTACGCAAACCCCCACGCTGTCCTGCAGCAGGGGTTTCACCTTGTCAACGACCCGGGCGGACCATGGTTCTATCAACCGGCCGGGGTGTACGAGGCGCTCGGCACCATCGTCATCGGCGTGATCCTCTTCGCTCTGCTCCGCCGCGGCGTGCGCGCCGGCGCGCTGGCTGTGGCCTACATCCCGCTCTACGCGATCAGCCAGCTCATCCTCTTCCAGTTCCGGTCGAGTGAGCCGGTGCTGGCGTTGGGCCTCCACCAGGCGCAGTGGACAGCGCTGGTGATCCTGCTCGTGGTGTCGCCCATCCTCTACGTGGTCTGGCGACGCACAGCGGGCAGGGCGACCGGTGAAGCGGCCGTCGGCCCGCGTCCGGACGCGGGTGCGCCGTCGGAGGCACAGGTCGCGGCAGAACCATGAGCACCGACTCCCTGATCACCCTCGTCAACGCCGTCTTCAACATCCTCGAGCTGCTCATCTTCGCGAGGATCCTGCTCACCTGGCTGCCGATCAGCCCGTGGAATCCGATCGCGCGCTGGCTGCGCCGCATCGTCGACCCCATCCTGCGTCCGTTCCGGCGCATCCTCCCGACCTTCAGCGGCATGGACTTCTCCCCGCTGCTCGCGCTGCTGGTTCTGTACGTGCTCAACCGCGTGATCGTCTCGCTGATCCTCGGAGCCGGCGTGTCGCCGGTCAGTGCGCTCCTCGGCATCGTGCGCCAGCTGACGCTCACCATCATCGTGGTCTTCTGCATCGTGCTGTTCGTGCGCCTGGTCTTCTCGTTCTTCCACGCCGATCCCTGGCATCCCCTCGTCATGGGCATCCGGCGGGTCACCGATCCCCTGGTGCGACCGTTTGCAACAGTGGTGCCGCGCAGCGCTGCCATCGATGGCGGCGCCGCCCTCGCGTTCCTCGTCTTCCTGGTGCTGTACTTCGCGGGTTCGGCGTTCTTCAACGCGGTCGGCGCGTTTTAGCCGGCGCTCCCTCAACCGCGGCGACCAGCCCCCCAGGTCTCGCGCTCGGGGGCGCGGTCACGTCGTGTCTCCAGCCGGTAGGTGCCGGGCCCGAGCAGCGCCTCAACGGCCCGTTCGAGGCCGGGCCCGGGTTCGACCGAGAAGGAACCGTCAAGGGTGATGTCCTCGACGGACTCAGCGCTCTCGACGTGGATGACCACCGGCGAGTCGCCCGGGTGCTCGGCGATCGAATGGTGCAGCGAGCCGACCTGGTGGTGCTGGTCGCGTGCCATGCGGACGTGCACGGTGCTGTTGCGCCGCCAGGCGACCAGCCGCGCGTCGTCGAGCGCGAAGATGGCGTCGGCGCGGATCTTGGCGGGCTCGGCATCGCGCTCCTCGTCGTCGCTGCCGCTGGCTGCAGCCACGCCGTTCGACCCCTGTCGCCCCACCTCCACCCTGCCGCGGATGACCACGACAGCGTCGGGGCGCAGCAGCTCGACGACCTCCTCGAAGACGCGGTTGAACACCACGACCTCGCACGCGCCGGTCAGGTCCTCGATCTGCAGGAAGGCCATGCGCTGGCCGGTGCTGCTCTTGCGGGGCACGAATGCGCGCACGTCGCGGATGCAGCCGGCCACCTGCACCACCAGGCCGTCGAGGTGCGGACCAAGCTCGTTGATCGAGGTGTCGACGCGCTCCTGCAACGTCGATGCGATGCGCCGCAGCGGATGGTCACTGAGGTACATGCCGAGCAGGTCTCGCTCCCACGCCAGCCATGACTCATCGCCACGCCCGGGATCGGCAGGCCCGTCCGCCGGCACCACGTGCGCGACGAGGGTGCCGATGATGTCGACCTCGTCGCCGAACAGCGAGGTCTGGCCCACGTCACGCTCGCGCTTGACTGCGGCGGCGTGGTCCATGGCCCCGTCGAGCTGCCGAAGCAGCGCGTGCCGGTCACCGAGCGGGTCGAGCGCCCCGCACTGGATCAGCGATTCGAGCACGCGGCGATTGAGGTCGCGGCTCTCGACGCGCAGGCAGAGGTCGAGCAGGCCGGTGAACGGACCACCCTCCTCCCGCGCGGCGATGAGCGCCTGGGTGACGCTCTCGCCCACGTTCTTGACGTGCTGCAGGCCGAAGAGGATCTCGTGACCGTGCAAGTCGCCAACGCTGAAGCCGGCGCAGCTGCGGTTGATGTCGGGCTTGTGGACGACGAGCCCGTGGGCGTGAGCGTCGAGGATGGTCTGCTTGAGCTTGTCGAAATCACCGCCGCGGCTGTTGAGCAGCGCCGCCATGTATTCGAGCGGGTGATTGGCCTTGAGGAACGCGGTCTGGTAGGAGATCAGGCCATACGCCATGGCATGAGCTTTGTTGAAGCCGTAACCGGCGAAATGGGCCATGAGGTCGAACAGCTCGATGGCACGATCTTCAGCGACGCCCTGGGCGGCTGCGCCGGCGAGAAACTTCTGGCGCTGCTTGGCCATCTTCGCCTTGTCCTTCTTGCCCATGGCGCCGCGGAGCAAGTCCGCCTCGCCAAGCGTGAACCCGGCCACAGCCTGCGCGATCTTCATCACCTGGTCCTGGTACACCATGGTTCCGAGGGTCTCGGCGAGCACTGGCTGGAGGAGTGACTCGAGGCCTGCGGGATACTCGACGGGCAGCTCGCGGCGCTTGCGCTTGATGTACAGATCGGTCGCGCCGCCCTCGATCGGACCGGGACGGTTCAGCGCCACCGCGACGCCAAGGTCCTCCAGCGAGCGCGGCTGCATGTCGAGGAGGATCCGTTTGGCGAACGTCGCCTCCATTTGGAAGACGCCATGGCTGTCGGCCTTGCACAGCAGCGCGTACGTCGCGGGATCGTCGAGCGGAATCTCGTCGATGTCGATGCGACGCCCGGTAGTCCTCTCGATCATGCCCACGGCCTCGTCGATGACGGTGAGGTTGGAGAGCCCGAGGAAGTCGACCTTGAGCAGGCCGATCTGCGCGACGCTGTTCATATCGAACATGGTCACCGCGCTGCTCCGGTCCCCGGTGGTGGAGCGCTGCAGCGGGACGATGTTGGTCAGCGGTTCGGTGCCGATGACCACGCCCGCTGCGTGCGTCGATGCGTTGCGGCAGATCCCCTCGAGCCGCTTGGCGATGTCGATGATCTGCCGCGCCCAGCCCTCGCTCTCGTAGAGGTCGCGCAGCTCCCTGCTGCCTGTCAGCGCCTTCTCCAGCGTGATCTTGACGCTGAGCGGCACCAGCTTGGCGAGTCGGTCGACGTCGGGGAGCGGCACGTTGAGCGCGCGACCGACGTCGCGGATCACGGCGCGAGCCGCCATGGTGCCGAAGGTGATGATCTGCGCCACGTGGTCCTCGCCGTACTTGCCCTGCACATACTGGAGCACGCGGTCACGACGGCGATCGTCGAAGTCGATGTCGATGTCCGGCATCTCGACGCGCTCGCTGTTGAGGAACCGCTCGAAGATGAGCCCGTACCGCAACGGGCAGATGTTGGTGATTCGCAGCACGTACGCGACCAGTGATCCTGCGGAGCTGCCTCGACCCGGGCCGACCACGACGCCGTCGCACCGGGCTGCGCGGATGAGGTCCCAGACGATCAGGAAGTAGGGGGCGAAACCGGTCGTCTCGATGACGTCGAGCTCCATCGCCAGCCGCTGCCGCGCCTCCGCCGTGATGCCGTCGCCGTAGCGTTCGCGAAGCCCGGTCTCGCAGAGCTCGCGCAGGTACGTCTCCGCGGTCTGACCCGGCGGGATCGGCGAGTAGGTGGGCAACAGGTTGCCGCCGAGCTTGAGCTGGAGATCGCACATCTGCGCGACGGCGAGCGTGTTGCCGACCGCGTCTCCATAGGCAGCGAACCTTTCACGCATGTCGCGGCCCGACGTCAGCGAGAAGTGAGGCCCGGCGAAACGGAAGCGCTTCTCGTCTTCGCGACGTGCCTGGGTCTGGATGCAGAGCAGGACGTCGTGGGCCTCGGCGTCGTCGACGTCGATGTAGTGTGCGTCATTGGTTGCCACCAGGGGGAGGCCGGTGCGCCTGGCGATGTCGAGCAGACCGGCCCGGATCGCCGCCTCCTCGGCGATTCCGTGATCCATCAGCTCGAGAAAGTAGCCATCGCTGCCGAACATCTCCATGTGCTCGCGGGCGACGCTTTCGGCGGCGTCCTTGTCGCCGCCGAGGATCGCCTGGGGGAGCTCGCCGCCGATGCATGCCGACAGGCAGATCAGGCCGTCCGCGTGGGCCGCGAGCAGCTCCTTGTCGATGCGTGGCTTGTAGTAGTAGCCCTCGAGATGCGACTTGCTGACCAGCTGGATGAGGTTGCGATACCCGGCCTCGTTGCGGGCCAGCAGGATGAGGTGGTTGGGGTCGCGGTCGGCGCGACCCTCCTTGTCGAGACGCGAGCGCGGCGCCATGTACATCTCACAGCCGATGATCGGTTTGACCCCGGCTGCCCGAGCGGCCGTGTAGAACTTGACTGCGCCATAGAGGGCGCCGTGGTCGGTGACGGCGAGCGCCGGCTGCCCGTGCCGCTTGGCCTTGGTGACGAGGTCGTCGATGCGTGCCGCACCGTCGAGGAGCGAGTACTCGGTGTGGGTGTGCAGGTGCACGAAGGGTTCGTTCTCGACCTCGACGCCCACGCTCACCGCCTCGCCGTCCATGCTCTCCTCGCGCAACCGCCGAACAAACGTACGTTATCACTCCGGAAGGGGGGCGAGGCCAAGCTATCCTCCCTCGCGCGTGGACTTTCTCACCGGCCTGCACGGCGCCGTCGCCACCATCCTCATCTGCGTTCTCCTGTTCGTCGACGAGGCCGGGGTGCCCCTGCCGTTCATCCCCAATGAGGTGCTCCTGATCGTCGCCGGGCTGCTCATCGCCTCGGGCAGCCTCAAGCCGTACATCTTCTACCCGGTCGCGTGCCTGGCCCTGATCGGCGGCTCGCTGACCGGTTACAGCTGGGCCAAGCGGGTGGGGCCCACGCGGCTTCGCAAGATCGCCGCCAGGCTGCGGGCCGCCAAGACGTACGACCGCGCGACACGCCGCATCGCCCGAGCCGATGCCAGGCACATCGGCTTCGCCCGTCTCATCCCCGGCATTCGCGTGTACGTCACCCTGACCGCCGGCGCCGCGGAGACGCCACTGCGCACGTTCATGGAGGGCAACATCCCGGCCATCCTGGTGTGGACGGCGCTGATGACGGGCATCGGTTTCGTTGCCGGCGTGCCGGCCGAGCACTTCCTCACCGCCGTCGAGGCGCAGCTCTTCAACTTCGCGCTCAGCGGCGGCCTGCTGGTCGCGCTCGGCGTGGTCGCCTATCGCGCCGCGCGCCGGGCGCCGGTGCCGAGGCGCGTGGCATCGGCCGGACCCTTCTACGGGATCGCCGACCGGGACCGCTACTGGCTCGCCTTCGCCGTCGACGCCGGGATCATCGCCGCCGTCGTCGCCGGGTTCGACAGGATCACCCGCGCCATCCTCAACCTCAAGTACCAGCTTCTCCCCGAGGGCCGCTACGACGTCGGCGTCATCGTGCTCGGCATCGCTCTCGCCTACATCGTGGTCAGCCGGCGCAGTGCCACCGGCGAAACGGCCGGCGAGCGCCTCTTCGACATCAGCTACGTGCATCCGCGCCGCATTCCCGTTCTGACCGATGTCGACGACGATGATGACGACGACGACAGCACCGTGGAGCCGGCCTAGGGTTGACGACGCAATGTGACCACGCTCTCGATGTGGTGGGTTTGCGGGAACATGTCGACGAGCTCGAACGCCTGGATGCGGTACGGCCCCGACACCGTGAGCACGCGCAGGTCACGCGCCAGGGTGGCGGGGTCGCACGAGACGTACACGACCACTGGCGGACCGGCCAGCGCCAGCCAGCCGGTGACCCGTGGGTGGCAACCCGCGCGCGGGGGATCGACAACGACGGCGCCGGCGTCGGCCGCCGCGGCGGGAAGCGCGTCCTCGACCGCCGCGAGCACGTAGCGGACCCCGTCGGCGCAGCCGTTCATCGCCGCGTTGAGCACGCCCAGCCGTGCGGCGTCGCGGTTGTTCTCGATGCAGACCACCTCGGCTCCGTGATGCGCCAGCTCGCAGGCCAGCACGCCGATCCCGGCATACGCATCGACGATGGCACGGCCGTCGGACTGCCCGAGCCCGCGGAGAGCCAACCCGTACAGCACCTCGAGCGCGCCCCAGTTCACCTGGATGAAGCTGTCCGGCGAGACGCGAAAGGAGAGGCCGCGCCAGTGCAGCGTCGTGAACGTCGTGCTCCATCTCTGATCCGCGGTGCGAGCGTGCTCATCGATTGCGGAGGCGAGCAGGGCGGACAGTGGGCGCGGTCGCAGCAGCAGCTCGTCGCCGCCCTCGCCGGCGGTGAGGTGCATGGCGGTGAGCTCGGGCGCCGCGCTGCGCACCAGGTCGCGCAACGCGGGCAGTGACTCGGTGATCCGCGGGTGATGGATCAGGCAGTCGTCGATCGACACTGTGCGCCAGCTGCGCATCCGGTTGAACCCGAGCCGCGCGTCGGCCATGCCGCCGGCCCCGGGAACCACATGGAACTCACCGCGCCAGCGGTAGCGCCAGGGATTCTCCATCCCGTGGGCGGGAACGTCGCCGGGCAGCATCACACGCTGGCGCCGCATCGCGTCACGCACGATCTCCCTCTTGAGCTCGAGCTGCTCGGCATAGGCGATGTGCTGCAGCTGGCATCCGCCGCATTCCCCGTAGTAGGGACACGGCGCGGTGACGCGGTGCGCCGAGGCGACCACGGCAGCCATGGTGCGCGCGAACCACACCGTGCCCTTGCGATGGTGCAGCTCGACCTCCACGGTCTCGCCCGGCAGCGTGCCGTCGACGAAGAGGGCGGTGCCATCGTCGAGGCGGCCCAGGCAGACGCCGCCGTGCACCATCGCGCCGGCGGTGACGGTGAAGCGCTCGCCCCGGCTGTGCTGCCGGCGCACCGTGGCGGGCGCCTCCGCGTCAGCCGGAGAGTCGCTCACGAAGCAGGCTGTTGACGAGCGCGGCGTCGGCGCGTCCTCCGGTGGCCTTCATCACCTGCCCGACGAGGCGGCCCAGCGCCTGGGTCTTGCCTCCCCGGAAGTCGTCGCACGCCTGCGGATTGGCCGCGATCACCTGATCGACGATCGTTGCCAGGGCGGACTGGTCGCTGACCCGGCCGATCCCGCGCTCGCTCACCAGCGCCGCCGCGTCGCCACCGCCCACGTACAGCTCGGTGAGCAGCTCCTTGGCGGTGGGGCCGTTGATGGCGCCGGACTCGACAAGCTCGAGCAGGGCGGCCAGCCCGGCAACGCCGAGGCCGCTCTCCGCGAGCGCCAGGTGGTGCTCGTTGGCGAGGGCGGCGACGTCGCCCATCTGCCAGTTCGCGGCAACCTTGGCGGTAACGCCGGCACTGACCACTGCCTCGTACGCGTCGGCGTCCGCTTGCGTCGCGGTGAGCAATGACGCGTCGTAGGCGGAGAGACCGTATTGCTCGCTGAAGCGGGCCGCCCGGGCCTGCGGGAGCTCGGGGATGGCCGCGCGGATCTCCTCGACCGTCTCGCGGCTGAGCTGCAGGGGCGGCAGGTCGGGCTCTGGGAAGTAGCGGTAGTCGTGGGCCATCTCCTTGCTGCGCTGGGAGATGGTGGCCCCGCGCGTCTCCACCCAGCCGCGCGTCTCCTGGACCAGCGCGCCGCCCGCCTCGAGGACGCCGACCTGTCGCTGCAGCTCGTAGCCGATGGCGCGGTGGACGGCTCGAAACGAGTTCATGTTCTTCACCTCGACCTTGGTGCCGAGCTCCGTCGCGCCCACCCTGCGCACCGAGACGTTGGCGTCGCAGCGCAGCGAGCCCTGCTCGAGGTTGCCGTCGTTGACACCGATGTACATGAGGATCTGGCGCAGCCGTACCAGGTACTCGCGGGCGGCGTCCGCGCTGCGCAGGTCAGGCTCGCCGACGATCTCCATCAGCGGCACACCGGCGCGATTGAGGTCGACCAGAGACGAGGTCGCCTCCTGGAGCACGTCGCCGGCGTGCTGCATGGTGCCCGTGTCCTCCTCGAGGTGCACCCGCGTGATCCCGCAGCGCGTCCGCTCGCCGTCGAGGCTGAACTCGAGGTGGCCATTGAGTGACAGCGGCAGGTCGTACTGGGTGATCTGGTAGCCCTTGGGGAGGTCGGGGTAGAAGTAGTTCTTGCGGTCGAACTTGGTGAACGCGGGGATCTCGCAGGCCAGCGCAAGCGCGGTGCGCACCGTCATCTCCACCGCCTCGCGGTTGATCACCGGGAGCACACCGGGCATGCCCAGACACACCACGCAGGTGTTGCCATTGGGCGGAGCCTTCGTGTAGGCGGCGCTGCACGGACAGAACATCTTGCTGCGGGTGAGCAGCTGGGCGTGGACCTCGAGGCCGATCACCGCTTCGTAGCCGGCGGCGACGCCGCCGTGGACCGTCTGCATGGTCATGCCGCGGCCACCATCGGCGCACGGCGCGCATGCCACCCCGTGGCCTGCTCGTACGCGCCGGCCACCTGGAAGACGCGCGCGTCGCACAGGCGCGGCGCGATCACCTGCAGACCGACCGGCAGCGCGTCGCTGAAGCCGCACGGCACCGATATCCCCGGCAGGCCGGCGAGATTGACCGGGATGGTGAGCGCGTCGTTGAGATACATCTGGATCGGATCCTGGATCGCGCCCTGCGTGAACGCCACCTTCGGGGAGGTCGGGCACACCAGTGCGTCCACGCTCTCGAACACCGCATCGAACTCACGCGCGATCAGCGTGCGCACCTTCTGGGCGCGCCGGTAGTAGGCGTCGTAGTAGCCGCTGCTGAGCGCGTAGGTACCCAGCATCACGCGCCGCTTGACCTCGTTGCCGAAGCCCTCGCCGCGCGTACGCATCAGCGTGTCGGTCAGGGACGGCCGCTCCACGCGCCGGCCATAGCGGACGCCGTCGTAGCGCGCCAGGTTCGACGAGCATTCCGCCGGGGCGATGATGTAATACGTCGACAGCCCGAGGTCGGTGCTCGGCAGCGACACCTCCTCGATGTTGGCGCCGAGCTTCTGGAGCACCGCGATCGCCTCCGTGACACGCGCTCGGACGCCCGGTTCCAATCCTTCGCCCATGTACTCGCGCGGCACGCCGAGGCGCATGCCCGCGACACCCCGCTGCAACAACGCGCCCGGGTCGTCGACGTCGTCGGGCAACGAGGTGCTGTCGCGGGGGTCGTGGCCGGCGACGGCGACGTAGGCGGCGGCGGCGTCCGCGACGGTGTGTGCGAACGGACCCACCTGGTCCAGCGACGAGGCGAACGCGATCAACCCGTACCGCGACATCCGCCCGTACGTCGGCTTGTAGCCGACGACACCGCACAGGGAGGCAGGCTGGCGGATGGAACCGCCGGTGTCGCTGCCGTAGCTGATCGGCACCATCCCGGCCCCGACGGCCGCGGCGCTGCCGCCGCTGCTCCCACCCGGGACCCGTTCGACGTCCCACGGGTTGCCCACCGGCCCGAACGCCGAGTTCTCAGTCGATGAACCCATGGCGAACTCGTCGCAGTTGGTCTTGCCGACCGGCACCGCGCCGACGTCGAGCAGACGCTGTACGGCGGTGGCCGTGTATGGCGGCCGGAAGCCGTCGAGGATCCGAGAACCGGCAGTGGTCGGGTAGCCCTCAACGCAGAGCACGTCCTTGAGAGCGACCGGGATGCCACAGAGCGGGCTCGCGGCCGGCGCGTCGGCGCGCAGCATCTCCGCGGCGCGCAGCGCCTGGCGGTCGGCGAGCTCGTCAGTGCGCGCCAAGAACGCGTTCAGACTGCCATCCAGCCGGTCGACCTGGGCGCGGGCGTCGTCGAGCAGCTGGCGGGGCGTGACCTCGCCTCGTCGCAACGCGGCGGCCATCTCGGCCGCGGTCAGACCGGCGGTGGTCATTCCTGGATCGCCCCCACCTTGAAGTACTGCCCATCGGTGTCGGGGGCCTCCGCCAGCGCCTGCTCCTGGTGGAGCGACTGCGCCGGCTCGTCCTCGCGCCAGACGTTGACCAGGTTGCCCACCTGGGCTGTCTCGGGCACATCGGAGATGTCGGCGCGCTGCAGCGCGGAGATGTGCTCGAGGATGAGGTCGAGCTCGGCGCCGATGCGGCGCTTCTCCTCGTCGCTCAGCCCGAGCCGGGCGAGCGTGGCAACGTGGGCGACCTCTTCGGGGCTGAGGGGCATCGGCACATTATTCGCGACCCACGTCGACGCCGGCCCCGCCCTGGTCGTGGATGGGAAGCCAGGTGAGCACAGCCTGTTCGGTCGGAGCGAAGCCGGCAGCGCGATACGCCGCCACCGCGGCCGGGTTGTCGTCGCGCGTCCAGACCGACGCGAAGCTGACGTGGCGGTCGCGGATCAGCGCCATCGACTCCGCCACCAGCGCCCCCGCCACGCCGCCGCCCCGAGACTGCGGGCGCACATACAGCTCGGCCAGCTCCGCCTCGAGGCCGGTGCCGGGGTCGAAGAGCACCACCCAGCACACTCCCAGCACGGCACCGCCGACGTCGCGCGCCACGAAGAGGTGGTTCTCGCCGCTGAACCGCGGGGCGACCTGCAGGCGGCTCTCCACCTGGTCGCGGGTCTCAGGGGGGTGGTCGTAGTGTTCCTGCTCGTCAAGGGTGAGGTCGACCAGCATGGCGGCGACCTCCGGGTCGTCCCCGGACAGCTCCTCGACGCGGATGCCCTCAGCCACGGCGGGCATTGTGCGTGCGCGGAAGGGAGGGTGCGCTGCCGCCGGGATTAAGCGCCGATCGGATTGGTCATTCTAGGCACCCCGCTCGAGGGGGCCGTGACCGCAGGCGCGAAGCTGGGCGGGCGCGCGCACGTGTTGCTGCCCAGGCCGGTCACGTCTGAGCACGGCGACGGCGTGGTCACCGCTGGCGGCGAGGTGCCGGCGACCTGTCGCCAGCTCGACCCGTTCCACGTCCAGGTGTCGGACCCTGGTGCCTGGCCGCCGATCGCCAGCGAGCCCGGCTTGGTGCTGACGCTGACGCCGCCGAAGAGCACGATCGACCCCGACGGTCCCTCGGCCATCGACGCCCCCGAGCGTCCGTTGGGCTGCGTGGCAGCGGTCTGGAGCGCCCAGACCGGGTCGGTCGCCGACCACGAGTACAGCTGCCCGGCCTGTGACAACGCGATGGCGTGATCGCCGACCGAAGCGACCGCGGCACCGGCGAGCGAGAACTTGGTCACGCCGCCGCTGTTAGCCGACTGGCTCCACGCCGAGCCGGCCCACACATATGCGGTGGTTGTCTGGGTTGTCGACGCCTCTGCCGGGCACGGCGCCGGCGCGAGGCAGCTGTCGATAATCGTCGTCTCCGCCACCACTGTCGCGTGCGGGCCGGCGGCGTCACCGAAGACCACACCGCTGCTGGCGCCGGGCAGGATCGCCCCGCGCCGCTGCGTCCACTGCCCGTGCGCCCACGTCCAGGTGAGCATGCTGCCGCTGAACGGCAGGCAGTTGTCCGAGGGGGCGCCACCCAGCCGGCAGGGGATGGACGAGCACACCGTGGGGCTGCACGCGGCTCCACTCGAGCCGTTCTGTGCCTTCGCCGGCTGTCCGGTCGCTGGGAGTGGGCAGATGTGGTCGGGCTGGATGGGCGCGCCCGACCGCAACGGCGCCCCGCACGCGGACATCACAGCTGTGCTCACCGCGATCACCTCCCCGCTGCCGGCGTCGTAGGCCAGCTGCGATCCCGAGTACGGGGTGTCCGCATTGAAGGCGGCCGATGTGGAGCCGGCGAGGCGCGTCCACCCCTTGGCGCCGAACAGCCACGTCTGCAGGGACGGCGTGGCGGCCGGGGTCGGGCAGGCGGTGGTCGCAGACGCAGATGGCACGGGCGGAGAGGCGACCGCTGTGTCGGGTGCGACCGAGCCAGTGGCCGGTCCGACGGATCCGGTGCCAGAGCCGCCGACGCACGCGATGCCGCTGCCCTGGCTTGCCGGCTGAGGCAGGCCGGTGAGCAGGACACCGCGATCGGGCGGGTCGTCGCTCATGCGGGCCACGAGCAGCTTGCCGGGCGACGGCCCGGTCGACATGGTCCACGACGAGCCGTTCCAGGTCCATGTATCGGACAGCGTCGCGCCCGACGCGGCCGAGCCGCCGTACATCACGGTGAGACCGCTGGTCGAGTCGAAGGCCATCGCCGCCTCGCTGCGCGCGCTGGGATACCCGGCACTGGATCCCAGCCCACCCTGCCGGGCATTGCGCAGCGCCAGGAATGTGCCCGCTCCGCCGAGGGCGACGAGCACCGCGAGGACCGTCGCCAGGGCCTGCGGCCAGCGCCGGGGGTACACCGTGTCGAGGGCCTCGACGCTGGGCACGCGGTCCACGTAGTTGGCGGTGGAGCGCGGCGCACGGAGCTCTTCAAAAGGAGCGGACAGGTCGCGGTCGTCCTGGTCGGTCATTGCTCGGCCCTGAGGGTCGCGCGCACGTGTTCGAGCGCGCGTTGGGTCGCCATCCGGGCCGCGCCCTCACGCATGTTCACCACCGCAGCAACCTCCGCGAAGCTCAGACCGGCCGCCACGCGCAGGCCCACCAGCTGACGGTCGCGCTCGCGCAGGGACTCGATCGCCGCGCAGACAGAACGCAGGTCGCTGCGCTGCTCGACGGTGTCCTCGACAGTGGCGGGAAACTCGCGGCTGTGGCCGATGCGGCTGAGCAGCGAGCGTCGGCGCCCTTCGCGACGGTACTGGTCGATCACTGCGTTGCGAGCGATCCGGAACAACCAGGTGCGCACCCCGTCAGGTTCAGGACGAACCCTCGCGTAGGCGACGAACGCCGCGGCGAAGACGTCGCCGGTGACATCCTCGGCCGTGGCCGGGTCGCGCAGCTGGGAGACGCAGAAGCGGAAGACGGCGTCGGCATGCTCTCGATACACCTCCTCGAAAGGGGTCACCGCGCCCTGCACCGCTCTGGTCATGGCGGCGATCATCGACTGCACAAACGTCCCCGCGTGCGATCTGTCACAACCTCGGGCGCGAAGCGCCGTGGCTACACTGCCGGGAGCCATACAAGGAGCACTCGTTGAGCGAATCGCCGCAGCCCAAGAACCCCGAACGGCTTGAATTGGAGGCGCTGACCGCGCTGGCGCCTGGCTTTGCCCGCCTCATGCCTGAGATCGGGGCGCGGATGTGGAAGGCCTACCACGCCGGCCGGGCCGAGAACTGGCCGCTGGCCACCTGGCAGCTCAAGGAGATGCGCAAGCTCTTCCGCCTCGGCAATGTCACCCGGCCCAAGTACGAGCACGACGTCGAGGCCTTCATCGACGAGGATCTCGGTCCTCTCTTCGCGGCCTGCGAAGCCGGCGACCTGGCGGCATTCGAGCGTGCCCACCACGACTCCGTCGAGGCTGCCAACGAGTACCACCGCCGCTGGAACAAGGCCTTCCTGGTCTGGAAGGTCCCACAGACGCCGCCCGACGACCTCGTCCTCGAGCCGCAGCAGTAGGAGAAGACATGATCGTCACCACCACCGAGAACATCCCGGGGATGCGTGTTACCCGGGTCATCGGCGAGATGTTCGGCCTGACCGTGCGCACGCGCGGGGTCGGCGGCAACATCGCAGCGGGGTTGCGCAGCATCGCCGGTGGCGAGGTCAAGTCGTACACCAAGCTGCTCGAGGACGCCCGGCGGGAGGCGATCGACCGGCTGGTCCAGAGCGCCACGGCGGCCGGCGCCAACGCGGTGGTGATGATGCGCTTCGACTCCTCCGAGATGGGTCAGACGATGAGCGAGATCGTCGCCTACGGCACGGCCATCGTCGTCGAAGCACTGCCGCCGAGCGGCTGACGGCAGCGTCCTGTGTCCGTCGACCCGGCTGGAAGCATCATTCCGCTGCTGATCCTCGCCGCGGTGGTGCTTGTGGTCGTCGCCACCGTGATCGGCTGGGACAGGTACCGGCCAGGTCGCCGTGGACCCAATCTCGGCGCCCACCCCACCAATGAGGTGTTCATCGATCCCGAGACGGGCCGGCGCATGCGGGTCTGGTACGACCCGGCAACCGGCGCGCGCGAGTACCGCGACGACTGAGCGACGAGCCTGATCGGACCGCTTCTGCTACACAACCACGATGCGCGATGAGGTTGGCGAGATGCTCGACACGCTGCGTCGCGGCGGCATTCGCGACCCGCGCGTCCTCCGCGCCATGGCATCGGTGCCGCGTGAGCTCTTCGTGCCCGTCGCGGCGGTGGACGAGGCCTATGCGGACCGGGCGCTGGCGATCGAGTGCGGCCAGAGCATCTCGCAGCCGCTGATCGTCGCGGCCATGGTCGAAGCGCTGGAGATCCGCGACGGCGATCGCGTCCTCGACGTTGGCACCGGCTCGGGTTACCAGGCGGCGGTGCTGGCCGCGTGTGGAGCGCAGGTCGTTGGCATCGAGCGCGTCGCCGAGCTGGCCCAGGCGGCGCGCCGGCGCCTCGCCAGCGCCGGCGTCGACGTCGTCGTGCACGTCGGCGACGGCAGCAGAGGCCTGCCCGAGCAGGCGCCCTTCGATGCCATCGCCGTCGCTGCGACAGCTCCGCACATGCCCGTTGCGCTGCCCCGTCAGCTTCGCGAGGGCGGCAGGTTGGTGATCCCGCTGCACCGCGACGGCGAGGAGATGGACGAGCTGGTGCGCCTGCGCGTGGTCGAGGGCCGCTGGACCACCGATACACTGGGGCCGTGTCGGTTCGTCCCGCTGATCGGTGACGACGCTTATCCACGCGGCTGACGGTCAGCCGGCGGGGACTCGGAACATCCGCACCAACGGCCCCCCTCCGATCCGTTCGACCGCCTCGCCGGCGGCCTCCCCGAAGGCGGTCTCGAGCACCATGCGCACCTCGGTGTCGGCGGCGGGCTGGTCGAGGCGGGAGCGCGTCAGCGTGACTGCGTACTGGTCGATGCCGTCATCGGTGTTGGGATAGCGCGACCTGGTGATGGTCACGCGCAGACCGAGCTCGGCGATGTCCAACTGGTGACGGCCCGAGACCTTGATGCCGGGCGGGCTGCTGAAGTCCTCGTCGGCGCGCTCGCGCAGGCCCTTGAGCTGCGCGACCATACCGCCGCCGGGCCTCTCCCTCACCGGCTCAGGGTAGCGCCATCGCGGGCGGCGACACGTTTAGCATGAGCCTGCGGCGAGGTATCAGGGGACCAGCGGCGTCATAGTGTGCGCCCACAATTCCGTTTTCCCCTGATCGTTCTTCCCGGGAGGGACCCATCTCATGGCCAAAACAGTCGGCATCGACCTCGGTACCACCAACAGCGTCATCTCCGCGATGGAGGGCGGCGAGCCAGTGGTCATCGCCAACGCCGAAGGTGGCCGCACCACACCATCCGTCGTCGCATTCACCAAGACCGGTGAGCGACTCGTGGGCACACTGGCCCGCCGCCAGGCGGCGGTCAATCCAGAGAACACCATCTCGTCCATCAAGCGCTTCATGGGGCGCAAGCTCGACGAGGTCAGCCAGGAGGCCAAGCAGGTCCCCTACAAGGTCATCGCGGGCAAGGACGGCCGGGTCGAGATCGAGGTGGTCGGGCAGACGTACACCCCTGAGCAGATCTCCGCGATGATCCTCCAGAAGCTCAAGACGGACGCCGAATCGTACCTCGGTGAGAAGGTGACCGAGGCGGTCATCACCGTCCCGGCGTACTTCAACGACGCCCAGCGCCAGGCCACCAAGAACGCCGGCCAGATCGCCGGGCTCAACGTGTTGCGGATCATCAACGAGCCCACTGCCGCAGCCCTCGCATACGGGCTCGACAAGAAGGTCAACGAGAAGATCCTGGTGTTCGACCTCGGCGGTGGCACATTCGATGTCTCGATCCTCGAGGTCGGCGAAGGCGTGTTCGAGGTCAAGTCCACCAACGGTGACACCCACCTTGGCGGCGACGACTACGACCGCCGCGCCGTCGACTGGCTGGCCGACGAGTTCAAGAAGGATCAGGGCATCGACCTGCGCAACGACCGGCAGGCTCTGCAACGCCTCACCGAGGCCGCTGAGAAGGCCAAGATCGAGCTGTCGCAGCGGATGGAGACGGAGATCAACCTCCCCTTCATCACCGCGGACGCGTCGGGGCCGAAGCACCTCGCGATCACACTGTCGCGCAGCAAGTTCGAACAGCTCACCGCCGACCTCACCGAGCGCTGCCGCAAGCCGTTCGAAGAGGCGCTCAAGGACGCCACCCTGACCGCGACGGACCTCGACGAGGTGATCCTCGTCGGCGGCTCGACGCGTATGCCGGTGATCCAGGATCTGGTCAAGTCGCTGACCGGCAAGGAGCCGCACCGCGGCGTCAACCCCGACGAGGTGGTGGCGATCGGCGCCGCCATCCAGGGTGGCGTCCTCAAGGGCGACGTCAAGGACGTCCTGCTGCTCGACGTCACCCCGCTGTCGCTCGGGATCATGACCGAGGGCGAGGTGAACACCAAGCTCATCGAGCGCAACACCACCATCCCGACATCGAAGTCGCAGGTGTTCTCCACCGCGTCCGACAACCAGAACTCAGTGGAGGTCGTCGTCCTCCAGGGCGAGCGTCCGCTGGCCCGCGACAACCGCATCCTCGGCACGTTCAACCTCGACGGCATCGCACCGGCGCCGCGGGGCATGCCGCAGATCGAGGTCACCTTCGACATCGACGCCAACGGCATCCTCAACGTGAGCGCCAAGGATCGCGGCACGGGCAAGGAGAACCGGGTGACCATCACCGGCTCGACGACGCTCGACAAGACCGAGGTCGAGCGCATGGTCAAGGAGGCCGAGGCCAACGCCGACGAGGATCGCAAGCGGGCTGAGGCGATCGAGATCAAGAACCGCGGCGAGAACCTCGCCTACCAGGCGGAGAAGGCGCTCAGCGACGCCGGCGAGAAGGTGCCCGCGGACGTGCGCAGCGACATCGAGGCCAAGGTCAAGGCGGTCCGCGACGCCGTCGCCACCGGCGACAGCGACGCCATCAAGCGAGCCACCGACGAGCTGCAGGGTTCGATCCAGAAGATCGGCGAGGCGGTGTACGCGCAGAGTGGCGCCCCCACCGACGGCGGCGGCTCCAACGGTGCGGCAGGAGGTGGCGACGAGGGCGCTCCGCCCGCTGGCGAGGACGTCGTCGACGCCGAGTTCAAAGAGGTCTGAACCCGGGCCGCAGCAGTGCCAACGGGCTCCTGGTTGTTGCACCGACCAGTAGCCCGTTTGGCAAACCCCTCGACGTAAGAGCAAAATCGGCGTGCCTGACGCCCTCGGCGGCGTCACATGGAGAGGAGGCACGCACATGGCGCGACCATTCGAGGACACGGCGTTGAGGACGCCTGAGAACGTAGCGCCCCTGATCGGCGACCCGGCGCCCCTCGGCCTGGCGGGCTTCGGGACCACCACGCTGCTGCTGTCGCTGATCAATGCCCAGATCCTGCCGGAGTCGCTCACCGTGCTGGTGCTGTCCATGGCGCTCGCCTTCGGCGGCGCGGCCCAACTGCTCGCAGGGATGTGGGCGTTCCGGCGGGGCAACACCTTCGCCGCCACGGCGTTCAGCGCGTACGGCGCATTCTGGATCAGCTTCTACCTGCTCGTCGTCGTCTTCGCGCCGGGTGTCAAGACGGGTGCCCACGACATCGACAACTTCGTGGGCTGGTACCTGATGGTGTGGGGTCTCTTCACGGCATACATGTTCATCGCCTCCCTGGCCGGCGCACGGGCGGTGCAGCTGGTGCTCCTGCTCCTGACCGCCACCTATGTGCTGCTCGCGATCGGGAAATGGGCGACCAGCATGGGCATCACTCAGGTTGGCGGTTACGTCGGCCTGGCCACGGCGGCCGCGGCCCTGTACGCATCGTTCGCAGATGTGACCAACGCCAACTTCAAGAGGCGCGTGCTGCCCACCTGACACGCGCCACCTCGACACCACGGACCAGCGGCGCGCAAGCGCCTGGAGGAGACCCTGATGGCTCAGACGGCTTCGGATTCCACCATCGATGCCCTTCTCAAGGAGGCACGGACATTCCCGCCCACGGAGGATTTCCGGGCGCAGGCGAATGTTCGCGACGACAGCCTCTACCGCGAGGCTGAGGCGGATCCGGAGGCGTTCTGGGCCAAGCAGGCCGAGAAGTACCTGAGCTTCTCGCGACCATGGGACAAGGTCCTGGAATGGGACCTCCCCTTCGCCAAGTGGTTCGTCGGTGGCACGCTCAACGCCAGCTACCAGTGTCTCGATCGTCACGTGAACAACGGCCGAGGCGACAAGGTCGCCTACCTGTGGGAGGGGGAGCCGGGAGACACGCGCACGCTCACCTACGCCGAGCTGCTCGAGCAGGTATGCCGTCTCGCCAACGCGCTCAAGGAGCTGGGCGTCAAGCGCGGCGACCGGGTGGGAATCTACATGGGCATGGTCCCCGAGCTGCCCGTTGCCATGCTCGCCTGCGCGCGCATCGGCGCCCCCCACTCGGTGGTCTTCGGAGGCTTCTCCGCGGAGGCCGTGGCAGATCGGATGAATGACTCCGGGTCGGTGTGCCTGATCACCCAGGACGAGGCGTGGCGGCGTGGCACCACGGTGCCGCTGAAGCGCAACGTGGATGACGCGCTGGCCAAGGCGGACACCGTCCGCAGCGTGGTGGTGGTGCGCAGGACCGGCAACGACATCCCCATGAAGGAGGGGCGCGACCACTGGTACCACGACCTGGTCGCCGCGCAGGACGCCACCTGCGAGCCCGAGGCGATGGAGTCCGAGGATCTTCTCTACACGCTCTACACCTCGGGGACGACGGCCAAGCCCAAGGGCATCAAGCACACCACCGCCGGGTATCTCCTCCAGGCCATGTACACCCACGACCTGGTCTTCGACATCCACCCTGACTCCGTGTTCTGGTGTGCCGCGGACATCGGCTGGGTCACCGGGCACACCTACATCGTCTACGGACCGTTGGGAAACGGCGTCACCTCGGTGATGTACGAGGGCACGCCGGACTTTCCCGACAAGGACCGCTGGTGGGCGACCATCAAGAAGTACGGGGTCACCGTGCTGTACTGCGCGCCCACCGCCATCCGCACCTTCATGAAGTGGGGTGGCGAGTATCCGGACCGCCACGATCTGTCGTCGCTGCGCGTGCTCGGCACCGTCGGCGAGCCGATCAATCCGGAGGCGTGGATCTGGTATCGCGAGATGATCGGCGGTGGCCGCGTTCCCGTTGTCGACACCTGGTGGCAGACGGAGACGGGCGGCATCATGATCGCGCCGCTGCCGGGGGTCACCACGTTGAAGCCGGGCTCGGCGACCCGCCCCCTCCCCGGCATCGGTGCGTCGGTTGTCGACGAGCAGGGCAATGACGTTCCCCTCGGCGGCGGAGGCTACGTGGTGCTCACCAAGCCGTGGCCGGGAATGCTGCGCGGCATCTGGGGAGACGACCAGCGCTACCGGGAGACCTACTGGAACAAGTATGGAGATCGTTACTTCGCGGGCGACGGGGCGCGCATCGATGATGAGGGCTACTTCTGGTTCATGGGCCGTGTCGACGACGTCATGAACGTCGCCGGCCACCGCATCAGCACGGCTGAGGTGGAGTCAGCTCTCGTCGACCATCCGTCGGTGGCCGAGGCGGCCGTCACCGCCAAGAGTGACGAGCAGACAGGGCAGGCGATCTCCGCGTTCGTGATCGTTCGCGGCGGTGTTCAGGAGAGCACGGAGCTGGCGGCCGAGCTGCGCGACCACGTCGGCAAGCTCATCGGGGCCATCGCCAAGCCGAAATGGATCACCTTCACACCGGAGCTGCCCAAGACCCGCAGCGGCAAGATCATGCGACGCCTGCTCCGCGACATCTCCGAGAACCGCAAGCTCGGTGACACCACCACGCTTGCCGACGCCAACGTGGTCAACGAGCTGCAGACCCGCGCGGCTGCGGAGGCTGACAAAGAGGCGTAGTCACTGGACCTGGTCGATGCGGGTGAGCACCCAGTCGTAGTCACCGCTCATCACCGGTACCTTGCAGTACGAACACACGCCGCTGAGGTCGACGTCCAATGGCGCGCCACAGTTGGGGCAATGCTGCGCCATGGTGCCGCCGTCGGGACGCGTCGTGGCGTTGGAGGAGCGCTCGAAAAGCCAGTCCTCGTACCACTCGCGCACGGTGCGGTCGCCACGGGTCACCTTGTTGGTGGTGTTGTCCACGTCGTAGTCAGCGCACGCTGCGTGCATGCGCAGCTGAATGCGATCGTGCCGGCCGTCACTGCTTGCGGCGATGATCGTCGCCCCGGCGAGGGCGAGGTCGTCGAGGACGTTGTGCTGCCCCTTGGTGACGTATTGCTCGATCTGGGCGCGGTGCTGGTCCCACAGCGTGTCGGCCATCACCCGGCGACTCTCCTCCGGCTTGCAGTCGCTCCACGCCTTCTCGATGATGAAGAACTCGCGCTGCGCCTGGTTGATGAACTCCGTCTCGTCGAATTGGGGATCGTGAGCGCGGATCGCGGCCAGTCCATCCGGCACGCTGTCCGGCGCGGACGGCGGCTCGTCGCCCAAGCCGAAGCCGCGGGGAACGCCCATCGGTCCGCTGTCGCCGTAGTGGGAGTAGGGCGACGTTCCCGTGTCGCGCATCCCGCTCATGCCGCCTCCCCCCATGCGCCGCCACGCGTTGAACGCCGCCAGCAGCACGATGATGAAGATGAACGGACCGCCACCGAAGAAGAGCAGCGAGAGGAGCCCGAGCGATCCCAGCCCGCCGCCGCCGTAGTAACCGCCACCGCCGTAGTAGCCACCCCCGCCGTACCCGCCGCCGAAGCCACCCCCTCCCCCGCCGAAGCCCTGACCGCCGCCGGCCCGCGCCAGCAGGGCGTGATGGATGAGCAGCTGCGTGGTGATCACAGCGGTTCCCAGCTGTCGCCCGGTGCCGGCGGTGGGGTCGGGTAGCCGTCGACTCTCTGATGGTCGCCTTTGCCACCGCGGTGGCCGAGCCGGCCAAAGGCCAACTGCAACAGAATCGGGATGGCGATAGCCACCACGCCGAGGTAGAAGGTTGCCGCGTTAGGCAGGTTCTTCTCGTTGCTGAGGCCGTTGTAGCAGAAGAGCGCTTCGACGACGGAGATGGCGATGACCACCAGCAGGCCGACCACGAGCACGATCTCCTGGTTGCTGTCCTGGAGCAGGCCGCCGCGGGGATACCTGGCCTTGGCCACGCGGTAGATGTTCAGCCCGGTCCACGAGTTGAGCAACACCCCACTG